>CAKUGF010000013.1 GCA_934654585.1 uncultured Collinsella sp. | reverse complement strand
CCGTGATGCGCGACCGGGTGCCCTACCGGGAGTAGCCCCGGCGGTTGACAAAACTATAGGAACACCCAACGACTACCTTACAGAGTTTCTAGGGCAGCGGCGATGCGCTTCATGGCGGCTTCGGCGGCTGTTTGGTCGGGGGCTTCGGCAAGGACGCGGATGACCGACTCGGTTCCGCTCTTGCGCACGAGTACGCGGCCCTCGCCCGCCATCGAAGCCTCGGCCTCGGCGATCGCATTCTGCACGCCCATGCTGTCGAGCGCGGCATCCTTGTCCGCAACGCGCACAGCGACCTGCGCCTGCGGCAGCAGCTTGCACGGAGCCGTGAGCTGCGAGAGTGTCTCGCGCTCGGCGCGAATCACTTCCATCACGCGCAGCGACGTCATGATGCCGTCGCCCGTGCGCTCGATATCGCCAAAGATTGTGTGACCCGTCTGCTCGCCGCCCAGGCTGTAGCCGCCCTCGCGCATCTTGGCATACACATGGCGGTCGCCCACGCCGCTGGTCACGGCGCTCAGACCGGCAAGTTCCAGCGACTTGATCAGGCCAAAGTTGCTGGCGATCGTCGGCACCACGGTACCGCCCGAAAGGCGACCGTGCTTGTTTAGATACACACCACACACATACAGAATCTGGTCGCCGTCGACCACGCGGCCGCGCTCGTCCACGGCCAGGCAGCGGTCGGCATCGCCGTCATAGGCAAAGCCCACGTCCAGCCCCTGCTCCACCACGTGGCGCTGCAGGCGCTCCATATGCGTGGAGCCACAGTCCACATTGATGTTGAAGCCATCGGGCGCGGCGTTGATCACGCGCACGTCGGCACCGAGCGCGTCAAACACCGGCTTGGCAACCGAGGACGCCGAGCCGTTGGCACAGTCCAAGCCGATCTTGACGCCCTGCAGCGAAAAGTTCGCACTTGCGATGAGCGAGGCGATGTAGCGGTTACGGCCCTGCATGTAGTCCACCGTGGCACCGATGTGGTTGCCCGTGGCCAGCGGCACCTCGCTCTTGCCATCGATATAGTCCTCGATGAGCTCCAGCACGTCCTCGTCCATCTTAAAGCCGTCGCTGTTGACGAGCTTGATGCCGTTATCGCAAAACGGGTTGTGGCTCGCGCTGATCATGATGCCGCAATCAAAGCAGCCCTCCACGGTCTGATGCGCCACACCCGGCGTCGGGATCACGTGCAGCATATAGGCGTCTGCGCCGCTCGCGACCAGGCCACTCACCAGCGCCGCCTCGAACATATAGCTCGAGCGACGCGTGTCCTTGCCCACGATCACGCGTGCTTTGCGCTCGCGATTGGCGCCGTAATACCAGCCCACAAAGCGGCCGATCTTGTACGCATGCTCTACGGTCAGCCCAACATTGGCCTCGCCGCGAAAGCCATCGGTGCCAAAGTACTTCATACGAGGTCCTCCTTGTAGACAAAAGCGCGTCGAAAAGACGGCGCACCGCTTGCCCATTATCCTTGATAGCAACCGCAGCGGCTACACCGTCAAAAACATCATCACGATGATCATGACAAAGCCGATGATATCGGTCGGCAGAAACACCGTACCCAACATGACGGCACTCGTAATAGTCGCCGAGACCGGCTCAACGGTTCCGATAAGGCTCGCGCGCACTGAGCCAATATCCTTAACGCCCTGCATGTAGAGCATGTACGCCAAAAACGAACCAACGACCACAAACACCGCGAGCGCTTCGATACCGGCGGCATCGAGGGCAGGCATATGAGCCCACGGCTGCACAAATGCACACGAAACAACGCCAGCCGTGAGCATTGCAGAACCCGTAACGATCGGACTGCCGTATTCGGGCAGTATCTTGGCGGGAATCACCGCCATGCAGGTGGCACTGACCGCGCACATAAGGCCCGCGGCAAGACCGAGCGGCGAGATGCTCAGGCTGGTGGGGTCGCCGCCAGTTGCAATCAAAAACGTACCGCCCAGGGCCAGACCAATGCCGACGGCCTCGCGCACGCGCGGTCTACGGCGATCGATCACGCAGGTGTATCCCATAATAATGACCAGCTGCAAGCACTGAAGTACCGTCGCCGTTCCGGCATTGGTCAGGCGCACGGCCGAAAGATAGCAGAACTGGTTGAACAGCAGACCAAAGGCGGTAAAGAACAAAAGTTGCTTACGGTCGGCAGGCGTGGTCCAGAGCTTAACCAGACGCGTGCGGTCGCGCGTGACGACCACGGCCATAAATAACAGGCCGGCAAGAATCTGTCGCACGCTCATAAGCCACAGCGTGTCGACGTGGTAGGTGTCGAACAAAAAGCTCGCGCTGGTGCCCGAGAAGCCCCAAAACGAACCGCCCACCAGCGTCGCCACGACGCCCGTGATCATCTTGCGCGTCGAGGCATTATTGAGACGTCCACGCCACGCGCGACGAATGCTGCGACTGAACTCATCGGTACCTTCGGGCGCCTCAACGTTCGAAATGTCGGTCATAGGAACCGAAGCTTTTGCGTTTTCGAGCTGCTCAGCGTGCTCTCTGCTCATTCCACTCCCCCGAAACAATCTGGAAATAATTCGGCTTACCTTACCACGGTAAGGATGCAAGCTAACAGCTTGGCCGTTTATCGGTAAGACAAATCCGTCAATGACGTTCGTCCACGACTCCATGACGTATCGACTAACGCATTATGCATCAAGCGGTCCACGGCTACGAGCTCTTAAAAAAGACAAGATCGACGCGGAACCCTACTCCACAAGCTAACGATTTTTAAAAATGCTCTTGCCACCAGGTCCTGGCTCCGCTATATTATTTCCTGCGCATTCGCGCACCCTTGATCGGGCGTTTAGCTCAGGGGGAGAGCGCTTCCCTGACACGGAAGAGGTCAGAAGTTCAAATCTTCTAACGCCCACCAAATGTTCGCAGCTCAGAGGCTATGTCTCTGGGCTGTTTTGTTTTATGTCGCCAAATCCGCTGGCAGCTCCAACCGTCATCGCAACGTAACATCAATTCATCTGACGAATGGCTGCCAAACAAATTCAATGCCCCAACATCAACAATAACTTTGATATCCATCACGAATATAAATTCGCTTGATGTGCACGAGCAACAGATGGCGCTCCTTTTTGAGTTTTGGCAAATACCCGCGGTTATTTTGCCGCTTCGCATCCCCAAGTGTTCATTCACCGACGTCTAAACCGCAATCCGTCAAGCTCTTGGCAAGGTTGCCGCCAGCCGACCAAAAGCTGGCCATTTACTTGCCAATTTGCCCGACGCCACAACCAACCAGCCCGCACAGCGACTTCTCGGCCAAACGCTACGACGCCCACGCCCTGCGGTATCCTTGAGCCACCTGCACCCGCGCACCAAGGAGCCGCCATGCGCACCGAGCTCGATGTCCCCTTTTCCCACAAAGAAGAAGCCAAGGCGCTGGGCGCCAAATGGGACCGGACCAAAAAGATCTGGTATGTGCCCAGCGGCGTTAATCCTGAGCCCTTTGCCGAGTGGCTGCCCGGCGTAGACCGATCCGACCCCTCCGCACCGTATATATATCTGGTACTGGGCAAGCGCGAGTGCTGGAAGTGCCACAAAGAGACCTCGGTCGCGGCCTTCGGTATCCCCTATCGAGCCGACGACGGCAAGGACACCGCCGCCGCGTACGCACCTAACGAAGCCGGACACATTGCCGTCGACACAGCCAATGCCAACGCACTCGCCATCGTTCCCGCGCTTGGCTGCGTGCCGGGCGAGCTCCGCGACTACCTCCATAAGCGCTGCGGCTACAAGCCCGTAGGCGCGCGAGCCTCCAAGGCGTCGTCACTCGGCAACACGTGCACCAGCTGCGATGCGCTGCAGGGCAGCCGCTATCTGTTCGAGGAGCCCTCGTCCCCGTTTGCCCTCACCGCGATCAACAAGCTGCCGGCACTGGAGTTTGTGCGTGTCGAAGTTGCCGGCGTTTTTGGCGTCCCGGCCACGCGCACCGACTTTGACCAGGCGCTCTTTACCTGGGCACGCGACCATCACGCCGAGTTCCACAAGCAACTCGGTGAGGGGATTTATTTGTAGGGGCGGCGAGGCATGCACGGTCTACTACCCGCATCACTTACCCCTCGCCACCGTCGTCATACGCGATATCGAGGTTGCAAACGGGACACTTCTCCGGATACACCGGCATATGAACGCCCGTGCGTTTTCTCGCATCTTTGCTGAGCCTATCGCGCGCATCGATAAACCGAATGTCGAGACACGGAATTTGCAAGCCACAGCAAGGGCAGGCGACAGCAAACGAACCGTAATCAACTTCCACATTCGGGAACATGCTTTTGTCGATGAGGGCGCGCGGCAGTTTTCCGTACTTCCCCAGCGCGACATCACTTCGCCAGCTCATTCTCGCTCCCCTCTCGTTATTCAAACCAGGAAGAGCATGCACCAGCAAGCACACGTGAGATCGCATCGCCGCGCGATCCGATCAAACGGCACGATCGTCAAAAACTACCAAATTCTAATACGCTAATACGGCAGAAGCCCCGCCTTATCGCGCTTCTTTTCCGAACGATCGAACTCGATGCGATGGGCCTCAAGAAACACCGTATTGGGTCGCCACTGATACTCATTCGGCTGCCTCAGCGTCGCGCCCGCGAAGGAAGCGTAGTCAGTCTTATCGAGCAGGTACGACCCACACAGCCGATATTCGCCGCAAACAGGCTCAAACGAAATCAGATGGGCATCAAATAGAGAATGCAAGTCGCGCCGAAGCAGAATGCCATTGCTGGCAACTTGAGATTTTGGGCCCGAATAGTTTTCGATATGCGCGGCCTCCAAAGCTTCGCTGACGCCACAACCCGACACTGCGCAACGACCGTCATAAGCGGCAACGAGCTGCTTGCGGAACCATTGCTGTCCCAGACGCTCGCGCCTTAACGCGTAGCGAACCTTTTCATCGTCGGTAGCATCCTGTCCGGCAAACTCAATGTCGGCTGGCGCGTGCTTCAGATAGCTCATGTCCGGCGCAAAACGAGGGTCTGGACCGCCCTTGTGAACAGGTCCATGCAGCACAAACCAACCGTTTTCGGGCTCGAAGCGTTCGACAAACGCAAGGCCGAGCACCTTATAACCCACCTCGGTTGCAAATATGACTCCGACTGGAACGCCGCAATCCATGCAGTTGAGCATTTTCCGGTTATAGTCTTGGTCTCGAGAACCAACAGCGCCCGACGCCTGAACCGAGTATTTAATAACCCACGTACCATCGTCCAAATAGAGTGGGGGAACATCGGCATAAAGGCCTTTTTTGGAGTTATGAACCGAGAGCGCAAAAGTCTTATTGGGATCCTGCTTCACCCAATCTTGGCCCGGCCAGAAAATCCCCGAATCCCGCGTTACAGGAAAGAGCTCCGAGCCAATTCTCAAACGATACTGATGCTGGAGGCTGTCTTCCTTGGTGCGGTGCGGAAGGTTGGCCCAGACACCGCCGCGCTGTTCCTCGCTCAGAAACCACTCCCACGCCTCAACGTACTCGGAAGGCACGAGGCTACAGGCGCGGTCATAGCTTGGTCCGTCCATCAACGGAACAGCAAGGTCAATGTCGTTCATCGCCAGCACCTACAACCATACGAACGCGAGTCATGCCCCTCAATGATATGGCCGAGAGTCAATTTTTACGAGATCTCATTCCGCGATCGGCATATCGTTGATGCTCTCGGTTTGCCGCTGGCGCGCTCGTACCCCGCTACCCCACTCCCCTGTATACTGATGTAGCACGTGTTTCATCCGGACTTGTTGGGCCGGATTGTTCTTGGGAGGGTCTTGTGGCTGCTTCGAATCCGCCTAAGGGGAGCGTTTCCTCCTCATCCATCAAACCGGTTACGCGCAAGGCTGTGCGATGCCAGCGTGAGGTTGCCTGGCTTGTCACGCAGGCCGCGGGCAGGCTCGTGGCGACCACGGAAGACGTCAATGCGCCCACGCCGAGCTTTGTGTTGGCGGCGGCGCTCGAACGCGTGCACCAGTTAGAGCAGGCCGCGCAGGAAGCCGACAGCGCTCTTGACTACCAGAGCGCCATGGCACCCGACCTGTCCACGTTTTGCCGCATGGCCGAGCTGCCCGCCGCGCCCAACGCGCTTACGGACGCAGGCTACATGTTTACGCTTTCGGGCGCGGAACTCATCCGCGATATCTATGCATACTGCAGCGAGCTTACCGAGCGCCACGTCTTTGACGCTGCCGAGATCAAGCCGG
Organism: uncultured Collinsella sp.; assembly: GCA_934654585.1. GTDB lineage: Bacteria > Actinomycetota > Coriobacteriia > Coriobacteriales > Coriobacteriaceae > Collinsella. The sequence goes on along the minus strand of CAKUGF010000013.1, from coordinate 49,003 downwards.
GATACGCCATCAAGCTGGTTCTTAGGCTGTTCTTGATGGACGGCTCGGGGCCATGCCAGCGTAAGCCAAATCTTTAGCATCGCCGTCGACTGGGCAACAACCGCCTTACCTTAGCGGGCGTCAATCGAGAGTCGATTATTGGGTCACCTCGTCCGCTAGCGCATCTGCTCCGCGCGCTCCGTTAGCCGGTACTTACGGTTGCGGCTCGTCGCTGGCGCTGTGGGCTCAAGCTCGCCCTGGGCAATGAGCGCGTTGACGCGCGACCTAACCCGGGAGATGGTAAGCCCCGTGCGCTCTGCCAGCTCGCGCGTCCCCAATTCGCCATAACGCTTGAGCGCCGTCACGATTAAGTCCCCGCCGTGATCGACCGGCTCGATCTTTGAACGGTAAAGTACGACCTTGAACCGATCGAATCCCGGGCAGAACAGGGGCTCGGCCAGACCATGCGCGCGCATGGCATCGATCATCATCGGAATGCCCGAGCCATTGCCCTCAGCCGGCGAACCTGCGCCATCCGGCAGCGGAACAATCGACATGAGTTTCATGAGCGTCGCGTTACGGCATCGAGAGCTGCCGTCAAACAAGTTCTCGCGAGTCTTTCCTCCGTATAGACCGCCGGGGTTTGTCACTTCGACACGATCGTCAAAGACGTCGACGGCAATCGATTGCCCACAGAAGCGGTCCCCGTATTCCCTGTGAATCACCGCGTTGGCAATCGCCTCGCGCAAAACCTCCTCGGGAATCTCCAGCGAATCGGCGCGCGAGACGCCCTGGACGGTCGAGGTACGGCGCAAATTCTTGGCGACGGCTGCGACAGCATCTAAGATCATCTCGCCCAACGTTCCCTCGCAGATTGCGCGGTCCATGAACCTCAGCGATCCTGCCGCGCCTTTCTGGGTCCCGACATGGACAGCCACATCAATAAAGAGCTTGGGATAGAACTGCTGCGGGTAGGTGCCCACAGCCAAGAGTCCAGCCTTAGTGACGCTATCTTGGGAATCAAAGATATTCAGGCGCTCCAGCTTCGTTTTCTTGTCCGACGCGCCGCGCATTGCCCGGGGCGTCAATGAGAAAGCACGCTCTATCGTGCGGTCGACCAATGGTTCGTCGAGGTCATCTGCGCCCGCACCCGGCACCGCGTCGCGATCGCTCGGGCTCGTCCGTTCGTATGATGCCAACGCGAACACCTCGGTCGATGAAAGCAGCACGTCTTTGTCGTCGATGCGCTTGTAGCTGCCGTCCTGGGCGCCGCGCTCTATTACATAGCAGGGCTTGCTCGACGGATCGAGCTCCTCAATCGTGATGACGAGAACGATGGCACCCTGGAGCTCCACTCGCTCAATCGTGTATTTGGGCGGGTTGGCCAGCTTTCCTCGACCGCCGGCATCGCCCATGCCTGCGACAAATTGGTTGAGCACCTTCTCGGTCTCGAAGTTCTCAACCGGGACAAAACCTGCGCGCTCGCTCACGCCGAGCACGATGATTCCGCCGGCAGTGTTTGCAAAGGCGCTCACTGTTTCCCACGCGTCGCGAGAAAGCGTCGTGGCGCTTTCCTTCACTTCGACGTTAAGATCATCCGAGCCCATACGCCTTAAGGACTCGAGCAGATTGGTCAGCTCGCTTTCGTTCATCTGCATGTCCCTTCGTCTCGGCTCTGCGGCGAGTGTCCCAATGGGTTTCTCTCGTCTCTCAGTTATCTCTCGTAATTATCTCTCGTCTATCTCTTTATCTCTCGTCTCGGAGATGAGTGAGAGATGAGGGATAAACTATCTACTATTTGCTTCATTTAAACATGTTTTTGCTGGTAGAACAATCAATATTTGAAATATCTCTTCGTTATCTATCTCTTAACGACATCGCTATCTCTCGTAATTATCTCTCGGTTTTCTCTTTATCTCTCGTCTTAGAGACGAGTGAGAGACAGGAGATGCATGGTAATGGACGAGCGTGGATTATTGGACGGCTGGAAAATGAGAGTGGATTTTCGGACGGTTTTTGGGCGTTTGGAGGCTGATTTCGTCCGAAAATCCACTCTCATTCGGCGGGCGTCCGGATATCCACGCTCGTTTGTCCGATAATCCACGCTCGTGCGGCGGACGGTCAGGCAATCCCTCAAACAAAAACGGGGCTGGCCTTACGCCGAGCCCCGTTTTTACACGGTTAGTTAGTTATCCAGCACGCAAGCATATCGGCCAGCATTACGCCGCCGCAAACACGCCCAAGCCAGTTCCGATGATGCAGATCGCGAAGATGCCCAAGATAATCCAGATGGTCTTGACGCCCTTTTTGTACAGGGCGACGCATGCGAAGGTTGCCAGCAAGGGCAGCAGGCCGGGGAAGATCGAATCAAACAGATCCTGCAGGACGATCTCCGAGCCGCCCACATCAAAGGTCAAAGCCGTGGACAGCGAGACCTGCGCCGCAATCATGGCGCCGATAACGGTCATTCCAAGGACGCCAGCGGCGTGCGTCATGCGAGACATAAGGTTGTTCTCTTCGGACTGCTGCAAGAACTTGGTTCCCAAGTCGTATCCCAGATGGGCCGCGACGATACGCGTTGCAAAGTTAATCACGGAGTAGATGAGCGCGTACACGATGGGGCCGAGCGGGTTGCCCGTCGAGGCAATGCCGATGCCAATACCGGCCGCGACCACGCGGAACGTTCCCCAGTAGAACGAATCGCCGATGCCCGAAAGCGGTCCCATGAGGCCGACCTTCATCGCGTTGATCGAGGACGTGTCAAAGTTCTCATCGGCCGCAGCCTGCTCCTCCATAGAAACCGTCAGGCCGGCAACAAACGGGAGCACGTGGGGCGTGATGTTAAAGAACTCGGTGTGGCGGTCGAGCGCCGCATAGTAATCGTCGTCGTTGGGGTAGATCTTGCGCAGGGGCTTCTGAATGGTGTACATAAAGCCCATGGCCATCATCTTGTCGTACGACTGCGAGCACTGGCTCGTAAACTGGCGAAGGAACATGCTCCGATACATATCGGGGGTCATAATCGCGTCCTTCTTGGCCTCTTTGAGGTCGGTGTTCTGGGTAGGCATTAGAAGTCCTCCTCTTCATCTGCAGCAACCGCCTGCGGACCGGACGAGCCCTCGCGGAAGGCCAGGAGCAGCGCGACGCAAATGGCGGCTGCGGCGACGCCGACCACGTCCATCTTGAGGTAGATGACCATAATGAAACCGATGAACAGCCAAGGAAGCAGCTTGTTGTCGCCCATGGTCCTAATGAGCAGGGCGAAGCCGATGCAGACCATAACGCCAGATGCAACGTTGAGGCCGTCCATCACAAACTGCGGAATGGCGTTGAGCGCGTTGTTGATGAGGTCGGCACCAAAGAACAGCGAACCAAACACCAGCAGCGCGGACGGAATACCGATCGACAGCGGGACGATGGTCAGGTGGTACAGATTTGCCTTGGCAAGATCGCGATTTGCCAGAGCATTCTCGATCTTTTTGCAGGCAAAGGCACCCGGAACGGCGTAGCAGAAGTTACGCCACACCTGAAGGAAAACGGAGACGGGAAGGGCGAGCGCGACGGCAGTTGCCGTGCCCGTACCCGTAATGACTGCGAACGCGCAGCCAAGAACACCGGAGGCATAGACCTCGGGAGGAACCGCCGCACCGACCATGATGGCGCCCATAAACATGGACTCCAAAGCGGCGCCGACGATTACGCCCTGCTGGACATCGCCAAGAATTAAGCCGACGAACAGGCTCGTAAACAGCGGACGACCAAGCATCGTAATGCCAAATAATTGCTCGTCCATGGACGCAATAAATGCGACCAGGGCAACTAGAAGATACTGGACAACCATTTCGATCAACCCCAGAAATAGGCCTGCAGGCGAGGCGTTCTACGCGGCTCGCCTGCAGACAACCGCAGTAATTTGAGAGGATTAGTAGTTCATCTGGTGATAGTAACGACGCGTGGTGAGCGGGTGGTTGCGGACGTCCTCGAGGTGGCAGCTCAGGCGCTCGGTGATGGTGTAGGTGACCATCGGGGAGACGATCTTGCGGAACTCGGGGTCGCTGAACGGCAGCTCGACCTCGGCGGTATCGAACTTGTTCACGCGGACGTTGACGCCCTTCTCGTCGGCGAGCATGTGGGTGAAGTTGTCAACGCGGTCCATGAGCTTGCGGGTGTCGTCCTCGCCGTAGAGCATGATGAGGCTCGTGCCCTCCTCGCACAGCTCGATGGTGCCGTGGAAGAACTCGGCGGCGTGGATGGACTTGGTCTTGATCCACTGCATCTCCTCGAGGATGCACATGGCGTAGTCGTAGGCCTCGCCCCAGAGCATACCGGAGCCGATCACCATGTGGTAGTCGGTGTCCTTGAAGTCCTCGGCCATAGCGGCGCAGCGCTCGTCCTGGGCATCCTTAGCCTTGATGAGGAACGGGGCGATCTTGCCGAACTCCTCCATGAAGGTGTCGTACTTGGGGAAGGCGCCGGCGTTCTTGAGGAAGCGGGCGACCAGCGTGATCTGGTAGGTGTAGATGGCCTCGCACAGAACGTCGTCCTCGGCGAAGCTGAAGAACTTGTAGTTGGCGTACTCGGTGGCCGGGGTGTTGTCGTTGGAGACATACATCAGCGTGCGGGCACCCTGCTCCTGGCAGAACTTGGCGGCCTCGATGATCTCGGGGGTGGTGCCGGTACGGGTGGAGAAGACGCAGACCGAATCCTTGTTGAAGGTCTTGGGCGGGCAGGCGAGGAACTCTGCGGCGATCTCGCAGTGGACGTCGACGTCGGCCGTGGTGGTCTCGACCCAATACTTCATCGGGAGCGTGTGGGCCCAAGTGCCGCCGCAGCCAATGAAGAAGATGTTGGAATAACCCTGCTCGCAGACTTCGTCTACGGCAGCCTCAATCTGAGGACGGAGAGCGAGGGCATCGCTCACAACCTTCTCGTAACGAGGCTCATCGAAATTGAACATCCCTTACTCCTAACTCACTTGGATGAACCCTTCATTCATCCCATGACGTTATAATACTTTATATAACTAACTATGCAAGAACTATTTCAGAATTTTTTAGATCTTTCTTTAATAAAAAACCCGCCGATCAAATAATCGACGGGCTAAAGAAAGGAGGACATGGTTAATAAACGTTAGACAATGGCATGTTTCCGACTAGAAAACGTCCTTGGCAAATACCTTTGAGTCATTGGGGACCTGGCGGATTTCGATAACCACGCCATCGTTGACAAGCTCTTGGATATGTTCGGCATCGGTTTCGGTCGCAAAAATCGCGGGGGTCGGATGAAGCGTGGTCTCGGGAGTCTTTCGGGTTCCACCCAGATTGATCTCCTTGATGCCTTTGCAACCCTTGGCGAGGCGATAGGCGTCCTCGATCGTCTCGACAATGATAAACAGCGAATACTTGTCGGTAACGCCGCTGTTGAGTGCCTCGATGGCCGCGTTCACGTCTTTTATGACAAGCTTCACGCCGTTGGGACGGGCCAGCCTCAAAGCGGCTTTTCTCATGTCGTCTTTTGCCACGGCATCGCTGGCAAGCAGGATGCAATCGACATCCAGCGCATGCGTCCAAGACATGGCAACCTGGCCGTGAATCAATCGGTAATCGACTCTCGTAAGCTTAATCATCGCAATCATCTCCGCACGTAATAAAAAAATGACAGGGTTGAATTTTTCGTTGAAGCTCGAGCTAGAACTCTTCTTCTTCGACATCGGCGAGCATATCCGCCGCCTCGCATAGCTGGATAAACGAACGCGATCCCTCGACCGCCGCCTTGGCTTTGTCCTCGTCGAGGGTGTCCAGCTGCGTGACCATTTCTACCAGCAGCGGCAAGTTCATTCCGGCGATCAACGTAAACGATCCGGCGACCTGCCTCTGGATGAACTCGTTGTTTACGGAACCGCCAAAGATGTCGGCTACGACAAACCACGTGTCGGCCGGATCCTTCGACTCCATCCAGGCATCGATAAGCGCTGCGACATCCCTCGTGTCGTCATCGACATAGGCGCACAGACACTCGATTCGGTCGTTAGTGCCCATCAGGATCTCGAGAGAGCTTTTCATACCTTGGGCGAGATAGCCATGACTCGCTAGCAATATCTTATTCATAGTTCTCCAATATCAATAAGACGTACTATATTGTCATAACAAAGTATATAAGCGTTTTCTCCCCCATGGCGTGGCAAATTACGATTTCCGCGAACGGTAACAATTATTCGGTAAAACGGCCGCTCCTTTTACGGAACGGCCGTCCTTACTTACAGATAGAACTTCAGTCGCTCGGTGCAGTACACCTGTCGGGAGATAAAGAGTGGCTCGCCGCTTGGCGCATAGCGCCTGTCGACAAACAGGAGCAGCGAGGAGTCCAGCTCCACGTTAAGGTATGCCGCCTCGATCTCGCTCGCATAGCAAACCTCGAGCGTACGCGTGTTGGGACCCATTTTGATCCCGTGGCGATCGAGCACCGCCATGAGCGAATCGTCCAGGGGCTCATGCTCCAAAAAGGAGAGCGCATCGGAATAGCTGTTGGTCTCGAGCATCGTGGGCTTACCGTCCACAAGACGCAGACGACGACTGCGCAGCACCTTCTGGGCATCGTCGACACCAAGGAACTTTGCGTCTCGCAGGCTTGGGAAGTCCCAGCCCATTTCGAGCACTCTGGTCGAGGCCTGTTTTCCCGCGAGCTGGCACGAGTGGGTAAAGCTCTCGCGGTCGTCTGCGGCATACATCTGCGTATCCGACGAAACGAAGGTGCCCTTGCCGCGGGCTCGCTCTACGAGGCCGGCATCTTCCATTTCTTTGATTGCGGAACGGACGGTGATTCGACTGACACCGAATTGCTCAATGAGCTCCGTCTCAGTCGGAAGTTTGTCTCCCGGTCGGTACGTGCCGTTGGCAATCTGATCAGAAAGCGCGCGAACGATTTGCTTGTACAGGGGGATAACGCTGTTTGCTTCAACCATATCAACCATACCTTTGCAAGGAATCAGCGGCTTATAGATAGATGACTTATATTGTATTAGAACTTTTTAGGGGTCCATATATTTCCTAAATGATTCGGTAAACGGGGTGTTATTTCACTTTAGCGGGGTGCAGCGGCTACCCGCAGCATGCGTTATCAACCTATCCAGGCCAGTCCACCCATATCATCGCCAGTTCGTCGCAGGCCGGGCGCTCCATATGGGTATACTCTCGGGGATTCGACTCGATTCGCCCCCGTTGGGGCGTCAAAGGAGACTGCGTATGTCCACTACCTCAACCGATCCGCGCGCTGCCGCCGCCGCGCTGCTGGTCCCCGGCACCACCTGCCACGGCTTTGCCGTCGAGCGCTGCGAGTCCGTGCCCGAGCTCGACTCGGACGCCTACGTGCTGCGCCACACCGCCTCGGGCGCCCGCCTGCTGTACCTGGCATGCGACGACGAGAACAAGGCCTTCGCCATTGGCTTTAAGACGCCGCCGGCCGATTCCACCGGCGTGTTCCATATTCTTGAGCACTCGGTGCTGTGTGGGTCGGCCAAGTTCCCCGTCAAGGAGCCGTTCGTCGACCTAATCAAGAGCTCCATGCAGACGTTCCTCAACGCCATGACCTACCCCGACAAGACCATCTACCCCGTTGCCACCACCAACGAGCAGGATCTGTACAACCTGATGGATGTGTACCTGGACGCGGTGTTCAACCCGGCCATCTACACCAAGCCCACCATTTTTGAGCAGGAGGGCTGGCACTACGAGCTGGACCTGCCGGAGGGTGAGGGCTGCGAGGGCGACGCCGACGACGCCTGCCCCCAGGACCTGCGCGCGGGCACGCTGCGCTACAACGGCGTTGTGTTCAACGAGATGAAGGGCGCGCTGTCCGATCCCATGAGCGTGCTGGACGACGCCGTCAACGCCGCGCTCTATCCCGATACCGCCTACGCGCACGAGAGCGGCGGCGACCCGCGCGCGATTCCGGCGCTCACCTACGAGCAGTTCCTGGACACGCACGCGCGTCATTACAATCCTTCCAACTCTTATATAACGCTCTACGGCGATATGGATGTGGACCGCGCGCTGGCGTTTTTGGACGAGCGCTATCTGTCGCAGTCGAGCGCCGCGAGCCGCCGCATGGACGCCGCCGTTGCCGCTGGCGAGGATCCGTCTGTGCTGGCGCCCAACCCGCTGGATGTGCAGGCGCCTGTGACCTGCGAGTATGAGCGCGTCGAGATGGCCACCACGCCCGAGAATGCCCTGGTGGGCCTGGGCCTGGTGCTGGGAAACGCGCTCGACCGCAAGCGCACGATCGCGGCGGATATCCTGTTCGAGGCGCTGCTGGGCTCCAACGAGGCGCCGGTCAAGAAGGCTATTCTGGCAGCAGGCCTGGGCGGCAACGTGGTGAGCTACACCGCGGCCGAGTACCTGCAGCCCTACGAGCTCATCATGCTGCAAAACGCGCAACCCGGCGTGGCGCGCGAGCTGCGCCGCACTTTCCAGGACGCCTGCCGCGACCTGTGTGAGCACGGCGTTCCGCGCGAGCGCCTGGAGGCCATCATCAGCAGCAACGAGTACGACCTGCGCCAGCGCGACTACGGTATCGCCGACGGCGTGGCCATTGCGTGCGACGCGCTGAGCACGTGGCTCTACGATGACGACGCCGCGACGCTGGCGCTCAAGTACGGTCCGGTGTACGAGGAGCTGCGCGGCGAGCTGGACGGCTCCTACTTTGAGGACCTGCTGCGCGAGCTGGTGCTGGAGAACGACCACATGGCACTCGTCGAGCTGGTGCCGGTGGACACCGCCGAGGGTGCGGAGAGCACCGAGGCTGCGGAACTTGCTGCCAAGCGCGACGCCATGACCGATGCCGAGCTGGCCGACGTGGTCGAGCGCACGGCCGCGCTGCGCGCTGCACAGGAGGCCGAGGACACGCCCGAGGCCAAGGCCACGCTGCCGCGCCTGCGCGTGTCCGACATTGGCGAAGCGCGCCCCGAGCCGCCGCTGGTCGTGGACACGACCGCGCCTATCCCCTGCCTGCGCCACGGCATCCCCACCAACCGCTTGGCCTATGCCATGCAGTATTTCGACCTGAGCTGCGTCTCGTTTGAGGACCTGCCCTACGTGACGCTACTCTGTCGCCTGCTTAAGCAGCTGCCCACGAGCGAGCACTCAGCCGAGGAACTCGACAACCTGCTCGCCGGCAAGCTGGGCTTTTTGAGCTTTACGACCGAGGTCATGACGCAGCCCGACGTGGACGGCGTGCGCCCCTACCTGCTGGTGAGCGCCGGCGCGCTGTCCGAGAAGATCGATGCGCTGGCGAGCCTGCCGCGCGAGGTGTGGTCGAGCACGCTTTTGGCGGACGCCGACGCGGACCGCGTGCGCGACGTGCTCACGCAGGTTCGCATTGGGCTTGAACAGGGCTTCATCAACAACGGCCACTCGGCGGCGCTGGGCCGCGCGATGAGCTACAGCTCGCCTTCGGCCGTGGTGCGCGAGCAGCTCTCGGGCGTGGACTTCTACCTGTTCCTACGCGACCTGCTCGAGCACTTTGACGAGCGCCTGGACGGGCTGCGCGCCAAACTTGCCGAGCTGGCGGAGCGCATCTTTGTGGCCGATGGCTGCATGGCGAGCTTTACCGGCAGCGATGAGGACTTCGATGCGTACTGGGATGCTGCGGGTGACTTGGGGCTGGGTACTAGTGCTGGCGCTGGCCGCGACGCACTCGTGGTGCCGGCGCCGTGCGACCGCCACGAGGCCTTTGTTATCCCCAGCGACATCTGCTTTGCCGCGCGCGCCTGCGATCCGCGTCGTCTGGGCATTGACGTGACGGGCGCTTGGGCCGTGGCTGCCAACGCACTCTCCTACGACTATCTGTGGAACGAGATCCGCGTGAAGGGCGGTGCGTACGGCTGCGGATTCCGCGCGGCCGGCGAGCGCCAGACGGCGTTCTACACCTACCGTGACCCGGCAATCGACCCCTCGATTGAGCGCGTTGAGCGCGCCGGTGCATGGCTCGGCAGTTTTGAACCCGACGAGGCCGCCTTCGAGGGCTTTATCGTGAGCTGCGTGAGCGGCATGGACGCGCCGGTGAAGCCATACGCCCTTACCAAGCGCCGCAACACGACCTACCTGGCCGGGCTCGACCCGCACGCGCGCGAGGAGCGTCGCGCCCAGATGCTCGCTGCCACGCCCGAGGAGCTGCGTTCGCTGGGCGCCGACGTAACGCGCATCGCAGCCAAGTCGCCCACCTGCGTCTTTGGCGGCCGCGAAGTCATCGCCAAAAGCAACGCCGGCTTTAACGTAGTTGACCTGCTGGCCTAACTCAAAAAGGTAGATTTTTGGGACATGCCCGAAAATCTACCTTTTTTCTGCGGCCTGGGCGGGGCGGCGCAGCCCACCGCGGCGGTTTGTCTCGATCTGTAACATCTAGACGGCAATATCAGCTCCAGATGTTACAGATCGAGACAAACCACCACAGACGCCCGCCCCCCAGCAAAAACCACCACAAAGGGGACAGGCACCTTTGTGGTGGTTTGGGTCGGGCGTTACTTGTGGAAGGGATCGAGCGTCGCCTTTAGAGGGTCGAGTCGATACAGGCTCACGAAGCGCTCTTTGCGGGACGAAGACGTGTTGACCCAGCTGCCGTTGCAGACGTCGTACTTCGAATCCAGACGAATCCACTCCTCCGGCTTGTTCTTCTCGCTCTTATTGCAGAAGTAACGCTGGTACTCGACCTCGTGCTCAAACTCAAACTCGTTATCCGAATCACCATCGGCGTACTCGTCGACCGCCGTCAGATTGCCGTGCTCGTCGTAATAGAACTCCGCATGCCCGTCGCGCGTGGAATCGATCCGGTCGAGCTTGCCGCCACTATACGAGTAATTAACCGTGGAAAACGAACTCAGAGAACCGTAATCGTTGCCGTGTGTGTCATAGGCCACGGGTGAGATGCGCGTAATATTACCCTCCTTGTCGTACTCGTAATTCAGCGTCAGCGTCCATCTCGTGCCCACGGTGTCACCCTGGCAGTCCGTCGTAAAGGACGTCACGCGGCCTCTGTCATATCCGTACGAATAGACGACCGTACGAGGATTGCCCGGACCGGTCTCGGTGTCGGACACCAGGTTACCGCCCTCGTAAACGTACGTGCTCGCGCTCTCGCCGTAGCCCGCATTGGTCGTCTTGTTGACCAAGTTTCCATCCGAGTCATACGTGAACACCGTGGAGGTCGACGCGTCGCCAATGGCGGCATCGCAATCGATACGCGTCAGGTTGCCGTCGGAGTCGTACGTGAACATGTTTTCCTCCTCGTACTCGCCCGAGAGGAGTTCCGCGATCTCCGAAATACGATGCGCCTCGTCGTGCTCAACGGCGTAGCTCATGCCGCCGCCTTGCTTGAGGCTGCTCGTATACCCCGTGACGTAGCCGTTTTCGTCGCGCTCAATCTCGTACGTGCTGCCGTGCACGCCGTCCTCGTCGGTGCCTTCGTAGTACACCGGCAGCCACAGCTCCTCGAGCTGCGTGTCCTTGATGCCGCTGACCTTCGTGTCCTGTGGCAGCGCCAACGTTGCGAGCTTCTTTTTACCTGAGAGATCGACGCTTTTGAGGGCTTCGGCGTTTTTGAGGTCGAGCTTCTCGATGTTGTCGCAGCCGTCCAGGTTAACGACGGTGACGTTGCTCGCCGAGTCGAGGTCGACCGTCTTAAGGTCGCCGCAGCCCGAGAGGTCCAGGTTGACAAGCTTGTCCCCGCCAGATTCCACACTGGTAACGTTGGGAAACGCCTTTCCCAGGCCCTGCGTCGACGCGACACCGTCCAGCTCGACCGACGTCACCGCCTTGGACTCATCGCGCGAGATGCGGCCGTCGCCGTTGGTGTCGTACCTGGTCGAAACGAGCGCGCGCATGCCGCTGTCCGGAAAGGTCTTTTCGTCGATGGGCGTGGTTGCAATCTGGGTGAAGTAGAACAGCGCGCCGCCGCCGATGCCCGCCGCCACGACAAGCACCGCGGCAAGCGCGATCAGCGGCTTCTTGGAACGCTTGCGCGGGGCGGGCTGCTGCGCGGGCATGTATTGCTGGGGAGCGGGCGTGGCCGGCTGGGATTGCTGCGTGGCCGCGAACTGGTCGGGCGCTACGGGCGCGCCGCACACAGGACAAAATAGGGCTTCATCGACAAGCGACGTGCCGCACGAGCGGCAAAACATGGTGGGCTCCTTTCGGCAGGGTTCTTCTACAGCAAAGGTAAGCCCAAAATCGCCATCCTTGTTGCGCAACAAACCACCACAAAGGGGACAGGCACCTTTGTGGTGGTTTTGATAGTCGCATTTAAACTGAATTGCAACTAATATGTAGTTGCATAACGCATGACAGGTGACCAAAGATGTCGGAGGCAACCATGAGTAATGTTTTAGCTTACAAGGGCTACTTTGCCCCGGTCGAGTTCGATGCCGAGCAGCATGTATTAACAGGCATGGTCGCCGGCATTAGGGACGCAATTGTGTTCGAGGGCTCTACAGTCGAAGAAGTAGAGCAGTGCTTCCATGACGCCGTTGACGACTATCTTGAGTTTTGCGCGGAAAAGGGCAAGGAACCCGAGCGGGCTTTCAAGGGTTCATTCAACGTTAGAACGGGGTCCGAACTCCATAAAAGGGCGGCGCTAGCAGCCGCAAAGAAGGGCGAATCACTCAATAAGTTTGTTGCCGAAGCAATCGCGGCGGCGCTGTAACGACGCAGGCGGGCAGGAGCCACCACAAAGGGGACAGGCACCTTTGTGGTGGCTTGGGCCGAATCTTTCGCGTTTGCCATGATAAAACCTGCCAAAATAAACCTGTCCCCTTTTGGTAGGTTTGGGAGAAGGTGGCTGGGATGGATAAGGCCGAGCTGCGGCGGGCGGCGATTGCCTGGCGCGATGCGATCGAGCTGGATGCGCGAACGGCGAAGTCCGACACCGTTTGTGCGCGGCTTGTTGAGCTGCTGGAGCGCGTGAACCCCGAAGCCCCGCGCACCGTTGCCGTCTATGCCGCGATGGGTTCCGAGGTTGATCCTGCCGCGTTTGCCGCCGAAGCCGACGGGCGCGGCTGGCAGGTGGCCTATCCGTGCATGCTCTCGGCAGCTGACGCCGCGGCTTGCGGCCAGCGCATGTGTATGAGAGCGGTCGCCGCCGGCGACGTCGGCACGGCTCCGTTTATCGCCCATCCCACGCAAGCCTTCGCCGCCGAGGACATCGACAGCGGCCGCTTCCCCACCGTGCCTGCCGAAGCACTCGGCATGATCGTTGTGCCGCTCGTGGCCTTCGATCGCACCGGCGCACGTCTGGGTTACGGCGGCGGCTGCTATGACCGCTACCTGCCCACGGTCTCGGCATCGTGCCACATCATCGGCATCGCCTTTGACGAGCAGTGCGTCGACCGCGTCCCAACCGACGCCCACGACCTACCGCTGCCCAACATCATCAGCGCCTAAATGCCAGCGCACGTACCCCACAAAATGAGAGTGGATAATCTCCCACTTTCTGCCTAGTTTCATGCCAAAAGCGGGAGATTATCCACCCTCATTCAACAGGCGTCCGAAAATCCACTCTCGTTCGTCCGGATTTCCACGCTCGTGCGGGCACGAGCACCCCCGCCATCGCCTCAACCCACACGCGGAACACCGGCAACCTTAAGCTTGCGATCGAGCTTTTTCGGGTCCTTCAGATCATCCCAGCACAAACGCACAACCTTGCAGTTATCGAGCATCGAAAGTCTCGACTCGCGCTGGCGCTCGTCAAATTGCGCCTTTGCGAGCTTGCCCTCCTCCAACGCCTTCTCACTTTTAATGAATCCGTCGAACTCCCCGATAATCAATCGGTCGCCCACGCGCCACAAGTAGTCAACACGATATGGCTTTCCCGGCTCAACCGGGTCGAACAGCTCAACCTGCAGCTCCGGAACCTGCCAACCGCGCTCGATCATCAGAGCGCGCGCCTTGGACTCGCCACCGCTTTCCGACAGGCCATCGGCTTGCTGCGCCACCCAACGCGCCATCGCAACGCCACGACGACCCCGACCAAGCTCGTCAACGGTCGCAATTAGATGCTTCTTCGACATAAGCTGCTCGTGAAGAACCGAATCAGCGATGATCAGTCCTTCGACAAACGACGCATCGACCAGGCAATCCGTTATCGTCTGGTCGATATCGGTCACGGCAATATCCAACTGGCTGGCGCTCGTTCGCCGGATATAACGGTGCCGGATAATCTCCGACCCCGGCGTCGTCGTTTGGGTCGGCGGCACGGCGATATGGATGTACCTTAGGTTGACATTTGAAACTGAGAGTCCGCAAATCACGGCAGCCGTATACGAGCAGAACGTCCAGCCGGGATGCTGCCGCGCGAGCGCCCGCACCCGATGCAGGTAGCGCTGTCGTAACTTGAGCTCGGACCAGTACTCCGGACGCGCATACAACCCCGGCATGACTACCTCAAGACTCCCCGCCGCCACCCGACGCTCAATCTGCTTTGCCTCCGCCGCCGTACGCGCGTACACGCAACTCATCTTCTGTTCACATGCTTCGATATGACTCGCAAGCCTTTGATGCGCCGTCGCGTTTCCCATGTCGCCTCCCAGCTCTTGGACGGCGCAAACGTACCAGACGGTTTCATGCGGAGTCTGACCAAATGCCGACCAAAAGCTGACCAAATGCTTGACGGGTTTATGCATTAACTATTGAGGACTTCATTTCTGCAGGTAAAGAAGTTGCCGAGAGGTCCCTATCTCCACATTTAGAGGCCTCGGCCCATCGAATCATCAGAAAGAAAATACCGTCTAGATTCAAGACTACGTCAAACGCGACTTTGCCCCTGCGTGCGTCATCTTGTTGTTGAACCATCGGCATCTATATGCTGAAAATCGAAAGAGGAAAATCTCCCGTTTTGGGCCCGTTTCCAAGCTAAAAATGGGAGATTATCCTCTCTCGATCTGTAAGCGTCCGAAAATCCTCGCTCGTGTTTCCGGATATCCACTCTCGTCGAGCTGCAGTGGCAGCCTAGTGCTCCTCGCCGGCTCGGGCTAGGTCGTAGGGCGTGGTCTGGTAGACGTAGTAGTTGAGCCAGTTGGTGTAGAACAGCTGAGCCTGGCTGCGCCAGACGTTGCGCGGCTCGGCCGTGGGGTCGTCGCCTGGGAAGTAATGCGCCGGCACCTCCGGGTTGAGCCCGCGCTTCACGTCGCGCTCGTACTCCAGACGCAGCGTGTCGGTGTCGTACTCGGGATGGCCAAAGACAAAGAAGCGGCGGCTGTCGGTCGACTTGACGATATACAGGCCCACCTCGTCAGATACGGCCACGACCTCGAGCTGCGGCTCGGCCTCCACGTCCTCGCGGCGCACGTCGGTATTGCGCGAGTGCACGGCATAGAAGCGGTCGTCAAAGCCGCGGACCAGCGGGCTTTGCGGCTTCACCAGATGATGTTCGAACACGCCGCTCGCCTTAGCAGGCAGATCGTGCTTCTGAATACCGTAGTGGTGGTACAGGCCAGCCTGCGCGCCCCAGCAAATGTGCAGCGTGGAGTGCACATGCGTGGTAGACCAGTCCATAATCTGGCAGAGCTCGGGCCAGTAATCGACCTCTTCGAACGGCATCTGCTCCACCGGCGCGCCTGTGATGATCAGGCCGTCGTAGTGGATGTCGCGGATGTCGTCGAACGTGCGGTAGAACGTCTCCAGGTGGCCGGCGCTTACGTGCGTGGCCTCGTGCGTCTTGGTGCGTAGCAGGTCCACCTCCACCTGCAGCGGCGTGTTAGAGAGCTTGCGCATAATCTGCGTCTCGGTGGCAATCTTGGTGGGCATGAGGTTGAGGATGAGCACGCGTAGCGGGCGGATGTCCTGGTGCAGCGCGCGGTACTCGGTCATGACAAAGATGTTCTCGCTCTCGAGCTGCGCAGCGGCAGGGAGGGCGTCGGGGATGCGAATGGGCATGGATGCTCCTTACGAGTCAGTTGCAGCTATGGTACAACGAGCGGCCCCATCCGCGCGAGCACATCGCCCAGCGATGCCGTCAGCGGTCCAAAACGCCTCAAAAGTAGAAATTAAGGCATGTCCCAAAAATCTACTGCACTTTAGTCTAGCAAAGTGACGGCAGGACGCTACAATGTTTCAACGCGAAAAACTCGGCCGAAAGGATACTTATATGTACCAGACGCGTAAGATCGGTGTGGTCGGCCAGGGCCACGTAGGAGCACATGTCGCCAACAGCCTGCTTATGCAGGGCATTGCCGATGAGCTGTACCTGTGCGATATCAACGAGGCCAAGGTGACGTCCGAGGTCCAGGACCTGCGCGACTCCCTTTCGTTTGTCCCGTACAACACCAAGATCGTCAACTGCTACGACCACTACGAGGAGCTGGCCTGCTGCGACGTCATCGTCAACGCCGCCGGTAAGGTCGCGCTGGCCGCTGGCAGCCGCGACGGCGAGCTGTTCTTTACCACCGACGCCGCCCGCTCCTTTGCCAAGCGCATTGTCGACGCCGGTTTCGACGGCATCTTCGTGAGCATCTCCAACCCCTGCGACGTCGTGTGCACCGAGCTGTGGCACCTGACCGGCTATGACCCCAAGAAGATCATCGGCTCGGGCTGCGGCCTGGACTCTGCCCGCCTGCGCACCGAAATCTCCAAGAAGGTCGGCGTGAGCCCCAAGTCCGTCGACGCCTACATGATCGGTGAGCACGGCTTTAGCCAGCTGGCCGCCTTTAAGGCCGCGACCATCGCCGGCAAGAGCCTCACCGAGCTTCAGGCCGAGAACCCCGACAAGTACGCCTTCGACCACATGGAGGTCGAGGAGCTCGCGCGCAAGGGCGGCTACGTGACCTATGCCGGCAAGCAGTGCACCGAGTACGCCGTCGCCAACTCCGCCGCGCGCGTCTGCGCCGCCGTGCTGCACAACGAGCACGCTGTGCTTTCGGCTTCCACGCTCATGACCGGCCAGTATGGCGAGGAGGGCATCTTCACCTCGCTGCCGTGCGTGATCGGCGCCGAGGGCGTTGAGGAGGTCTACACGCTCGACCTGTCCGAGCACGAGCTCGAGGGCTTCCACAAGAGCTGCCAGCACATCCGCGACAACATCGCCCAGCTCGACTGGTGGGATGCCGAGGCCTACGACGCCAAATAGGCCGTTGGCTGGTCTGGCCTCACATATCCAAGTGCCATGCAAAGCGGGCCGCGCCGGAAATCCCCGGCGCGGCCCGCTTTTTTTGACTCACGCAACGCACTCGCGAATTTAGGTCTAATACTTTTCCCGAGAAGTGAACGAGTAAAATCAGACCCCCGAAACATCGACACTTTTCAGACGCAATTTCCTGCGGTTTCATCGATTATTTCCTGCAGTTTTGACGCCAAAAAGTGCGGATGCTTCCGGGGTCCAAAATAGGTCGTTCACTTCTCGGGAAAAGTATTAGACCTCATTTTCAACCCGAACAAAGCAGGCCACCATAACGCAAAACGGGGCCCGCACTTGGCGCAGGCTCCGTCGTGGAAAGCTGCTTTCCCCGTTACTTAGTACTGCTCGACGCCCATGTAGCGGCGGAACTCGGGGCTGTGGTCGAAGACCTTGCCGCGGGCGGCGCGCAGCTCGCAGCTCATCGCATAGAAGAAGATCGGCTCCAGGAAGGAACGAACGCTGGCGGGCACGTCGCCCACGCCGTACTCGAGCGCGTCGAGCACCATGATGGTGTCGGTGTGCGTGTTGAGAAACGCAAGAGCGCGCTCCTCCATGGGGCGGCACTCGCCGGCGCCGAGCTGCACAAAGTAGAACACGCCGGGCTCGGTGGCCTCGAAGGGGCCGTGGAAGTACTCGCCGGAGTGAATATAGCAGCAGTGCTGCCACTGCATCTCCATGAGCGAGCAGATGGCCATGGCGTAGGTCTGGCTAAAGTTGGGGCCGGAACCCAGAATGTAGAAGAACTTATGCTGCTGGCAGAGCTCGGCAAAGCGGGCACCCAGCTCGGCGTTGACCTTCTCGCGAGCAGCGGGCAGCAGTGCGTCCATCTGCTTAAGACCCTCGTACATATCGGCGAGCGCCTCGTAGCCCTCCTGCTGGTCGAGCAGCTCGGCGGCGATCAGAGCACCGATGCCCTGCGGCACCTCGGCCTGCGACACGCCCTCGCCCCACGGGTAGACCCAGGTGGTCCACTTGCCGTTATCGATCTTGGAGCCCTCGCAGTCGGTCATGGCGACGACCTCGGCGCCGGCGGCCAGCGCCAACTCGCAGCCGTCGACGACCTCCTGCGTGTTGCCGCTGTGGCTGCAGGCGATGACGAGCGACTTCTCGCCGAGGCTCTTGGGAGCCATCAGGCAGAACTCGCGCGCCGTGTAGACCGTGGAGGTAAACGTGGTGGCCTCGCGCTTGAGCAACTCGTTGGCCGGCATCAGGTCGATCATCGAACCGCCACAGGCGATCCAAAAGACATTCTCGACCTTACCCTTGCGCTCGATGATCTCCTGAACCAGATCGTGTGCGTTCATGCTGATGTTCCTCCCTGTGTGGCGGCTTTGAGCGACAGCAGCTCGTACCTGCGGTCGTTCTATGTTGTTCTATATATACCACGCAAGCCGAAGCACGTGAAGTCATTTCGGCAGATTTGTTCTATGTTGTTCTATCTATGGACGTTAGATGTCGAAAACATAGCGCGAGCCCACGATCTTCTGGCGGCCGAGCAACAGGGGCCGCTCATCGGCATCGGTAAAGTACGCCTCCATATAGAAGAGCGGCTCACCGACCGGCACCTCCAGCAGTGGGGCCGCCTGAACATCGGCCAGTGCAATCTCCACGGTACAGGGGTCGGACTTGAGCGGTGCGCGACCCGAATGCTCGGCAACGAGCGCAAAAATCGAGTTGTCGGCGAAGTCCTCGTCGGCCAGCGTCTGCAGGTAGGGATGGTCGGCCAGCACAAAGGCGTTGTTCTCGAGCATGACGGGGATGCCGTCGGCTGTGCGCACGCGCTCGACCACGATAAGCTCGCAGCCGGGCTCCACGCCAAAAAACGCCGCATCCTCGTGCGTCGCCGCGACCACCGTGCGCGACACCAGGCGTGCGCCCGGCGCCATATCGTTAGCAACGCAGCCATCGGTAAAGCTCTGGACGTCGCCCTTCTGACGAATCTTACGCTTGAGCTTGGGAGCGCACACAAAGGTGCCCCTCCCCTGCTGGCGATTGAGATATCCCGCGCGCGACAACTCCTCAATCGCGCGGCGCACGGTAATGCGCCCTACGCCGTAGGACTTCGCGAGCTCCATCTCGGAAGGGATGCGCGAGCCGGCAGGATACACGCCGCGCGCAATCTCACCCTTCAGGTTATCCATAACCTGCTGGTACAACGGCACGGCGGGCACCTCGGCGCGCTCGAAACGCTCGGTTTTACTCTCGGTTGCCATCGTTTATGCTCCATCCCGCGCATGCTCGGATTCAAACTCTTCAATCGCCGCCATGAACTGCTCGCCAAAGGCGTCGGCCTTTTTCTCGCCGATGCCGTTGACCTGGATAAGCTCGTCGCGCGTCTGCGGGCGCAGACGGCACAGACCGCGCAGGGCCTTGTCGGAAAAGACCATGTACGGCGCCATCTCGAGCTCGGTCGAGATCTCCTTGCGGAGTGCCCGCAGGCGCTCGAACAGCTCGGCATCATCACCAACACGCGGACGCTGGTCCAGCTCGGCCTCCTCGCGCAGCAGGTCCACCGCACGACGGGCGCGCGCCGATGCCTTGCGCTTGGATGCGCGGCGCTTAATGGTGAAGGCGAACGCCTCGTCCTCGACCTCGCTAGCGCGCGGGCCCAGGCCCACGACCGGGTACTGCCCCTGCGAGGTGGCCAGATAGCCGCGACCGCACAGCTGCCCAATGATGTCTTTGATGCGGCCGACCGATTCACTCGACAGCTCACCATAGCCGCGGTCCTCGTCAAGATGCATCTGGCGAATGCGCTCGGTATTGCCACCATGGAGCACGTCGGCGATGAGCGACTTGCCGAAGCGCATGGGGCGCGTGGCGACGTAGCGCACGGTGGCGCGGGCCATATCGGTGACGTCCTCGACCTCGAACTGCGTGAGGCAGTTACTACAGTTGCCGCAGCCCTCGGCCTCGTCCGCCGCACCGTCCGTGCCCACCGCCGCATGCTCGGCCGCGGCCTCGTCGCCAAAGTAGCGCAGCATGTATTCGCGCAGGCAACCGGTGGTGTTGCAATAGCCCTCCATCTGGCTGAGCAGGCGGTAGCGGTTCTGGAGCGCCCATGCGCGCTGCTCATCGTCGAGTGCCTCGTCGGCCGCATCGCCGCGGTCGATCAAAAAGCGGCGCATGCGAAAATCGTTGCCGTTCCATAGCAAGTGACAGCTGGCCGGATCGCCATCGCGGCCAGCGCGGCCCGCCTCCTGGTAGTAGGCCTCGATACTCTCGGGCACGTTGTTGTGGATCACGTAGCGCACGTTGGGCTTGTCGATGCCCATGCCAAAGGCGTTGGTGGCGACCATCACCTGAATGTCGTCGTCGATAAAAGCGCGTTGGCTCTGGCGACGGGCGTCGTTGCCCATGCCGGCGTGGTAGCGGCCCACGCGAATGCCGCTGGGGCCCAGCGCCTCGGCAAGCTCGCCTGCCAGTGCGTCGACCGTCTTGCGGGTCGAGCAATACACGATGCCGCTCTCGCTCGAATGCGCGATCACGTAGTCGCGCACCCACGCGGTCTTGGCCTTGTCGCCCATCTCCTCGCAACCAAAGTAGAGGTTCTTGCGGTCGAAGCCCGTCACCACCGTTGCGGGATTTTGCAGGCCGAGCATCCGCTGAATGTCCGCACGCACGCGCTCGGTCGCCGTGGCGGTAAAGGCCGCCACGATCGGGCGCTGCGGCAGCGAATCGATAAACTCGCGAATCTGCAGGTAGGCGGGGCGGAAATCCTGGCCCCACTGGCTCACGCAGTGGGCCTCGTCAATAGCCACGAGTGGCACGCCGATGCCGTCTTCGGCTGCGGCCTCCTGCGCAAAGGCTAGAAAACGCGGCTCGAGCAGACGCTCGGGTGCCACGTACATAAGCTGGTAGCGACCCTCGCGCGCACGCTTGAGCACGGTATTTTGCTGAGCCGGCGTAAGGCTGGAGTTGAGATAGCTGGGGCGCGCACCTGCCGCGAGCAGCGCGCGGGTCTGGTCCTCCATGAGCGATAGCAGCGGACTCACCACAAAGGTGATACCGGGCAGCATGAGCGCAGGCACCTGGTAGCAGATGGACTTGCCGGCACCCGTGGGCATAACGCCCAGCGCATCGCGGCCGGCAAGAATCGCATCGACCATGCGGTCCTGGCCCGGGCGAAACGAGGTGTAGCCAAAATAGGCGCCGAGCGTGTCGAGCGCCATCTGCTGCATGCTATCGGTCATGGTTTCCTAACGTCAGAATCATCTGCCGCCGATTATACGCCGCCGCGGGGACAGCAGTACACGGCCATCGCCCAGACTGGTCGTTGGGGACGTTCTTAAACGACTAGTCAAACAAAAACGTCCCCAACGACTAGTCATTTAAGAACACCCAATGACCACTTTGGACCGCAGCAACGCCGATGTTTTGGCAACGACAGCGAAAGCCCGTCAGAGCGAGCAAGGTGCCTTGAAACGAGGCGGCATTGACCTTCTGGTCATGCCGCCGAAGTTGAAAGGCAGATTGCCGCTCTGGCGGGCTTGTAGCGTCGACCGGTCCGCCGTTCGGCAGAACGGCGGAACCAAAGGCGCAGCGTCGACCGGTTACGCGGGTTGGTAAACCCGCGTAACCTACATGACCATAACGTAGCGCGATCCCACGTAGTACTGCTTACCCATCAGGACCGGCTCGCCGTTGGGGCCGGTAAAACCGGCGCGAAGGTTGAGCAGCGGATCGTGCGGAGCAATGCCCAGCTCGGCCGCCTGCTCGGTGTTGGCGCGGACAGCTTCGACCGAGCGATAGCCAACCGAGGCAATCGGGGTGCCGCCGACGCGCTCGACCTCGGCAAAAATCGACTTATCCTCAAGGTCTGCCGTCAATAGCTCGCGATATTGACCAAACGGCACAAAGATGTTCTCCTCAAAGATGGGCTCGCCATCGGCGGTACGTACGCGCTTAATATGCAGCAACAGCGCATCCCTCTGCAGGCCAAAGAATTCCATCTCGTTTTGGCGCGCCGGCACAATCTGGCGATCGACCACATGCGCGCCCGCCTTCATGCCGTTCGATGCGCACAGCTCGGTAAACGTCTGCAACGCCGTGGCATGGAACTGGCGGTTGATGTGCGGCGTGGCGACAAAGGTGCCGCGGCCCTGCTGCTTAACCAGGTAACCATCGGAGCACAGCTCCTCGACGGCACGGCGCACGGTAATGCGGCTTACCTCGTACTGCTCTGCAAGCTCGAGCTCAGACGGAATGCGCTCCTTGGGTGCATAAACGCCCTTCTCGATCGAATCCTTAATCTCATCGTAAATCTGCTGGTAAAGCGGTGCGTTTTTAGGTGCGGACATATCTGTTCACTCTTATCAAAATATCGAGATAACTCATACGTATATAACGTCTTTTTATATGTTACCTCAGTTTGATAAAACGATATACCGCATACAGCAAATCCTTACTTGCCGTCATCCTGCTGCAAGCTCTCCTGGTCGTGCAGACGCGCCTGCCTGCTGGCCATGCGCGCCGGCTTATCCGGATCGGGAACGGCCGTGGGCATGGGCTCGTCAACATGGCCGCCCCACCAGCCGCCTACAAAGTCGAGCGTATGGAACACGTTGATCACGGCGCCGGGGTCCACGTCGCACACCAGCTTAACGATGTCCTAGCTTTCGTAGGTCGAAACAACGGTGTGCAGCAGGTACATCTTTTCGCGGCTATATCCACCGATGACCTCGGCGCAGCTAATGCCATGCTGAAAATGGTCGACGTAGGCGGTCATGATCTCGTCGGCCTTGCGCGTCGTAATCTGCAGCGTCACGCAGTCGTAGCGACGATAGAAACTGTCGATGGTCTTGGTCGAAATAAACTGAAACACGATGGAGTACGCCGCGTTGTCCCAGCCAAACATAAAGCCAAAGATCGCCAGAATAAAGCAGTTAAAGCCAAAGATGACGCCCCAGATGGTCTTGCCCGTATGGTTGGACACCCACGGCGCGATAAAGTCGGTGCCGCCGGTCGACGCGCCCGACTTAAGTGCGATGGCGGCGCCCGGGCCCGAGACCACGCCGCCAAAGATGATAAGCATGATTTTGTCGCCAAAAAACGGCGCAAAGTGAAAGATGTTGAGGAACAGCGACGAAAGTGCGACCTGCATCATCGAGAAGATGACGAAGCGCTTGCTGATGCCGCTCCAGCACAGCAGCGCCACGGGAATATTGAGCGCGAGCATGCCGAGCGACGTGTCGATGTGAACGCCGCCGAGTGAGGTGACGCGATCGAGCAGGACCGCGACGCCGGTAAGACCGCTCGGAAGCAGGTCAGCAGGCCGAATGAACGCCTGAATCAGAAACGTCTGGAGAACGACGGATATGGTGACCGCCACCGCTGTGATGGCGCGACGGACGATAGTGAGACGGCCGAGCACGAGCACGCGGTCCGTGAGCTAGTCGATGGCGTTCGCCACGCAGGCTCCTTTCGAAGGCAAATCTAGTTGTGGGGCATGTCGGCGATTGTAGCAGGAGTAAGAAAAAACCACCACAAAGGTGCCCCCTTCGTGGTGGTTTGCTGCTAGATGGCAGGTAGGATGTCGGCGAGGTTGTCGATGATGGTGTCGGCGGCGGACTGGTCCAGGTTGACGCCCTCGTGCGGACGCAGGGCCAGAACGCGGGCGCCGGAGCGCTTGCCGGCCTCGATGCCCAAAGGCGAGTCCTCGATAACCAGGCACTCGGCCGGCTCCACACCCAGCGCCTCCATGGCGCGCAGGTAAATCTCGGGATCGGGCTTAAACGCGCTGCACTCGTGGCCGCTGATGGTGTAGTCCAGCTCGTCGGCAATACCGGCGATGTCCACCAGCTCGTCAATCAGCTCGCGATAGGACGAGCTCGCGATGGCACAGAGCACGCCGCGCTCGTGCAGCTCGCGCATCACCGGCTCCGTCTGCTCGTTGAGCAGCTCGGCATACGGAACGGGATGGACCGGGCTGTAGACCTGCTTGTACTCCACGCGCAGGCGCTCGCGCAGCTCAACATCGTCAGGCACCAGCGCCTTCCAAATGGCGGGCTCGTTAGACCCCGAAAGATCGGGGATCTCGTCAAAGTGGAAGCCCTTCTCCTCCATAAACGCCACGCGGCGACGGTTGTAGAACCACTCGGTATCGACCAGCACGCCATCCATATCAAACAGCACTGCCTTGATCATACGCATCTCCTCTCAAGAGCAAAAAGGGGACGGGGCGCAAACCCCATCCCCTTTCAATCAACCCGTAAGGTTTACTTACTTGTGATTAGTAGGAAAGCTTCCACATGTAGCGACGCATGGTCAGCGGGTGCTGACGGGCCTCGGCGATCTGGTTGCCGTACTCGCGCATAACGGCGAGGTGCAGCAGCGGGTTGAAGTAGGTGATGACGCTCGCCGGCACAGCGTCGGCCAGACCGTAGTCCTTGGAGTCAATCAGAGCGACCTTGGCGCCCATGCGCTCAAGGAAGGTGAGGGCGCGGGCGTCCATCGGACGGGTAGCACCATCGGACATGAAGAAGACGTAGGGCTTACCCTCGGTGGAAACCTCGAACGGGCCGTGGAAGTACTCGCCGGTGTTGTAGGCGGCGGCGTCGATCCACTGCATCTCGGTGAACAGGAAGGCGGCGTGAGAGTAGGCCATCTTCTCGGAGGCACCGGAAGCCATAAAGTAGATCATCTTGTCGTCCTTGAAGTCCTCGGCGAACTTCTTGGCGAGCTTGGTGCAGTGCTGAGCGGCGTTCTCGCACAGGTCGAAGATGTTGGTGAGGCCGGTGATCATATCCTCATAGTGATCATAGCCCTCGGTCTGCTGAAGGATCTCGAGAGCAAGAGCGATGGCATAGCCGGGCTTCTCGGCCTTGGCAGCATAGTTGGCGTGGAAGCCGTGGACGATGACGTGGTCGGCGTCGACGGTCAGAGCGGAGCCAGCCTTGTTGGTGAGGGAGACGACCGGGCAGTTGTGCTTCTTGGCGGTCTTATTGGCCTCGACGGTCTCGGGCGTGGAGCCACCGAGGGAGCAGGTGATCACGAAGGTGTGCTCGTTGACCCAGGAAGGCGTGTCGTAGTTGAACTCGTTAGCGGTGAAGATCTGAACGTTCAGCTTGTCCGTATTGTTGGCCAGGAAGTACTTGGCGGGGTACAGGTCGGACATGGAAGCACCGCAGCCGACGAAAGCGACGCTGTGGATCTCGTGGTTGGACAGGACGTCAGCGACGATCTGCTTAGGGAGGTTAAGGTCGATCTCGTACATCTGACACATTCCTTTCGATTTTTGCGGCGCCACATTGCCGGACGCTCGCAGGGTTACCGTGATTGGGGCCGAGTCGCCAGCCCGTTGAGGATGTGACATAAGGGACGGTCCCTTTGTCACGTTTGGGGATGGGAACCTGCCTGGGGTATGGGATGCCAGGCAGGCCCCCGGGGGAAAGCGATTGGACGCTAGGTCGCGACTAGGCCAGGATGCCGGCCGCGGAGAGGGCGATGCCGCCCACGATGGCGATCACGAGAAGCCAACCGGTGTTGACGTTCTTCTTGATGAGCCAGTACATAAGGCCGGTGAGGCCGAGGGAGATCATCTGGGGCATCATGCCGTCCAGGATGTCCTGGATAACGACGGTGCCGTCAGCGAACTGCAGCGGGGTGGTGGCGCCGATCAGCGTAGCGATCATGCCGCCCACGGACATAAGACCCACGATGCCGCAGACATACATGAGCTTCTCCATGAGGTCGCCGCCCTGGAGCTTGCTCAGGTACTGGTGGCCGCCCTGATAGCCCATCTTGGCAGCGAACCAAGTGATCAGCACGGAGGGGACGATGGAGATGAGCATGGCCAGGATCGGGCCCATGATGGAGCCCTGCTGAGCCAGCTGGACGCCCAGACCAAAGGCGATGACGCGGATGGTGCCCTGGAAGAAGGAGTCACCGATACCGGAAAGCGGGCCCATGAGGGAGGTCTTGACCGCGTTGATCGAATCGGGGTCGAAGTTCTCGGGATCCTTGGCGTACTCCTCCTCCATGGAGGCGGCGAGGCCGAGGACGAAAGCGCTCGTCTGCGGGGTGCAGTTGTAGAACGCCATGTGACGGTGGTAAGCCTCTTTCTTAGCAGCGAGCTGCTTGGGGTCGGACTCATCCGGATAGAGGCGGTCGAGCGTGGGAACCATGCCGTAGAGGAAGCCCATGTTCATCTGACGCTCGTAGTTCCAAGAGGCCTGGATTGCCCAGGAGCGCCAGAAGAACTGGCTGACCTTCTTGTTCAGGGACACGTCCTTGGTTGCGGTTGCCATAGTGTGTTCCTCCTTAGTCTTCGTCGTCTTCGAGCGGATCGTAGTCGGAATCGACACCGGCGGCAGCATGGGAGCCATTGAACTTGAAGCCCATGAAGACGATAGCCAGGCACACACCGATCAGAGCGACCGCGATGACGGACAGGTTGAGGTAGGCGGCGAGCAGGAAGCCGATGAACAGGAACGGGGTCATACCCTTCTTGATCATCATGGTGAGCAGCAGGGCCAAGCCGTAGGCGGTCATGATCTTGGTCGAGACGTTCAGACCAGTGGACAGCCACTCGGGAACCATGTTGACGATGGTCTGGACCAGGTCGGTACCGACGAAGACGGCCAGGAAGATCGGCAGGAAGTACATGATGGCGTACAGACCGGAGCCAGCGCAGATGTGCATACGGTAGGCGGTCTTGAACTTGCCGTTATCGATCGCGCTATCGGCCACGTGGGTGAGGGCGGCGATGATGGAACGGAAGACAATGCCGAGGAGCTGACCCAGGACGGCGACCGGGATGGCGATCGTCATGGCGGTCTCGGCGGAAGCATCGGTCAGGCACGCGAAGGCAGCGGCCACGATGCCGCCCAGGACCATATCGGGCGGAACGGCTGCGCCGACCTGCACCAGGCCCATGGACACGAGCTCGACGGCGGCGCCGACGGCAAGGCCGGTGGGCACATCGCCCAGCAGCAGACCGACGAGCGTGGCGCCAACGAGGGGCTGCTCGAAGTTAAGACGACCGAGCAGGCGGGAGTCCCACATGCAGAACACGCCGACGAGGCCGACGAGCACCGCACTGATGAACGTATTCATACCCTTCTCCTTTCAGTCAGGCAAAAGCCTGGTTGATTACAGCTTGGCGTCGATGTCGACGCTCTGATACGTGGGGGTCTGCTGGACGTAGAGCTTGATGCCCATGTCGAGCAGCTGGTTGACGTCGGCCTTCTGGGTGGCGTCGAAGAAGACGGAGCTGTCCTTGCCGCCGACCTGATCGGCACCGTCGTGGTTGGCGGTGGCGCCCAGGTTGATGGCGTCGAGCTTGTAGCCCTGGCAGAACTGCAGCATCTCGGCAGTGTTGCCAAAGATGAACATGACGCGCTCGCCGAGGGTGTTGAGCTTGTCCATCTTGGCGAGGGCACGCTCGACGGTGAAGACGTTCAGGCGCACGCCCTGGGGCTTGGCCAGCTTAAGGGCGCCCTTCTTGATGTCATCGTTGGCGGCAGCGTTGTCGACGACGATGATGCGCTCGGCCTGAACCTTGGTAGTCCAGGTAAAGACGACCTGGCCGTGCAGCAGACGGTAGTCAAGACGTGCGAGGACGATCTTGGCGGGACCGGCGTTGTGACGGGCGGCCTTGGCCTTCTTGGCGGGGGCTGCGGGAGCAACCTCGACCGGGGCGTTGGGGTTGGTCAGACCGGTGCGGGCCTCGTTGATGAGGGCCGCGAGCTCGGCACCCTTGACGGGGGCGGGGCTCATAGCGAGCGTGAGCGCCAACGGGATGTTGAAACCGCTGACAACCGTGAACTGCGTGCCGTTCTTGGAAAGCTCGACCATGTTGTTGTTGACCGAGCTACCGAGCATATCGGTTAGCACATACACGGTGTCGTCCGCGTTGAACGTGGCGATCATAGCCTCAACCTTATTGGTGATGGGCTCCTTGTCGTCACGAGCAAGCGACACGACGTGGACGTTCGACACGTCGCCGAGAACCATCTCGAGCGTGTCTTTGGCGCCTGCGGCCAGGCCGCCATGAGATGCGAGAATGATCTGATTCATCTTGCCTCCTCCTTTTCGTTATGGTCATTATAACGTCTTATACGTTGCTTATATTGCTAATTAGTATAAAGACCGTTCGCGGGTGAAAATCGACCGTTGACGGGTTTAACGTACTCGAAACTTTGGTGCGGGGCAGGTCGGCACTGGCTGAAAACCGCAGCTCAGGCGCTGCACCACGGCCCCTATCGCACGAAGTACCAGGGGCTTTCCTGAACGGTGGGCTCCAGCGCGATGCCCGTGCGCTCCTTGAACAGATCCATGTCCTGCGATTTCTCCGTCCACCACGCGTTGGGCTTAAAGGTCATGCTCTCGACAATACGTTTGACAATGACGCTGTTACGCAGCTTGGAGAAGTCGGTGTTCATGATCAGGATGGACATGAGTACCAGCACGATGCCCAAAACCTTGACGGCGCCGGCGGACTCGGCATAGATGCCAATGCCCACCAGGACGGTCGCCACGGTTTCGAACGAAGCCACGACCGGCACCTTCGACGTCTCAAGACCCATAGAAAGGCCCTGCATATAGAAGATGTACGCAAGGGCCGTGGGAATAAAGCCAAAGCCTGCGAACAGCAGGATGAGCTGCGGTGACATTGCCGCGGTCACATCGGACCACGGAGCCGAAAGGGCCGCCATAAAGCATCCGCCAAAGACAAAGCCCCAAAACGTGACGGCCAGCGGATGCAGCGTCTTGGTGGCCATGCGGCTAAACACCGCCAGCAGCGCGCCGCATAGTCCGGCGATAACGCCCGAAGCAACACCCCAAACCGAGAAATGGAAACCGGACAGGTCGCCACTCGTCACCGCGAGCACGCAGCCAACGATGTTAAAGACGATGGCAACGAGCTTGTTGGGGGTCACATCCTCGTGATAGAGCACGCGGCCGAGCGCGACGCCGAACACCGGCGACGTGTAGAGCAGCACCGAGGCCGTGGACATGCCAACTTCGCCCATGCACTCGTAATAGCAGGTGTTGGCGATGGCAAGGCCGACGATACCGACAAGCGCGCAGGGAACAAGCTCTTTAGGGCTTGCCTTGAAAAGCACCATAGGACCCGCGGCTTTTCCCTCACGAGCACCTCCCTGGCAACCCATAAATGCCAAGACCGGAGCCATCAAGATGGCACCCGACAACAGGCGAAAGGCCGCCATGCTCTGAGACGAAACGCCGAGGGCCGAGATTCCGTTAACGAAGATTCCGATGGTGCCCCACATGAGCGCGGCGATCAGCACCAGCACATAGCCCAGATTGCTTCTCTTCAACGTAGCCTCCTTGGCTTTGTTACCAATATGTTTCGTACTACGTTATAGTCGTTATATACATTTATCAAGACCGAAATCGGCGAACGGGATAATCTGCTCTACCTAATCATTGGGGACATTCTTTAACGACTAGTCATTTAAGAACGTCCCCAACGTCTAAGCCCCAACCTCACATGGGTTGTTAGGCTGCTCTATCCCTTAGTAATCGAGTTTCCACATGTAGCGGCGCGTCATGTAGTCCTTGTGGGTGACGGCGGAAAGCGCACGCATATAGACGTTGTTGAGGATCGGAGCGAAGATCAGGTGGTTGAAGTACTCGCTCACGCTGTCCTTGATGTCGTTGAGGCCGAGCTCCTTGGCGTCGAGCTGATAGACGCGCTCGCCACCGTACTGATTGACGAAGCGGATGCCGCGCTCGTCGTTGCAGCGGCTGCGGCCGACGCTGATGAGCTGGAACAGCGAGGTGCGCTTGTCCAGGATCTCGAAGGGACCGTGGAAGAAGTCGCAGGTGTTGATGGTGCAGGAGTCGATCTGCAGCATCTCCTGAACGTTGCAGATGCTAAAGACGTAGGCGGCACCAAAGAGCGGGCCCTGAGCCATGACGTTGATGCAGGGCTTGTCGGCGTTCTGCTCGGCCCACTTGGCAGCGAGCGGACGGGTGTACTCGACGGCCTTGCGGTAGATGGGGTCGACCAGATCGAAGGCGGCCATAGCGGTCTCGTACTCGTCATAGCCTTCGGTCTGCTGCGTGAGCTCCATGGCGATCATGGTCACGACGGCGGAGTTGGTGCGGCCCATGCAGGACTCGTCGACGGCCAGGCTGTCGTACTGGACCTTGTAGTCGCAGACCTCGGTAAGGCCGGACTCGTCAACGTAGATGGCGATGGTGCTGGCGCCGTGATCCTTGGCGACCTGAGCGGCGACGATGGTCTCCTTGGTGCCGCGCATGGACACGACGACGGCCAGGGTGTTCTCGTTGACGTAGGCCGGGGTGGCGTGCACGAACTCGTTGCTGGTGTAGCTGGAGCTCACGACCTGCGTGGCCTCGTGCTCCATAAAGTACTGGGCAGGATAGTTGCCGCCGTTGGATCCGCCAGCGCCGATCCACACGACGCGCTTGATGCCGCCCTTGTCTGCCTTGTCAGCCAAAACCTGGGAGACGACGTCCTTAACCTGTTCCTGAGTAGTCATCGTGCATCAGCCTTTCTTCTCGTTTGATGCTGTCGATGGCATACAAGTTACATACATGTTTTGGCGATGTCGACTAGTTGTATGCTATATTTGTCTTAGAAATTTTGCTGGTGAGATTTTCGATAACTCATTACCAGCAGTTTTGTTGTTGTATTAGATACATGCTTGATTCGGAAAGCATACAAGTTAGATACAGGTTGATCGTATGAGTGCTTCGTCTAAAAAGAAACTGACCCAATACGAGCGTCTGGCGGGCACGCTCCGCGACCGCATCGCCGCCGGCATCTACGCACGCGGAGACAAGCTGCCGTCCGAGATGGAGCTCATGGATGAGTCGGGGCTGTCGCGCAGCACCGTGCGCCATGCACTTAAGGTACTGGTGGATGAGGGCCTGGTGCGCACCGAGCGCGGGCGCGGCGCCTTTGTGGCCGACACGCCGGCGCTCCACGAGAACAACCTGGTGTTTTCGAGCTATACCAAACAGGTCGAAGGCCAGGGTATGAAGCCCACCACGCGCACGGTGGATTCGGGCTTTGCCAAGGCGACGGGCAGCGTGGCCAAATTCTTTGACGCCGCCGTGGGCAGCAGGCTCGTCAAGCTCGTCCGCCTGCGTTATCTGGACGATGTGCCGCTATGCTTGGAAACTACCTATCTGCCGCCGAGCTTTGAGGCGCTCATCGACCGCAACATGGACGGTTCGCTCTATGCCACGTTGCGTCAGGAGTTCCATCGCGCACCGGCCCAGGGACACAAGACCTTTGAGGTGTGCTATGCCTCGCAAAACGAGGCGTTTTTGCTCAACGTCGAGCGCGGGCAGGCGCTGATTCTGATCACCGACTACGTCTACGACACCGACGGTCGCCCGCTCCACGTCTCCAAGCGCATCCAACGAACCGACCGCGCCAAATACACCGAGCCCATCGGCTAACCTGCCAAAATAAACCTGTCCCTAAATGGTAGGTTTGGGAAGGTCGGGGAACCAGATTGGCTTGGGCTGGTTGGGGACGCGCTCGGCCAGGACCAGCTCCATCCAGCACATGTCGTACCAGCGGCCGAACTTTTGCGCACAGCGGTCAAAGGCACCCACCAGGCGATATCCCATATGAGCATGGAAGTCCTGGCTATTGTGCGTCAGGTACTCGTCATCCTTGTCGTGCGGCACGGCGATAAGCGCGCACATGTTGGTAATGCCCATCGCAACCAGGCATTGCTTGAGTGCATCATGCAGTTTGCGGCCCAGTCCGCCATGGCGCACATCGCGCGCCAGATAGATCGACGTCTCAACCGACCAGTCATATGCCTCGCGGCTGTTGAGCGCGCTCACGTAGGCATAACCCACCGGACGCCCATCGAGTTCCATCACCAGGTACGGATAGCGCTCAAGCGTCTTGGCGATGCGTCCGGCAAACTCCCCAACGCTCGGCACCTTGTATTCGCAGGTGATTGCCGTTTCGAGCACGTACGGCTCGTAGATAGCAAGCAAGGCCGGCGCGTCATCGGGCGTCGCCAGGCGAATCGTCGGCTCGGACATCTCGGATTTCTCGGGCATACAGCCCCTCCCCTCAAAAGCAAAGGCCGCCTTGCGCCAAACCCAAGCGCAAGGCGGCCCCTCGTCATCGCATTAACCTACAGGACAGCCGCCAGCGCGTCGATGTCCTCCTGCGTCGTGGCCCAGCTGGTGCAAAAACGCACCACGGTGTGGGTCTCGTCGTACTTTTCCCAGTACTCGATCGCCGCATGCTCGCGAATGCGCGCCATGTCCTCGTTGGGCAGAATCACAAACTGCTGGTTCGTGGGCGTCTCCAAGAAGAACTGGTACCCGCGCTCGTGCAGCACACGACGCAGTGCCTTCGCGGTATCGATCGCCTGGCGACCGATCTCAAAATACAGCCCATCGGTAAAGAGCGCCTCAAACTGCACGCCCGTCAGGCGGCCCTTGGCCAACAGCGCGCCGTGCTGCTTAATGCGCGGAATGGGATGCGCCGGAGCATGCATGCCGCAGAACACCACGGCCTCGCCGCACAGAGCACCGCACTTGGTGCCGCCGATGTAGAACACGTCGCACAGCTGCGCCAGCTCGGGCAGGGTGATGTCGCACTCATCGGCCGCCAGCGCATAAGCCAGGCGGGCACCATCCACAAACAGCGGAATCTCGCGCTTCTGGCACACCGCGTGAATCGCCGCGAGCTCGGCCTTGGAATACAGCGTGCCGTACTCAGTCGACAGGCTCACGTACACGGCACCCGGGAACACCGTGTGCTCGTAGCTCTCATTCTCGTAAAACACCTGGATATAGTTCTCGAGATCCTCGGCATGCATCTTGCCCTCGTAGCCGGGGATGGTGAGCACCTTGTGGCCGCCAAACTCGATGGCGCCCGCCTCGTGGCAGGCGACGTGGCCGGTCTCGGCAGCAACAACACCCTGGTACGGAGCGAGCAGCATATCGATCACCGTGGCGTTGGCCTGCGTACCACCCACCAGCAAGAACACATCGGCATCGGGTGCCTGGCAGGCCTCGCGGATGAGCTGCTTGGCATGCTCGGTGTGCGCGTCGGTACCGTAGCCAGGCTGCGGCTCCATATTGGTGTCGACGAGCGCCTGCAGCACCGCCGGGTGTGCGCCGTGGGAATAATCGTTGTTGAACGCGAGCATGGCAATCCTCTCTTACCGGGTTTCGGCCAGATGATTCAAACGGGGTTATTGTACGCCGTGCGGATAGGCAATGCGCGCGGCAAGGCATTCGAGCGCCAGCACCAGGGCAAAGCCGCAGCTCACGTCACTCAAAAAATGCGCACCGATCACGATGCGGCCAAAGGCGACGAGCGCCGCGACGGCAGCCGCGGCCCAAAAGACCACGCGGCGGCGCGACGGCTTTTCCGTAAAGGCAGCCGCGGGAAGCCCGGCGAGCATAAGGCCGATCGCCGCATGCGCCGTGTGCCCGCTCGCAAACGACTTAAAGCCATCCTTGATCACGCCGGCCGCAATATAGCTCCACTTGTCGGGGTTGCCGATCACCCACCACGGCTGAAAATTGAGCCCCGGCGTGACCTCAATCACGCGCATGCGCGGGCGCGACCACAGCGGCTTGACGATCACGTTGAGGATAATGGCCTGGGCAACCCAAACGGCGAGCACCATCAGCGCCCAACGCGTGAGCTCGTCGGGCGAGGTTTTGCGCGTAAGACGATTGACGATGAGGTTGGCGGCGATAACCAGCACAAATGTCAGTACCAACTGGACCGCAACGAGCTTGCCGCCAACCCGCAGGGACGAAATGATCTCGTAGCCGGCCAGGCCTACATTGACGAGGATGCCGAGCACGGCAAGCCACTTGCTCGCCCTGGAATCGGGGCGCACCGCGCGCACGAGCATAACGCCCGCGATGCTCGCCGTCAGCTCAAACGGCAGCTCGCCGGCGGCCTCGACAAAACGGCCGAACAGGCTGGATGAGTTGAACAGCGCACTTGAGATTTGGTAATCGAAAAACGTGCCGGTGAGCAGACAGAGAGCCAGGATGGCCGCAATGGCAGAGGCATCTTTCTTGTAGATGTACCCAAACATGCTTTCCTTTCGGTCGGGCGGAGGTCAACCAGCAACGTGGCGGGACAAAGAGCTACTGATGGCTCTGTCCCACCACGCCACTTACTTGTCAATCATCGTCGCTGGCCCCTAATTGCTGCAGCAGCATGAGCGCCGCTGCCACCGGGCCGGTGCCGTCGTTGGCGTCGAGACCGCGGCCCAGGCCGCTGCCCGCACCGGCGCCCGCCTTGTAGGGCACCGACAGCTTGCGGCTCTTGGGAAAGTTCACCGCGCCGTAGCGATTCTTGAACTCAAAGGCCACCTTCTTGGGCACGTCGACACCCAAAAAGGCGATGCGCCCGCCGCTAAGCGTGACGCTCTCGAGCCCCAGACGCTCGCCGCGAATGCGGATGCGCGCGCGGTTGAACAGGTTGAGTCCCGCCAACGGCAGCTCGCCGTGCGCGGCCTCGGTCTCCTCCTGCACCTCGTCGATGCTCTCCAGGTCCTCTGCCGCCGCGAGTTTTCGGTACACGAGCACGCGCTGGTCCACCGCCGGCAGGTACTCCTCGGACAAGAAGTAGTCGGCCGGCAGGTTGATGCCCACGCTCGCCGCCTCCACGCCGGCATCGTCATCGCCGCGCGCCTCGGCCACCGCCTGGCCCAGCATCTGCGTAAACAGGTCAAAGCCCACGCTCGACAGGTTACCGTGCTGCTCGGCACCCATAAGCGAGCCGGCGCCGCGGATCTCCAGATCGCGCATGGCAATGCGCATGCCGCTGCCCAGGTCCTGGAACTCGGACAGCGCGGTCAGGCGCGCCGTGGCTTCCTCGGTGAGCGGCAGCTCGCCGGGGAACATAAAGTACGCGTAAGCCTGCGTAGCCGAGCGGCCCACGCGGCCCTTGAGCTGGTAGAGCTGCGCCAGGCCCAGGCGCTGCGAGTCCTCAATGATGAGCGTGTTGGCCGTCGCGTTGTCGATGCCGCTCTCCACGATGGTCGTGGCGATGAGCACGTCGATCTTCTTGGTCGCGAACTCGATCATCACGTCCTCGACCTCGCGCGGGCTCATCTTGCCGTGCGCCACGCCCACGCGCGCCTCGGGCGCGGCCTCGTGAACGCGCGCCACGGCGTCATCGATGGTCTTGACGCGGTTGGACACGTAGTACACCTGGCCACCGCGGCCTACTTCCAGACGAATCGCCGCACTCACCACGTCAGGGTCGTACTCCCCCACGTGCACGATCACGGGACGGCGCCCGGTCGGCGGTGTGGTGATCAGGCTCATGTCGCGCACGCCGCTCGTGGCCATCTGCATGGTTCGCGGAATCGGCGTTGCCGAAAGCGTGAGCACGTCAATCTGCTCGCGCAGGTTCTTGAGCTGCTCCTTGTGCTGCACGCCAAAGCGCTGCTCCTCGTCGATGATCACCAGACCCAGGTTCTTGGGGTTCACATCGGCAGAAAGCAGGCGGTGCGTGCCAATGAGCACGTCGATCGTGCCCTCGGCAAACGCCTTGAGCGCGCGCTTTTGCTGAGCCGGAGTGCGAAAACGGCTGAGCACCTCGACCTCCAGGCCAAACGGGGCAAAGCGCTCAAAGAACGTCTCGTAGTGCTGCTGGGCCAGAATGGTCGTGGGGCAGAGCACCATGACCTGGCGGCCAGAGTCCACGCACTTAAACGCCGCACGCAGGGCGACCTCGGTCTTGCCAAAACCCACGTCGCCGCACAGCAGGCGGTCCATGGGCTTGGGCGCCTCCATGTCGGCCTTAATGTCGGCGATGGCCTCCAGCTGGTCGCGCGTCTCGTCGTAGGGAAAGCTCTCCTCCATCTCGATCTGCTCGGGTGTATCGGGCGGGCAGGCAATGCCGGCGATCGAAGAGCGGCGCGTATAGAGGTCGACCAGGTCAAACGCCAGCTTTTTGGCATTCTTGCGCGCCTTGTTGGTGGCACGCGTCCAGTCGGCGGTGTTGAGCCTGGTCAGACGCGGCTTGTCGCCGTCGGGACCAACATAGCGCGTAATGCGGTCGACCTGCTCCAGCGGTACGTAGAGCTTGTCGCCGTCGGCATATTCCAGCAAAAAGTAGTCGCGTTCCTTGCCGCCCACTTCCTGGCGCGCGATCTCGCTAAAGAGCGCGATGCCGTGGGTGGCGTGCACCACGTAGTCGCCCGGCTTAAACGGAAAGGTGATCTGCGTGATGTCTACCTTGCGGCGGCTACGCACGCGGTTGGCATCCATGCGAGCGTTGAGGTCGGCGATCGAGAACACGGCCAGGTTGGCATCGGGCACCACCACGCCCTGCGGCAGGGCGGCATCCACAAAGGTCACGCGTCCGCGCGAGATGGTGGGCACGGCGGCGCCGGCGGCAGCCTGCGCGGCACCCGCCTCGAGCGAGCGGGCGTTGAGCGCATCTGCCTTACGCTCGCGAATAGAAGCATGGGCCTCCTGGCGGGCGGCACGATCGGCAGAATCCGCCGCCGCCACGCGCACACGGTCACCGATAGCGCCCGCGTTTTCGGGTGCCGCGGTCAGCGACTCCTCAAACGTAATGCCCTCGTCGCCAAAGGTGAGTTCCATCGACTCGCGCGCACCACGGTCGGGAATGGCAAACACGCAGGCATAGCGCTTGCCCACGACCTCCTGAATGCGCGTCATAAAGCGGTTGTCCGAGCCCGCAATAGCCGGCTGCTCAATCTTGAGCTCGGCCGTCACCGCACCACCGGCACGGATGAGGCTCACGTAGTTCAGGCGCTGCTGCCCACCAAAGTCGAGCTGCTGGGCACGCACGTACAGACCGTCCAGACGATCGACCCCCGCCTCGTTGGCGCGGGCCTCGATGTCCTCGTAGGCACGCAGGCAGTCGTCGAACAGAGAGCGCGGCTCGGACAGCACCACGAGCGCCTTGCCGCTCACATGCGACAGCGGGCTCACGGTCTGGCCGTACATCACCGGCAAAAAGCGATCAAGCTCGGGCGTGACGATGCGCGCGTCCACCATCTCGAGCAGCGCCGCCAGCTTGCTGTCATCCTGGCTGGCGCGGTAGAGCGCCACGTGCATGTTGTGGACGGCCTCGTCGGTGAGCGCCAGCTCGCGGCAGGGGAAGATTTCGATGCTGTCCTCGTTGCCGATGGTTTGGCCCGTGGAGCTCACCATACGGCGGATGCGATCGATCTCGTCGCCAAAGAACTCAATGCGCACGGGCGCCTTTTCCTGCGCCGGGAACACCTCGACGGTATCGCCGTGCACGCGGAACAGACCGGGCGCGTCGGCGGCGCCGGCATTGGTGTAGCCCATGCCCACCAGGCGCTGCGGCACCTCGTCAAAGGGAATCTCCTCGCCCACCGCAAAGGTGGTGGACTCCCAGTAGCGGCTCTCGACCGGCGGAACACAGCGCAGCAGCGCGCGGGCCGAGGCGACCATGATGCAGTTGTCTCCGCGCACGATGCGCCCCAGCGCCTCGCAGCGCTGGGCCACCACGGCATCGTCGGGCGCCTGCTCGCGCCAGGGGTAATCCTTGCGCTCGGGAAAACGGCACACGTGTGCCAGGCCCACGTAGGCGGCAAGGCTGCGCGCGGCACGGTCGGCGGCATCCTCGCCACTCACGATGTAGACCGTGGGGCGCGGACGGCGCGCAAACTGGGCGGCCGCCATAAGCGTGCGACCCGACTGCGACACGGCAAGCGTCACGTCCTCGCCGGCATCGAGCCCGGCCTCGACGGTCTGCAGCGCCTCGGCAGTGTAGAGCTGCGCGGCTATACGGTGAATGAGCATGCTGTTCCTCCGGCATCGCAACGCCAAAAGCCCGCCGGGGCAAGCTCGGCGGGTCGTACGTCAAATACATTGTCTGTCATGGTAGCGCATGGAGAGGACTCCGGCTCAAGGGCAAAGCCAGCCCCGCAACAAAAACGCCAGACGGACGAGCCGCCTGGCGCTATCAGAGTGAGCTATACGCCAAGCCTAGTCGTAGACGCCCATCTTGAGCAGCGTAAAGGTCGGAACACCGTCGCCTTGCGCAACGCGAACCGTACAGGTCTCGGTGCGGCCCCTGGACGCATCAGCCTGAATTGCGGCGATATACTGATCCTTCGGCAGGCCATAGGTGCTCTCGGGGATGTCGGAAGGAAGTAACATACCGCCAGCACCGTAGACCTCATAGGTGAGCTCGTAGATGTTGTCGCCAAGGTCCGTCGCGCCCGTAACGATGGCACACGGTGGGTTGTAATTTCCCTGCCCGTATTCCTGCTTGAGATACAAATACCCGTCATGCGCTTCGGCCGAATCGGGAATCGCCTGTCCCTCCGGCGTTCTGTCATAGGTCATATCGGCATCGGAAAGCGTCAGACCCGTCAAGCGGTTGAGTTCCCTATTGATTACATCGGTCGCTATGCGCTGGCGATTGCCGTTGTCATAGTCACCCTTCTCGATTCGATACGGCGCGTTGTCAATAAAATGGCACCAGATGAACTTAACCAGCTTGTATTTCTCGTCATCAGAAAGTCCATCAGTCGAATCGAAGCTGCCCGTCTGATACCAGTCCAGATCGAAGTGTTCCTCCGTAAAGTTCGACAGGAACAGGTTTGCAGCAGCATAGGTTGCCTGGTCGTTGAGGTCGACCTTTACGCTACTGCCGGTCTCCTCGGGCTCTTCTGCCTCATCCTCGTCGTCGGCAGGCTTCTCCTTGGCGCTTCCCTTGTCCTTATGCTCGGCCGAACCCTCGTCGGACCCCAGCACCGTAATCTGCGACGAGTTGCCCTGTCCAAGTGGACCCAACACGCCGGTCAGCGCCAGCGCGGCACCGCCGGCCACCAGCACGCCCGCCACGCACACGCCGATAATCACCGCGCGCTTATGCGACTTTTTCTGTACGGGAGGCATCCCTGCCGCCGGCATCGACGCAGGCTCGACAGGCGCGGCCGCCGGAGAAGCAGCGCCCATGCGCGCCCCGCAGTTCGTGCAAAATTCAGTTCCATCGGGCATCTCGGAGCCACACTTGGTGCAAAACATATTCGGGCATCCCCTCACAACAAACAGCATCCATCGCCATCATATTGAGCCCTCAAAACGCAAATGTGTTGCGCAACATTGGCAACGGCCCCGGGCGCCGGCAAAACGCGTCGAGCCCTACCCCGTCACGCGCACGCTGGGGCACAAATCCGCCAGCGGGCACTCGTCGCACTTAGGCTTGCGGGCGTCGCAGATCTCGCGACCAAAGGTAATCCACTGGTGGTTGACCGACTTCCAATATTCGTGCGGCAAAATCTTGAGCAGGTCCTGCTCGGTCTTGAGCGGCTCCTTGGCGTGCGTCTTGGGACTCAACATCAGGCGGTGCGCGATGCGGTTGACGTGCGTGTCCACCGCGATGCCCTCCACGATGCCAAACCCCACGTTGAGCACAATGTTCGCGGTCTTGCGCCCTACGCCCGGCAGCTTGACGAGCTCCTTCATGTCCGCCGGCACCTCGCCGCCGTAGTCGGCGACGATCATCTGCGCCGCCTCCACGGCATGCTTGGCCTTGCTCTTATAGAAGCCAAGCGACTTGATCGTGTCCGCCACGTCGGCAACACTCGCCCCGGCCATGGCCTCGGGCGTGGGCCACTGGGCAAACAGCTGCGGCGTCACTTTGTTGACCTGTGCATCGGTCGTTTGCGCCGAGAGCAGCACGGCAATCAGCAAGCGGAAAGGATTCTCGTGGTCCAAGAAGCACTCGACCGGGCCATAGCGACGGTTGAGGCGCTCGCACACCTCGATGGCGCGCTCGCGCTTGGCGGCATTGGTCTCGCGTGGCATAACGACTCCTCGGCTCAACAGCTCAACGGCACAACAAACTTATGTCCACGATTGTCCCACGTCCGGGACCTTTACGCCTCCAAGAATGCGCCGGTTTGGCGGCTCCACAGGCTCGCGTACTCGCCGCCCGCCTCGACGAGCTGCGCATGCGTGCCGTCCTCGACAATCTCGCCATCGGCCAACACCACGATGCGGTCGAGCGCCGCCACGGTGGACAGGCGGTGCGCCACCACGATGGAGGTACGCCCACGCATCAAGTTCTCGAGCGCCTCCTGCACCAGCGCCTCGGACTCACTGTCCAGGGCAGAGGTCGCCTCGTCGAGCACCAGGATCGGCGCGTCGGTGAGGATGGCACGGGCGATGGCCACGCGCTGGCGCTGACCGCCCGAGAGCTTAACGCCGCGCTCGCCCACCATGGTGTCAAAGCCATGAGGCAGGCGGTCGATAAACTCCAGGGCATTCGCCAGGCGCGCGGCCTCGCGAATCTGCTCGTCGGTGGCGTCGGGGCGGCCATAGGCGATATTCTCGCGGATGGAGCGGTG
Organism: uncultured Collinsella sp.; assembly: GCA_934654585.1. GTDB lineage: Bacteria > Actinomycetota > Coriobacteriia > Coriobacteriales > Coriobacteriaceae > Collinsella. Next base: position 8,555 of record CAKUGF010000013.1, on the reverse strand, counting down.
GAACAGCAACGCCTCCTGCGGCACGTAGGCAACCTGGCGGCGCAGACTCCGCTGCGTGCAACGCGATACATCTTGGCCATCGACGAGCACGCGGCCGCCCTGTACGTCGTCCAGACGCAGCAGCAGCTTGGTGAGCGTCGTCTTGCCCGATCCCGATTTGCCCACCAGGCCCACGCGCTGGCCGGCCGCCACATGCAGCGTCAGGTCATCGAACACGCTCTCGCCTGCCGCGGCATCACGGTACGCAAAGCTCAAGTGCTCAAAATCGATTGCGCCCTCGCGCACTTTGAGCTCGGGGGCATGCGGGTCGTCTGCCACCAGACGCGGCTCGTCCAGCACACGCGTCATCTCGGCGGCGTCGCCCAGCGCGCGGTTGATGCACTGCATCATGGAGCTCACGTAGTTCAGGCGCATGGTGAGGTTATACGTGTAGGTAAAGATTATGACGAGCGAACCGGCCGAGATGCCAAACCACGCGTTGCCGCCCGCCACGAACACGCTCACCACAGCCATGGTGATGACGATAAGGCCCGAGGTCGTAAAGTTGCGCTGCATCATGGCGTGCATCGACACCGTCTCGGCGTCGCGCGCGGCACGGTCGGCGGCATCGAACAGGTCGCGCTCAAAGTCCTCGCGCCCGCACGTCTTGACGGCCAGGATATTCGTGACCGCGTCGGACAGCACGCCCGACAGCTTGTTCTGCGCGGCGGACGTCGCGGCCGAAAGCGGCATGATACGCTTGTACATAAGCCAAACGAACGCGATGTAGACCACCATGATGCCCACCAGGATCACGGTAAACGTCGGCACCACCGGAGCGAGCGCGGCCACGGTGCAGATGACCGAGGTGATGGTGGGGATGAGCGAATACACCGTTACGTCCACCAGGCCCGTGTAGCCGCTCATAAAACGGCTCGTCTGGCTCACAAGCGATCCGCCAAAGCGGCTGGCATGGAATGTCATGGATTGGTTGGAGAGCGTATCGAAGCACAGGCGCGCCAGGTGGTAGTTGCCCGCGATCTCGAGCTTGTAGACGGTGTAGTCCTGCAGCTTGGAGAGAATCTGGCCCACCAGGTTAACGAGCGCGAGCGCCAAGATATAGGGGCCGAAGACCTCAAACACCTGGTCACCCGCCACGGGACCGGCCTGAACGCGATCGACAATGAGGGCCATCACGTAGGTGTTGGCAAACGTCAGCAAAAAGATGTAGCCGGCCGACGAGAACACCGAGAGAAAGACGATCAGCGGCTGCGTGCGCGTAACATCCCAAAACCGCCGCAGCGTGCGGCGCACGGTCGAGCGCTTAAGCGGGCTGGTGCTTCTCTGAGACATGGGCTTCCTTTCGCATCTGGCAGGTCGAACAGCCATTGTTGCACATTGGAGCATACTCCAGGCAAGTGCGATGCGAAAAGCGGCGGGGCGCCCGCATCCGCGATGGCGCCCCGCCGCCTTGCTGTAGTTAGTCCTCGTCTTCTTGATCTGCGAGCAGGCCTGCGGACGTGAGTCCCAAGATCTCGTCGGCCTGGTCGGTATCCTCCAGCGCATCAATGTCCTTGAGCTTACGTTCCATAACGTTGGTGCGCGTGGTGATAATGCCCTCGACCGTTTTGCCCGCGGTCTCGATCTGCTGCTGGGCGCGGCGTAGGGCCTTTTGGTACCGCGGTAGCTCGGCCTTGACGGCGGAGAGCACGCGCAACACGTCGTCGGTGCGTTTTTGCAGCTTAAACGTCTGATAGCTCATCTGCAGGCTGTTGAGTATGGCCGCCATGGTGCTGGGGCCGGCCACGTTGACGTGATAGTCGCGGCCTAAGGTCTCGATAAGGCCGGGGCGGCTGACGATCTCGGCATACAGGCCCTCAAACGGCACGAACAGGATGCCAAAGTTGGTCGTCGCAGGCACACTCAGGTACTTTTCGCAGATGTCTTTGGCCTCGCGTTTGACCATCATATCGAGCGTCTTGCGCGCGGCCGCCACGGCATCGGCATCGCCCAACTCCTGCGCGTCGAGCAGGTGCTCGTACGCATCACCCGGGAACTTAGAGTCGATCGGCAGCAGCACGGGATCGCCCTCGTCAACTGGCAGCTTGACGGCAAACTCCACGCGCTCCGAGGCACCGGGCTTGGTGGCAACGTTTTCCAGGTACTGGTCGGGCGTGAGGATGTCTGCCAGGATCGCGCCCAGCTGCACCTCGCCCAAAATGCCGCGTGCCTTTACATTGCCCAGCACGCGCTTAAGATCGCCCACACCGGTGGCTATGGACTGCATGTCGCCCAAGCCCTTGTACACGGCCTCGAGCTGGTCACTCACCTGCTTAAACGATGCCGAAAGGCGATCGTTGAGCGTGCGGGAGAGCTTCTCGTCAACCGTCGCGCGCATCTGGTCGAGCTGCACGTTGTTGTCCTTGCGGATGGCACCCAGCTGGGCATCGACCGTCTCGCGCACCTTGTCCAGGCGATGCTCGATGCCCTCGCGGTTGGCGCCAAGCTGCTGGGCCGTCTCGCGACGCAGGTCGTCCATGCGGTCGCCTGCCTGCGAAAACTCGCGTGCAATGGTCAGGTAGCGCTGCTGCTCCACCGCCGCATCGGTCGTCTGCTGCTGCGCGATGGCATTTGCCGTGCGCCGGGTTTCTGCCAACGCCACATTAAGGGCGTCGAGCGCATTGTTGGCTTGCTCAAGCGCCGCCAGCGTCTCCGCACCGTTGTCGTCACGTTCCCGCAGCTCGGCACGAAGGCTCTTAAGCTGTAGCGCGCAGACCACGGCGACCCCCACCGCCACCAAGGCGATCACAACAAGCGCAATATCAATAGCAGACATACATTCCGCCCAACAAACCCAATCGAGCACCAATCAAAACCGCGATCAATCTTACCCCGCCACACGCAGAGAGCTCTCGACGCCTTTGTTCGCGCTCGCCTTTTCCGCATAGGCCATAATGCGCCTCGCCGTCTCCCTGCTCACCTTAGAGTCGTCTCCAGACAGATATGCGTACACATTGCCTTTGTTCAGACGCAGATCGCGGCAGAGCCCATAGCGCGTCACGCCCGATTCTCTTAAAGCATCCAACGTCCTTTTTCGCATCAGAGCGTTAACCCTTCTGTCTGCTGCCGGCCTTTCTTTCACCCCTCTATACGCACGCCAAACGTTTGCGTATCGATTGGGCAGTTTCTCATCGGTGCACAACGCCGGTAAATCGCCGGCGCGATCGAATAGGGACAAGACATACTGGTAGTCCTTCTCCATCCACGAACTCTGGGACAACTTTAAAACGTAGTCCGCTTTCCCCTGCGCCAGCGCAAGCAAAAACAGAGGCTCTGCCACGCGTGGCTCGGCAGCTTTTGCCTGGTCAACCAATTTTCTAAAGCTCAAAGACTGCTGTCCGGACAATTCCCGACAATAGCCTTTCAGGAACCCCTCAAAAGTCAGATTCAACCGCGCGCCTCCTTTTTGTACTGCCCGTACGCACAGACCATCTCTTGATAACTCCGCTCAGAAGGCGACGACGCCAGCGCCTCATCCTCATCGAAGATAAGCCGTTCGAGCAAGTCCCAGTCAATTCGATCGATAAATGCCTTGCTATGAAGACCAACGATGTCGTTTGGGCGGTAGGCGTATAACTTCATGACCGCCAAATCCTCCAGCGACGGCGTGAAATATCTTATGAAGCGCGCTCCAATTTCCAAGGGAATCAAACGGTCTTCGTAATTGAATGGCATCTGATTGCAATATGCCACTGCCATGCCATTCACTTCGGGATAGCGGGCTATGATCCCACGAAGACACCTATCCGCTTCATACACATCAATGTCGTGTGTGACGGAGCGATTCGTCACGTCGTTTAGTATGAAGGCGCTTCCTCCCACCAGCACAACGCTCGGCCCCTCCTCTCTTGGTCCTAATTCCAGATTCGCCTCCTCGTCGATGCCCAAAAGAGTGTTCTGTAAATCCTGCTTATACATGGCATATCCTATTATTATTCATCTTCAATAATACTATTTAGTTGTCTAGCTAAACCCACAGGAGGAAAGATTCCTGTTTGAAACGAAATTCCCTATTACCGAGAAAGTCTGTGTGGCAGGTACTAGCTCCCCCAGCCAGCGCGGATGGTTGCCATGACGTCACCCAGGCGCTGACCGAGGGCCGACAGATGTTGGAGCACCTCACTAGGCGAAGCGCCGTTGAGGATGCACGTGAGGGCATACGACACCAAGAAAATCGCCGCGAGCCCCAGTGGAATGAGCACGATCATCGCCAGCGTACGTAGGCGCTGCCCCAGGCGACGGCGACGGGCACGATGTTTGTCGAACGCGAGCTCTTTCGCATACGTATCTTGCTGGACGGAATAGGCCTCGGATGCCGGCTCGTTGCCACGGGCCGACTCGCGCCCCAAAGCGGCCGCAGGAGCAGCTGCGGGTGTGGCGCTCTGCGCGAAAATCTGAGCAGGCGCCCCCTGCGATTGCATCTCCATAAGCCGTTGCTGCTGACGCAAGATACGCTCGGCTTGCTGCTGCGGGGTCTCTAGAAACAGATCCATACCGGCCTCCCAACTGGAGTATTCGACGCTTGGAGCCAGCATCCCGCACCGTTGCAACCGCGACAACATCATCTGCGGCAATACCTGCAAAGATTCTTCGGACAGAAAGCTGTCGAAAAGCTCAACAACTCCCCTACCAGCACTTTCTTTGAGCTTTTTTCGATTGCGATCTTTTGCCCCTCCTCCATCGCGCCAACTGACCAAAATCTAACCAAAAGCTTGACGAAAATTGTGAAGACCGGGACCTCAAGCACGGCACACCGCCCCGAACAGAGTCGCCTGGACAGTTAGTTCAGATACGTATAATTCGAGCGGCTCAATAGCTGGGTTTGGAGCCCTCGGAGGCTTGTTGGACGACTTTAGATGACCTGAGGTGCTTGGTTTTGGGCTTTAAACGCCCGTTTTGAGGACAAAATAGCGCCAGACGAAGCGCCCGAATGCTATTTGAGGGGTTTGTTTTATACGTATCTGAACTAACTGTCCATCCATACAAAACGTGCCGCCCCAAAAGGGGCGGCACACAAACTTCTTATCAGCTTTTCCGCAGCGAGCACGCGGCAACCCGATGCCGGAGAGCGGGGCGGGGAAGTTGATTTACATGCCCGCAAGGCCTCGGGCGGCGGTGGCACACATAAACGCCAGGGCCAGGATCACGAGCGAACCGGCAATGTCGGCCAGCACGCCCGCAACGCGGCGTTCAAACAGCCAGCTCTCGAAGTGCGGGGCGACGTTGCGCCAAACACGCCACAACAAGATGCCCATACCGATGACGCCCGGGATATTGAGCAGCAGGATCTCGGAGCACAAAAGACCGATCAGGTTGCCGGCGACAAAACCAGCATCGCCCTCGCAGTATTTGCGGTAGACCATATGCAGCATATATGCCACAAACGGCTGCAAGCACGCAGAAATAAACGTGACCACCATCGAGGGGTCTTGCGAAAAGACCTCGGTGAGCTTATCAACACTCGCGGCATCCTTCGAAGCCAGGAACAAGCCGATGACCACCACAGGCACCACGCCCAAGATAACCTCGACCATAGTGAATAGCTTTGCAGTCAAGTCCTCGCTAGCGGAGTTGAGATGCGGCGCCCACTCAGGGTGAGCATGCGCACCAACCTTCTTCTCCTTATCGGCACGCGCGCCCTTACCGCTCTCATCCACCACGCGATGAGGATCACGACGAGTCCCCGCCGCCGCAGCCCGAGCCCGAGACTTCTTACCCATACAAAAACACCCCATATCAGGCAGCAAACCAAAACGCCGCTACCCAGTGTACCCCCTAAACAACGGCGCCGCCCCAACCCAGAGCAAACCCCGCCAACCAAATAACCAAACCATCAACCAAACGGCCGCAACCCAATCCCCCCATACAAAATGTGCCGCCCCAAAAGGGGCGGCACACAAACTTTAATATCAGCTTTTCTGTAGCGAGCACGCAACGACCCGGAGCGGGCCGGGAGGGCGGGATTACCTTCCCTCAACGCGACCCTGCGGAGCCGTGAGCGGGGAGGGAAGGTAATCCCGCCCTCCCGGCCCAGCCCACGTTCGTATCGGTGCTAGTAGTTCACCACCTGCTCCTCAAAGTACGCCTTGGGGTGGTTACACACCGGGCACACCTCGGGTGCCTCGGCACCCACATGCAGGTGCCCGCAGTTCAGGCACTTCCACACCTTTACGCCCTCGCGCTCAAACACCTCGCCCGACTCAATGCGCTCGACAAGCTTGTTATAGCGCTCCTCGTGGGCCTTCTCGACAGCGCCGACGCCGCGGAACTTCTCGGCGATCTCGGCAAAGCCCTCCTCCTCGGCGGTCTTGGCAAACTCGTCGTACATCGTGGTCCACTCGTAGTTCTCACCCGCGGCGGCATCGCGCAGGTTGTCCAGGGTGTCGGGAACAGCGCCGTCGTGCAGATACTTAAACCACAGCTTGGCGTGCTCGGACTCGTTGCCCGCCGTCTCGGCAAAGATATTCGAGATCTGGACGTAGCCGTCCTTTTTGGCCTTGGATGCGTAGTAGCGATACTTGGTGTGCGCCTGCGACTCGCCGGCAAAGGCGGCCTCGAGGTTCTTCTTGGTTTGGGAATTCTCAAAGTCCATAGGTGTACTTCCCTTCGATACGTGCCGTCCGTAGGCTTCGGACGACCCTATATCTAAGATGCCCTCATGCCGAGAATCTAAACCTTACAATCCTGTTTTCCAGATTCGAGCAGGCTACACGCTCAGCCAACGGTCGCCCTCAGCGCGGCAAAAGCCCTCACGTTCCAGATCGGCCAAAATGCTTGCAATCACATCGCGCTCAACCGGCACGCGGCCCGCCGCCGTTTCCATCTCGTTGACGCCTGCCACGGCATCGGCGAGCGTAATACCCGCCGGCTGTCCATCACGCGCAGCCAGCAGCATACGCACGATATGGGCGCGCTTTTGGCGGCGCGAGCCCTCAAACTTGGACTGACGGCTATAGCTCGCCGAGCGCCTGGACGGATTGGGCAGCGTCTTTTTAAGATACGCGCCGTAATCCAGCAGCGCGTAATACCACGCGCGCGGTGTATCGGCATCGTCTTGGGGCACGGCAAAGGGAGCGACCTCGTCCGCCGCTGCACCGGGGGCAGCCGGACAAGCCGCCTGAATCAGTGGCACCAGCTCGCGATCGGGAACAGCCGGCACATCGGGAAAGAAATGATGCAGAAAGACCGTGCGCACGTTGGTCTCCAGATATACGCCCGGAAGATCAAACGCGAACGATCGGATGCCCTGCGCCGTCGCCGGCCCAATACCGGGCAGGGAAACCAAATCGCATGTCTCGCGTGGAAATTCCCCACCCCAGTCCTCTACAACCTGCTGTGCGGCCCTGTGGAGCGCTAGAGCGCGTCGGTTGTAGCCCATGCCCTGCCAGGCGTCCAAAACATCCGAGGGCGCCGCTGTGCTAAGCGCCCGCACAGTCGGAAAGCGGTCGAGCCATGCCGGCATGCGCGTCTCCACGCGCGGCACCTGTGTTTGCTGGAGCATGACCTCGGAAAGCCAAATAATGTACGGATCGCGCGTGCGTCGCCACGGAAGGTCGCGATAACGCAGGACCCCTTCCGAACGAATCATCGAACGAAAGGGGTCCTGAATCATATCTATGCTCCTTATGCGGCGCTATTCCTCCCGGCAATCGCACGCGCAGGAGGCGTACTCGGGAAACGCATCGCGGTCGGCGAATTTGGGATCAACGGCCGGGAACTGACGGTACGCGACGATATCGCCCAGCGAAACGGAATCGAGATAATCGCGCATCAGCGCTTGAGCTCCGGCCCACAGGGGATGATAGCAGCACGTGCCCATGCGCGCACAGTCGCCATCGGGTGCGGTGCAATCATTCATAACCATGGGGCCCTGAACGGCCTCGACAACCTGGCGAATGGTGACATCGTCCGGGCTGACCTTTAGACGCATGCCGCCATGGACGCCGCGCAGGCTCTCAACGATACCCGCCTGGACCAAACCATGCTGGATCGAACGCGCAAACGAATAGGGCACGTTGACCTCTTCGGCGGCAGTGCGAACAGAAAGCAGCCGCTCCGGCTCCTCGGCAAGCATCGCAAGCATGCGAAGGGCATAGTCAGTCTTTCTCGATATGTCCATTTTTCCCCTTTCAAGGAATAGGAACAGCTCGAACGGGCTCCGGGGCCGAGCTTACGCCGAGACGCCAAACGATCGCCAGGACAACCGAATAGCAAATCGGGTGCCCACTGGATGCCGCGCCTGAAGTCGATTGCATCAAAAACGGCCTACAGTGAAACTTAGTATAACCTAACCCCCTGCCCCATTAAACAGGTGTTGCGCAACAAACGCCTTGTTTGAACATATATATCAGTTGTGCTTTGCCACAGATTGAGGCGATGTGACCTGAGATGAAAGACCGATGGGATTAATGTCCTATTAAACGCAAAAAGCCACGTCCGAAGACGTGGCTTTAATTGCGTTGGCGGGAAGTACGGGGCTCGAACCCGCGACCTCCGACGTGACAGGCCGGCGCTCT
>CAKUGF010000012.1 GCA_934654585.1 uncultured Collinsella sp. | reverse complement strand
CCATACGCTTCCCTCCTCTTTCAGGCCACCTTGCCTCAAATGGAGCACTTTCGCTGACTTATACAAACCTGCGAGGTCGCCCCCGCTTGCTAAAGCTCAGCCCCGCCTAGCCTGTGCGCGATGCTGTCGCAGGCCAAGGCGCCCACGACGGTCTTGGCATCCTCGATCTTGCCGTCGAGCACGGCGTCGATCAGCTCGTGCAGCGGCACCAGGTCAACGTTGACGAACTCATCGTCGTCGGGGTTGGGCGCGTCGAACTCGAGCTTCGTAGCCAAGTAGATGTGAATGATCTCGTCGCAGAAGCCGCAGGTCGTGACAATCGACGTCAAAAAGCGAATGCGGCCGGCCCTAAAGCCCGTCTCCTCGTGCAGCTCACGCTTGGCGCAATCGAGCGGATCCTCACCCGGATCGAGCTTGCCGGCGGGAATCTCGACCGTCACGCGGTCAATGGCGGTGCGGTACTGACGCACCAGCACGATCTTGCCGCTCTCGGTCAGCGCCACGACGGCCGCCGCGCCCGGATGGCGAATGATGTCGCGGGCGCTACGGTGACCGTTGGGCAGCTCAACCTCAAGACGGTGGACGTCGAGGATCTTGCCTTTCCAGGCGCATTCCTCCGAAAGAATCTTCTCGTGCAGCTCGGCATCGTGCGGGTCGTCGTCACCCAGCACCAGCACCGGCTCATCGACGACCTCGCCACCCGGCTCGCCCTCGGCGTGCCCATACGTGCGGCCGTCCTGCTCGACGATCTGCGCGTCCACGAGCTCTTCGTTCTTCTCGTCCATCCGTCTCATTCCTCTCGGATTTTAGGCATCCCAGGCGTCGCGGCCGCGCAGCGCGCGCAGGCCAATGTCGTGACGCAGGGTCTTGCCCTCAAAATCAATCTTCTCGCAGGCCTCGTAGGCAAGGTTGCGGGCGTTCTCGAACGTGTCGCCCAGCGCGGTCACGGCAAGTACGCGGCCGCCGTTGGTCACGAGCTGGCCATCCACCACAGCAGTACCGGCGTGATACACGGTTACGTTCTCCATAGACTCGGCGTCGGCGATACCGGTGATGACCTTGCCCTTCTCGTGGCTGCCGGGGTAACCAGCGCTCGTCAGGACGACAGCCACGGCCCACTCGTCGCGCCAGTCGAGCTCAATCTGATCGAGTTCGCAGTTAGCGCAGGCCAGCATGACCTCGACCAAGTCGTTCTTAAGGCGCGGCAGCACGACCTGCGTCTCGGGGTCGCCAAAGCGGGCGTTGAACTCCAGCACCTTGGGGCCGGCAGGCGTGAGCATAAAGCCGCCGTACAGGCAGCCGCGGTAGTCGATACCCTCGGCAGCGAGCTCGGCCACAGTCTGCTCCATGACCGCCACCATGGTGGCGTGCTCCTCGTCGGTCACGATGGGCACCGGGCTGTAGACGCCCATGCCGCCGGTGTTGGGGCCCTTGTCGCCCTCAAGCGCACGCTTGTGGTCCTGCGAGGTAGCCATGGGGCGCACGGTCTTGCCGTCGGTAAAGGCCAGCAGCGAACACTCGGGGCCAACCAGCATCTCCTCAATTATCACGGTGTTGCCGGCGTCACCGAAAGTGCCGCCAAAGCACTCGCGCACGGCCTCCTCGGCCTGCGAGAGCTCGGTTGCCACGATAACGCCCTTGCCTGCCGCAAGACCGTCGGCCTTCACGACCAGCGGTGCGCCCTGCTCGCGCACATAGGCAAGAGCCGAGGCCTCATCGGTAAACGAGCCATAGGCGGCCGTCGGGATACCGGCGCGCTCCATGAGCTGCTTGGAGAACAGCTTGGAGCCCTCCATCTGGGCGCCCTCGGCACCCGGGCCAAAGCAGGGAATGCCCGCCGCACGCACGGCGTCGGCCACGCCCACCACGAGCGGGGCCTCGGGGCCAATCACCACGAGTCCGCATCCGTGGCTCTGCGCAAATGCCGCCACGGCTGCAGGATCGCAATCGTCGAGAACAACGTTCTCGCCACAGCTCGCGGTACCGCCGTTACCCGGCGCGATGTAGAGCTTGCCGGCGCGCGGTGATGCTGCGAGCTTTGCTGCCAAAGCGTGCTCGCGGCCGCCGCTGCCCAACAACAGGATGTCGATGGTTTGAGTGTCCGCCTTCAAGGGTGCCTCCTCTATGGATGAACGGCCCGCCAACCATGCGGGCCCATTACAAGCAAATATACCCCTCGGCCGCCCTCTTGGGCTGCGAAGGGGTATATCGCAATAACCGAATAGTGCCGATTACTTCCAGAATCGGTTGATGATCTGCTCGCGGCCAGCGCCGACGCCGACAAACGTCACGCGGGTGTGCGCCAGATCCTCGACAAACGCCACGTAGTCCTGAGCCTCCTGCGGCAGCTCGTCAAAGCTGCGGCAACCGGTGATGTCGCACTTCCAGCCAGGGAGCTCCTCGTAGATGGGCTTGGCGTGCTCAAAGCGCACCTGATGCTCGGGCACACTGGTGTAGCGCTCGCCGTCGACGTCATAGGCCACGCACACCTTGATGGTGTCGAAAGCCGAAAGCACGTCGAGCTTGGTCAGGGCGATGTCGGTCAGGCCGTTGACGCGCGAGGCGTAGTTGGCGATGGGACCATCGAACCAACCGCAGCGACGACGGCGACCGGTAGTCACGCCGTACTCATAGCCCTCCTCGGTCAGCGTGTGACCGGCCTCGGACTCGTAGGAAAGCTCGGTGGGCATGGGGCCCGCGCCAACACGGGTGATATAGGCCTTCATGACGCCCAGCACGCGATCGACGTTCTTCATACCGACGCCGGAGCCGGTGATGGCGCCGCCGGCGGTGCAGTTGGAAGACGTCACAAACGGATAGGTGCCGTGGTCGATATCGAGCAACGTTGCCTGAGCACCCTCAAAGAGCAGGGTCTTACCCTCGTCGATCATGTTGTTGAGCAGCAGGCTCGTCTCGGTGATGTAGGGGCGCAGACGCTCAGCCATGGGCAGGTACTCGTCGCAAATCTGGTCCACAGTGTAGGTGGGCAGGCCGTAGAGCAGCTCGAGCTCGGGGTTCACGCGGGCAAGGGCGGTCTCCAGCTTGTCGCGGAACAGCTCCTCATCCAGCATGTCCTGCATTCGCAGGCCAATACGGGCCATCTTGTCCTGATAGCACGGGCCGATACCGCGCTTGGTGGTGCCGATGCTCTTCTTGCCGAGCTTCTGCTCAAAAGCGCCATCCAGATCGATGTGATACGGCATGATGACGTGCGCGTTGCCACTGATCTTGAGGTTCTTGGTGGTGATGCCGTCGGCCTCGAACATGTCAATCTCCTCAAGGACAACCTTGGGGTTGACGACGCAGCCGTTACCGATCACCGACACATGGTCGGAATACATGATGCCGGAGGGCACCTGGTGCAGGCCGTACTTCTTGCCGTTGACGACGATGGTGTGGCCGGCGTTATTACCGCCCGAATAGCGCACGACGGCATCGAAGTCGCCGGCGACCAGGTCGCAGATCTTACCCTTGCCCTCATCGCCCCACTGGGCACCGACCAAAACGGTTGACGGCATGTTTACTCCTTACATTCATGGACTGTCTACGCGCCACGCTGGCGCGCAGAAGCACAAAACATTCCCAGTATACCCGTGCAACGGGCGCCTGTCCTACTCCTCGGTATGCGCCCCATCAAGCTCATAGAACTTGGTGGATGCCGGCAGGAACATCAGGTCGACGTCGCCGATCGGGCCCGAACGGTTCTTGGCCACGACGATACGCGTAACGCCCTCGTCGGGTCGATCGTCACGCGAGGCCTCGGCCTCATCGGCGGAACGGTCCAAGAACATAACGATGTCGGCGTCCTGCTCGATGGAGCCCGATTCACGCAGGTCGGACAGCTGCGGGCGCTTGCCGGTACGGGACTCGACCTGACGCGACAGCTGCGACAGCGCGATCAGCGGAATCTTGAGCTCCTTGGCCATAATCTTCAGACCTCGCGACATCTCAGAGACCTCGACGGTGCGGCTCTCGGAACGACGTCCCGGTGGAGGACTCACCAGCTGCAGGTAGTCCAGGATGATGATGGCCTTCTCCTTGTTGTGGAGCATGCGGCGGCTCTTAGCGCGGATCTCGGTCACCGTAGTGCCGGGCGTATCGTCAATCAGGATGTCGAGCTTAGACAAGGTCTGCGTGGCCTCGTTGATATTGGCCCACTGCTCGGGGCTAATGCGGCCCGTACGGAAGTCGCTGATCGAGATCATGGCATAGGCGCAAATCAGGCGCTGGGCAATTTCCTTGCCCGACATCTCCAACGAGAAGAAGCCGACGGTATAGCCTGCAGCGGCGGCGTTGAGCGCCAGGTTCAGAGCGAACGAGGTCTTACCCACAGCAGGGCGGGCGCCGATGATGATGAGCTGGCCCTCGCGGAAGCCCATGAGCATACGGTCGAGCGACGGGAAGCCCGTGGGCACGCCCGCGGCCTGACCACCGGCCTGGCACACTTCCTCGGCCTCGTTATAGGCCTCGACCATAAACTCGGTCAGCGTCTTGTAGCTCGACTTGACCTCGCGCGCCGTGACCTTGAGCAGCTTGCTCTCGGCCAGCTCCACGACTTCCTTGGTGTCGGTGGGGGCGTTATAGGCCAGCGCGTTGATCTCGTTGGTGGCGCCGATCAGCTCGCGCAGCATCGAGTCGCGGCGAACGATGGCGGCGTGGTGTTGCCAGTTCACGAGCGACAGGGTCTGGCCCATCAGCTCCAAAATGTACGCCTCGCCGCCCACGGCATCGAGCTTGTTGATGCTGCGCAGGTAATCGATCAGCGAGATAGAGTCGATGGGAATGCGGCTGTTGTACATATCGACCATCGCGGTATAGATGGTCTTATGAATGGGCCGGTAGAAGTCATCGGGCTGCAACTCGACCTGGGCCTCTTCGACCACCTCGGGCGATAGCAGCATAGCGGCCAGCACATTGGCCTCTGCATCTTGGTTTTGGGGAAGACCCAATTTGGAGCCACGGTCCTCAACCGTCAGCCCGGTCTCCCGATCGTCATATGCCATGAGCATCCTCATTCATATCGCTTGCGAGCATCCATAGTATCAGCCACGGTCCCAAAACGGACCGCGCGCCGGCAATCATCACCGAACCAAACGGATGAACGGTCCCGCAATTGGGACTTCACCATAACGCCTGCCATGGCGCTCGCTGAGCGTAGAAAACAAAAGGGCGCCCTGGTTTCCCAGAGCGCCCTTCTTAGAACAAGATTGTTGCGTTGCAGCAAATGCTACTCGGCAGCAGCCTCAGTCTCGACCTCGGCGGTCTCGGCCTCGGCGACCTCAGCGGCCTCCTCAGCCTCAGCCTCGGCAGCGAGCTCCTCGGCGGTAACGCCAACGAGAACGACAACCTCGGCCTTGATCTCGCGGTACAGCGAGATGGCAACGGTGTGGGCACCGGCAACCTTGATAGGCTTACCGAGCTCGACGCGCTTGCGGTCGATGTCCATACCGAGCTGAGCCTTGATGGCGTCAGCGATCATAGCGGCGGTAACGGAGCCAAAGAGGATGCCCTCGTCGCCGACCTTGACGTCAACGGTGACCGTCTTGCCCTCGAAGGCAGCCTTGGTCTCGTTGGCGGTAGCCAGACGGACGGCCTCGCGCTTGGCGATGTTGTTGCGACGCTCGTCAAGCTGCTTGAGGTTGCCCTTGGTGGCGGCAACAGCGAGCTTCTTGGGGAACAGGAAGTTCTCAGCGTAACCCTGAGCGACCTCTACGACGTCACCCTCGCCGCCCTTGCCCTTGATCTCATCGAGAAGAATAACCTTCATGATGCGTCTCCCTTCTTAGCCGCGGTCGCGGTTGCCACGAGAGGAAACCACGGGGACGGTGTACGGCAGGAGAGCCATCTCGCGGGCGCGCTTGATGGCGTTGGCGATGTCATGCTGATGCTGCGTGCAAGCGCCAGTGACGCGACGGGGCTTGATTTTGCCACGGTCGGTCATGTACTTACGGAGAAGCTGAGTGTCCTTATAGTCGATGAACTCAGTGTTCTCCTTGCAGAACTGGCAGTACTTACGACGCGGCTGACGTGCAGAAAAATCATTAGCCATGTCAAAATACCTTTCGTTTGGCAACTTCGGCGAACCGAAGCCGCCTCTCACTCAAAAATAGGTGAACAACCCTTAGAACGGGATGTCCTCATCGTAGACGTCGACCGCAGGCGGCGTAGCCACCGGTGCGGCAGGACGTGCTGCGGGCGCGGGAGCTGCGGGGGCGTAACCGCCCTGATCGTAGCCACCCTGGCCACCACGGGAGCTCATAAACTCAATCTCATCAACGATGACCTCGAGTTTGCTCCTGCGCTGACCGTCGCGCTCCCAAGAGCTGTAGCGCAGCTTGCCCTCGATCGCGACCTTGTTTCCCTTTGCCAGGAAACGGCTCACGGCCTCGGCGCGGGTGCCGAACATGGTGCAGTCGACAAAGTTGGGATAGTCCTCCCACTCGCCAGTCTGCGGGTTGCGGCGACGATCGTTCACGGCGACGCCAAAGGACAGAACCTGGGTTCCGCCGGCGGTGGCGCGCAGCTCGGGATCACGCGTGAGGTTACCGGTGATGTTCACTCGATTGATGCTCATAACTCACTACTTCCTCTTGGGGCACAAGCCCAGTCCAAAACGACAGTCTTACTCCTGATCGTCGCGACGGACGATCATGTGGCGGACCACAGCGTCGGTGATGCGCAGGACGCGATCAAGCTCGGCGATCTGGGTAGGATCTGCGTGGAAGTTGATGAGGGTGTAGTCACCATCGGTGAGGTCGTTGATCTCGTAGGCGAGCTTGCGCTTGCCCCACTCGTCAACGGAGTCGACCTTGCCAGCGCCCTCAGCGATCGTGGTATCGATACGCTTCATAACAGCGAGACGAGTCTCGGGGTCGAGCGACGGGTCAACAAAGAACAGCAGTTCATAAGCCTTCATATTGTCACCTCCTCTGGGCAAATGTGGCTTCAGGTCGTGAAGGTGCGCCTGAAGCAGGAAAAGACTTGGTAATAATATCTTTCAACCTCCCAGGCTGCAAGAATATGCAGCTACAACCTCATGACCTCCACATATGTCCATACTCACACGGCGCTTCATGCGTCTTCCAACCAAATGCCGACCAAATGCTTGACGGATCTGTGGACAAGATACGGCGCTGCGGGGACAAACCAAATCAAACCGCAGGTCAGCAATTGCAAGGCTGTGGTCGCGAAATGCATACCAGTGGTCTTCAACAACGGTCAAAGATTATTAAATTCATTGCCGAGTCGCTTATAAATACCCATTTTGAACAATTTGCTACTTGCAGCCATGCTGGTCAGAGTCCGTTTTTGGCTCGCTTGAACCCCGTCACGGAGCCAAGCGTTTTAAAAAAAGCCAACTTTTCTGTTTGCACTTTGCGATTCCTCGTGTATACTGACTTTCGCATTTAACGGAGAGTTGTCCGAGTGGCCGAAGGAGCACGATTGGAAATCGTGTAGGCGTCAAAAGCGTCTCCAGGGTTCAAATCCCTGACTCTCCGCCAGTTAATTCCAAAGCAGGCCTTCGAGCCTGCTTTGTTTTTACCCCACGCGGAGGGGTGGCAGAGTGGTTGAATGCGGCGGTCTCGAAAACCGTTTGGCCTGTATAAGGTCACGAGGGTTCGAATCCCTCCTCCTCCGCCATTTTGGTTGAGAAAGCTCCCGGGAATGGGAGCTTTTTTCTTTTTGGGCACATCTCAATAACGCGCAGGAGGAGGGATTCGAGCCCGTCCCTCCCTCAAAACATGTACGTCACCCTCCAAAACCGACATTTTCCGACATCTTTGAAGGCTGACGTACACGTTTGGATTGAGCTCATGGGAGTGGCGCTATTCGGAAGGTGTCTCCTCGTCTCGCATGCCTTTCCAGTTGCGGATAAGCGCCTTGCGTAGTTCGTTTTGTTTTCTCTGGTACCCGGTGTCGGTACAGCGAGGCATGCCGAGTGCTTCGCGAATGTTGTTCATGGCGCGGTGAAAGGCAAGCTGACTGCTGAACTGAGCCGAAGTGAGCGTAACGATTCGATATCCCATTTGGGAGAGAACTGCCTCTCGTTCCGCATCCGCCCCCTTGCGCTTGACCTCGTCGTGAAAGCCGCCCTTATATTCGATACCGAGCTCCCTGCGCTTGTAGGTAACAAGCGCATCGATTTTGAGCGTTCGATCTTTGGCGCAATGCCAGAGACGTTGAGGAATCTCGAGCGGTTTGTTGAGTTCGATACCTCGGATGCCAACGCCGCCTTCGCTTGTTGGGAGCGAGAGGGCGATTGCCGAAGCGGTCTCCATAGGCGAGGCCGAGTGATCGTAGATGTGCCTGAGCGCGAGCCGTGCACGTGTGGCACCGGGTTTGCCGGGGTGCCGATCGAGCAGTTCGGTTATTTCATCCTTGGAGGTAGTGGCTGGTTGCTCGGTATAAGGGTCGGCGGGATTGAGCCTCATGCGATAATCGCCGCAAACTTCATAGCCATATTCGAGATATTCGACCCTATCCATCCACTCGGCAGCGAGCACGAAGGTGAAGGCTTCGTCGGTGATGAAGATTCCGGGCGTCAACTCGTCAATATGCTCGTAGGGAAGATTTTGTCCAAGAATGTGGCAAATGACGCCTTTGGTGCGAATTCGCTCGAATTCGAATACAACCGAGATATCGATAGTCTTGAGCATATCGGACGGAATGTCGCAGTCGGTAAGGGCCTGTCGTATGCGCGCAACGCGTTGCTGGGTGGAGATGCCTCGTGCGCCTATCTGGTAGTCGTGCCGCGCAAGAGACTGAACCAAATTCTGGGGTGCATGATGGACAAGCCATGCGGTTTTATGCGAAATGAGAACAGGGGTATCCATTGAGGACCTCTCGCTTTGAGCCAATACTCAACTCTTATGTCCGTTGAAGTGGGAAAATATACTGGATGCGAGTAAATCGACTCACGCATGCCGTGGGCTCAATCCAAACGTGTACGTCACCCTCCAAAGATGTCAAATAATGTCGTTTTTGGAGGGTGGCGTACATGTTTTGGACCCTACGCCAGCATCCGCTGCCGACCGTTTGCCGAGGAATGGGGTCATGACACCCGACAACCATGTACTATGTACGGGCATTGCCTAAACCAACAACTCAAAGGACCCCATCTTGCCCGTTGTCGCCGCTATGACTGTTACCGCACATGCCTCGGATGCCATGGTCGCCATCCCGTTTTGGCTCGAGATGTTCGCCGTCGTCGCGGCTTCGATCTCGGGCGTGTTGGTCGCACGCGAGCACAAACTCGACCTGGTGGGCGCGGTCGCACTCGCCGTCGTCTGCGGCCTCGGCGGCGGCCTTCTGCGCGACATGACACTCCAGGTGGGCAACGTCTATATTCTCAACCAGCCCATGGCCCTGCCGCTCTCCATTTCCACGGCGGCCATCATCTACATCTTCCCCGCAATCGTCGATAAGCCCGAAAAGCTCATTCCGCTGCTCGACATCATCTCGGTCGGCATCTACGCTGCCACCGGAGCGGACAAGGCCCTGGTCTACGGATTTGCGCCGGCGGTTTGTATCATGATGGGCTTTTTCACCGCAGTGGGTGGCGGCATGCTGCGCGATAGCTTTATGGGCGTGGTGCCGGGTATTTTCCAGCGCACAAATTTCTACGCCATCGCGGCCATCGCCGGGTCGGCGAGCTATGTATGCCTCGTTATGAGCGGCCTCGTCAGCAACATCACCGCGTTGGTCGTGTGCGTCGCGGTGACCATGGGGCTGCGCTGGCTGTCACTGCGCTTTGACATCAAAAGTCCTACCGAGGAAGACATCGCACGCTTTATGCATCGTAAAAAGTAGATGACAAGGGCCCATCCTTCGAAATGCAACCGAGAGGTTCTTTTAGAGCGCCCGCGCGTTGGGTACCCTGTTAGGTACATGTCGAGCACCTAACGAAGGATTCACCATGCCTTGCAATCAATTCCCGCCGACGCGCCGTCATAAAGCACGGAGCCACCTCTTTGTCGCCCTCGCCCTCATCGCGCTGACACTTGCCGTCCTTCCCGCCGCAGCTTTTGCCGGCACGGATACCGCAGGCAATGTTCTCGCGACCGACGAAGACTCCACCCCGTCTGGCGTCGAAGGCGACTTGTACTGGGCGGGCCAAAACCTCGACCTCGATGACGCCTCCATCGACCGCGATATCATCGCCGCGGGCGATACCCTCTCAATTCGCGACTGCACGGTGGGCGGCGCTATTCGTCTTGCGGCGCGCACCATCGACATTGCCAAGACTACGGTTGATGGCAGCGTCACGGTCGTCGGTCAGCATGTCGTGCTCAATTCCGACAGCACCGCCAACTGCTTCTATGCGATAGGCGAGACGGTTGCCCTGCGCGGCTCTACCAAGTCGGCAGCGCTCGCGGGCGACACCGTGACCATCGATGGCACCGTCGACGGCGATGTTGAGGTCTGGGCCGACAAGCTCATCTTGGGTAAAAACGCGCACATCACCGGCACCGTGAACGCGCATGTTTCCGAGGATCCCGAGCGCGCCGCAGGAGCCGAGGTCGGAGCCCTCAAGATCGACCGCACCGAGAATGAGAACACCTCTACGATTAACGACACCATCGGCGGCATCGTCATCGCGGCGCTTTCCGCCTGCTTTGTCGCCCTGTTGCTCGAGCTCGCCTTTCCGCGTGCGACCGCCAGCGCTGCCGGCATGCTCCATCAACGTCCCACGCCCCTGTGGGTGAGTGGTCTTGTCGGCACGGTTGCTATCGTCCCCGCCGTTCTGTTGCTGATCATCTCGATCGCCGGGCTATCGCTCGCCGGAGCCCTCCTGTGCGCTGTGATTGGCATCGTACTGGTCTCCACCGCTTTTGCGGGCTGCGCTATTGCGCGCATGGTCGGACACAACCAGAACCGCTACGCCATGGCCGCCGTGGGCGGTATCGCCGCAGGCGCCCTCACGGGACTTCCCCTCATCGGCGACTTTATCAGCGGCGTGGCCTTTGTCTTTATGCTCGGCTACGTTATCCAGATCATCTGGCGCAACGCCCACCTCAAACCGCAGCAGTCCGCCAATAATCCGGGACTCCCCGCCGCCTAGCCGCCAACCACCACAAAGGGGCCAGGCACCTTTGTGGTGGTGCAAAGGGGTCAGGTTACTTTGCACCAACAAACGAAGCGGGGCACCCGATCACACGACCGGGTGCCCCGCTTTTTCATGTCTCGTGTTGACGGTCGAGACGAACGGTTACTCCTCAGAGCCCTCGTCACGCTTACGGCTGCGGATGAGGTGCTCCACACCAATGCACAGCACCGCGCCACCAGCGATCCAAGTGAACGTCATACCGTTGAGACCGGTGAGTGGGAGACCGACGGACTTGGCGTTGCCGACGTTGATGGTGACCTCGCCGGCGTCAGCGTTGGTGCCATCCGTGCCGGTCAGCTTGTTGTCGCCGGCAGTGCCGTCGAGCGTGCCGAAAGCGATGTCGGTGCGATTCTCGTCGTCCTCGGAGACTTTCGCCGTAAGGCTCGACACCCTCATCGTCGTCTGGTCATAGTCCGGGGTGATGGTGAAGGTGAAGGGGTTTGCCTTGGTGTACTTGGTATCGTCGGGGGTTTGGACCTCGGTCACCTTGTAGGAGCCGGCGTCGAGACCGGAGACGGGGATTTTGCCGTCTTTGTCGGACGTGAACTTCACGTAAGCGGGAAGCTGATTAGCGTCGTCAACCTTCACGGTCACGAGCTGGCCCGCAACGACGCCTGCAGCGTCCTTCGAGGCAACGTACTGTCCCGCGGTGTTCGAGTCGGCGGACTGGACGGTGAAGACGGCGCCCGCGAGGCCCTTTTCGGTACCCTGGTCGACCTTGTTGAGGTTGAGCTTGAATGCGAAGTCAGCGACGGTGTCCTCGATCGTCTCGCCCGTGCCCTCGACAAACGGGTTGTTGGAGTACTCAAGTTTAACGGTGTTGGGGTTGCCGCCCTTTTTGTTCTCGGCAGCGTTGCCGATCACGGCGCTGCCGTTGAGCTTGGCCCTGTAGAAGACGACGATCTGGGTGTCTGCAGTCACGCCGTCAACGTCCTTGAGGCCCTTCTTGGTGCCGTCGACCTTGAAGTCAACCGTCAGAGTGTTGTTTGCCCAGGCCACATCGTACTTACTCGCGTCAATCTTGGTGTAAGTACTGCCCTTAAGCGCATACACCTCAACCGAGCCATCGATGTAGTCGAGACCAGAGGAAAGCACGTCGGTGAACTTATAGGCATACGTGTCGAACGTGGCGTAGTTGCTTGCAATCGTGCCGGTGAGCTTGTAGTTCACTTCCTGACCGATCTGAGAATCAGCAACGTCCCTCCATTTATCGGAGGCCTTGATATCCGCAACGGTAGCGTCTGCATCATCGAGGATCTTCTTCTCGACCGTGGGGATGTTCTTCTTAGGCTTGACGGTCGTTGTGCTAGTTCCGTCAATCGCGGCGTACACAGGAGAGGTGAACGTATCGGTCGACTTGCCGTCGGGCTTGCTAGCGGAAGCGGTGAGGAACAGCCAGTACCCGGCCCCGAGGCCAGAAAGAGACGCGTTATTCGAAGTCACCCAGCCGCCTTTACTATCAAGATTGGCGGCGATTGTGCTCAGAACGTTATCGCTCGCAACCTTTGAGTCGTTCCTAGTAACCTTGGCGTATTCATTCAGCCAGTCGGCGGCATCCTGCGCATTCTCACTGTTGTAGGTTTTGTCCTTCGCTTTGATTGCGTCTACTACAGCAGTCTTGACGATGTCGCTGCCCCACTCGATGTTACTTAATGTCGTGGCCCCGTTGCTCGTGGTCACCTTCGCCTTGAAAATCTGGATACCTTTGTAAGTCGTGGTCGTTGCGTAATCGGCATCCTCAAACGTTACGGTTGAGCCCTCGGCTGCAAACGCCATGGTCACGGGTGCCACCACTCCACCGAAGCTCAGGGCTGCGGTTAGGCC
Organism: uncultured Collinsella sp.; assembly: GCA_934654585.1. Classification (GTDB taxonomy): domain Bacteria; phylum Actinomycetota; class Coriobacteriia; order Coriobacteriales; family Coriobacteriaceae; genus Collinsella. Next base: position 50,057 of record CAKUGF010000012.1, on the reverse strand, counting down.
GGCGGTTACTGCCAGGCGGGCGATGTTTTTGGTTGTCTTCATGTTTGGACCTCTTTCTTGGAGGTTGCTTTAAAACTTGTCGATGCCAAAAGTCGGCAGGTTATATCCCTGCGTCCAAATCGCTACGGAGGCAGTACGCCACTGGGCAGGGGGGACAATTATTTATCACGGCGACCTCCTCCCCGCTTGATGACGAGCGCGGCGACAATAGCCGCCACCCCGATGGCAGCCAAAGCCGCCACCAGCACCAACGTTCTATCTCCCGTCGAGGGCATAAAGCCTCGACTTGCTTCTTTACTTGGGGTGTTGAGCACCGACAGCTCGATCGAACCCGTCCCGGCATCGGCGGCATCAACCCGCAGAGGGCTTTCGGCCGATACGGTTACCTCGGGCTTCGCGGCGGCTACCTGTTTGACGTCCAGGCCATCGGCCGCAACCGTCACCGTTCGTTTACCCTCAAAGGCGGTGTAACCCTTGGGCGCCGCTACCTCCTCGACGGTATAGACGCCCGCGTCCACGCCACTCAGTTCCACGCGTCCATCTTCGCCAGACACGACACACGCATCGACATCCGTCGTCCACGTACCGTCGGCCGCCAGCGTGCGACCGCGGTCATCAGTGATGCTCAGCTTAACGCCCGCAAGGGGCTTGTCATCAGAGCTCGAACGCTTGATAAGGCTGAGCCCCCAGGTGTAGGCCGTCGCGTCATCGCTCGGCGTGTGGGTGAAGCCGGCGTCGCCGGACTGGTCGGCGAAGGGAGAGCGCGGGTAGCGCAGGTAGACCTCGTTGGGGTTGCCCTTGGCGATGCCGTGGTTGCATGCGCTGTTGAGCGGCGCGTTGTACACGGCGACCACGCGGGCGCCCACGGCGAAGGCGTCGGCCCCGCCGAGCGCGGCGATCAGGTCGCCGGTACGCACGGTGAAGGAGCTCCCCTCGACCGAGACCCCGCACTGGGCCGTGATGTCGGTCCAGCCCTTGGCGGGCTCGGTGCCGGCGCGTCCGTCCTTGCCGGCCGGGACGGCGTCGAAGCCGCCCTCGGCCCCCGCCGCCACGTACACATGCATGCTCGCGGCGACCTTGGAGGGGTCGAGTCCCGCGCTCATGGTGTCGACGAACTGCACCGCGTAGGCGTCGTCGGCGGAAAGCCCTGCCGGGACCGTGGCCGAGAGGCGCCAGTACAGGTCGTCGGCGACCGTGGCGTCGGCGGCCTTGCCCCAGGCTGCCGCGCTGTCCTCCAGCACGTGCTTGGCCACCTTGGGCGTCGCGGCCTTGGGCTTGACGGTGACGGCGCTGCCGCCGACCAGGGCCATGATCGGCGCGGTGCCGGCCTCGCCCTGGGCGATGGCGTCGTCGTCGGCGACGATGAGCCAGTAGCCGCAGGGCAGCTCGGCCGCCGTGCCCGCGTTAAGGGCCACGGGCTCGGCGTCTGCTTTGACAATCACGCGGGCAAGCTTTGCCGTCAGCGCAGTCGTCATGTGTCCGTCGGCATTCATCCATTCGGCAGCCTCTTGCGCCGTCGATGCCGAGCCATCAAGCCCCGCATCATGAAGCACAGGGAGAACAGCTTGGCGAACGGCGTCATTTACCCACGTTATGTCAGTTGCGACCTTTTGGTCGGCATCGACGTCGTCAATAACGGTCGCCGAAAAGAGCTGATACGCGTCATACCGCGTCGCAACTGTACCGTCCACCGTAATGGCTCCGGTGTCGGCGGCGCGGGCCGCCCCAGGGGCAATCGCGAAAGAAAAGACGGCGGCCACAACCATCACCACGACGGTCAACATATGACGGAGCGATTTACTCACGACGACCACCTCGATCCAGCTCGCGATGGCGGCGAGCATGCATCCACGTCGCGGCAAAACACAGCATCGAAGCACCAGTCAGATACGTCATAGTCAAACCAGCCCCGCCCGCCTCGGGAAGCGTGGTCGAGTACTTATTGGTAAAGGTCGGTGGCGTCGAGGAACCCTCACCATAAGTGACGGTGGTGTCGAGCTGATTCGTACCGTTGATCACGTTAACCGTGACCTTGTACTCGGTCGTGTCATAGGTGATGTGATCCTTGACATTGTTCTCGGCGCCCTCGGGGACGACCTCGGAGATGGTGTAGTGATACTCGTTGGCCTTGTTGTAATCGGCACTGAAGGATACGCTTCCATCGGCGTCATTGGTCGCCGTCTGGATCACCTTGCCGTCGCCATCCTTAAGCGCAAATGAGAACTGTCCCGCCTTAAAGGTTCCACCTTGGAGCACCTTCTTTGCCTTGATTTCCGCAGCGCCCTTCAAGCGGTTGTCATAGACCCAAATCTCATCCTTCTTATCGTCACCGATAATCTCTGCGTTGCCGACGATGAACTTTGCCTTTTCAAGCGTGTTTCGGTAATCCTCGTCACTCGCTTTGCCCTTGAGCATGATCCACTTGAACTCCGCTGTGTCATAGCCCTCAGGTGCCTTTGTCTCCACGAGCTGGTAGAGCGTGCAATTGCTCATTGCGTTGCCTTCAGCGCCAAACGAAATCTTGCCGTTGATGTCGGTCTTGGCGGTTCCGAATGGCGTCTTGGCATTCTCCAGTCCCGATGCCGCGGCCTGCTCCATATCCACACTGTAAAGCGTAAACTCCGCACTCTCGAGCGGTGCGCCGACCTGCTGGGCGTCGTACTTGGTCATCGTGATGCCGTAGCCGTTGCCGCCCGCGGTTGCAGAAGCACTCTGGACAGTCCATGTTTGACCATCAGTCGCAGAACCGTCCTTCACCCCCGTAAGCGTGGCGGTGTTGGAAAGAGGAACCTTGTCGCCAGGATTTCCGCTCGGGATGACCTCGTACTCGACCTTGAGATACTTGCCGTCGGGCACGTTAAGCGTCAGCTTCGTGTGCGAGCCCGATTTGTCATTAATCTGCTCCATCTCCGACGAATAGTCCTTGTCGGCCAGCTCAGACCAATCGTTGTCCACGCGCCCATAGACCTTAAGCGTCGACGGCACCAAAGTGCACTTGGCGTCCATGGTGTCGACCAGCTCGAGGACATCAGTGCCACTCTTAAGATCGACAGCTGACTCGTTGACCAGAATGGTGTACTTGATACGGTTGCTGCTAGCGACCTGCTCGCCGGTCTTCTTAACGACATTGTTCTTAATGGTGACAGTGCCGCTGCCAGAGTCGAACTTCTTGTTTCCTGACTCAGCACTGGCTGAGTTGGTGAACTTCGCTTCGTTCTTAGAAGTGTCGAGCTCGCCGCGCTTGACCGCCGTCTGATACGTAAGTTTGGCGTAACCAGCGTATTCGCCAAACTCTGTTGTGGGGATGGAGAAGGTGACAGTATTCGACGAAGCGTCGGACTTCACTTGGTCGCCCGTAAGATCCTTGCCATTCGTATAACCTTGCGGGAGCGTCGTTACGCCATCACCGCGTCCGTAGTTGTTCGCCACCGGAGGCGTGTGCGGGTTCTGATATAGCAAGTATTTGGCAGAACCAGGCACATAGCTCATGCCAGCGGGAAGGGTATCGACGATATTAAGCGGATTGCCGTTGAGCTTGGTCGCGCCGTAATAGTCCTCGCCAACCGTAGAGGCGCGGTTCGCATAGACCGTCCAGTTGATAACCCAAGCGCCCTTTTCCTTCGAGCCGTCGACCTTGCCCCAGTCAAAGCTCTCGTCCCATTTGGCGACAGCTTCCGAGGCGGGCTTTTCCACCGCGGGGCTAGGCGCCTCGTTGTTGACGACATAGGTGACTACATCGGTAAGGGAAGATTTCCAGTTTTGAACTCCAACGGCAGCGAAATTCGAGTACCAGCCCGGCAGAGCGTCGGTCTTCGTTTTATAGGTAATCTCCGCATACCGTGACTGCTCAAGCGCTTTCTTAACTTTTTCGTTTTTGGTGTATATATCGAGGTTGATGTTCTTTTTGGTGCCGATCGAAGATGTATCGTACTTATTCCAGAAATTCCAGTCTTGCCCCTTTTTCAGCTCCTCGTCTCCGATTTTGATGGAGTAGCTTTCGGGAACAGGGCCGAGCGTCTGACTCAAAGCGCTCTGAAATGTGTCGTACACGGTAACGCTATCAGGATTGTACGCATTCACGATTGAGCGTAGGTCAACGACGAGTTTCCAGGTGGCCGTGCCGTCCGTGGCAGCAGTGCTCCAGTCCACACGGCTCTTGACAACAAAAGAGTTACCGACAAGCTGCGGCGTAAACGTATTACCGCTGGTGCCTGATACGCGGCCCTCGTGCTCAATCTTCGCCTCGTTGCTCACCGTTTCATATGAATTCGTGTCCTTCATCTTGGTGTGATATTCGATGCGATAAGTGGCGTACTTATCGGCAAGGTCGGCCGGGAACTTGAAGCTAAAGGACTTCTGCGACGTTTCGATCACGTCGGTATAAAGAGCCGAACTAGAATCGCCTTTATATACCGCGTAATTCCCCGTATACATTTGTTTATTGTCCAGCGTGTCGGTGAACACATAGCCGCTCATGTCGGCCTTGAGCTCGCCTTGGTTGAGCTTGACCGTCCACTTAATGTCAGACGGGTTGCCTGAGCCTTTGGACTTGTTGATCATGTCATAACGAAATTGACTAGGGGCAGCCGTGACCGTGCCATACTGGCGGTCACTGGTACCGCCCCACTCCCACGTTGCCGTGTTTTTGGAGGCGTCCTGTTTGTCGATAAACTCGCCGTTATTCGCGGAGACGCCGCTCTTCAACACCGTTTCGTACGTGATCGTGTGGTCGCCCTTGGAAAGGTTTCCCAAGCTGTCGAGGGTCGCGGTCTGATCGTTGACCGTCGGCTGCGGGTCGAGCTTCTTGCCATCGAGCAGGAAGCTGCCCTCCACAAAGCTGAAGTTCTCGCCTAACGTATCGGTGAACTTGACGTTCGTGGCATACGGCTCGACAGTGAGTTTAACAGTCCAGGTGACCTTGGCCACGCCGTCGGAGCCCTGGGAGAAAACACCCGACTTGTCTCCCTTAACGTTTCCGTCCTTGGTGGAAATATCGACCTTCCCCTTGCCGGGGAACTCGACAGGCGTCACATCACCAGAACCAACGTCCTTATTTTTAAGCTGGAACGAGAAGTTCGCCGCGACATAAATGTTCGCAGGGTTTTTTTCGAGCCACGTCTTGTCGAACGTAAAGATGGCCTTGTTGTTTTTAATCTCCCATGTGCCAGCTTTTACGGCATCGGTGCCCGTTCCCGTCATAAGGTCCACAGCGGCGCTATCGGCGACGGCTATGGTGTCAGGAAACTTGTAAACGGCAACATTGTTCCCAGGCGTAGGAGCCTCGCCAGTCCTGAAATTTGCCGAGAAAGCCCCGTAAAGGGTTGAGACAGAGGTCACGGCGCCTTCTAGCTCCTGAGTATGATGCTCATCGGTATACAGCTTGACATCAACCGTCGCCGTCGTCCCATCAATCACAATCGGCGTCGGCGTCGTCGCATCCTCGGCGCGCACGGGGGCTGCGCCGTGAAAAACCGCGGCGGTAAGGCTAATCAAAATGAAGATCAGGGCCGCCGTACCCAGCGACCGTGAGCGGTGTGCGTTCATAGTTGTCCCCTAATTCCTACAACACAGTGTGGAATACGGCGAATCGTCGAATCGAACACAAACCCCAACATCAACAAGAACCTACCCAGCGCATTGCAAGAACCCATTAGGGAGCAACTTCTAAGACGGTCCGTCTATGCCACGTGCATAAAATACAACATAGATACCAATCATGTAAACCGCAGGTCAAGAGGTCTTTTAATTTAATACCAGTTGATATTTACCTGTTAACAGTTTTGTATCAAAGCGGTCATATTTCAATGATTCCTGTATATGTTTAAACAACCTAACTTTACCCGGAATGGCCCAGAAGGAGGCATCGTCTCCGTCGTGGTGCAAACTAACCTGACCCCATTGCACCAAAAAGGGCGCCGACCATTGCGGTCGACGCCCTTTCTTATTGGCGGCTATAAACCTCAGCGTTTATTTGTTGACCTGGCCGGCGCGGACGGCAGCCTTCTTGCGGTCGGTGGCGTTGAGCAGACGCTTGCGAAGGCGAATGTTCTTGGGAGTGATCTCGACCAGCTCGTCGTCGGCGATGTACTCCAGCGCCTCCTCCAGCGAGAAGGTGCGGGGCGGCACCAGCTGGACAGAGATATCGGAGGTCGAGGAACGCTGGTTGCCCAGGTTCTTGGTACGGGCGATGTTGACGACCATGTCGCCGGCCTTGCTGCGCTCGCCCACGATCATGCCCTCGTAGCACTCGGTGCCCGGCTCAACAAACAGCTGGCCGCGCTCCTGCAGCGTACCCAGAGCGTAGGCAACGGCCTTCTCGGTGGTCATGGAGATCATGGCGCCGTTCTGACGGTTGCCGATCTCGCCGGCGTAGGGACCGTACTCCAGGAAGGTGTGGTAGAACACGCCCTCGCCGTGGGTGACGTTCATGATGCGGTTCTTAAGACCCATGATGCCGCGCGTCGGGATCTTGAACTCAAGGTGAGTCACGATGCCCGAGGTATCCATGCTCGTCATGATGCCGCCCGAGGTACCGAAGACCTCGACGACCTTGCCCGAGTACTCGTCCGGGCACTCGACGACGGCCTGCTCGACGGGCTCCATCTTGTTGCCGTTCTCGTCCTTCTTAAACAGAACGCGGGGACGGCCGACCTGGAACTCAAAGCCCTCACGGCGCATGGACTCCATCAGGACGGACAGGTGCAGAATGCCGCGGCCCGAGACCTCGACGCCGCTCTTGTCCTCGAGCTCCTCGATCTTCATGGTCACGTTGTTCTCGGCCTCGTTGAACAGGCGCTCCTTGAGCTGACGGGCGCCCACAATGTCGCCATCGCGGCCGACGAGCGGGGAGGTCGAAGCCTCAAAGACGATGGACAGGGTCGGCGGGTCGATCTCGATGGGCTCGAGCTCGACGGGGTTCTCGGGGTCGGTGTAGACATCGCCGATATCGGTGCGGTCGATACCCACGACGGCGGCGATGTCGCCGGCGCCGACTTCCTGGCACTCGGTGCGGCCCAGGTAGTCGAAGGTGAAGAGCTGCTTGACGGTAGCGGTGGCGCTGGAGCCGTCGTTCTTCACAACCAGGATCTGGTCGCCCTGGTGGATGGTGCCGGAGTACACGCGGCCGATGCCGATGCGGCCGACAAAGTTGGAGTGATCGATGGTCACGCACTGCATGGCCAGCGGGGCGTTCTCGTCAACCTCGGGCGCGGGCATGTCGTCGATGATCATGTCGAGCAGCGGGTACATGTCCATATTGCCGTCCTCGGGATCGAGGCGGGCAAAACCGTTCATGGCGCTGGCGTAGACGACATGCTCCATGGCGAACTCAAGCTGGTCGTCGGTAGCGCCCAGGTCGGCCATGAGGTCGAGGCAGTCGTTGTAGGCCTTCTCGGGGTTAGCGCCCGGACGGTCGATCTTGTTGATGACGATCATGATCTTGAGGCCGGTGTCGATAGCGTGACGCAGCACGAAGCGGGTCTGGGGCATGGGGCCCTCAAAAGCGTCGACCAGCAGCAGGGCGCCGTCGGCCATACGCAGCACGCGCTCGACCTCGCCGCCAAAGTCGGCGTGGCCCGGGGTGTCGATGACGTTGATCTTGACGTCCTTGTACTCGATAGAGATGTTCTTGGCGAGAATCGTGATGCCGCGCTCGCGCTCCTGGTCGTTAGAGTCCAGGACGCGGTCCTCGACCTGCTGGTTGGCACGGAAGGCGTCCGTGGCACGCAGGAGCTTATCGACCATCGTCGTCTTGCCGTGGTCGACGTGAGCGATGATGGCGATGTTCCTCAGATTGTCTACGCGCATGTAGTTCCCCTATCTTCTATCCATATACAAACGGCACGCGTATGCGGCCCGCCCAGCGATACAACGCTCAGCGGGAATATTGAGCCTTTTACCGAAAACTCGTTTATTTTAGCGATTTTAGATAAGAGGGGTTTCCTCACCTGCAGGTTCAGGGTCGCTCCACATAAAACCATCGCCGGCGCCCATGCCCTCATACAGCACATATGCCGAAAAACCGCTCTCGAGCGTGGTCTCGAAGAAACTCACGAGCAGGGCATCGTGGTAACCACCGTCAATTTCGACGCAGCCGGTGTAGCCGATGGCATAGCGAACGATACGGCCCAGCCCCTCGTCCTTAAGACCCATCTTATGCTCGGAGATAAAGTTGGTGGCAGCCTCGAGGCATGCCTCTTCGCCGTCCTCGTCGAGCGCCGCCAGATAGCGGTTGGAGGCAGCATCCTCGATTGCCACGACCACGCCCGGGTTCTCGCCCGCGGCCAGGTCGTCCAAGAAGGCGCCAATCAGATCGCACACCATGGCGTCGAGCTCGGCGGAGACGTTACCGGCGTCCTGCATATCCTGTGCCATCTTTAGACCTTCCCATCGAGTCTGGCGTCGTTACAGTTCTTGCGCCTCGGCAGCGATCTTGGCGGCAGCGTCGCGGGCGCGCATCATGTCTGCAGCGCGCTTGTCGAGCACCTTGATCTGGTTGGTCAGCATTACCGCATCGACCACACCCCAGATTACCAAGCCTGTTGAAATCGAAAACCCAAGCGCACCAACTGTACCACGAAGGCGCGAGCAGATTGCCGCGACAAGGGCGGAGATGAGAACCATCTTGATATAGGAGCCGCGGCGCTCGCGAAGCGTGCGGGCCTGCGTCACGTAGGCGATGCGAGCCGCCTCGGATGCCTCCGAGCGCATCTGGGCTTCACGCGCGATGGCGGCTGCCTCAGCCGATACGCGGGCACTCATCAGCGACCGTCCCGTGCGCTCGGCAGACATTTAGAAATCATCGGGGGAGAGCGTATGGACGAACTCGTCGAACTTCTCGAACTCCTGCTCGTCGTCGACTTCCTCGGCATGGGCAGAAACGGTGCCCAGGCGGTTCATGATGTCGTCCTCCACAAACATGGGGGCGTTGCTGCGCACGGCAAGGGCGATGGCGTCGCTGGGGCGGGCGTCAATCTTGCGCTCGCCGCCATCGGCCAGCACGACAATCGTCGCATAGAACACCGGCGGCTCGGCGCGCACGATTTCGATGCGCTCGAGCTTGGCACCCAGGGCGTCAACGGTATCGAGTAGCAGATCATGGGTGATCGGGCGCTCGGCGCGGCCGCTGTCGATACCGCGGCTGATGGCCGCGGCCTCAAACGAGCCGGTCTGGATGGAAAGCGAGCGCAGAGGCGCAGGCGAATCCGACTTGCTGCAGCGCTCGCGGAGCACGATAAGCGATGGCACGGGACCGGCGGCCATGACGATGGTCTCTATGTCGACACGAACCATGGAACACCTCCGGTACGTAGCGGTTAACGCGCGGCAGGGTTGCCGCATTGAATAGCTATACTACCCAATCTTTCGCACCGCACACAAAATCAAAGTAGTTAATTTGGGACGGGGCTCTTTTGACTACCCCAGCGAGCTGAGTAGCTAAAATAGCCCCGTCCCAAATTAACTACTCTTGAGATAAGAAAAAAGCCCCGAGGCAATGCCCCAGGGCTCTTCACGTTTTTGATGGTGGACCTGACAAGATTCGAACTTGTGACCTCCCGGTTATCAGCCGGACGCTCTAACCAACTGAGCTACAGGTCCATCATGGTGGAGGTTAGGGGGATCGAACCCCTGACCTCAGGCTTGCAAAGCCCGCGCTCTCCCAGCTGAGCTAAACCCCCACGGAGACAGTAATAAACACCCCAGCGGCGACTCGGCTCTCGCTGGGGTGTTTATTGCGAAAGAAAGTGGTGGACCTGACAAGATTCGAACTTGTGACCTCCCGGTTATCAGCCGGACGCTCTAACCAACTGAGCTACAGGTCCATCGCGCAAGGGATATATTAGACGAGTCGTTACGCGCGCGTCAACAACTTTTTTGAAAATCTTTGGGAGGGGTGGCCGCTGGGCTGGCGAGTTGGGTTTGGCTTGCTGCTCGGACAGTCCTGCGCAAGACGAAGGCCACATTAAGTGGCCTTCTTTGCGTGCGGAACTCGCGACAAACCAAACCCAACTCGCCAGCCCAGCGGCCATGGGGTCCCAAGGTTTTCAAAAAAGCGGTCGGCGCGCAGTGCGCCGACCGCCGATATAAGGGGTCTGATGTTTTTGACCAGAGAGGGCTACTTACTCGTCTAGGAGATCCTCTGGTATGTCGCTGCCGTCGCCCAGGTCGACCGGGACCTCTTCGGTGCCGGCGGCGGCTGTGTCCTCCGCACCCTCGCCTTCGGGTTTTTCCTTGGCGGCTGTCATGCGGGCTACAGCGCAGATGCGGTCGTTATCGTCGACGGCCATCATCTTGACGCCCTGGGTGGCGCGGCCGGTTTGGCTGATCTCGTCGGTCTTGACGCGAATGACTGTCGCGCCTTCCGTCACGATGAACAGCTCATGCTGCGGGCCCACCGTCTTCATGGCCGCGAGGTTACCCTTGCGCTCGGTCATTTGGATGGTGTAGACGCCCTGGCCGCCGCGATTCTGCTCCGGGTAGTCCGCGACCGGCGTGCGCTTGCCGTAACCGCGCTCGGTAATGACGAACAGGTCGCCGTTGCCGTTGGTGACTTCCATGCCCAGAACGCTCACGCCGTCCTTCATGCTAATGCCGCGCACGCCGCTGGTATCGCGACCGGTGGCGCGTACCTGCTCCTCGGAGAACACGATCGCCTTGCCGGCGGTGGTGGCCATGATGATCTTGTCGCCCTCGCGCACGCGACGAACGGCGAGCAGCGCGTCGTTGTCCCTCAGGTTGATGGCGATCAGGCCATCGCGGCGGCTGCGACCATAGGCACTCATCACGGTCTTCTTGACCATGCCGTTCTTGGTGGCAAACATCAGGTACTCGTCGGCGGGGAACTCGCGGCAGCTGATGACGCTCGCGATCTTCTCGCCTTCCTCGAAGGGCAGCAGGTTGACGATCGCGGTGCCGCGCGCCTGGCGCGTACCGACCGGCAGCTCGTGCACCTTCAGGCGGTAGACCTTGCCCTTGCTCGAGAAGAACAGCACGTACTCGTGCGTGGAAGCGATGAACATCTCGTCGATAACGTCATCCTCTTTGAGGTTGACGCCCGATACCCCCTTGCCGCCGCGCTTCTGGGCGCGGTAGGCGGCAACCGGAATACGCTTTACATAGCCGGTGTGGGTGATGGTCACGACCATGTCCTCGTCGGCGATAAGGTCCTCCACATCCAGGTCCTTCTCGACATGGCTGATCTCGGTGCGGCGCTTATCGCCGAACTTCTTGGAGATCTCACGCATCTCTTCCTTGATGACGCCCAGGATCTTCTCCTCATGCGCCAGCAGGTCCTCGTAGTAGGCGATGGCGCGACGCAGACCGTCCAGCTCTTCCTGGATCTTGTCGCGCTCCAGGCCGGTCAGGCGGCGCAGCTTCATCTCGAGGATGGCCGTGGTCTGCTCGGGCGTAAAGCCAAAGCGCTCGATCAGGCGGCTGCTGGCCTCGGAGTCGGTCTGCGAGGAGCGGATAATGCTGATGACCTCGTCGATGTGGTCAAGAGCCATCAGGTAGCCCTCGAGGATATGGGCGCGGGCCTGGGCCTTCTTAAGGTCATAGCGGGTGCGGCGAGTGACGACGTCGACCTGGTGGTCGATGTAGTGCTGCAGCATCTCGCGCAGGCTCAGGCATTTGGGCACGCCGTTGACGAGCGCCAGGTTGTTGGCGCCAAAGGTCGTCTGCAGCGAGGTGTACTTGTACAGGTTGTTGAGCACGACCTGCGGAATAACGCCCTTCTTGAGCTCAATGACCAGGCGGATGCCCTTCTGGTTGGACTCGTCGCGCATGTCCGAGATGCCTTCGATGCGCTTGTCATTGACGAGCTGGGCGATCTTCTCCTGCAGGGTGCCCTTGTTGACCATGTAGGGAATCTCGGTAAAGACCAGGCGGCTGCGGCCGGTCTTGGTGGACTCCACGTGGGCCTTGGCGCGCACGGTAATGGAGCCGCGGCCGGTCTCGTAGCTCTGCTTAATGCCGGCACTGCCCATGATGATGGCACCGGTGGGGAAGTCCGGACCGGGCATGATCTGCATGAGCTCGTCGACGGTGGCGTCGGGGTTGTCGATTAGGTAGCAGGTGGCCTCGATCGCCTCGGTGAGGTTATGCGGGGCGATGTTGGTGGCCATGCCGACGGCGATGCCCTGGCTGCCGTTGACCAGCAGGTTGGGGAAGCGCGCGGGCAGCGCCTGGGGCTCGGCAAGCGACTCGTCGTAGTTGGGCTGCCAGTCGACGGTATCCTTCTGCAGGTCGCGCAGAAGCTCCATGGCGGGCTTTGCCAGGCGGCTCTCGGTGTAACGCATGGCCGCGGCGCCGTCGCCGTCGATATTGCCGAAGTTGCCGTGACCGTCGATGAGCGGCGTGCGCATGGAGAACCACTGCGCCAAGCGGACCATGGCCTCATAGACCGCGGAGTCACCATGCGGGTGGTACTTACCGATAACTTCGCCGACCGTCCAGGCCGATTTCTTGTGCGGGCGGTTGGGATAGATGCCGCTCTCGTTCATCGCATACAGGATGCGACGGTGCACCGGCTTTAAGCCATCGCGCACGTCCGGCAGGGCGCGCGCCGTGATGACCGACATCGAGTACTCGATGAACGACTGCTTCATCTCGCGGCCGAACTCCGAAATCTGGAGCTGTCCGCCGTTGATATCCTCGCCCGCCGAGGCGCCGCGGTCGACTTCGCCAAAGCTCTCCTCGAGCTCGCCGTCGTCGTCCTCTTCCTCATCATCATCGGCATCGGGGTTGTAGGCATCGGGGTCGCCGTCCTCGCCCTGCTCGGCGCGGGCGAGCAAGCGCTTCAGATCATCGGGCATGCCAGCGTCGCCGGCCTCGTCCATACCCTCGTTGTTGTTGATATCGTCTGCCACGTTACCTCCTCATGGTTTGCGTGGTCCATTAGTTCCCTACCACGGAGACGGCTTTTCCAGGTGCCGCAGATTCGCCCGAAAGAGGCGGGAAGCGTACTTGGGTACGCGACCGACGATTGAGGGCGAAGGTGCGGTGGCTGGGAAAGCCGCGGGGATTAGGCGTCCAGGAAACGCGCGTCATGCGCATGTTTCTCGATATATTCGCGGCGATAGCCGACCTCGGAACCCATCAGCTCGCGCACGGCACGGTCCGCCACCACAGCGTCCTCAATCGACACGCGCTGCAGGATACGGGTCTTGGGGTCCATCGTCGTCGAGGCAAGCTGCTTGGGGTCCATCTCGCCCAGGCCCTTGTAGCGCTGGACGGTATAGCCCTTGCGCTTCTTGGTGATCTTGCCGTCCTTGGCCTTGCCGTCCTCGTCGTTATCGTCGGGGTTCAGGCCCAGGCTCTGGATGGTGTCGCGCAGGATCTCGTCTTCGGGCTGGCGGCCGTTGGGATACACGTAGTGGATCTTGTTGCGCACCTTGATGCCAAAGATGGGCGGGCAGGCGACGTAAACGTAGCCGGCGTCAATCAGCGGACGCATGTACTTGTAGAAGAACGTCAGCAGCAGGATGCGGATATGTGCACCGTCGACGTCTGCATCGGTCATGATGATGATCTTGTGGTAGCGCGCCTTGGTGATATCGAAGTCGCCGCCATCGCCGGCACTCGTCGTGACGCCGCAGCCGATCGCGGTAATCAGCGACTGGATGGTGTCGCTCGAGAACGCGCGATGGTCACCAACGCGCTCGACGTTCAAAATCTTGCCGCGCAGGGGCAGAATCGCCTGGATGTCTCGGCGGCGGCCGTCCTTGGCCGAACCGCCTGCCGAGTCGCCCTCTACGATGAAGAGCTCGGTCAACTCGGCATCGCGCACCGAGCAGTCGGCGAGCTTGCCGGGCAGAGACGCCGTTTCGAGCAGGCTCTTGCGGCGGGTTGCCTCGCGTGCCTTGCGGGCGGCGTTGCGCGCCTTGCAGGCCTGCTGGGCTTTCTTGACGATCTCGCGAGCGGGCTTGGGGTGCTCCTCGAGGTAATCGGCAAGTCCATCAGTCACGATCTTGAGCGTGAGCGCGCGCATATAGGAGCTGCCGAGCTTGGCCTTGGTCTGGCCCTCAAACTGCGGGTCGGGCAGCTTGACCGAAATGACAGCCGAAAGGCCCTCGCGCACGTCGTCGCCGGTCAGGTTGGCGTCTTTTTCCTTGAGCAGGTTCTGCTTGCGCGCGTAGTCGTTGATCACGCGGGTGAGCGCCGTGCGGAAGCCCTCAAGGTGCATGCCGCCCTCGGGGGTGTAAATGTCGTTGGCAAACGACATCACGTTCTCGCCGTAGCCGCTATTCCACTGCAGGGAAACCTCGACCTCGCCCATCTTGGTCACAGGCGCGTCCGGGTCCGATTTGCCCTCAATGTAGATGGGCTCCTTAAAGGCCTCGGGGACGTCCTTGCCCTCGTTGAGGAACTTGACAAAGTCGATGATGCCGCCCTCGTAGCAAAACTCCTCCACGTGGGGAGTCGCCTCGCGCTCGTCGGTCAGCACGATCTTGAGGTTCTTATTGAGGAACGCCGTCTCTTGCAGACGGTTGTGCAGCGTATCGAAATCGTAGATGCAGGTCTCGAAGATCTCGTCATCGGGCCAGAACGTGACGGTGGTGCCCGTCGTCGCCGAAGTGCCCACGACCTCCATCTTCTTGACGGTCTTGCCGCGCGAGAATTCCATCTCGTAGACGCCGCCGTCGCGGCGGACCTGTACGACCACGCGCTTGGACAGGGCGTTGACGACGGAGATGCCCACGCCGTGCAGGCCGCCCGAGACCTTGTATGCCGAGTTATCGAACTTACCGCCGGCGTGCAGGATCGTCATGACGACCTCGAGCGTCGGGATCTTTTTGATAGGATGCTCGTCGACGGGGATGCCGCGCCCGTTATCGACGACCGTGATGGAGTTGTCGGCGTGGACCGTCACCTGAATCTCGGTGCAGAAACCGGCCATGGCCTCGTCGACGGAGTTATCAACGATCTCCCACACCAGGTGATGCAGACCGCTGGCGCTCGTCGAGCCAATGTACATGCCCGGGCGCTTACGAACGGCCTCGAGACCTTCGAGGATCTTAATCTCGCCGCCATCGTAATCGTTTTCGTTTGCCACACGTCCTCCTTCAGTTAAGAAAATGTGTACAGCCTTACTAGTTTATCGTAAAAAAATACCCTCGAGGACGAGGGTATTTGGCTCTACAAGGCCACCAGATGCGATTTAAGGCTCTTTTTTGCCCCGCACGCCCTTGGCCCACTCGGCACTGGCTCTCATGGCGTTCTCGAGGGCCTCGCGCAGTTTTTGATCCTCGATGGGTGCCACTTGGCGCTCAATCTCGGCACGCTCGGTCTCGTTGAGGTCGGCATGCGGAGCCGGCGGACGCTCGGTGGTTGCCGGGCGCAAACGTTCCTTGGCGGCAGGCGGCGTATGCCCGGGGGCCGTCGTCTTAAACACCAGACCATCCACATGGGCGCCGGCGCGCTCCATGCGCGCACGGATGATCTCGCGCAGCAGCGTCATCTCCTGCGTCCACGAGGGTGAATCGAGATATACCAGCAGCTCATTGGACTCGGGCAGATAGCGCAGGCCCGTCACATGGCGCCCCTCGCGCGTGCCCGAACACACAGCGTTCCATGCGCGATAGACCGTGCGCGACTCCTCGGCGGCCTCCATCTGCGCACGGCGCTCAGGGGTCGCAGCCGCCAGGATGCGCTGGCGCTCTGCGTTCAAAAACCCGCTGAAGGCGACCGTTTCGCTCTCGCGCTCGTAATTAGCACGTCTCACCCATGCTCACCACCTTGGCTCGATCAAGCAGGTCATCGGTAAAGTACCCCAGGTTGGTCGTGGTTATGACCGTCTGGATATCATCGCCGATCAGCCGCAGGAAAGCGCCGCGACGCTCGCCGTCGAGCTCGCTCATCACGTCGTCCAGAAGCAGCAGTGGGGCGGTGCCCAGGACATCGCGAGCCACGGCAACCTCGGCCACCTTCCAGGACAGCACCAGTGTACGCTGCTGTCCTTGGCTGGCAAATGAACGGGCGGAGCGACCCGCCACGGTGAACTCAATCTCGTCGCGATGCGGTCCCACCAACGTCACGCCGCGGCGAATTTCCTCGTCGGCGCGCTCATCAAGGGCAGCCAGCATGCGCTCGTACGCCCAGCCCTTCAGCTCTTCGCGATCCTCGACCTGGGGCAAATCCCCCAGCGTGGACGCATAGGTCACGTTGGCGGCCTCACCTGACGCCACTTGCCCGTAGGCAGTGTGCACATGGCCCGCCAGCCGGTCGAGCAGGGCCAACCGGTGCACGAGCAGGGCCGAGCCCGCGCGGGCAATCGAATCGTTCCACGCGCCGAGCATCTCGCGGCAGCACCAGGTCTCCTTGAGCAAGGCGTTACGCTGGGTCACGCAGCGCCCATAGGTGCTCGCAAGATCGGCATAGCGTGCGCTCAGCTGCATGCCAAAGTCATCGAGGGCAGCGCGGCGCACACTGGCGCCGCGCTTAACCATGTCCAGATGGTCGGGGCAAAACAGCACGCTCGGCAGAACCCCGCGCACACCGGCGGCAGAGCATCTCTTGCCGTTGCGGCTAAACGAGCGCTTACCGTCCTCCGCGCTCAATCCCATATCAAGCACGCGGCCGTCGCCCTCGAGCCTCAGCTCGATCTTGCACGAGCCCACGCCGTCATGGACGAGCTCGGCTGCGGTCGGATGCCTAAACGAGGCGCCGCTCGTCAGCAGCTGCAGCGCCTCTATGAGATTGGTCTTTCCCGCCGCGTTGGGTCCCGCAAGTATCGTCACGCCCTCGTCCAGGGCAAGGCGATAGCTATCGAAGCTGCGGTAGTGCGCGACGGAAAGATCGCGGGCGAACATGGTCATGGCGCAGCGCTAGATGCGGACCGGCATGACCAGGTACAGGTAGTTGATCTTGTCGTAGGACTTGAAGATGCCCGCCTGCGAGTAGCTCTTGAGCTCCAGCGTGATCTCCTTCTCCTTGGACAGGGCATTGAGGCAGCCGAAGATGTAATGGTAGTTGAAGGCGATGGTACCCGACTCGCCCTCGGCCTCGACATCAATCGTCTCCTGCGCAAGGTCCTGGTCATTGGAAATGGAGGACAGGCCCATCTGCCCGTTCTCGACATCGATCTCGAACTTGACGGCGGGGTTGGCGCTCGCGATAACGGCCACGCGCTTGAGGGCGGCGTTAAAGGCGGCGACGTCGATCTTGACGCTCGTCACGCACGAATCGGGGATGAGCTGCTTGTAGTTGGGATACACGCCCTCGATGCGGCGCGACACGTAGGTGGTGTTGCCGGCCTCGAAGACGACCTGGGTGTCGGTAGCCCCGATCATGATGGTCGCCTGGCTGGCCATGATGTTCAGCGCGTCGTTAAAGGCATCAGCCGGAACGTTGAGCTCAAAGGAGCCCTCGAGGGTCGAGGTCTCTACCTGCGTATCGCACACGGCCAAGCGGAAGGAATCGGTCGCCACCAGGCGCACGGTGTTGTTCTCGACCTTCATGTGCACGCCGCCCAGGATGGGGCGAGCCTTGTCGGTCGAGGTGACGCGCCACACGCGGCCGACCATTTCGGACAAGACATCGGTCGGCAGCTCCACGGCACTCTCGATGGCATAGGCCGGAAACTCGGGGAAGTCATTGGCATCGAGCGTGTTCAGCCTAAAAGAGCTCTTCTCGCAACCAATCAGCACCTGGCGCTCGGACAGCTCAAAGGTGACCGGGGCATCGGGGAGGGTCTTGGTGATATTGGAGAGCATCTTACAGGGGATAACCATCTCGCCCTCTTCTTCGACATGCGCTGCGATGCGATGACGGATCGAGATGGTGTAGTTAGAGGTCTGGAATTCCAAGATGCCGTCTTGGGCCTTAACGAGCACGCCCGACAGGATGGGAAGGGTGGATGCCGAAGCGACTCCCTTCATAACGACGCCGATAGCTTGTGTAAGCGAGCTCTGGCTGACGGTGAACTTCATCTTTTAATACCTTTCTATAGATATAAATATCTTAATAATAGTAATAGCACTGACGAAACTGTTGATTACTCCCAAAGACGCAGGTCAGACCCAGAAAGAGAATCGACAGCAACCTGTGTGCAACAGGGGTGGTTTTCCACGTTCAAAACCTGCGCAAAACTTTTCATCACCGCGGGTTGGGTTTTAGACACCTTATGCCCGTGGTTTCGACAAGTTTTCAACAGGTGTCTCTATTTCCCTACGAGCGCAGTGTAATTTTATCGCGCAGCGACTTGAGGTCTTCGGTGACGGTGCGGTCTTCCTGGATCATCTTCTGGACCTTTTTGTAGCTCGTACTGACGGTCGAGTGGTTGCGGTTGCCAAATTCGGCGCCCACCGCCGTGGTCGTCATCTCGCACATCTCGATGGCCAGATAGATGGCAATATGGCGTGCTTTGGCGATATTGGCGTTGCGACGCGGGCCGATGAGCTCCTCGTGCGTCACGCCGTACTGCTCCTCGATGACGGACTGAACCGTCTGGACGTTGATCTTTTTGGCCGATGTGTCGAAGTACTGGCTGGCGATGGCGTCGATATCGTCAAAGGTGAGCTCCCCGCCCTCGCGCTCGCGGTCGCCCGCCTCGCCGGCGCAGCGCTCGCAAAAGCTCTCGAGTTCGCGGATGTTGGTGCCCGAGACCTCGGCCATGTGCTTAAAGTGCTCGTCGGTCAGGTGTCCGCCGTCGCCCCCGTAGGCCGCCAGCAGCGAATCGTCGCCCGCCTCGGGTGCTGCGGCGATGGTGTTCTCGTAATAGCGCTGCAAGATCTTGTATTTCATCTCGTAGCTGGGCTCTGCGACCAAGCAGAGCATGCCGGCGTTGAAGCGGCTGGTCAGGCGCTCGTCCATGCTCAGGTCCTTGGGGGCGCGGTCTGCCGCGATGACGACCTTCTTGTTGTTGCGGATGAACTCGTCCATGAGCTGGAAAAAGTAGTCCACGCTCGCGCGCTTGCCGATGATGTTTTGGATGTCATCGATGATGAGCACGTCCACGCCGTGGTATGCCTGCATGATAGGGGCGTTGCTCTTCTTTTGGCGGTCGAACTCGGTCATCAGGTCGTCCAGATATGCCTGGGAGTTGGCATACTTGACCTTGATCTCGGGCGACTTCTCGGCGAGCTCGTTTTTGATAGCAAGCAGCAGGTGCGTCTTGCCTAGGCCCGATTTGCCGTAGATGAACAGTGATGTGCACGTGCCGCGCTCGTCCGCGAGGGCGGCAAACTTGAGTGCCGAGCGATAGGCATGGCTGTTCTCGGGGCCGTAGACAAAGTTCTCAAAGGTAAATTTTGAGTTCGCGGCGAGCGGGGCACCGTCTGTGTTCTGCTCCGCCGGCGCCGCCGGTGCCGCCGCAGGCGTAGCGGGGGCCGCTGCGTGCGCGGTCTTTGCCGGCGCGCCGCCCTGCATCTGATTCATCATGCGGCGGAAGTCGTCGGCCGAAAGCGTGTTCTTGATCGCAATGCCCGTGTCCTCGCCCGGCGTCGTGTCGTGGGCGATGGGCATATGCGTGACGGGCGCGGGCGTTGATGTCGCCGGGCCCGACGGCGCCGCGGGCGCCTGCTGTGCCTCTCCCATGGTTTCACGGGAAACATCACCGGCCCTGGGCGCGGGTGTCGTTGTGGCTGCTGTGGTCGCAATCGGGGGAGCGGCGGGTGCTGCTGCGGCAGCGGAATCAGCCGCGGCACTCTGCGGCGCCACGATGTCGAGCGCGATTGGCGCAAAGGCGATTTCCTCTAGATAGGCCTCGATCGTCGGTTGGTGCTTTTTGAGCTGCGCGATGGCAAAGCGCGAAGGGGCCTCGATCGTGAGCGTGTCTTCGGTCAGGCTCACGGCGCGCGACTGCCCCAGCATGTTGATGAGGCGTGCATCTTGGCCGTCGCGCTGGCAAAAGGCGATGGCATCCCCCAGGATGATGCTTGCTTCCTCGTCCACTGTCTCTCCCGTCCTTTAGCTCTGAGCTCGCACGCGAGCGGCGCCGAGTTCGGTCAGATGGTATTTTTGGCCATGCTTGATGACCAAGCCGGCCTGTGCCAAATCATTGAGTGTGCGTGACCAAGTGGGGGCCGAATTTCCAAACGCCCTCGCCAGATCGGTTGCGCCGCACGCCTGATTTTGCGCCAGATAGCCCAGCGCGGCGTTGCCGCGGTCGCTTACGAACACGTCCGGCTGTGGCTGTGCATATTGATTCGCCGCATTAGGATACACCATTTGAGCTGCTGGTTGTTGAGAACTCTGCATGGGCGGCATCTGCTGTTGAAAACTTTGCGGCCACTGCTGGTAAGGCTGCGCCGGTACCTGCTGTGCCCATGGGTTGTACTGCTGCTGAGGCATCTGCTGGTATGGCTGTTGGTATCCCTGCGGGTACTGTTGTGGATACTGCTGGGCGTACCCGTACCCCTGCTGCGGTACTTGTTGATATGGATACCCCTGCGGGTACGGTTGATAACCCATTTGTTGGCCGCCCGGTATGCCTGACGATTGTTGAGCGGCGACATCCTGGTCTGTCGGAGGCATGCCCTCTGGAGTGTTTGAAAGCGCTGGCATCGACGCCGCCGGGGATCCCTGCATAGGGAGCATACCGGGCTGCTGCATCTGCATCATGGGCGGTTGTGTCTGCTGTGCTGCCATGGGCTGCTGTGTAAAAGCTCCCGGCAGGGGATAGACCGCCTGCTCGGTCTCGGGGCGCACGGCGGCGCCACGCCCGCCGGCGCGTTCGATTTCCTGCACGCGCTTGGGGTTCAGGCTCACGGTCACCACAGTGCCGTTGCCCATGTTGTCTTCGATGGAGACGGCGCCGCCGGCGTTTTCCAGGTACTCCTGCACCATGGGAAAACCCGCTCCAGTTCCGCGGATATACCGCTTCATCTTACTGTTTGCGCTGGTCACACCAAAGTCAAAGGCGCGTTCCTTGTCATCGATGCCCGGCCCCTGGTCGGCAAAGCGAATCGTGTCTCCGCCGTCCAAGATCGAGATGATGGGCTCTGCAAAGTGGGCGTGGATAAAGTTTTCGACAATCTCGCGAATGACCATGAGCGAGATGTGGCCGCCCTGTTCCTTCATGCATTGGTAGACGGTGTTGGTCGTCTCTTCCAGATACGTGCGGACGTCTTGCGGCTCGATGATGATCACGCGCGGGGTCGACAGCATGTCGTCGTATACCGCTATGCGCGCCGCATACATCGCTGCCGGCGCTTTTACTGCGGTCTGTTCACCCCCGTCGCGCTCTTCGCGTACGCCGGTGATGTGCTCGTTGTCGGGTGCCGGATCTCCGGAGTCGACCATGGTGTAAAAGTCGTCAGACATGCCGCTCGCAATCTTTCAAAAGGTTTCGAACAAATAGTAGCTCACCGTGCAATGTTTCTCATCTTTCGACAACTTTTCAAAACCTGTTGAAAACTTTGGAAATCGAGCGAAAAGTTCTCAACATTGCCAACATGACCTGTTGAAAACTCGATGAAATATCGTGAAAAGTTGCCCACTGCCTCAAATACCGATTCTGCTTATGGGGGAACCGTGTACTCTTTGCAACCTTTTACCTTTGATTTCTTGACATTTGAACATTGATTTCCCTACAATCTTCAAGCTCACGTGTCTATATCTGCGTCCGCGTCCCCGCGGACACTCGAAATGCAGCAGGAGGAACTTAAGATGAAGCGTACGTATCAGCCTAATAAGCGTAAGCGTGCCAAGACCCATGGCTTCCGTGCCCGTATGGCCACCAAGGGTGGTCGTGCCGTGCTCGCCCGTCGTCGCGCCAAGGGCCGCAAACGTCTCACTGTCTAGCAGCGATACACACATCTCGCATGAAGACTATTAAGTCTCGGCAAGATTTCGAGCATGTGTTCAGTCAGGGGCGTCGTTTCAATCACCCTCTGATTCGAATGACCATATGTGAATCGGTTGGCGAAGGCGACTCCGGAAGGGTCGCCTTCGTTGGTGCTAAACGGATCGGTTGTGCGGTCGTGCGCAACCGTTCTAAGCGTGTGATGCGCGAGGCCGCCCGCAGCTGCGGATTTCCCGTTGCGGGTTATGACATCATCTTGTTCGCAACTCCCAAGACGAGGGTTTCTTCGCCGCAGGAGATGGACAATGCATTGCGTTCGCTTATGAAACGCGCCGGCGTTGCCGGGGAGGAGCGATGAGCAATCACGTTTTGCGACGTGTTGCCATCGCTCCTATTCGCATATATCAACAGGTTATTTCGCCCTTATTGCCTGACGCCTGCATTTATTACCCAACGTGCTCGCAATACGCCGTCCAGGCGATTGAGAAGTACGGTGTTTTGAGAGGCTGCTGGCTTGCCGTGAGGCGCATCGCTCGCTGCAATCCCCTGCACGTCGGCGGTTATGACCCTGTGCCCTAGCGGGCACTCGCTATCGGAGGAAAACTTACATGTGGGATTGGATCGTTAACATCCTTTTCGAGCTGCTCAAGCTCATCCAGACCTTTGCGGTCGACTGGGGCCTGTCCATCATCATCCTGGTGGTCATCATCCGTCTGCTGCTGACGCCGCTTATGCTCAAGTCGACTAAGTCGACGGCTCGTATGCAGGTGCTGCAGCCCAAGATGCTCGAGATCCAGGAGCGCTATGCCGACGATCCTCAGCGTCAGGCCGAGGAGATGCAGAAGTTCTACAGCGAGAACAAGTTCAATCCGCTGTCCGGCTGCCTGCCGCTCCTGATTCAGATGCCTATCCTGTTTGCCCTGTTTACGCTGCTGCGTAACCTGCCGCAGTACTTTAACGAGGGCACGTTCTCGTTCTTCAACATCCTGCCCGACCTGACCACCACGCCGAGTGCCTCCTTTGCCGATGGCTTTATGGTCGCGCTGCCTGCGCTGGTCTGCCTGATCCTGTTCGCTGTCCTGACCCTGATTCCGCAGCTCTATATGTCGCGCAACCAGACCGGCCAGCAGGCTCAGAGCATGCGTATGATGGCCGTTGTCATGACGGTCATGATGCTTTGGATGGGCTGGAGCCTTCCCGTTGGTGTTCTGCTGTACTACGACGTCTCGTCTGCTTGGCAGGTTATCCAGCAGATTTTTGTGACGCAGAAGGTCATCGACAAGGCGAAGGCCGATGAGGAGGAGCGTCTTAAGAACGCGCCGCTGCAGGTTGAGGTCACTCGTCGCGAGAAGAAGCCGCGCCCGCACAAGAAGAAGTAGTGGGATATCAATCTTATTTAGGTACCTAACTTTTGGAGTACGTTATGTCTGAAGAGATCATCGAGGATATGCTTGAGGAGGTTGCCCCGCAGGTCGCGGGCGATTATCCCGAGATTGCACAGCGCTACAAGGCCGGTGAAGAGCTGACCGATGAGGAGCTCGACACCATTGCCGATGTTGCGATTTCCATCCTGCGTTCCATCCTTTCGCACTTCGATGCCGCCAACTCTCCTATCGATGAGTATGAGGGCGACGAGGGTGAGCTGATTCTGGATGTAACGGCTCCCGACCTTGCTGTTCTCATTGGCCGTCATGGTCGCACCCTTGATGCCCTTCAGGTTATGTTCTCATTGCTGGTGAGCCGCAAGCTCGGCTTTAGGTATCCGGTTGTAGTGGACGTCGAGGGATACAAGAGCCGCCGTCAGGACAAGGTTGCCTCCATGGCTCAGTCTGCTGCCGAGCGTGCCATCCGCACTCATAAGAGTGTTTCGCTTCCGCCCATGAATGCCTACGAGCGCCGACTGGTTCACATTGCACTTCGTGGCAATGACGCCGTCGATACTCATTCTGAGGGTTCTGACCCCGATCGCCATGTGGTGATTGTTGCTCGATAATCTACTCGAGCTTATGCTAAGGGGACGTGGTTTCCACGTCCCCTTTTTTTGTCAAAAGTTCTCGATACACTGATTTTTGTCAGAAAGGAGCTTTCGTTGTTAGTACTTACTGATCAGCAAGCTGACGAGATGTTGAGTCGTCTAACTTCCTATTGCAAAGAGTATTCCTTGAGCGTAACTGATACTGAGCTGAGGAAATGTATTCAGCATTTGGATTTGGTTCTGGAAAAAAATAAGACAACCAATCTTACCCGTATTCTTAACATAGAAGATGCTGCGGTACTTCATATCCTCGACTCTCTTGTTTTGCTCCCCTATATCAATAAGGCTCCTGAGGGAGCTTTGCTCGATATGGGGACAGGTGCGGGCTTCCCTGGTATTCCGTTAACCATAACCACGCATCGTAAAGCTACTTATATTGACTCTGTTGGTAAGAAGGTTGATGCCGTCAATTCTTTTGTTCATGCTCTTGGGTTGAAACATGCTCATGCGATTCATGATCGCCTTGAAGAATATGCTCGAAGTCATAAGAAGCAGTTTTCTGCCGTAACCGCCCGCGCACTTGCCCCTCTACCGATTCTTGTTGAGTATGCGGCTCCGTTCCTCAAGGATGGAGGTCTATTTGTTATCACCAAGGGTAATCCTTCGGATGAGGAGCTAGCTTCCGGCATGTCGGCAGCTAAGATTTGCGGCTTCACTTTGCTTCTTAATGACGCAATCGATTTGCCTGAGGGCTTGGGCCACAGAGAGTTCATTCTTCTCAAGAAGAGTCATCCAGCATCCGTTTCATTGCCTCGTGCAAATGGCATGGCTAAGAAGAATCCGCTTGCCTAGATGTTTCACGTGAAACATAATGGATATTAACAACTTGCAGTGTTTCACGTGAAACATGGCGGTTGATATCGAATCGGAATGTTTCACGTGAAACATCCTCCGTTTGACAGCTTTAATACACACCAGGAGGGACCGTGGGATTTCGCGACGTTAAGCGTTCTAAGAGCGCAAAAGACACGCGTATCATTGCAATCATCAATCAAAAAGGCGGCGTCGGTAAGTCAACGACGGCTGTAAACCTTGCAGCAGCACTGGGTGAGCAGGGTCGTAAGACACTGATTGTCGATTTTGATCCGCAGGGAAACAGCACCAGTGGATTTGGAATTGAAAAAGAAGACCTTGATCACTGCATCTATGATGCATTGTTGAATGATGTGCCGGCAGAATCACTTGTTCAGGATACGAACTGCAAGAAGGTGTTCGTAATTCCTGCAACAATTCAGCTTGCAGGCGCAGAAATTGAGCTTGTGAGTGCGATTGCGCGTGAAACTCGCTTGAAAGACCTGCTTGAGCCAATTCAGGACGAGTTTGATTTTATTTTTATCGATTGTCCGCCTTCTCTAGGACTGTTAACTATCAATGCTCTTACGGCTGCAGACAGTGTCTTGATTCCTATTCAGTGCGAGTATTACGCCTTGGAAGGAGTTACCAAACTGCTTGAGTCGATGAAGATGGTCAAATCACGTTTGAATAAGAGTCTTGATACCTATGGTGTATTGATGACGATGTATGACTCGCGCACTTCGCTTTCAAATCAGGTAGTCGAAGAGGTCCAATCGTACTTTGGCGATAAGGCGTTTAAGACCTTGATTCCGCGTACCGTCAAAATCTCTGAAGCTCCTTCTTTTGGAGAGCCGGTAATTACCTATGCTCCGCAAAACAAGGGTGCAAAAGCATATATGAATCTTGCAAAAGAGGTGATCAAGCGTGCCTAGCCCGAAAAAACGCAGTGGATTGGGTCGCGGACTGAGTGCACTGGTTTCCGAAGCTGAATACGAAACTGGCGGGTCCTCTTCTGCAGCGACATCCGAAACTAAACTGGCTATCGAAGATATCGTTCCAAATCCGAATCAGCCTCGAATTCACTTTAATGAGACCGAACTTCGTGAACTAAGCGAGTCTATTCAAGAACATGGTGTTTTGCAGCCACTGTTGGTTCGTAAGCATGGCAATGGCTATGAAATCATTGCTGGCGAGCGCCGTTATCAGGCGTCAAAACTTGCTGGCCTTGAGGAGCTGCCTGTCATCATCAAAGAGGTTAACGATGAAGAGATGCTTGCGCTCGCGCTGATTGAGAATCTTCAGCGTTCTGACCTTAACCCTGTTGAAGAGGCAAAGGGTTATCGTCAGCTCATCGATGCAAGCGGAATGACGCAGGAGGCCTTATCGAAGGCCGTCAGTAAATCTCGCTCAGCAATCACAAATTCACTACGTCTTCTGGATCTCCCAGAGATCGTTCAGCAGATGATATTTGAAGGCAAACTTACTGCTGGCCATGCAAGGGCGATTCTTGCTGTTCCTTATGAGGATGCTCGTATTAAGCTTGCGGAAAAGGTTGTTGCTGAAGGTCTTTCGGTTCGAGCGACAGAAAATCTTGCTCCGTTGTTTTCTGCCGGAGAGACGCCGAAGACCCCTAGGCCTGCAACTCCTCAGTCTTTTA
Source organism: uncultured Collinsella sp. (assembly GCA_934654585.1). Classification (GTDB taxonomy): domain Bacteria; phylum Actinomycetota; class Coriobacteriia; order Coriobacteriales; family Coriobacteriaceae; genus Collinsella. Next base: position 23,828 of record CAKUGF010000012.1, on the reverse strand, counting down.
AAAAGGCGGCACGTGTTCTTCGTCAGGTGTTTAATACCAATGTGCGCGTAAAGAGTTCGCGTGGAAAGAATAAGATTGAAATTGAATTCAAAGACGAAGAAGAGCTGTCTCGCATTCTTGGTGAAATGATTCAGTTTGAACAGGGTGACCAGAATGAAGGATAAGATTTTTGCTGCAGTTGCTCTCGCCGCCACGGTGGCTGCTGGTGCATTTGTTGGATATAAGATCGCGACAGATGATGAACTGCGTGGCCGCCTGCTTCGTGGTGCTCAGGATATCGTCGACACATCTAAAAAGAAGATGGATGTTATGACGGAAGATGTCGCCATGCGAACGGCTCAGGTAACAAAGAACCCTAAGATTAATCAAGAGTGGGTTAATCATCAATGGGAGAACGTAGGCTTTTAGGTACCTAACAATTACTGGCCTATTATTCAAGGCTCCTTGTCCGGTTAAGGAGACAAGGAGCCTGAATTTTTGCTCTGGATGTGCCAGAAATTTCCGTCCAAACGGATGAATAGATAAAATGAAATGCCTCCGGTCGCATTATCTGCAACCGGAGGCATTCGATGTTTCACATGAAACGTTTGGGAGTGTGTCTCCCCTATGCGTTCTTTTGAACTTTGAAGCGCTGCTTCAACTGACCGCAAGCGGCATCGATGTCGTTGCCACGGGAATTGCGGATCGTGGTCTCGATGCCGCGGGACTCAAGACGGCGCTGGAGATCTTCGACCTTGTGAATCGGCGACGGCTTGAGCGGACTGCCCTCGATATCGTTAAGCTGAATCAAGTTGACATGGCACAGTGTGCCCTCGCAGAAGTCGCAAAGCGCCTGCATCTCGGGGTTTGTGTCATTAACGCCGTCAATCATGGCGTACTCATAGGTCGGGCGTCGACCGGTTTTCTCCGTATAGAGCTGAAGGGCCTCGTGAAGGCGAAGCAGTGTATATTTTTTAACGCCAGGCATGATCTTGTTGCGCGTCGATTGAATAGCCGAGTGCAGCGAAACGGCCAGCGTAAACTGCTCGGGGATGTCAGCGAACTTGCGAATGCCAGGAATAACGCCGCTGGTAGAGACCGTGAGGTGGCGTGCGCCGATGCCGATGCCGTCGGGGTCGTTGAGAATGCGCAGCGCCTTGAGGACTTCGTCGTAGTTGGCAAAGGGTTCGCCTTGGCCCATGAAGACGACGCTGGTGGCGCGCTCGCCAAAATCGCCTGAGACGTGCAGCACCTGGTCGACGATCTCCTGAGCGGTCAGCGAGCGCTTGAGCCCGTTCAAGCCGGTGGCGCAGAAAGCGCAGCCCATGCCACAGCCCGCCTGGGTGGAGACGCAGACGGAGAGCTTGTTGCGACGGGGCATGCCGACGGTCTCGACGGAAATGCCGTCGTGATACTCGAGCAGGTATTTGCGGGATCCGTCCTTGGAAACCTGTTTGGTGAGCTCTGTCGGCGTATCGAAGGCAAAAGCCTCTTTCAACTGCTCGCGGAAAGCCTTCGGGAGGTTTGTCATATCGTCAAACGAACAGACGTTCTTCTCAAAAACCCACTCGATAAGCTGCTTGGCACGGAAAGCGGGTTGGCCGAGCTCGGCGACGAGCTCACGGATATCATTTTGGCTCAAGTCGCGAATGTCCTGAGATTTGGTCCTGGGATTCATGGAAGCCTTTCGATTTTGGGGAAACGTAGACGGTATCGCTACAATATGGTATCAGCTGCAGAAATTATAGAGGAGGAGTCTGCCCATGCCGGGTAAAAGCCTAGAGAACATGCACGTAGCGGTCTTGGCGGGCGGCCATTCCGCCGAGCGCGAGATTTCGTTGAATTCGGGTAAGAACGTTGTGGCGGCGCTGAAGGAAGCCGGATACACGTCGGTGGAGTTGCTCGATACGGCTGCCGATAATTTTATGGTCACTATGGCGACCGGCGGATTTAATGTGGCGTTTATCGCTATGCACGGCGCCGGTGGCGAGGATGGTGCCATGCAGGGTGCCATGGAGACCCTGGGTATCCCCTATACGGCCTCGGGCGTCCTTGCCAGCGCTTGCGGTGCGGACAAAGAGGTGTCCAAGCTCCTGTACGCCAAGGCAGGCATCCCCATTGCCCCCGGTCTGGCACTCGAGACGGGCGACGAAGTCGATATCGATCACATCGTCGAGGTTTGTGGCGAGCGCTGCTTTGTAAAGCCAGCTGTCAATGGCTCGAGCTACGGCATTTCGCTGGTACATGAGCCCTCTGAGCTACCTGCCGCCATCAAGAAGGCGTTCGAGTATGGTGACAAGATTCTCGTCGAGAAGTGCATCGAGGGAACCGAGATCACGGTGGGCGTTTACGGCGAGGACGACGTGCGCGCCCTGCCGATCGTCGAGATTCGCAAGCCCGAGGACTGCGAGTTCTACGATCTGGATGTGAAGTATGTCGACCCTACGGACATTCATCGCATTCCGGCCCAGATTTCTCCCGAGAACTACGCTCGCGCGCAGGAGCTTGCCTGCGCCGCCCATAAGGCGCTCGGCTGCCTGGGCGTTTCGCGCAGTGATTTTATCGTCAGCGAGGACGGCCCTGTCATCCTCGAGACCAATACGATTCCCGGCATGACCGATACATCGCTGTATCCCGACGAGATTCGCCATACCGACGACATGACGTTCCCGCAGGTCTGTGACAGCCTGATTCGTATGGGTCTTCGTCGAGCGGGCGTTGCATGCTAATCGAGGACGCCGTATCTCCTGGAACGCCGCAATTTGTCATAGATTCCTATGCCACACTTGCCGAGCGCGCCAAGACGCAGTCGTTCGGTCTTATCGAGGAAGACGTCATTGTCCTCGATACCGAGACCACGGGCCTGTCGGTGCAGGACAACGAGCTTATCGAGATCTCGGCGGCCCGCCTTTCGGGCCGCGAGGTCGTGGAGCGCTTCGACACTTTTGTGCATCCCACGCAGCTGATTCCTGCCGAGATTACCGAGCTCACGAGTATCACGAATGCCGACGTGGCCAATGCCCCGTCGGCTGTCGATGCCGTCGCGGCCCTTGCCGACTTTGTAGGCGGCTGCCCGGTCATCGCGCATAACGCAACCTTCGACCGCTCGTTTATCGAGTCGGTTAAGGGCGGCGTCAACGTCAGTGACATCTGGATTGATTCGCTGGCGTTGTCTCGCATCGCGCTGCCGCGCCTGGCGTCGCACAAGCTGTCCTTTATGGCCGACCTGTTCGGATGCGATTCGGTGTCGCACCGCGCCAATGCCGACGTCGATGCCCTGTGCGGCGTATGGCGCGTGCTGTTGGTGGCACTCACCGATTTGCCCCAGGGCCTCATGGCCCGCCTGTCCGACATGCATCCCGATGTGCCTTGGTCATACCGTCCCATCTTTTCGTTTTTGGCGGGGCAGAACCCGGGTTCCATCTTCTCTCTCAGTGCTGCTCGCGCCGATGTGCTTAAGGCAGATCGTGCGGACGACCGCGTGGATGCGGACGAGCTGCCGGTCCTTAAGATGCCGAGCCGTGAGGAAATTGAGTCCGACTACGCCCCGGGCGGTCTGGCCAATCGCATGTATCCCGCCTACGAGCCGCGTGATGAGCAGATCGCGATGGCGCTTGAGGTGCGGGATGCGCTCGTTACGGGCACGCACCGTGTAATCGAGGCGGGTACGGGCGTCGGTAAGTCGATGGCCTACCTGGTGCCTTTTGCCGAGGCTGCGCGCCGTAACAACATCACCGTGGGCATCGCGACCAAATCGAATAACCTCGCCGATCAGCTTATGTACCATGAGCTGCCAAAACTTGCCGAGCAGCTGCCCGGTGGCCTGTCGTTTTGCGCGCTCAAGGGCTACGACCACTATCCGTGTTTGCGCAAGCTTGAGCGAATGAGCCGCGGCCAAGTCGAAATCACCACCAAGCGCGATCCGGCCGACACACTTACGGCGGTCGCCGTGATCATGGCCTACGTGTGCCAGTCGGCTGACGGCGATCTTGATTCGCTCGGCATTCGCTGGCGCAGTGTCAACCGTCCCGACTTTACGACGGCATCGCGCGAGTGTGCCCGTCGCCTATGCCCATTCTTCCCTGACAAATGCCTGGTCCACGGCGCACGTCGTCGTGCGGCTCATGCCGACGTGGTTGTTACAAACCACTCCCTGCTGTTCCGCAATGTCGCTGCCGAGGGTAGGATTTTGCCCCCGATTCGCCACTGGGTAATCGACGAGGCTCATTCCATTGAACGCGAGGCGCGTCGCCAGTGGGCGCGCGTGGTGTCGGCGGATGAGTCACGTGTCCTGTTTGAGCGCCTGGGCGGTTCGAGCGCCGGCGCGCTGAGTCAGGTTTCCCGCGATTTGGCGACATCTGAGGGTTCTACGCTCTACCTGGGACTTACTGCCAAGGCGACGTCCACCGTCGCACGTGCGAGCATGGCGATTGCCGATGTGTTTGACGGCGTCCGCGAGCTTGGCCGTCGTGCTCGCGGTGGTTACGACAACGCGAACCTGTGGATTGGTCCAGAGCTGCGCGAGTCGGACGACTGGCATGACTTTTTGCAGTCGGCCCGCGCCGCCATCGATGCCCTGGAGCAAGCGGACAAGAGCGTCGATGGCCTGGTGCAGGCCGTCGCCGGCGATAAGCCCGAGGTCGTTGTCGACTTGGGTGATATCTCACGCCGTCTGCACGAGCTGTCCGAGAACCTCAAGCTTATTATCGAGGGCACCGACGAGCATTATGTGTACTCGCTTCAGGTCAACCGCCGGCTGCGTGCCGGCGGCGAATCAATGACCGCCGAGCGCATCGATATCGGCGAGGCCCTGGCGACCGAGTGGCTGCCCGAGGTCCATACGGCCATCTTTGCCTCGGCGACCATGACGGTATCGAAGAGCTTTGATCACTTTAACCATGCCGTCGGCCTCGATCGCATCGGTGCCGCGACATCATCGTCGCTTCATTTGGATTCGAGCTATGACTTCGATTCGAACATGGCTGTGGTCGTTGCCGGGGATATCCCCGATCCGCGCGACCGCGAGGCATATCTGGCGTCCCTCGAACACGTGCTGGTCGACGCGCACCTCGCCATGGGCGGCTCGGTGCTCACGCTGTTCACCAACCGGCGTGACATGGAGGACCTGTACGCGCGCGTAGAGCCCAAACTCGCCCGAGCGGGGTTGGAGCTTAACTGCCAACAGCGTAACTCGTCCCCGCGGCGTCTGCGCGACCGCTTTATCAACGAGCCGACCTCGTCACTTTTCGCTCTCAAGGCTTTTTGGGAGGGCTTTGACGCCAGTGGCGAGACGCTGCGCTGCGTCATCATTCCCAAACTGCCGTTCTCCAGCCCCACCGACCCGCTCTCCTGCGAGCGTAACCTGCGCGAGGACCGCGCTTGGGCACGCTATTCGCTACCCGAGGCGGTACTTGAGGTCAAGCAGGCCGCGGGGCGTTTGATACGCTCGTCGACCGATAGCGGTGTGCTGATCCTGGCGGATCCTCGCCTGGTGACGAAGGGGTACGGCAAGAAGTTTTTGACGTCGCTGCCCACTACCTCATACCAGCGTATCGAATCGGCCCAGATCGGCCACTACCTGCAGCTGTGGCGGCAGGCGCATGACCGACGACGCTAGAGCTGGCAGATAAGCGTCTCCGCATAGTCGCACAGGCGCTTTGACAGGGCGGGGTCATCCGTGATGCGGATGGCTCCGCCCTTTGCGATAACTTGGGAAAAAAGCCATGTTTCGGACGTGTAGCGAACGGTTACGATTGCCGTGTCATCGTCGGTCTGGTTGACCGACGTGATGCCCGCCCAGCCCAGGCGGCCGGCAAGATCGAGCGGCATCGCGAGCTTTGCCTCGCGCCCTGCCTTCGCAAGCGAGTCTTGAAGGGTTGTAATCTTCGAGTGGTGCCGTTCGACTGAGTCGTCAGTCAGGACGATTTCCTCGATTTTATCGAGGCGATAGCGACGCTGCGCGTCCTGCTCGGTATCCCAGGCTACCAGGTACATGCTGTCGCCGTTCGTCACGATGCGCAAAGGGTCGACGGTGCGCACTCGCGCGCGCTCGTCATCAAGCGAGCGATAGGCGATGCGGCAGCGAACGCCGTCCTGGATGGCGCAATTGAGCTGCTGCCAATGGGAGCCGCGCGCAACGGTGTCGACAACGCGTTGGTTGTAGCCCAGTTCCTCGGGCAGGAGCGCGCGGCGGATGCGTGCCGCCGTCTCCGGCTCGATGCCCAGTGACTCGAGTTCGTGGTTGAGCACGGCGCCTTCGGCTGCACTAAGGCGCAACGGCAGTACACGGCCCGCCTCGCCTGTTAGAATGACGCGCTCGTCACGGCATTCGCAGATGACGCGCGCCCCCGATTCGCGGTCTGCCAGGGTCGAAACGATGCCGATGATCTCATCGAGTGAAGCGCCGGTGATGTCGAACCGGCTGCAGATTTCAGCGCGATCCATGCCCTTCTCGCCGGCGGCGTAGAGGGCTTCCATGATGTCGATGGCGCGCGAGAGTCTCTGCTCGCTGGTGAGTTTACGCACGGGCATGCTCATGCACCGTCCTTTCGATGAGGCGATTCCAAGCCTGTTTGAGTGCATCGGGTGCCACGGGCCTCATACCGTCGACGCTGTGCTCCATGCAAAATGAGGCGGCGGCATCTAGGTCACGCACGCCAACGGTCCACGTCCATCCCTCGGTGGTATGGTCGAGGTTTCCGCGTCCCCGCGTAAGGGCGTGGAGCATGTCCGCCGGCGTGTCGGCGGCAAACGAGAATGTGGCCGCGATGGGGTCGCGGTCGGAAAAATCAAACTCAAAGAACAGCTGGTCATTAAGGTTGAAGTCGCTGGGGATGGTGTAGGAGCCAGAGGGTCTCCAGGCGCGGACGATGCGGCCGCAGCGAAATGTCCTCACCGTGCCGGAGGCATCATCCAAGCCGCAGAAATACGAAATGCCCTCGCGTTCGAACATGCCGTAGATACGGACGGTGCGCTGGCGCTGCTCCCCACGTCCGTTTTGATACAGGAAACGCAGCGCGCAGCGCTCGGCAAAAGCGCTCCATACGGCATCGACCATGGGAGAGCGGTGGGCTGGCATTTCCGGCTCATCCATCTCGCCGGTCAGGTATGCGATTTTGGACCGGATGTCGGCGAGCGGCGTCGAAAAAGTCGACGACCCGACGGCGAGTGTCTGGTCTATGGCGTCCATGAGGACGTCCGCGTCGTCGGCGGTAATCAGGCCGCCGGCGGCAAACGTGTGGTCGCGGTCGACTGTCCAGGCACTTTCTTCGGTTTCCTGGGCTCCGGGCGCGCGCACCTCCTTAATCACGATGCCGCGCTCGTGCAATTTTTCGCGGTCACGCCGAAACTTGCGTTTATCAGACTCAACATTGCCCGACCCGTAGCCCAGATCGGAGTCTAGAACGATCTGCTCGGTGGTCAGCGGCTCGGCCGAACTGTTGAGCACAAAGAAGAGATTGAGGATACGCTGGGCGGTTTTATCGTAGCCCGGCTCCGCCGAACCCTTTTTATTTGCCGCAGTCGTTGTACTTGCCGTCATAGAATCCTCGCATGAGAAGGTTGTTTGATGCCATGATTTTAGTCCGATATGGAGATTAGGCTATATCCATGTCCGTATGAGGCGTTAACGTAACCGGAATTCCGCCGATTGCGTCCGCTCGGGGTATACTTTCGACTATATACGGTTCTAATGTGCAAGCATTGGGCCTATTTGTCGGATTATGGATGTGGAGCGCACATGGCGAACACCCAGAATTATATTAACCACTTGCTGCAGAACACCGGCATCACGCCTGCGTGCAGCGAAGAGGAGCGTTTGGCTGCCGAGGATATCGCTCAGATTTTCCGCAACCACGGTTTTGATCCCGAGGTGCAGGAGTTTAATGCCCCCGCGCCCAGCAGGCTGGCGTTCGCCGTAACGGGTATTTTGGCTTTTGCAGGTGCCTTGCTCATGGGCATCGGCGGCGGCGTTGGCCTGGTCGGTACCTTGCTGGCGATTGTCGGAGCGGTGCTGTATGTGCTCGAGCGCACGGGCCGTCCTGTCATCTCGCGCTTGGGAAAAACGGGTGTGAGCCAAAATGTCATCGCCTATCACAAGGCTTCGGGTCCGCTCGCGTCTCCGCGCAACCGTCCCGTGGTCGTGGTGGCCCACTATGATTCTCCCCGTGCCGAGCTGTTTGCCCGCGAGCCCTATGCCCCCTATCGCGCGTTGATCGCAAAGCTGTTGCCGGTGGCGACGGTCGTTCCCGCCACTGTCGCCGTTCTGCGCATTCTGCCGCTCCCCGGAGCGCTCAAGGTCCTGCTGTGGATCGTTGCAATTCTCGCTTCGCTGGTGGCGCTCGCCAACGCGGCAAATATCATTGCCAACCGCTTTGTGCTTCCCTACACGTCCGGCTCGGTGTGCAACAAATCTTCCGTTGCCGCTCTGCTTGGCGTTATGGACAACGTCGCTCCCTACCAGGGCGAGAACGAGTTTCCCGATGATGTTCCGTTCGATACGTATTTTGGCGAGCAAAAGCGCCGCGCCGAGGAAATGGCGCGCGCCGCAGCCGAGTATGCGGCGGCGCAGCAGCAAAACGACTATGGCAACACGATCGAATATGATGAACCCAGCTATACCGAGGACGAGTTTGGCCAGCCGCTCGCCGCCGAGCCCGAGCAGGGTGAGACGTTCGACGAGCAGATCGATGGCTTTGAGGGCGCCTCTGCCGACGCGACGCTGATCGGCGCTATCGCGCCCGAGGCTCAGCCCGAGGAGCAGGACCAGACCGTGCAGGCCGAAGTGGCCGCCGAGGAGGCGCCCGCTGCCGGGCCGGCGGAGGAGCCCGCGACGGCCGAGCCGGTCGAGCCCGAGCCCAAGCTCTATCGCAATGCCGCCGGCAACATCCGCTTTGGTTCGGATGCCATCCGTGCACTCGGCATGCTGCCCGAGTCCTGCACACTCGATTACGATGAGGGCGAGGAGCCGACGTTTGAGCCCGAGCCTGTTCCCGCGGCGCAAGAGGCCGTGCCCGATGTGACCGCTGCATCCGTTGAGCCGGCTTCCGCTCCTTCTGTCGATGCCGAGTCCGAGGTAGCGCCCGTGACCGATCCCGCTGCAGGCCTCGATGTTCTTGCCCCCGCTGCCCCGGCTCAGGTTGAGGACGATACCGCCGACGACGATTACGATGAGTACCCGCAGCGCGTGTCCTACGAGAGCGATACCGATTTTTCGGCAGAGCTTCCCTCGACGACGCCTCATGCCGATATCGCCTCTGCGTTCTCTTCGATTGGCGCCAGCGCCTCCAGTTTCTTTAAGGGTGCCTTTGCAAAGGGCAAGAAGCTCGTTGACGACTTTGAGGAAAAGCGCGCCGCTGCCCGCGAGGCCGCCGAGCAGGAGGCTATCGCCCAGCAGCAGGCTGCCGAGGCCGAACGCGAGCGTGCAGCGCAGGAGTTTGAGCAGCAGGAGCAAGAGCAGGCGCCGTCCGCCGAAGCAGCAGATCCCACGACTTCTTTCGAGACCCCGCAGCCGGCTTCTGCTGACGTTGCCGAGGCAACGACGTCCTTCGAGGCGCAACAGCCGGTCGATAGCACTGTGTCCTTCGATGCCACTATGACATTCGAGAAGCAGGGCACCGCGATCGCCGAGCCCCTTTCTGCCTCCGATGAGGCCCAGGACGCCGCCGTTGCCGATGACGTGGATGACGATGTGGCCGATTCCGTCGAAGACGACGTGTCCGAGCAGGTCGAGGCATCTGTTGTGGAGCCAGAGCCTCAGCCTGCGGTCGACGAGACCCCCAAGGTCGACGAATCCAGACCTTACTCTACGCAGATCTTTACCATGCCCACGCCGGGCGATCCCGGTGCCACGGTGTCCAACGCCGCCCCCACGCAGGACGAGACGGTCGATTCCCTCATGGCGCAGATTTCGTCTCGCGTGCCGGCACGTCCGCAGATGAATGTCCCCGATCAGGCCTCTGCACCGGCGTCCATGCCCTCATCGTCGCCGCTGGCCTCCGTCCCCGATCCGTCGCTGCCCTCGATGCAGCAGGCCAACGTCGCGTCTCGTACGTCGCTGTTTGACCTGCCCGACCCCTCGGCGCAGGCCGACGACCCCTTTGCAACGGCTCAGGACCCCGAGCCCACATCGGCGCCGGTAGTGCCTTCCATGCCCGTTGTATCTGACGCGCAGCCGCTTGAGACCATCTCGGCTCCCGTGATAACCTCGAAGCCCCAGAAGCGTGGCCTCGGCGGCCTGTTCGGGCGCAAGAAAAAGGCCGATCAGGACAGCATGAGCGATTGGCTTGGTGTCGAGGATGACTACGATGCTAAGAAGTCTGGCCGCGGTATCGGTTCATGGGATAACTTCGAAGACGATGATGACGGCTGGAAGGGCGGCGCTACGTCTTCCGATGGCGCATCGAGCGAGGATATGCTCGCGGCGGTTGCCTCCATGGGCGACGATGAGTTGCTCGGCCATGATATTTGGTTTGTTGCGACGGGCGCTTCGGACTGCGACGGCGCCGGCATGAAGGCTTTCCTGGCCTCGCATCGCGATAAGCTTCGCGGCGTGTTCTTTATCAATCTCGAGTCGATTGGCGCCGGTAGGCTTTCAGTCGTCACGGTCGAGGGCGAGCAGCAGCTGCTCAAGGGCGATCGCCGCATCATGAACCTGGTCAGCAAGGTTTGCAAGTCGTTCCATGTCGACTGCGGAGCGTTCGAGATGCCTTATGCCAAGACGGATGCGTATGCCGCGCTCGAGGCAAGCCGTCGCGCCCTTACGATCGCCGGTGTGGACGGCCCTCGCTTGGCCTGTGCGCGTACCGAGGACGATCTGCCCTACAATGTCAACCCGACGAACATTGCTACGGTGTCCGAGGTCGTGACCGAGGTCATTCGTCGTTCGTAGGCGGTTCTAAGGAGTCAGCGTGTTTTCGTATATTAGACGCCATTGGCCCGTTTATCTGATTTTGACCTTGATTGCCGTCGCCTTGGGCTTTGGTGCTGCCTATATCGTGGGCGTTAAGGGATCTACGCCCGAGTCTGCGATTAGCGAAGAAGTACAACAGGAGCAGTCTGTGGGTGCCGACGGCATCGATGCGACCGACCAAGCAACCATCGATGGTGGTTCTTCTGCCGAGTAGGGACATGGTTTACTGCCAAAAATGACTGTTTACGGGGCGAGCCGGGAGACTGGCTCGCCCCGTTTTTTGACAACTAACGCTCTGCGTCCGTCGACCTGATTTTGGCGATCCAGAGGCCTGCGCCGCCCGCGGTCATAAGGGCGGTCATCAGCGCGGCAAGGGGAGCGGAGCCCGTCGATGGTAGGTCCTGGGGCAGCATACAACGTTGGATAACGTGATCCTCATCGTGGGACTCAAGCTTGCTGCCGCCTCCGTTGCGACAAAGGTCGACGCGGGCGCCGTTGGCTATTGCCTTCTCGGACACATAGAATGCCGTAGCGGCCATGTGCACCAGTGCTCCATGCGTTTGCGGGTCGAGTGATGCCGCAGCGTCGTCCAGGTCATCGTGCTCGTCCTTCAGGTCTTCGCGATTCCATGCCGCGGCGTCGGGTCGCGTCGTAAATTTGGCAGATACGGAACCGTATTCGATGCGCAGACCCGTCACCTGTGTATCCTTTGGCAAGTTGAGGTCTTTTACGGCCAGGGTGGTCGATTCGCTTGTGGATATGTCGGACATCCAAAGATGCCAGCCGTCGTAGTCGACAAGTCTTGCATCTTCACCAAGAAGGTTTTTAACCTCATCCGTTTTGAGCCAAGGATTTTCGTGTCCGTCACTGAGTGTGGCGTTGGTCTGCTCGTCGCAGTCCTGCTCGAGCTCGGGGGACGTGCGATACCATACGTTGCATCGTCCGTCGTAGTCGCCCGCGGCGACGGGCGTTTCTATGCTCACGAGCCGAGCTGTTCCGGCGGCTGCGCACTCAAGATCATCGGTGATCGTAAACTCATCAACCCAGGTTTTTGATTCGTTGCGGGCGTCGATGGTGTAGGCGAACTCGCCCTGCGCATCGGATTGCGTTGCGGCGCGGTTCTTGCCGTCGCCGTTTGCCGTCAGGCCACTCGCAACCGGCTGGGCAATTTCCTGGCGTTTGTCGACCCTTCCTATGATTTCGATCGGGTTGTCATTCATGACGACCTTCTGGACGTCCCCGGTTTCCTTCACTTCGAGCGTAACTTCTTCGGTCGTGTCGTAGGTGCGCGGCGACATCGTTTCGCGCAGCGTGTAGGAGCCGGGCGCAAGATGCTCAATGCGATGCGGTGTCGCGGTCGAGGTCCAGGTTTCGATGGTCTCTCCGTTTGCGTCTAGGAGGGTAAGCTGTGCGCCCTCAATCTCTGCTTGGTCGGTGGCATCGGCTTTGGAGATATCGATCTTGGTGTAATCGTCGGAAGCTTCGACTCGAGCACAGATGACCGGCGTATCCTGGTCGGCATAGGTGAGCTCAACGGCGTGAGGCGTCGGGTCAAGCAGGTATCCTTCGGGGGCGTTTACCTCAACGACCTCGTACTGCGCTGTGCCGCAACCAAGCGAAAGACCACCGATGCTGGTTTTTCCCTGCTCGTCGGTTTCGATGGCTGCGACTGTCTCTCCTGCAAGGGCAACCATGCTGCCGTCTGGGCGGACGATATCTTCCGCCGCGCGAATCTCAAAGACCGCTCCCGCCAGGGCGCTGCCGTCTACGGCATCGCTTTTTAATATTTCGATCTTGCCGGTTGCCGGCTGATCGTAGAACGAGGTGATGGCAACAGGTGTTAGGTTCATGTCGGCGGGTATCGAAATCTCAAGGTCTTCCCCTCTGAGATAGGGGGCTGCGGCGTCCGCCTCGCGAACGTAGTAGGTGCCGGGACGGAGCGACTCGGGCAGCGTGACGGCACCGGTTTTGTCGGTCGTGAAGGCGTTCATAACGGAATGAGCCGGATACCAGCATGTTTGGGAAACGGGCTCATGGTTGCTGTCGAGCAGTTGGAAGGTGAATCCTGCGAGTGGCACGGCGCTTCCCGTTTGTGCGTCACGCTTTACGATTTGCAGGTGTGTCGATATGGCATGGTTATCCACGATGTATTGCAGCGCCGACCCATCGGTAATCTGTTCGGCGGAAATGGACCATTCTCCCGCCTGCTTAAATCCATCGGGTACGGTTTCGCGCACCTCACGTACGGTGTAACCTGCTCGGTCGTAGGGGATGGCGCCGTGAACGCCTTCGGGCCGCGTGCCTTCGCCAAACCATGCATTGGGTTGGTCTTTGGTCGAAGCGAAGCCGTAGACGTTGGTGGTTAGCGTGCCGACAACCTGCTGCGAGCTATTGCTAACGATCTCGAAGACAACGCCCTGGGCCGGCTGTTCGATGCCGGATTCGTTGCTGTCGCCATGGTCTTTAAACTTTGAGATTTCAAGGTCGAAGGCGATGGGGGTGTCGGGAACGCGGCTCTCGAGCTCAATAACACCGGTATCGCCGAGTTGGTCGGCGCCGACGGTGTAGCTCCACACTTCGCCGGATAGCAGGTAGCCTTCGGGTGCTTTCGATTCATAGATGGTAAAGGTACCTAGGGGGATATCGCTCAGCGTTGCCAAACCGGCGTCGTCGGTGGTGAGGATGCGCGTCCAACCTGGGGTTGACTGCGAAACGCAAGTGAATTCGGCGCCGGAGAGCGATGCCCCTGCTTGAGGGCCGGCCCCCGTAGCCTTGTCGAGTTTTACGATGCGCAGCGAAATGGTGCCGGGCGTCTCGTCGATGGAGACGTGCCCGCCATCGCTCGAGGTGGTGAACTCGATGCGGTCGCGACGTGGCACGTAGCCTGCCGGAGCCTTTGTTTCCAGCAGATAGTAGGCCGTGTTGGGCGAAAGTGTGGCCTGCGCCCGTCCGCCTTCATTCATCTGGATGGTTCCGACACACGCGCCGCTTGCACTCTCAAAGATATCAAAGGTGGCGCCATTTAGCTGGTATGTGTCGTTTCCGCTGGTGATTACAGCGTTTGCAGATTGCTTTTCGAAGGACACGGTAACGGCGGGCAAAACATAGAGCATGTCTTGGTGTCGCCCCTCGTCTGAGGTTGGGGCGTGGTAGCGCCTTGCGCGATGCGGTGCCGCCTTGATGTTTCCGGCTTTTGCGTTTTCATAGAGCCATCGTGCTGCAGCTACGATTTCGGCGTCTTGGCTGAACCGGCCGCTTCGGGGGACGCCGGCGTTGTTTGTATATGAAAAAGTGCCGTCGGGGTGCGTGGTTCCTTTAAGCATCCACACGGCAAGCTGGGTGGCGGCGCGGGCGCGGTCGGGCGTTAGGCTGTGGCCGCCAAACGATGTGGCGGAGGGGTATCCATGGCAGACGACGGCGGCGAACTCGTCATCGAGCCAGGTCCAGCCTTGGTCGTAGGCGCGCCACGGTCCTCCTGGCTTACTGGGGCCGGGGCAATCCTGGTTCATGCAGTACGAAACCGAGGTATCCTGTGCTTCGAATTTGCCAATGCCCAGCGGTCCGCACATTTCGCTTATGGTTCGGAAATTGAGCGCATCGCTGCCGTCGACGGCGTGGGCGGTTCCCGGAGCCAAACAGCCGATCAGCAAAAGGAGGAGCAGGAGCAGCGGACCTGTAACGATTGCGCTGTGGACAGAGTGCGTGGGTGCGTTGGACATGGCTGCTCCTTATCCCTCGTGCGCCGCGCGGGGAGATTGCGACGCGTGGGATGAGGCTACCGCCGGAGTTCATGCGGGTAAGTACCGGAAGCTGACCAAAAGCTTGACCGATTTCTGACAAATAAAGTCGGCATAAAAACAATGAAGCAAAAGAGCAGGTAGAAGATGGCGGGAAAGGACAGCCAAAGGTCCTCGTCTCCACAATTGACTTAAAATCCAGACGATTCTCCACAGCTAAAACAACTATCGTCACCCTTGTATCGAACAAGACAACCGCGTTATACTAGCCAACACACAAGCGGGCATCGCCAAGTGGTAAGGCATCAGCTTCCCAAGCTGACACTCGCGGGTTCGAGTCCCGTTGCCCGCTCCATTCGAATTTCAGGCACGGTAACGTTTCGTTACCGTGCTTTTTTCAATAAAGTGCCGGGACTCGAACCCGACAGGGTGCGAGCGTAAAGCAAACGCGAAGCGTTTGTAGCGAGCAGGCGAAGGCGCCGGCAGGCGCCTGAAGCCGGTGCGTATTTGCGAAGCAAATACGCGGACGTCCCGTTGCCCGCTCCATCAGCAAAGGGAGACGTCGGGATAGCCAATTCAACGAAGTCTCCCCCAGCGGCTCTGTGAATCCGAAGATCTCGTCTGAAGCCGGTGCGTATTTGCGAAGCAAATACGCAGGCGTCCCCATGGCCGCTCCATCTGCAACATGTTAGGTTGATGCCCGTAGCTCATACGGGCACCCGCGCACGGTACAATAGTCGAGTTACGACCAACGTGCCAATAACCAAAAAGGAGCCGCTATGATCGATCGCTATACCCGCCCGGAGATGGGACACATCTTCTCCCTCGAGAACAAGTACGCCATTTGGCAGGAGATCGAGGTCCTGGCCTGCGAGGCCCAGGCGGAGCTCGGCAAGATCGGTATTTCTAAAGACGAGGCCCAGTGGATCCGCGACCACGCCAACTTTGAGAAGGCAAAGGTCGACGAGATCGAGGAGGTCACGCGCCACGACGTCATCGCCTTCCTGACCAACATGAAGGAGTACATTGACGCCGACGTTCCCGAGGGCGAGCCAAAGCCCAGCCGCTGGGTTCACTACGGCATGACCAGCTCCGACCTGGGTGATACGGCTCTGTGCTATCAGCTCACCCAGGCCTGCGATCTGATTATCGAGGACGTCAAGAAGCTCGGCGTGATCTGCAAGCGCCGTGCCTTCGAGGAGCGCAATACGCTCTGCGCCGGCCGAACTCATGGCATCCATGCCGAGCCGATGACCTTCGGTATGAAGTTTGGCTCTTGGGCATGGGAGCTCAAGCGCGACCTCGACCGTCTTGAGGACGCCCGCAAGAACGTTGCCTTCGGTGCCATCTCCGGTGCTGTCGGCACCTACAGCTCCATCGAGCCGTTCGTCGAGGAGTATGTCTGCGAGCATCTGGGTCTGGTTCACGATCCGCTGTCCACGCAGGTTATCAGCCGCGACCACCATGCCTACCTTGCCGGCGTGCTTGCTACCACGGCAGCTACCTGCGAGCGCATTGCGACCGAGGTCCGCAACCTGCAGAAGACCGATACGCTCGAGGCCGAGGAGCCGTTCCGCAAGGGTCAAAAGGGCAGCTCCGCCATGCCGCACAAGCGCAATCCCATCACCATGGAGAAGGTCTGCGGTCTGTCGCGCGTCGTGAAGTCCAACGCCCAGGTCGCCTTCGACAATGTTGCCCTGTGGCACGAGCGTGACATTTCGCACTCTTCCGCCGAGCGCGTCGCCCAGGCCGACAGTTTTATCGCACTCGACCACATGTTCCAGTGCCTCATTCGCGTCATCGATGGTCTGCAGCTGTACCCGGCTCGCATGATGGCCAACCTCAACAAGACCCGCGGCCTCATCTTCTCTTCCAAGGTGCTGCTGGCCCTCGTCGATACGGGCATCACCCGCGAGGACGCCTACGCTATCGTGCAGGAGAATGCCATGGCAACCTGGCACGAGGTACAGGATTGCGTCTCCGGCCCCACCTTTAAGGAGCGCCTCGAGGCCGATCCGCGCTGCACCGTCAGCCAGGAGAAGCTCGACGAAATCTTCGACCCGTGGGACTTCCTCACCCGTATCGATACGGTCTTCGATCGTCTGGAGCAGCTGAACTTCGAGTAGGATCAGCCGCGACATTTACTGGTTCGGGCGCTTTGCTGGTAATGTGTGTTGCCGGCAAAGCGCCTTGTTGTATCCGAGAATAGACAGCGATAATAAGTGACTTACTGTGTATTTGAGAGGGGATCTCAATGATTAGTTTTGACTACAAGCCGCAGGGCGTGTGTGCTCGCAATATTCACCTCAATCTCTCTGACGACGGCAGCAAAGTACTGGGCGTCGAGTTTACCGGCGGGTGCGACGGCAACCTCAAGGCCATCTCCAAACTGGTCGAGGGCGCTCCTTCCGATCGCGTGATTGAGGTTCTCGCTGGTAATACCTGCGGCATGAAGAAGACTTCTTGCGCCGATCAGCTTACGCGCGCCATCGAGGCCGCCCGCGCCGAGATCGCCTAATGGGTATCGCCGATCGCTTTAAGAACGGAATAACGCGCCGAGGTTTTGTGTTGGGCGGCGCCGCCGCGGGCGCCGCTACGCTGCTCGCGGGGTGCTCGTCAAAAACCGGCACCAGCGACGATGCCGCCGGCGAGCCGCAGGTCGTCAAAGACGATTCCAAGATTGTCTCGATTGCGGATGAGTATGAGGCCGTCGATATCGATCTTGAGCCTACGGCTTCGTGGACGCTGCCGCTTGGCACGCTGCTGTACTACTGCGACGGTGACCTGTCTGCGGCAATGATGGCGCCCGCCTCGGCGCAGCATGCCAACACGCTCGGTGTGCTCAGCCTGAGCGATGGTTCGCTCACGACGTTGGTCGAAGACCCCGTCGAGGGCACGGGCTATGCGTTTTATGATGTCCGCGCGACCGACAGCGTGTTTGCGTGGATCGAGATGGACTATGCGAACTCCGCGTGGAAGCTTTACGCTCAGGGGCTGTCGGGGGTATCGCTTACCGGTAATGCCGTCGAGCTCGATCGCGGCGGCAAGGATTACGACCCGCCGCTCTTTACCGCATATGGGGCATCGGTTATCTGGTACAAAATGCCTGCGTCGGGCGGCTCCAAGACGAGTAACGATTCGTTTTGCTATCGTCAGTCGGTCGACGAGTCCAAGCCCGAGGTAATTTGGAAATCGACGGGTCGTTTTGCATCTGCACCGCGCGTGAGCGAAGGCATCTTGACCATTTCACCGCGCGTGCGCAACGACGAGGGTGTCTACTACGGCATGACGGCCATCGACTTGACCGACGATAACAACAAGCGCGCTCAGCTCGTGCTCCCCTCTTCGGTGTCCCCTTTCGAGGCCGTCTATATGGGCGACACGTTCGTCTTTTCCATCGAGGCGACGTATAGCGGCGTCGGCAGCTTGGGCAATATGGGCACGTATATCGGCAACGAGGGCGGTCCCTATCTCTTTTTGTCGCGCGAGCCGCTTGCGTGTGCCGCGGGAAGAAAGAACAAGTACTTGGTTAAGGTTCAGGCGTCTCATTTTCTGATCGACACGTCGGCAAAGACTTATGGGTCGCTGCTGTCTCCCGATCGCGCCCTCGAGTATGGCGATTACCCTGCTACCGCGGGTAAATCGGATACGTTTTTGACGTACGCCACGGTTCGAAACAGCCAGGGTGTGCCCGAGACGGTCACGGCCCGTCTGTTCTCACTTTAGCTTACGAGGGGTTAAAAGGGCGCCGTCGGGGGAATAAGCGCGTTGTAACTATGAGTACCGCCCGCCGAGCTATCGCGTCCATGCGATGCCCGGTGGGCTCAGGTGCGTTAAAATGGGCTTGTTCTTAGCTAATTGAGACAGGGGGGCCGTGTTATGGCTTCAGATGCAAAAAAGATTCTGCTGGTCGAGGACGAGAAGGCAATCCGTGACGCTGTCGCAGCCTATCTCGAGCGTGAGGGTTACTGGGTCGTGGGCGTCGGCGACGGCCAGTCCGCGATCGAGGAGTTCGAGAAGCACCAGTTCGATCTGGTCGTGCTCGACCTCATGCTCCCCAAGATTCCGGGTGAGCGCGTCTGCCGCACCATTCGCGATACCTCCGATGTGCCCATTATCATGCTGACGGCCAAGGGCGAGATCGAGGACCGCATTATCGGTCTTGAGCTGGGTGCGGATGACTACCTGATCAAGCCGTTCTCGCCGCGCGAGCTCGTCGCCCGCGTGCGCGCTCTGTTCCGTCGCGCCCATCAGGCCGACGAGCCGGCAGTCGAGGTGCTCGACTTCGGCGACCTGGTCATTGATATTTCTGGCCACAAGATTTTGGTCGAGGGCAAGGAAGTCGATCTGACGGCTTCCGAGTTTAAGCTGCTCACCACCCTCGCTCGCCATCCCGGACGCGTCTACAACCGTATGGAGCTGGTCGAGAAGGTGCTCGGCTATGACTTTGAGGGCTATGAGCGTACCATCGACAGCCACGTGAAAAATCTTCGCGCCAAGCTGGGCGACGACCCCAAGAAGCCCAAGTGGCTCTACACCGTCCACGGTGTCGGTTACCGCTTCGAGGCTCCGACCAAGACCGATAAGTCGGACGAGAAATAAGGGAAATCACATATGACACCTGCGCGCTTTGAAATCGGGCAAAAGCATAAGCAGGAGAACGAGGCGGGTTCCAAAGCTAGTTGGAACACGCCTCGTTCCGATTCGCGGCCAACGATGAGCTATCCCTCGCGCATGGCCCTGGCTTTCGCCCTGACATCACTCATGACGGTATTGGTGCTGGTGGGCGTTGTCTCCGTTGTATGGGGCACGGTGTTTTCGGATTACACGCGTTCCAACATCGTCGAGATTGCCAATTCCGCCGCCGAAAAACTGGCGGCATCCTATGAC
The DNA here is from genome assembly GCA_934654585.1 of uncultured Collinsella sp. GTDB lineage: Bacteria > Actinomycetota > Coriobacteriia > Coriobacteriales > Coriobacteriaceae > Collinsella. The sequence continues at coordinate 4,313 of CAKUGF010000012.1, read as the reverse complement.
GAAAACGGCAACTGGACGGCAGAAGAGCTGCGCACCGTCGCCACGTCGAGTCTGGTGTCCGATGACTTGGGCATGCAGGTTGTCAATAAAAAGGGTGTAATCGTTTACGACGATTCGTGGCCTTCGGCAAGCGCCACTGCCGACGTACGCGAAAACCAGGCGACCACTGATGGGTCGACCGGCAAAAGGGCTTCGCATAGCCCCGTTTCGTCGGCTCCCACCGGATCGGACAGCGTTGCCAACGTCGAAATCGTAACGTCCTCCGGCGACCACGTGGGTCAGGTCAAATTGTGGGCGATTGGCTCCGATGCCCTGCTCACCAAGGCGGACTCTGCGTTTAGAGAGAAGACCTTTAACGCCATGGCACTCGCCGCGGTTGTAGCTATCTGCATCTCGGTTGTTATCGGAGCGCTCATGTCGCGCATGCTTACCAAGCCGATTCACCGCATCACCAGTACGGCTAAGCAAATCCGCGACGGAGACCTCTCCGCTCGCACGGGCTTGCGCGGTGACGACGAGATCGACCAGCTGGGCGAGACGTTCGATGAGATGGCCACGTCGCTCGAAAAAGATATGAAGCACGAGAAGCGCTTGACTTCGGATGTCGCGCACGAGCTGCGCACGCCCTTGATGGCGATGCTCGCGACGGTCGAGGCCATGCAGGACGGGGTGTATCCCACCGACGACGAACATCTGGAGACGGTTGCCTCGGAGACACGCCGTCTGGCACGCCTGGTGCAGCAGATGCTCGACCTGTCGCGTATGGAAAATAGCACTGCGCCGCTCAATCTCGAGCCGGTGGATATGGTGCCGTTCGTGCGATCGATTGTGAATGGCCAGGAGCGCCTGTTTGCCGACCGCGATCTTCGTCTTCGCTTTGCGGATGAAACCCAGGGCCATGACGATGTCGTCGAGGCCGATCCCGATATGATCACCCAATGCGTCATCAACCTTATGAGTAATGCCATGCGCTATACGCCCGAAGGCGGTTGGGTTGTGGTGTCGGTGCTCGGCGATCGAAAGCACGTCAACATCGCGGTTTCGGATACGGGTATCGGCATTGCAAAGGATGACCTTTCACGCATATTCGGCCGCTTTTGGCGTGCCGACGCCAGCCGCGCTCGCGAGGCGGGCGGTCTGGGCGTGGGCCTTGCCGTGACCAAGCAAATCGTCGAGCGTCATCATGGCTATATATCCGTGGAGTCGGAGCTTGGAAAGGGTACGACTTTTACGATTCATCTGCCACGCGAGCACACGGCGGACGCGGCATCTACTACAATGGAGCACTAGCTTTTCGCTACTCGGTGAAGGAGGGGTCTTGTCCCTGCCGCTCCGGGTTTGCGAAAACATGCGGGAAAGAACCCGCATTACTGTCGTATTTTGGTAAGGAGTGACTCACGTGACAACGATGGAGCGTCGTCCGGATTCCCGTGGCAAGGTTCGTGATATCTACGATGCCGGTGAAAACCTGCTGATGGTCGCCACCGACCGCATTTCTGCGTTCGACTTCATTCTTCCCGACGAGATTCCGTTCAAGGGAGAGGTGCTCAACCGCATCTCGGCATTCTGGTTTGATAAGTTTGCCGATATCGTCCCCAACCACCTTGTTTCCATCGACCCGGCAGATTTCCCCGAGGAGTTTGCCGAGTATCGTGACTATCTCGCTGGCCGCGCCATGCTGGTCAAGAAGGCCCAGACGATTCCTATCGAGTGCATCGTCCGCGGCTATCTGACCGGTTCGGGCAAAAAGACCTATGACGAGAACGGCACCGTCTGCGGCATTCAGCTGCCCGAGGGCCTGACGGAGGCTTCCAAGCTCCCTGAGCCGCTGTTCACCCCGTCCACGAAGGCCGAGATCGGCGATCATGACGAGAACATCTCGTATGAGCGCTGTTGCGAAATCGTGGGCGAGGATATTGCCGAGCAGATCCGCGACCTGTCCCTCAAGATCTACAAGGCCGCTGCCGAGTACGCCGCGACCCGTGGCATCATCATCGCCGACACCAAGTTCGAGTTCGGTGTTATCGATGGTAAGGTCACGCTGATCGACGAGTGCCTCACGCCCGACTCCAGCCGTTTCTGGCCTGCCGCCAGCTACGAGGAGGGCAAGGTCCAGCCCAGCTACGACAAGCAGTTTGTCCGCAATTGGCTCAAGGCCAACTGGGATATGACGGGGGAGACCCCGCACCTGCCCGCCGAGGTCATCGATGGCACCTCCGAGCGCTATCGCGAGGCTTTCCAGATCATCACGGGCTCCCAGTTCACAAGCATGAAGGAGAACGCGTAAGTGAGTACCCGCAGCGCCACGAACAAGCGCACGCAGTCCCACGAGGTTACCGGGGTTGCGCGCAAGTCTGCCGCATCCGCTAAGCCTGCCCGTCAGGCTGCCAGCTCTGTCCGCGTCGTGCCGGCTTCGTCCAAGGCACGCCGCAAGGAGCTCGAGAAGGGCGAGAACCTGGACGGCCTCTCCAAGGAGGAGAAGCGCGCCCGCAAGGCAAAGCAGCGTGCCAAGGAGGACCGCATCTACACGGTGTCGAACATCCTTCTTAAGCAGGATGAGGACTACACCAAGCGTCGTCGTATCTGGTGGGCCGTCCTCGCCATCGGCATGGTGCTCGTTGTGGCAATTTGGGCTTCGCTCTACTTCGCTCCCGGCGGCACGGTGTCCAGTCCCGTCCAGATGGTCGGCATCGTTTTGTCGTATGTCATCATTCTTGGCGATTTTATCTACGACTTTGCTCGTATTCGCCCCCTGCGCAATATGTATCGCGCGCAGGCTGAGGGTATGTCCGACAACAAGCTCAACGCTCTTATCGAGCGCGCGGCTGCCGAGGAGGACAAGAAGGACTCCAAGAAGAAGTAGCGTTTGTATTCATACTTATCGCTAAGATATAAGGCGCGTCGTATGTGCGACGCGCCTTTTTACTGTTCTATAGATAGATGGAGTGGCACATGATTCGAGCTGCCCTGACGGTCGAAGAAGCCCTGGAGGGCATGAAGGCCCTGGAGCCCAAGATTAAAAACTATGCGCGCCTGGTTGTCCGCAAGGGCGTAAACGTCAAGCCCGGCCAGGAGGTTGTCGTTCAGTCCCCGGTCGAGTGCGCGCCGTTTGCCCGCGTGGTGGTCGCGGAGGCTTATGCGGCCGGTGCTGGCCACGTGACAGTCATTTGGGCCGACGATGCCGTGACAAGGCTCGCCTACGAGCATGTCGAGAAAAGCTATTTTGAGCAGACGCCCGAGTGGAAGCGCCTGCAGCTGGATTCCCTGGCCCAGGACGGCGCCTGTTTTATCTTTATCGAGGGTGCGGACCCCGCGGCTCTCAAGGGCATCGATCCTGCCAAGCCCGCCGCCGCATCCAAGGCGAGGAACACGCAGTGCAAGGTGTTCCGCCGCGGACTGGACTACAACATCAACCCGTGGTGCATCGCCGGTGCGCCGGTTGTTGCCTGGGCGCGCGAGGTGTTCTCGGGCGATGCGGATGAGGTTGCGATCTATAAGCTGTGGAATGCGATTCTGCACACCGCTCGCGCCGATGGCCAGGACCCGGAGAGCGACTGGGAGCTTCATGACGCAGCGTTCGAAAAGAATCTGCATTTTCTGAACGACAATAGTTTCGACTGCTTGCATTACACTGCGTCAAATGGAACCGATCTGACGATTGGCATGACAAAGGGTCACGAGTGGGCCGGCGGCAAAGGCGAGATGCCCGACGGCCATCCCTTCTTCCCCAACATCCCCACCGAGGAAGTCTTTACGTCGCCCGACCGCATGCGTGCTGATGGAATCGTCTATTCCGCCATGCCGCTCATTCACCACGGCAACAAGGTTGATGATTTTTGGATTAAGTTCGAGGCTGGTCGCGTGGTGGATTATGACGCTCGCGTGGGTAAGGCAACGCTTGCAAGCATTATCGACACCGATGAAGGCGCCGCCCACCTGGGCGAGGTCGCGCTCATTTCCAAGAACACGCCGATCCGCGAAAGCGGCGTTCTGTTCTATGACACGCTCTATGACGAGAACGCCAGCTGCCACCTAGCGCTGGGTGTCGGCTTCCCCGAGTGTATCGAGGGCGGATACGATATGTCCAAAGAGGAGCTCCTGGAGCATGGCGTCAACGTTTCGAGCACGCATGTCGACTTCATGATCGGCACGGACGATATCGATATTACGGGCATTACACCTGATGGACGTGAAGTTGTGATTTTCCAGAACGGCCAATGGAGTTGGGAATAGTCACAGACCGTGGTACAATGCCACCCGCGGGCCGTTAGCTCAGCTGGCAGAGCAGGGGACTTTTAATCCCAAGGTCCAGG
>CAKUGF010000011.1 GCA_934654585.1 uncultured Collinsella sp. | reverse complement strand
GGAGCTAGTTCCGCGTTGCGCTAGCTGCGGAAACGCGGTCTCCGTCCAGGCTGTTGCGTTGAGATTGAAAATCAACCGGAAGTTGCGGTGGAATACGGACTAAATGGACTAGATATAGGGGTAAACAGTCCGTATTTCACCGCAACTGATGAGGGGCCCTAGCGCAGGGAGCGGAGGCCGCCGGCTTCTTTGTCGAGTGTTGTGAAGCGCACGGCGTCTAGGTGCTCTAGGATGCTGATGGCACGTTTGCGCGACACGCCCAGGGCCTCGCGCAGGACGCTTGTGGTGGCAGCGCCACCGGCAGCGTCGATGGCCGCGGCGACGAGCTCGCGAGCGTGGGCCTCGGCAGCAGCGGACAGGGCAACGTCGCGTTCGACCTTTACGATCGAGCGGTTGAGCGACAGCTCGCGCAGGGCACGCGTCATGGTGTCGCGATCGAGCTGTAGCTGCTCGCCCACCTCAGGCAACGTCGGCGCATCCAGGCCCGCCTCGTCCAGCAGGGCCACAATGCGCTCGCAGGCCTCACGCAGGACGCGCGCCGCAGCGGCAGCGGAGTGCGGGTCGAATACCTCGGCACCCTCGGTCGCGCAGACGCCGCGCGTGCAACCCTCGGCGATCAAAGCCGCTGCAACATCGTCACCGGCACCGGGCCAAGCGGCATGCGCGACAGCGCCCGGCGTAAAGCCCGTCTCCTTGGGAGCAGCCGCGTGCATGGCGGACAGGGTCGAGACCAGCGCATCCATCGCGGCGTCGAGCACCGCAGCGTTCGCGTACAGCGTCACGTCGCCCGTGACAAGCTCGCGCACAGCACCCTGCGCCACCAGCCCATGCAACGCAGCGTCAACCTCGCCCGCGGCAACATCCAGCGCCGCAACAATATCGCCAGCCGCAACCGGCAACGTCTGCAGCGCCAGCCACGCGTCCAACGCACCGGCAACATCTCCAGCCTCGAGTGCCGCATACAGTGCACGCTCCCCGTCGGCAAGCTCGCGCGAGCGACGGCAGCGTGACAGCAGCACGCGCCCGCCGCCAATGAGCATCACCGGCGAATACGACAGAACCACGGCATGGTCGCCGGCGCGCAGCGGCAGCGGGTCCTCCAGACGAACCTGAACGGTACGCGTCTCGCCCACCGCCATGGGAGCCTCGCCCTCCATGAGCATGATGCGGCCGACGACCTCCGCCGTACCCGCCATCACGTGCACGCGCGCGCCCGACTCGAGCACACGCGGCTTGGCACCCTCACGGCCCAGGTAGGTAAACGTCATCATAAAACGCAGCGTCTGGCCAAAGCGGCCCTCTACGCCGAGCATCTCACCGCGATCGAGCGAAGCGACGCCATCGCCTACCAGGTTGAGCGCTACACGCTGACCGGGCAGCGCCCGCTGTGTGTCGCCATGCACCTGAATTCCGCGCACGCGACAGTCCGTGCGCGACGGCAGCGCGACGAGCTCATTGCCCACCGCAATCGGCGCATCGTGCAGTGTTCCCGTCACGACGGTGCCAGCGCCCATGATCGTAAAGCAGCGGTCGATCGGCAGGCGCGGCGCGGCGTCGGTTCGCTCGGCGCGATCGCGACAGGCGCCCCAACAGGTATCCACGCACTCGTCGAGCGCGGCCAGCAGCACATCAATCCCCTCGCCCGTCTTGGACGACACGGGGACGATCGGGGCGCCCGCAAACACGGTGCCCGACAAAAAGTCATCGACGTCGAGCTCGGCAAGCTCGGTCATCTCGGCATCGGCCAGGTCACACATCGTCAGCGCGACTACCATGTGCGAAACGCCCAACAGCTCCAGCACATGCACGTGCTCGCGCGTCTGCGGCATCACGCCCTCGACGGCCGACACCACCAGCACAGCCACGTCGATACCCGTCGCGCCCTGCACCATGGCGCGCAGGTAGTGCGCATGGCCCGGCACATCGACCAAGCCCACGATCTTGCCGCTCGGCAGGGCCAGCTCGCCAAAGCCGAGCTCCACGGTCATGCCGCGGCGACGCTCGACCTCCAAGCGGTCGGGATTTTTGCCCGTCAGCGCCTCGATAAGCGCCGACTTGCCGTGGTCAACGTGCCCCGCCGTGCCCACGATGACGGGGCATTCCACGAGCGTGTTATCCGAGCTCATCGGCACACCGCCTTGGCAACGCACGCGGCAAGCGTCGATGCCGCCGTCTCGATATCGCGGTCGCCCACAAGCGTGCGGACGTCAAACAGAATGCGATCGTGCGAGGTGCGCGTGACGACCGGCGTGTCGAAGTCCTGGACGAGCGAGCGCTTGAGCGCGTCGACCGTCAGGCGCTCGTCAACAAGGCGCACGGCAACGCACATCGTCGGCAGCTCGACCGTAGGCAGCGAACCGCCGCCGGGGGTCGACGACTCCTTAATAATCTCCAGCTCAACGGCGCACGGACAGCCAGACTTATCGAGCCCGGCCGCCATAAGGTCGCGCAGTTTGCACGCACGACGCTCCAGATGAGCCTGCGGAAGTGTAAGCATGCTGAGCACCGGAATGTCGCGATGGGCCACATCGGCGCCGTCCATGTAGATACGCAGCGTAGCCTCGAGCGCCGTCAACGCGAGCTTGCCCGGGCGCAGGGCGCGCATGAGCGGATGTGAGCCGCAGGCCTGGATCAGGTCGCGACGGCCCATGATGATGCCCGCCTGCGCGGCACCGAGCAGCTTATCGCCCGAACACGACACGATGTCGAGCCCGGCGGCTACCGAGGTCGGCGTGGTCTCCTCGCCGCCGCGAACCAGGATGTCGTCGGGCAGCAGCGCGCCCGAGCCCTGGTCTTCGTAGAACAGCAGACCATGCTTGTGGGCCAGCGCGGCAAGCTCCTTGGAGCTCACTTCCTCGTGAAAGCCCTCTATGCGGTAGTTGGAAGGATGAACCTTCAAAATCATGGCCGTGTCTGGCGTGATGGCGCGCTCGTAGTCGGCCAGGTGCGTACGGTTGGTGGCGCCGACCTCGACGAGCCGAGCGCCCGAGGCCTCCATGACATCGGGAATGCGGAAGCTGCCGCCGATCTCGACGAGCTCGCCGCGGCTCACGATGACCTCTTTGCCCGCGGCATGAGTGGCCAGCACCAGCAGCACCGCGGCAGCATTGTTATTGACGACGAGCGCATCCTCGGCACCGGTGAGCGAGCGAATCAGCTGCGCGGCGTGCTCCTTGCGCGACCCGCGCGAGCAGGTGTCGACGCTGTACTCGAGCGTGCTGTACCCGCGCGCGACCTCGGCCACGGCCTTGGCGGCCGATTCCGCAAGTGGGGCACGGCCCAGGTTGGTATGGATAACCACGCCCGTAGCGTTTACAGCGGGACGCAGGCTGGGCAGCGCAGAGCGATGGGCGCGCCACTCGATGGCCGCCGCCAAGTCGCGCTTGGAGCGCGGGACCGCACCGGCGCGAATGGCGGCACGCTCCTCGTCGAGCTCGGCCGTCACGGCGGCATGCACCACCGCGTCGCACGTCTCCCCCGCTGCCTTCACCACCGGCCACTCGGTGAGCAGCTCGTTGACAGAAGGGATGGCGCGCAGGCGGGCGCGCACCTCATCGGAAATGTTCTGGCTATCGCTCATGTGCGGCCTTTCAAAACAAACGTGGATCAGTCAAATACTTCGGCTGATTCAATTACTCGTCATTATCCTCGCGCGGCGCAATCTTTTCCACGCGAACGGCGTTTTCCTGGGTGAGCGCGGCGCCCGTAATGGGATCCCAGCGCAGCGGTGTGTGGTCGAGCGGACCGACGCCGAGTGCTTGGACACCATCCGCGCCGGCCCCAAACGAACGCCCACCGGGAGCCGCCGACGTAAAGATGCACGCCGGATGCAGATAGGGCGTAGTCTCCACGCGCACGAGGTCGCGGCCCATGTCGCTCACGAGCTCGACGACCTCGCCATCGGCAATGCCCATGCGCGCGGCGACATCGGCATTCATCTGCACGGCATCCAGGTCGGAGCCCGCCTCGGCAGCACCGGCCACAGCGAGCCTGCGCGAAGTATGCGACTCAAAGGGCCGGTTGCCGCTAATGAGACGGAACATCCCCGGCCCCGGCTCCACCATCGGGGCAATCCAGCCGGGCACACGACCCAAACCGGCGCGCTCCCATACGTCGCTTGCCAGAGCGATCTTGCCACCGTCCACCGGAATCACCGGCTCGCCCGTACGCGGCGGCAACGCCACGCCCGTGTCGGCCCAACCGCGCTCCTTGAGCGTAGCCAGGTCGATCCCAAACGGAGCCACCCGGGCCGCCGCAAGGTCATCCGACGTAAAGTCAAAGTACTCGCCCACGCCACAGGCAGCAGCCAGGCCGGCAAAAATCTGCCGTCCCGGACGCGTGTCGTCATGCAGCACGGGCAGTACGGCGTTGCGGTAATACACGCGCGCATCGTTGCGACCCACAACCGTACCCACGCCGCGGTCGACCTCCAGATACGTCACGTCGGGCAGCACGAAGTCAGAAGCACGCGCCGTCTCGGACCAGCGGATATCGATGGTCACGAGCAGGTCGAGCTGCCGCAAGATGCCAAGCCACGCATCGGCATTGCCGTAGCCCGCGCCGGGATTGCTAGCATAGACGATGAGCCCACGCAGGTCGCCGGCAAGAATGGACTGGCCGATGGTCGTGCATAGACCGCGTACCGGATCGACGAGCGGATAACGCTCGGAACCCAACTTAGGGATATGAGGCGCCGGCGGCGTCGCAAAGCGAGCAGGGTCCAAGTCGCCCAGCGCAAGCGGCGTGGGAGGGTTGAGGGCGCCGCCCGCATGCCCCAGGCAGCCCAACAACACATCGACCAGGCAGATAGCGCGCGCCGTCTGGGTGCTGTTGGCATACGCGATGCCGATGCCACCGTGAAAGCCCGGGTCGACCACGGCGGCAGGCGCCGCAGTAGCCAGGTCGCGCGCCGTCGCACGGATGTCGTCGGCTGGCACGTCGCACATCGACTCGGCCCACTCGGGCGTCCAGGCACAAGCCGCCTGCGCCAGCTCATCAAAGCCCGTGGTATAGCGGGCCACAAAGTCGTGGTCGTACAGGTCCTCGGCAATGAGTACATGGGCAATACCCAGCAGCAGGGCCAAGTCGCAGCCCGGGCGCACGCGAAGCCAGCGGTCGGCAAGCGCGGCAGAGCCGCTGCGCCGCGGATCCACCACAATGATCTTGGCCCCGCGCCGACGGGCATCGTTCAAAGCATCGACTGCGCCCATCGTCGACGAATCCACGATGGAGCGCCCCAGGTACATGATGCAATCGGTATGGGCCAGGTCAGAAGCCGGACTGTAACCCAAGCTGTGCTCCCAACCGGTCAGGCGGCTTACCTCGCAAGCGCCATCGGCACCATACACGTTGGGAGATCCCAGCGCGTGCATAAAACGATAGGCCCAATAACGGTCGAATGAGGGCACGCCGAGCGTCATGCCCAGCGCACACGCCCCATGCTCGCCAACGATTCCCCCAAGGCGCTCGGCAATCTGCGCAAACGCCTCGTCCCAAGTAATCGCGTCGAACCCCGAGCCATCGGCGCGACGGCGCATGGGATGCAAGATCCGCTCACGCTCGTCAAACGGCATGGCCAAGCGATGTCGCCCACGGGCGCACAGGGCCCGCGCCTCGCACGGATGCCCCGGCACCGGCAGCTCCGCCACCACACGCCCATCCTCAACATGGGCCGCAAAGGCGCAATCGGCATAGCATCCCCCGCACGTGGTCACCACAGCGCGACCGTCACGCTCAACAGCAGATGCCATCTCGATTATTCCTTTCCAACGCAAACACACCAGACCTCGGCCAAAAAAGCCTCCCGCGCGGCAACGCCCCGCGGGAGGTCCAACACCCAAAAGACGGCTCTTTAAGCCTCGGACTTCTTGGCGTAAATGAACCAATAGCCGAGCGCGATCAGAACCGCGCCGCCCACGATGTTGCCCAGCGTGGCGGCGGACAGGTTAAACGCAATGCCCGCAACGCTGAGCGCATCGGCGCCGGCAACGTCGGCACCGTAGCCGCACGCGTGCATCACGGCACCCATGGGCAAAAAGTACATGTTTGCAACGCAGTGCTCAAAACCGCAGGCCACAAAGGCGGCGATGGGCAGCAGAATGCCCACGACCTTGTCGACCACGGTCTTGCCGGCGGTGCCGATCCACACGGCCAGGCACACAAAAATGTTGCACAGGATGCCGCGGAAGAAGATCGTCACCCAGTCGATCGTCACCTTGCCGGCGGCCACGCTCACCATGGAATTGGCGACCGCCTCGCCGTTGAGCTTGTAGATGCCGGCCATGTACACCAAAAAGACGATGAACAGGGCGCCGACAAAGTTACCGACCCACACGACGACCCAGGCCTTAAGCATCTGGGCCAGCGTGATCTTTTTGCTCTTGAGCGCGCAGACCATGAGCGAGTTGCCGGTAAACAGCTCGGCGCCACAAATAAGCACGAGCACCAGGCCCAGGCAAAAGCACAGGCCGCCCACAACGCGCTGAGCACCCCAGCCCAGCGTGCTATCGCTCAAGAACACGGTAAAGAACAGGCCACCGAAGGCGATGAACGCACCGGCGAACATCGCCAAGACAAAGGCCTTCGCGACCGGCAGGTTTGCCTTGGTCACGCCGGCGGCCTCGGTCTTTGCCTCGATCGCGGCGGGTGCAAGGCAATCGGGAGAGGGATACTCCACCTTGGAATCTGCCATGTCAATCACTTCTTTCCTAACAAAATGGAACAAGCGCTCTTACTGCTCCTGCCCCAAACGGACAAAGTGGGAAAAGTCGTTGGCGGCCACGGCGTCGTACACGGCGTCGACGGCCTCAAAGACCTCCGGGGACATGGGGTTGTAGAACTCCGTGTCGCCCGGCTGAATCCCTACGAAGACGATATCATCGCATGATTGCTCGATCTCTTCGATCAAAATCGAGAGCGGAAGCGAATGCGTGGTAAACATCGACTTGCGGGCCACATCGCTTTTGTCGAGCAGACGGATCGCACCGACGGGCAGCGCCATGTCGGCGGCGTCGACCAAAACCAAGCGCGACGGACGCTCGCGCTTGACCTCGATGATGTCATCCTCGGGCGTCTGCCCGCCGTCGATGGTGTACCAACCGGCGATGGGCGCGTCCTCCATCTTTTTGGAGAGCACGGGGCCGGCGGCATCGTCGGCGCGCAGCACGCTGCCCGCCGTGAGCACAATGCCCGCAAAGGGCGCACCGTTCACACGGCCGTCGATAACGCGGCCCATTACTGCAACCTCCCCGTCAGATACACGCCCGACACGTCGCGCACGCGCTCCACCAGGTCGCGAAACTTCATCAGAAACGCGACCTGCTGGGCGTGCAGGCCAAAGTCGTTATCGAAGACCGAGATACCCGCCTTGGCTGAGCCGCGAAAGCCGCGCTCATCGAGCAGGGCATCGCAGGCCTCGAGCAACGAGGGCACCGCCGCTTTGTCGAGCTGGCACTCGCCAAAGGAGCGGATGGCCTCAAACTTGGTTTTGGCCTCCCCTTCCGGCAGCGCATCGACCAGCGAATAGAAGACATCCACCGGCACGGACAGGCGCGGCTCAAAGCAATCGAGCACGCCGGTGTGGTGGCCCACGGCGAGCGTGTAGTACAGCACGTCGCAGGCCTCCTGGGGAACGTCTTCCTCGGTCTCGACAAACTTGCGCGTGAGCTCGTAGAAGACCACCTGATCGGGCTCGTGGGCCAGGCAGGAATCGGCGACGCCCTCGGCGGCCTCGACGCTTGCGCGCGAGGCGTCACCGAAGGAGCCGCCGAGCATGCCGGGGCCCGCAAAGTAACCAGAGCGGTCCACAAGCTCCATCTAGCGACCTCCGGCCAGCACCAGATCCTGCAGCGCCGAGTAGACCTCGACGCGGCGGGGATCATCCTGCTTGTCGATGAGCAGTGCCATGGCGCCGCGGATATCGCCCTTGGGCGCACCCTCGAGCGTATCCATAAACTCGTTGGCCAGGTCGCGACCATAGCGGTAACCGCTCATGGCACGAGCCTCGCGCTCGATGGCCACGCGCAGCTTATACGGCACGCCGGGGTGCAGAATGTCTGCCTGCTCGCCTTCGGCCTCCACCGTGGTCTCGGCATGGAGCTTTTGGTCGAGCAGACCGAGCGCCATGGCAAAGCCGTAGATGGTCTGCGCGGGGCTGGGCGGGCAGCCGGGGATGTAGACATCGACCGGCAAAATCTTGTCCGTGCCGCCCCACACGCAGTAGTTGTCGTAAAAGATGCCGCCGGTACAGCCGCACGCGCCGTAGGACACCACGATCTTGGGATCGGGTGCGGCCTCAAAGGCACGCAGGGCCGGCATGCGCATGGCGCGCGTCACGGCACCGGTGTACAGCAGCACATCGGCGTGGCGCGGCGACGGGACGACCTTAATACCAAAACGCTCAACGTCAAAGACGGGCGTGATGGAGCCGAAGATCTCGATCTCGCAGCCGTTGCAGCCACCGCAGTCAACGCGGTAGACGTACACCGAGCGCTTGATCTTCTTAAGAAGGGTCGCCTTGGCCTTCTCGATGCTCTCGTCGAGCTCGATCTTGGTCGGGCGGTACTGAAGCCGCTCGGGCAAAAGCGTGGGTTCGGCCATGGTTACTCCTCCTTCTTATCGAGATCCATGATGATGCCCTCGACCGGCGCCGGACCGGCGGGAATCTCGGGCGCATCGGGGTTAAGCTCGCGGTCGATATACTCCGGGTTCACACCGTGGCCGCCAAGATACTCCATGCCGGGGCCCTGGGGCTCACCGGACGCGAGCGTCTCGTTGGCAGCCATGCCGGCCGCGTTGCCGGTCTTTACGGCCGAGGCGGCGCGCAGGGCGTCGAGCTCGCGCTTGCACTCCTGGCACATGCCGACGGTTCGGGCGGCCTGCACGGCCTCCATGCCGCCGGCCGCCTGTAGCAGGCGCTTGGCGTAGTCGATCTCCTTGTGCGGGGCGAACGGCTTGCCGCAGCGCGAGCAGTGCTCGAGCGTGTAGACGCTCTTGCTCGTAAGGTCGTCCTTGCTCATGACGGCCAGCTCAAACTCCTCGGTGAGCTTAATGGCCTCCATGGGGCAGGCTTCCTCGCAGCGGCCGCAGAAGATGCAGCGGCCGTAGTCGATCGACCAGGTGATGGTATCGGCCGCAAGGTCGGTATCCATGCGGATGGCGTCGGCCGGGCACGCAACGCCGCAGGCGCCGCAGGCGATGCACAGCTCGGCGTTGTGCTCGGGCTTGCCGCGCATATCCTTGTTGGTGGGAAACGGCGCAAACGGGTACTTGACCGTCGCGTCGCCGGCCTTGGCGTTAACCTTCCAAAGCTTCAGCATATTAGAGCGCCTCCTCATCGAGCGGAGCGGCCATGGTGCCCTCGCCCGCAAGCGGCGACTTGTCGCGCCAGACGTTCTCGAACTGCTCCTTATCCAGCACGTGGTCGCGCTTGGCGGCCACATCGGTCACCGTCACGCGGTCGGTGCAGGAGTAGCACGGGTCGAGCGAGCCGACGATCAGCGCCGCATCGCCCACGGTGTTGCCGCGGAACATGTAGCGCAGGACCGGCCAGTTGCTGTACGTGGCGGCCTTGGCGCGCCAACGGTAGCACTTCTGGTTGTTGCCGAGCATGGCCCAGTGCACGTCCTCGCCGCGCGGCGCCTCGGTGGCACCGATGGCGTACTTATGCGGGGTGTACTCCCAATCCGTGGTGAGGATGGGGCCCGACGGGCAGTTCTCGAGCATGGTCTCGATCATGTCGATCGAATCGTAGACCTCCTGGATGCGGACGGCGGTACGGCCGAAGGCATCGCAGGTGTCGGCCGTGGCCGCGTGCATCTTTTGGATGTCGGGGTCGGCATAGCCATCGAAGGGATGGTCAAAACGCACGTCACGGGCATAACCCGAGCCGCGCATGAGCGGGCCGACCGGCGAGAAGTCGCGGGCGATCTTGCGATCCAGAATGCCGATGCCGCTCGTACGCTCAATAAAGTTGGGCGTGGAGAGCAGGACGTCGACGAGCTCGGTGACCTCGGAGCGCAGCTGGTGGATGGTCGTGAGCGTGGAGAGCTTCTGCTCGGCCAGGATATCGCGACGCACGCCGCCGATCACGTTGAGGCCATAGGTCTTGCGGTGACCGGAGAGCTTCTCGGCCAGGTCCATGGACTTCTCGCGGACGCGGAAGAACTGCTGGAAGCCGGAATCGAAGCCGGTGTAGTGCGACGCCAGGCCAATGTTGAGCAGGTGCGAGTGCAGGCGCTCGACCTCGAGCATGATGGCGCGGATGTACTGGGCGCGCGGCGGGACGTGGACGCCCTGGGCGCGCTCTACGGCCTCGGCGTAGGCCACCGAGTGGGCGCAGCCGCAGATGCCGCAGATACGGTCGGCCAAAAACGTCACGGCGTCGTAGTTCAGGCGCGTCTCGGCAACCTTCTCCATGCCGCGGTGCACGTAGAACAGACGGTAGTCGGCGTCGACGATCGTCTCGCCCTCAACGAACAGGCGGAAGTGGCCGGGCTCGTCGGAGGTAATGTGCAGCGGGCCCATGGGGACCAGGGTGGTCTCCTTGCCCTTGGTGTCGGCCAAGAACTCGTAGTTTTCCATGTCGCTTACGGGAGCGGGACGGAAACGGTAGTCCATGGAGTCCTTGCGCAGCGGGTACAGACCGCTCGGCCAGTCGTCGGGTAGCACCAGGCGACGGCGATCGGGCAGGCCCTCGGGAATCAGGCCGAACATGTCGCGCAGCTCGCGCTCGCCCCACACGCAGGCGGGGACGAACGGCGTCACGGACGGGAACGTCATCTTGGCGGGATCGACCTCGGCGCGCACGGTCACCCAGCCGGGGTCCTCCCCCTCCATGGAGATGACGTAGTACACGGCGTAACGGCCGCACAGGCTGCGCTCGTCGTTGCCGACAATCACAGGAATCCAGCCGTAGCGCTCGTAATACAGGTAGTGGACGGCCTCGGGCAGACGGTCCAGCTTGACGGTGATCGTCAGCTGGTCCTCGCACTGCCACTCGACCTTCTCGATGCAGCCCGGAACGGCGCGGCGCAGGGCCTCGACATGGCTCTCGCAGCGACGGGCATACACCTTGTTCTCAGTTTCAATCATTCGTTACTCCACCTCGCTCTGAGCGGTCTCGGTACCGAACACAGCGCGGTACATCGGCGTCGCGTGAAGTTCCTCGGTGCTCTGCTCGAGCACGATGCCGGTCGCGGTCTCCACACCGTGCACGAGGGGCAGCGGGGTGGCGATGCCAAACCACAAGATCATGACAGCCAGGATGATTTCGGGGATAAGCATGAGCGCCGGGGCCTCATGCTTGCCCATGCCCTGGGGCGCATGGCCGAATACCGACTTGAGCGCGATACGGGTGAGCGCGGAAATAGCCACGGTAAGACCGAGGGCGACCACGACGACAAGCCACATGGGACCGGCGGTAACACCGGCGACAAAAGTCAGGAATTCGGAGATAAACATGCCAAAGGGCGGGAAGGCGGCAAGGCCGAGCAGCGCCAGGATGGCGAGCGCGGCGGTTGCGGGGGCAACCTCGACGACGCCCTGGATCTTGGCCAGGCTACGCGTACCAAAGGCGTGCTGGATGTTGCCGGACACGCAGAAGGCAAGCGTCTTGGTAAAGCCATGGAACACGCAGTGCAGCAGGGCCGCGGCGATACCCAACGGGCCACCGATGCCCAGGCACAGGGCGATAACACCCACGTTCTCCACAGACGAGTACGCAAAGCGGCGCTTGAGGTCGTCCTGGCGGAACATGGAAAGCGCCGCCACCAAAATGGACAGCGTGCCGACGATCAGCAGCAAAAGTTGCGGATACTCGGCGCCCACGGCCTGGATGGTAAAGCCGTAGAAGCGCATGATCACGAGCATGGCGCACTTAAGCAGGACACCCGACAGCAGGGCCGAGACGGGGCTCGGAGCCTGGGAGTGGGCATCGGGCAGCCAGGTGTGCATGGGGAACAGGCCGGCCTTGGTGCCAAAGCCGATCACGATAAACGCAAAGGCGAGGCGCATGAGCGTCGGGTCGAACTGGTCGGCATACGGCAGCACGCACGATAGGAATGCGGCCTCATGGGCGTTGGGAATCACGTCGGCGGCGTTGGCGTAGATCAGCAGCGTACCGAACAGGCCAAAGGCCACGCCGGCGGTGCAGACCATCGCATACTTCCAAGAAGCCTCGAGCGCCATCTTGTTCTTGTAGATGCCCACGAGGAACACAGTGGAAAGCGTGGTTGCCTCCACGGCGGCCCAGGTGAGGATCATGTTGTTGGACAGGCACGCGAGCAGCATGGTGAACACGAACAGGCTAAACAGCGCAAAATACTGCTTGGCGCGCTCGGCGGGCATGGAGCCCTCCTCGATATCGGCCTTTACATAGGGCAGCGAGAACAGCCCCGTAAGAAAACCGATAAACCCGATGAGCAGCACAAAGATGGCGCCCAGCGAATCGAGGTGGAACCACAGGCCAAGAGCGCTCGCGGTGTCGCCGCTCATAAGGACGTCACCGGCCGTCATAATCGACAGCACCAGGACGGCTGCGACGGAGACCAGGTTGAGACCGGCAAACACGTTATAGGACGTGTTCTTGGGCAAAAACGCCATGACCAGCGAGAACACCAAAGGAGTCGCGAGCAGGGCGAGAATCAACGTTTCCATGGACTACCCCCTCAGCTCGGACAGGTCGCGCGCATCGAGCGAGTGGGAGTCGTCCCAAATGCGACGCACGACGATGGACATGATGATGACGGCAAAGATGGCGTCGGTGGCGATACCGATCTCGATGATCTCGGGAGCGGTGGGGGCCAAAAGCGCGAGCGTCACGTGGCTGCCGTTTTCCATAAGGCAGTATCCAAAGATCTGCTTCATGATGTTGCGCTGCGAGATGATGCAGGTGAGACCTACAAAGAAGTGGGCAAAGCTGATGGCGAGCGCAGGCGTTGCGACCTCGGCCGTGGGCAGGCTGATCTGCGTCACGACGGCAAAGCAGATCGCGACCTCCACGGCGATGATGCAGATGGCCCACGCGGGCTTAAGGCCGGCCTTGAGCGATGCGTCGCTCGGCTCGCCCATCTTCTTGTACGCGCGGTTGAGGATATATGGGACCAGGACGACCTTGGTGATAAAGGCAGAGCCGGCCCACATAAGCAGCTCCTGCGCACCGGTGGTGACGCCGAGCGTGGCGAGCAGCCCCACGAGCACCAGCGACTGCACCGCATACCAGCGGATGGCGTGCTTGATATTCTTGGAGACGACCACCATGGTGGACGTGACGATCAGAAGGCCGCCAAGGATGTTGACGATCGAATAACCCATGTCGTTCTACCTCCTAACCGATCCAGCTGGCCGAAAGCGGGCCGCTGACGATGACCATGATGATGAGCACGATGAACACGAACGCCATCGCGCGGGGAAGTGGGGATCCCGCAGCGACCTCTTCGCTGGGCTCGCCGGGCAGGCAATAGCCCATCCACTTGAGGAACCAGGCGAAGGTGGCGACGGTCTCGGCGACCATGATGCACACGAGCACCAGGATCGCGACGTTGCCGGCACCCACAGAAAAGCCGCCGGCGATGATCTGGAACTTGGAGAAGAACGTGTTCATGGGCGGCACGCCGGCAATGGCGAGCGCCGCGACACCAAAGCCCACGCCCGAGATCGGGTACTTCTTTACGATGCCGCGCAGCTTGGGCAGCATACGCGTACCGAGCGTAAAGGAGAACGAGCCGGCGATCAGGAAGAACAGGGTCTTGGCAAACGCGTGGTTAAAGATATGGCAGACTGCGCCGTCAAAGGCGAGCTGGCTGCCAAAGACCGAAAGGCCCAGGCCAAAGAACACGTAGGAGAGCTGAGCGATCGTGGAGAAGGCCAGCAGGCGCTTCATATCCTTTTGCGGCAGGTACATCAGGAAGCCGAAGAGCATGGTGACCATGGCGTCGATAATGGCGACCCAGCCCACGATCTCGGGAATCTCGCCGGCAGAAACGAGCGCACGCGCGAACACGCACACGCCCACCTTGACCATCGAGGCACCATGCAGGTAGGCCGAAACAGGCGTCGGCGCCTCCATGGCAGAAGGCAGCCACATGTACATGGGAACCTGCGCGGACTTGGCCCAGGCCGCGAAGAGCACGAGCAAAAGGACGATAGCCTTGAGCTTGGCGTCGAGGCCGGCAATCGCGGTAATGGCGAAGGTGCCGGTGTGCGCGAACACGATGGCGGCGCCCAGATACAGGCCGAGCGCACCGATATGCGTAATGATCAGGGCCTTCATGCCGGCCTTCTTGGCCGTGGGCGTCATGTAGTAGCTAATGAGGCCCCAAGAGCACGCACCCGTGATCTCAAAGAACACGAGCTGGCCCAAAAGGGTCGAGCTGTACACAAGACCGGCCATGGCACCGATGAAGGTCGCGAGGTACGCATAGAAGCGACGGCGCGGCGCATCGGGGTGCTCACGGTTGTTCTCGCTCATATAGGGAATCGAATAGATCACGACAAGCAGGCCGATACCCACAAAGGCGGGCGCGAGCAGCGTGCTCATGCGATCGAAGGTGAATCCCAAGACGAGGGTCTGCCCAAACGAGATCAGGGGGACCTGCGTGTCGGGCATGCCGGCGCCAGCAAAATTCGCGGCGAGGGCGATGGTGCAGACCGTCGAGACGGCGGCACCCAAAACGCTGAACCACTTGGCGTACGGACGGGGGAACAGGGCGACGAGCACCGAGGCCACCATCGGGGCCGCGATAGCGACCAAGCCGAGAAGGGACAGACTGACTGCAAATGACATTGTTTCTCCCTTCTCCTACACGCCGACGACCACGAAGACAAACGCCAGAACGGCGATGCCCACGACAGCCCAAGTCTGATTGCCAAGCACCTTAAAGCGCGAACGCGAGCAGGAGTTTTCGATCACGCCGCAGACGACAAAGTCGACCAGGCACTTCACCAGGAAGATGACCGCGCCCAGAACAGCGGCAGTACCCACGGTCGCGGGCTCGCCCCAGGGGACGAAGATCGCGCAGAACCAAGCGACGACCAGGACCTGTTTCATGGACATGGCAAGCTTGGCCATGGCAAGCGACGGACCGGAAAGCTCGGCGAGCGGACCTTCCTGAAGCTCCTGCTCGGCCTCGGCCTGGTCAAACGGCAGCTTGCCGAGCTCCATGTAGCAGGCAATCGCAAAGGCGATGCCGGCAAGGATCACGGCAACCGGCGCGTCGACGGCGCCCGCCATAATGTGCTGGCCCATGGTGGCGATGTCGGTAGAACCGCACACCAAAGCCGCGGCAAACAGCGCCAGCAGCATGGACGGCTCGATGAGCACGCTCATGAGCAGCTCGCGGACGCCGCCGATTCCGGCGTAGGCGTTGGACGAATCCACACCGCAGAGGGCGAAGAAGAAGCGGGCGAGCGCCAGGCTGTACATGATGGTGATGGCGTCACCAAAGACCGGGATGGGGCTTTGTGCCGTAAAGAGCGGCAGACCCATGGCGAGCATAAAGGCGACGGCGAAGAACAGCGGCGGCATGATGCGCAGTGCAAAGCTCGCGTCCTCGCTCTGGGACTCGGGTCGCGCAAAGAGCTTAGCCAGGTCGCGGTAGTCCTGCATGATGCTGGGGCCGCGACGGTTGTGCATCTTGGCGCGGATCACGCGACCGAGACCGGAGAAGAACGGCGCGACGGCCATAACGACCACGCCCTGCAGAACGGCAAGTACGATGTTGTTCATGCTCTCCCCTCCTTAACCCATTTGCACGGCGAGCACGAGGAACACCACGAGTGCCGCGACGATGTAGCAGATATAGATGCTGTAGTTGCCGCCCTCGAGCTTAGTCGCGAGGTCGGCGAGCTTCTCGACACCCTTATGCGGGGCATCGACGAGAACCTTGTCGGGTACGGTCTCCACGGCCTCGGCCACACCGGTGAGCTTCTGGAAGAAGTGCGCGATGGACCAGCAGACGGCCGTGCAGCGGTCACGCAGCGTGTAGAGCGGCTGCATAAACCAGGACACCTCGGAGGCAAAGGTCGTGGCCACGACGGGCATATGCTCGTTGGGGGCATAGCCGCATGCCCACGGCTGGGACTTCTGCACCTTGCCGACGGTCTTGAGCTTGCGGTAGCCACAGGCAAGGCCGACAAGCACCACAAGCGCGATGGCGATCGCGGGCGTGGAGGTGGCAGCGCCGGAGTACTGGTTCATGAGCTCCATACCCTCGGCGGCAAACACGCCACCGTACGGATGCAGCACGGACGCGGCGACATCGACCAGCACGGGCGCGATCACGGGAGCGCCAATGCCCAGCACAACGCAGATGGCCGCGAGCAGACCCTGTGCGAACACCATGGGGGCGGGAACCTCCTTGGCATTGGCAGCGGCCTCGGAGCGGGGCGCGGAGGCAAAGGAGACGCCATAGGCCTTGACGAAGCACGTGACAGCCAGCGCGCCGGTAATGGCGAGCGCGACGGCAGCGAACACGGCCACGATCATGACAGCCTTGTCGCCCTGCATGGCGGCGTTAAACAGCGACTGGTAGGTAAACCACTCGGACACAAATCCGTTGAAGGGCGGGATGGCCGAGATGGCAAGCGCGCCGACGAGGAAGCAGATGGCCGTTGCCGGCATACGACGGAACAGGCCGCCCATCTTTTCCATGTTGCGCGTGCCCGTCGAGTACAGCAGCGCACCGGCGCCCAAGAACAGCTCGCCCTTAAACATCGCGTGGTTAAACGTGTGGTAGAGGGCGGCCATCAGGGCCAGGACGGCGATGCCGACCGAGTCGAGCGCCATGGCGGCCATGGAGGCGCCGACGCCGAGCAGAATGATGCCGATGTTCTCGACGGAGTGATAGGCCAGCAGGCGCTTGATGTCATGCTCCTGCAGGGCGAAGGCCACGCCGAGGACCGACGAGATCGCACCGAAGACCATGACCATAAGGCCCCACCAGACCTGAACACCCGAGGCGGAAAGCAGGTCGAGACCAACCTTGAGGATGCCGAAGATACCGATCTTGATCATGCCGCCGGACATGAGGGCCGACACGTTGGACGGCGCCTCGGGATGTGCCTTGGGCAGCCAGCCGTGCAGCGGGATGATACCTGCCTTGGCACCAAAGCCAAAGAAGGCGAGCACGAAGCACACGGATGCGACCGCGGGGCTAAACTGCGTAGCGCGGAAATCCGAAAAGGCAAACGAGCCGCCGGCGAAGTTGGTCATGGTGAGGAAGCTCGCCATGATGAGCACAAAGCCCACGTGCGCGATCACAAAGTAGAGCCAACCGCCGTGGATGGAGTTCTCGTTCTCCTCGATCACGACCAGGAAGTACGAGGTCAGCGACATGAGCTCAAAGGCGACCAAGAACCAAAACACGTTGTCGGCGGTGATGACGAGCATCATGGACGCCACGAAGGTGTTAAAGAAGAAGCCGGCGCGGCCCTTTTTGCCCGGGTACTCATCAAAGTAGTTGAGACCGTAGATCGAACCGGCAAACGCGAGCACCGAGATGAGCGCCACGAACAGGCCGGACAGCTGATTGAGCAGCAGCTGGAAATGGGCAAACGGGAAGAACACGATGGTGTCGACCGACGTGACATCGCCCAGCACGGCCTGGATACCGGCCACAAACGAAAGCACCGCGGCGACGGCGCCGATAAGGCAGCCGGCGGTCTTGGCGGCATTGTCGGACTTGATCAGCAGAACCGAGGCGAGCGCACCGATGCACGAGACGGCAAGCGATGCGATAAACAGCGTCATGCTATCCATTGTTTACGCTCCCTTCTGCTTTCTCGGACAGGCCCTGGGCCACAGCGGTAACGTCGACGGCCGGACCGTTTTCGATCGAGCGCAGGCGCTTGGCCTCGTCGAGCTCGCGATCGGCCGCCCCGCCCATGACGGTCAGCGCCTTGGTGGGGCACGCCGCCACACAATGCGGGCCGTCAGGATCGAAAGCGCACAGGTCGCACTTCACAGCGCAGGTGTACTGGCCGGGAGCCCACGTAAGCAGGCTGCTCAGGGACTTAGGATACGAAGGCGTCGGGTCGCACATGCCTGCGACACCGGCGATGGACGTGCCATCGGGGTGGATGGCTCCGAAGGGGCACGCGATGGCGCACAGCCTGCACCCGATGCACTCCTGCTCCTTGACGTGGATGCGGTCGCCATCGTGCTCGATGGCATTCACCGGGCAAACCTCGGCGCAGGGGGCACCCTCGCAATGGTGGCAGGCAAGGGCGGCCGAAATGCCGCCGGTCTTCACGAGCGCCAGGCGCGGCGTATCCTGAAGACCCTGCATCCGGTGGGCGTCGGCACAGGCGGACTGGCATGTTCCGCAGCCGATGCACCTCTCCGGGTTGATGTCGATGAAGCGGTTCATCCCCACTTCCTTTCAAAATAACGGGCCGGGCTCCCGAACGTACGGGACGCCCGGCCCAAAAAGCCAACGAGAACGGGACTACACGATTTGGTTCACGTGCGTCTCGTCGTCGAACTTGGCGGCGCCGGGCTCAACGTCCTGCGGAGCGGCGGCATCCACCAGAGCCTGTTTGAGCTCGGTGTACTGACGCTCGACCTCGCTCTCGGCCCAGACCTGGTCGGCGATTGGATCGACCTGGCAGGCGGAGAACTTGTCCTCGGGCGTGTGCGAGACCGGGTCGACCTTGTGCATGGTCAGCTCGTTACACTTGCCGATCCACCACTGGTAGGTCATATAGACCGTGCCCTTGTTGATACGGTCGCTCACGTCGGCGCGGCTGTATACCTGACCGCGGCGGCTGTGAATCGAGACGATGTCGCCGTTCTTGATACCGCGCGCCTGGGCGTCCGCGGGATTCATGCGGACAAAGCCGGGCTCGTCGGCGAGCAGCGCCAGCGTCTTGCAGTTGCCGGTCATGGAGCGGCAGCTGTAATGGCCGACCTCGCGGACGGTGCACAGGATGAGCGGGTACTCATCGTCGGGAAGCTCGGAGGGCGCCTCCCAGTCGTGCGCCATCAGGTTCGCGCGGCCGTCCTTGGTGGTGAACTTGCCACCAGCGAACATGTCGGCCGTGCCGTGGTCGTTCACATCGGTGCTCTTGACCGGCCACTGGGCGTAGCCGCCCTCGGGAGCCATCTTCTCGTAGGTTGCGCCCACAAAGTTGGGGCACAGGCTAATGCACTCGTTCCAGATCTGCTCGGTGTTGTCGTAGTGCATGGGGTAGCCCATGCGCGTGGACAGGTCCGCGAAAATCTCCCAGTCGTGACGGCACTCGCCCTTGGGCGGAACGGCCGCGTCAAAGTGCTGGAAGCTACGGTCGGATGCGGTAAAGACACCCTCGTGCTCGCCCCAAGAGGTAGC
Source organism: uncultured Collinsella sp. (assembly GCA_934654585.1). Taxonomy (GTDB): domain Bacteria; phylum Actinomycetota; class Coriobacteriia; order Coriobacteriales; family Coriobacteriaceae; genus Collinsella. Next base: position 43,906 of record CAKUGF010000011.1, on the reverse strand, counting down.
AGGCAGGATGACGTCGGCGAGCATAGTCGTCTGCGTCATAAAGATGTCCTGGCAAATGAACAGATCCAGCTCAGAAAGCGTCTTGCGCATTCCGGCCGAATCGGGTTCGGTCTGGACCGGGTCCTCGCCGTAGTTGTAGAAGCAGTGCACCTTGCCCTCGTCAACCAGGTGACCCAGGTCGGTGAGCTTATAGCCCTCCTCGAGCGGGAGCTTTTCCTCGGGCACGCCCCAAGCCTTGGCAAACTTGGCGCGAGCGGCGGGGTCGGTGACTTTCTGGTAGCCAGGGTACAGGTTGGGCAGCATGCCCATATCGCAGGAGCCCTGGACGTTATTCTGGCCACGCACGGGCGCGAGGCCGGAGTTGGGTTTGCCGATCTGGCCGGCAACGCAGGCGATGGAGGCGATGGTGTGCACCGTCTTCAGGTTCTGCTTCTGCTGGCATACGCCCATGCCCCAGCCAATGATGGCAGAAGGCTTCGCCGTGGCGTACATCTCGGCAGCTTGGTGGATCAGCGCGGGATCGACACCCGTGATGTCCTGTACGGATTCGGGAGTGTAGTTCTTGATGGTCTCCCACCACTCGTCAAAGCCGTTCGTGTGCTCGGCGACGAATTCCTTGTCGTAGAGGCCATCGTTGACCAGACAGTTGGCAAAGGCGTTAAGGAACGCGACATTGCAACCGTTCTTGATCGGAAGGTAGATGTCGGCGATACGCGCGGTTTCGATATGGCGCGGATCGGCGACGATGATCTTGCAACCCTTTTCTTTGGCTCGCACGATACGCCTTGCGACGATGGGGTGCGAATCGGCAGGGTTATAGCCGAAGAGGAAAATGCAGCCCGCATCCTCCATACCGGGGATGGAGCATGACATGCAACCTGAACCAACCGTGTCCATCAGACCGAGGACAGTAGGGCCGTGTCAAGTACGGGCGCAGTTGTCCACGCTGTGGGTGCCGATGCACGCACGCGTAAACTTCTGCATGACGTAATTCGCCTCATTGCCGCCGCCTCGCGAAGAGCCGGTGGTCATGACGGCGTTAGGACCATATTCGTCAATTATGGCCTGCATCTTAGATGCGGTGAAATCCAGTGCCTCGTCCCAGCTCACACGCTCCAGATCCGCGCCCTTGGTGCGACGGATCATCGGGTGCAGCACGCGAGGAGTCAAGATCTTGGTGTCGTTGATGAAGTCGTAGCCGCTCATGCCCTTCAGGCACAGCTCACTTTGATTGGTGATGCCGTTGAGCGGTTCGGTACCCACGACCTGGCCGTTTTGGACCAGGAGGTTAAACTGGCAACCGGCGCCGCAGTACGGGCAGATCACTTTATGCTTCTCCATGACACCCTCCTTCCTTTTTCTGCTACCGATTACTCGGTACATGTTTGACAATCGTTGGGCTTGTATGGCCGCCCGCTTACGCCTCATTTTCGATGGTGGCGCGGGCACGCTCGGCAGTCAGCTCCGCCAGACGCTCCTCATCCACCAAGGTGAGGCCCTTGGTCGGGCACGCCTCGGCACACGCCGGACCGCCGGGACGGTCCACACACAGGTCGCACTTGAGCACAAAGCTCTTAGTCTGCGACCCCACGCGAATGTCGCCCATCAAGACGGGGACCTGCGTGGTCGCTACGCTCACAGCGCCAAAGGGGCAAGCCATGACGCAGCTCTTGCAGCCGATGCAGTTGTCCTCGTTGACGCCGATACGATGGTTCTTTGGATCAAAGAACAAGGCGCCCGTGGGGCAAGCCTTCGCGCACGGGGCATCCTCGCAGTGATGGCATGCCACCGGCGCTGAGATCTCGTACGTACGCGTCACGCGCAGGCGCGGCGCGGCGATGTTACCGGGGATGTCATGCGCCTCGATGCACGCCGCCATACAGGTTTGACACCCAATGCAGCGCGAAGAATCGGCGACGACTCGTTTATTGCCCATATTGTTCACTCCCTCCTGAATCCCTTGCTGGAGAGGTTCTGCCGACGTTGCCCCAGGCCGCCCGTGGCCTGGCATCGGTAAATCGAGTGCCCGCGGCGAAACAGGCAATCGACGGAATTTCTCCAACGGTATACAGGTTGAATATACGCAGTTGCCACGGGCAAACTTGGGCATAAGCCCTGCAATACGGGTGTATTGCAGTGGTTTTGGCAGGTCGGGATTATTCTCGGTGGACTATAAAGTCGAGTGTATTACACGCGTAGGCATATGAGATTTTCACGCTCTCCTTCTGCGGATGTATTACGCTTGTAGTTATGTTTACACTCATTAACTTGAGTAAAATAAAGTGGTGGATATAAGATAGTCAAATGAAAGCACAGGGCGAATTTGACCATCCGCGTTGCACTAGATAAGGGGGCTAGCGATGTCATCGACTCAAAAACGAGCCATCCTACAGGTGCGCATTCGCGAAGAGGACAAGCAGCATGCCGAGCGTCTCTACGACGCCATGGGTACATCGCTTGCCGAGGCCGTTCGCCTTTTTGTTTCGCAGAGCATCCTCATGCGCAAACTGCCTTTTCAGCCGATCGCCGTGCGCTCAAAGGATGGCACGGCTGCCTACGGAGTGCTTAAGGCTTACGGGGACCCCAATCGCCGGTCCGAGGAACGCAACGCCTGGATTGAATATCTGGCAGCAGAGAGCGACGATACGATTTTGGGTCCCGAGGAAGTAGACATCCATGAGTAGCACCATCATCGACGAGACCGTTATCCTACGCTACCTGCTTAACGACGACGAGGTCCTGTCGCCGCGCGCCGCCAAGGTTATCGCCACGCGCACCACCCGCGTCTACCCCGAGATCATCACCCGTGTCGCCGTCACGCTGCGCGATGTCTACAAGGTCCCCCGCCCCAAAATCGCGGCGGCGCTGACCAGGTTGCTCGACGACGTCATGGTCGACGAGCCCACCGTCATCGCCTTTGCCATCAAGCTGTTCGGCAGGACGCATATGGACTTTAGCGACTGCCTGCTCGCAGCCCGCACTGCCATCTACAACGACGACGTCGTAAGCTTTGGCAAACCCATCATCCAAGGCATGATCGATTACCGTCGCAAACGCATCAACGCAGCCGAAGCCCGCGAACGCGCCACCGATGCCCGCGATGGCCATGCCGCACGCGACGCCCGCAGCCGCAGCACCGACGCCACCATCGACAAGCTCCGCCACCAAAATCGTCACTAATGCGACGGAGGGACAGTCCCTTTGCTACATTCGCCATCCTTGTCGAACCGTCACCAACATTTTTCGAGTTGTGCGGTCCATTCAGCAAATCCCAAGTGGAATACACCGTAACAACTTGAGCGCTTATGTCCCACTTTGGGCTTTTATATGTCTACTTGCACAGCAACTTCACAGAATCAAACACCAAAATAGACGCAGGTGATCCTAAGCCGGCATCCTTAATCATGAAAAGGCTTCCATGTGACCGCACAACTCGATTTTTGTTGGTGAGTAGAATGCGCAACTGGAAAACGCGCCAAAATCGGCCATCCTATAAGTCAAAACCAGTCCGTATTTCTTAATTCCGCACCCAACAGGCTTGATTCCCGCACCCGGCACTCATACGAAAACGGCCCTGGTTCCGAAAGGAGCCAAGGCCGTTCGTCTATCTAATGGAGCGGGCGACGGGAAGTCCAAGGATTTGCTTCGCAAATCCTTGTTTCGCTGCGGGCCGATGGCCCTTGCGTGCTGCGCTGGAAAATGCTCACGCATTTCCTCAGCTCCGCACCCTGTCGGGTTCGATTCCCGTCGCCCGGCACGTAAACGAAAACGGCTCTGATTCCCAGAAGGAAACAAAGCCGTTAAATCAATCCTATGGAGCGGGCGACGGGAATCGAACCCGCGTCATCAGCTTGGAAGGCTGGGGTTCTACCATTGAACTACGCCCGCAAGATATGGTCGGGACGACAGGATTTGAACCTGCGACATCCTGCTCCCAAAGCAGGCGCGCTACCAAACTGCGCCACGTCCCGAAGGTGTTGAGCAGCTAAGGTCTAAACCTTGCGTGTCCCAAAGCGAAGGAAATTATAAGGTAGACTCCCCGCCTGTGCAAGCGACGATACCCTAGCTCCTCGAATGTGCGACAAACTGGCTATGGACCAGGCCGATCACAAACGCCACCACGGCAACCGGCGCCCATGCGGCACCGATATCCGCCAGGGGCAGCGCATCGAACGGCAGCCACGCGCCAGCAAAGAACGCATCGCGGACCGAGGTGATCACGCTCTGCACGGCGACAACGCCGCCGACCCACACCCACACCTGCGGATGAGCGTCGCAAAAACCGTGCACCAGGCCCATAAGCACCAGCACGATGGCGACGGGGTACAAGGCGTTGAGCATGGGCACCGAGAACATAAGGATCACGTCGAGGCCCACGTTGGAGAGCACGCACGAAAACGCTGCGAACACAAAGGCGAGGATTGCAAAGGGGCGGCGCATGGCCTCCTCGGAAGCCTCCGCTCCCCCTTCGACCACATACGTCTCGCAGAAATAGCGCGAGCAGCAGCTGATGAGACCGATGCACACGTTCATGCAGGCCAGGAAGAAAATCGCGAAGACCACGACCGTGCCGGCAAGGCCAAAGTGCATGGACGCCGAACGGGCGAGGATGGCCGCGCCATTGGTGGCGTCGGGCATCACGGTGCCGAGCTGCATGCCAGCAAGCGCCAGGCCGCAGTAGATAATGGCCATGAGCACGCCGGCAATGACACCCGAGCGCGAGATCTCGAAGGCCACGCGCTTGTCATCGGTCACGCCCAGCTCGTGGATGGTCTCGGCGATGATGATGCCAAAGGCGAGCGACGCAAGCAGATCCATCGTCTGATAGCCGGTCAAGAAGCCCTGCACGGCAGCACCGGCATCGTAGGGAGCCTGCGGAGCGGCAGCCGGCCCCAGCGGCGAGATCACGGAGGCACCGACAACCAGCACGATGAGCGCGATGAGCGCGGGACCCGTAATGCGACCAAGCACGCGCGTGATGACGCCGGGGCGCAGCGTGAGCGCGAACGCGACGACAAAGAAGCCGACGGCAAACACCAGGCGAGCCGTGCCGAGCGAAACACCCTCGGGCAGCAGCGGCACCAACATCTCGAAGGCCGTGGAGCTCGTACGCGGAATGGCCAGGCACGGACCGATCGCCAGATACACCGCCGCGACGAAGAACTCGCCAAACTTGGGGTACACACGACCGGCGAGCTCACGCGCCGTACCGGCAAGCGCCACAGCAATAAAGCCCATCACGGGCAAGCCAATGGCGGCAATCAAAAAGCCGACCATGGCAAGCGGCGTGGCCGTGCCGGCCTGCAGCGCCAGTAGCGGCGGAATGATCAGGTTACCGGCACCAAAGAGCATCGAGAACAGAGCGATGCCGACGGTAACGACATGGTCGGAGCGAAGACCGCGCGGGTCAGATGAAGCCATAGGGCCACCTTTCGGGTCGAAACAAAAACGGGACGGGCAAAATACCCGTCCCGCAAGTATAAACGCTTTAGCAGGCAAAATTGTGCAAAGCGTCAATCTAGCTGCCCCTTTTGAGCCGTTACGCGTCCGAGCGACGGCGACGCAGCAGCTCGAGCCCCAAAGCGATAAGCGCAACGGCACCCGCGGCAACAGCGACGGCCAATGGCGCGCGATCGCCCGTATCGGCAAGGTGCTGAGCGCTCGTCTTGGACGAAGCCTTCTTGCCGGAGTTTTCCGCGCCATTCGCATTTGCCTTATCGGCCGCGGAACCATCCGAACTACCGGGCTTTGCCGGGTCCTTGGAATCCGACTGGTCGGAATCGGGCGTTCCGGGCTTATCCGGCTGGTCCGGGTCGGGGCCATCGGGCTTGTCCGGACTCGGCTCGACCGGATCCGGATTGACGGGATCCCGCTTTGCCTGAACGACCAGCACAAAGTGCGCGGTCACGGTCTCGCCCCGAGCGTCTTTGCACGCAACGTCAAAGCTAGACACTCCGGCCTTGGACGGGGTGCCCGAGAGCGTCAAGCCGCCCGCCGTGTGGGAGAGCTTGAACCCATCGGGAAGCTTCGCCTCATCCCACGTGTACTCGTACGGAGCCTCGCCACCCGCGGCGCCCGCAATCGTTGCGCGATACGCGCCATGCGCACGCGCGACCGGCAGCAGGCCGCCATTGAACACAAGAGCGTCCCAGGGCGCAACGGACACAACGGCATGATCGCTGTCCGTTTGTATCTCGATACCAAGATAGCGCTGGGTGACGCGGCAGAAGTACTCACCGGCGCAACCATCGTCGAGGTCCTCTACTACGAGCACCTCCCCCGTCTCGCCTTCGAGCGCCACAGCCTCGCCATCCACCATGCGGAACCACTGGTAGGACAGTTCGACATCGGCAGCGGGGCCCGCGGACGAGCCCGCATGGTCGAGGACATCCTCGCCCGCCTCGGCCGCGACCGAGAGCACGACAGCATCGCCCTCGTAAGCACTCGCGTCCTGCGGCTGGGCGATCACCTTCGGAGCGTCCGCCTTCACGAACTCGAACGTGACCTCCTGCGAAGCGGTGACGCCGCTCAGCGTGACCTCGTACGCTCCGCCCTCATAGTCGGAGATATCGAGATCGATGACCTTGTCCGAACCGTCCTCCGTGACCGTCACCCGCTCGAGGTAGCAAGCTTCGTCAGGCGTCGCCGAGAACGTCGCGTCCCCGCCCGCATCAACGGTGACCGAGGCATTGTCGACCGAACCGTTGACCGCCTTTGTGGTCACCTCAAAACGTTCGGGCTTGTCCGGGTTATCAGGCTCGGGCTTGTCCGGGTCGGGGTTGGGGGCCGGATCAGGCTGGTCGGGATCGGGATTGTCCGGATCGGGAACCACCGGGTCAGGATCAACCGGCTCCTGCTTCTTCTTCACCATCAGCGTTCCGGGCACGACCTCAGCGTCAAAGTTCGGGTCGGTGACCGTCGCCCCGATCTGGTACTCGCCCGCCGGAGAGCTCTCATCGGCATCGCAGGAGTACTCGACCTTCACGCCCGAGGTATCGACCGAGCTCTCCAGGCTCGAAGTAAAGGTAGGATTGGCCTCTCCCTCGTAGCGTTCGGCGTCATCGACCTTCACCTTGAGCTTTGCCGGTGAAATCTCGAACTCGCAGGCAGCGGCACCGGCATAGCCATGGGCTCGTAGCGTTGCAACAGCGCGGTACGTGCCGGCATCAGTCGGAGCCTCGGTCGAGGAATAATGCGTGCTTCCGGTCCCGTAGTATTTAATCTTGAGATCACTCTTGCAGACCTTAGGAGCACCGGAAACTTCGGGCGCCTGTGACGCGCCATTAAAGGTAAAGTCGCTATCCGCAAACGTAAGCTTTACGCGCTTCGCCTGGACAACGAACGCAAAGTGGGCAGTCACGGCCTCGCCACGGGCGTCCGTGCACGTGATATCGAAAGCGGAAACGCCCGTCTTGGACGGAACGCCCGAGAGCGTCAGACCGCCCGATGTACGGGAAAGCTTAAGACCTTCGGGGAGCTTTCCCTCGTCCCATGTGTACCCATACGGCGCCTTGCCGCCCGCCGCACCAGCGATTGTGGCGAGGTACGTGCTGTGCGCACTCGCTGACGGCAGCAGATCGCCGTTGAACACAAGGGTGTCCCAGGTAACGACGGAGACGGAAGCACAATTACTGTCCGTCTGTGCCTCGATGCCAAGGTAGCGCTGAGTGATGCGACAGAAGTACTCTCCTGCCTGCTCGTCATCGAGGTCCGCAAGCGAGAGCGCCTCCCCCGTCTCGCCCTCGAGCACCTCGGCTTTGCCGTCCACCACGCGGAACCACTGGTAGGACAGCTCAACCTCGGCAGCAGAGCCCGTGGACGAGGCGGCGTGGTCGGCGACGTTCACACCCGCCTCGGCTGCGACCGAAAGCACAACAGCATCGCCCTCGTGGGCGCTCGCGTCCTGCGGCTGCGCGACCACACGCGGCGTGTCCGCCTTCGCAAACTCGAACGTGACCTCCTGCGACACGGTGACGCCGTTCAGCGTGACCTCGTACGCACCGCCCTTGTAATCGGAGATATCGAGGTCGACGGCCTTGTCCGAGCCGGTCTCCACAACCGTCACGCGCTCGAGGTAGCAGCCCTCGTCGGGCGTCGCCGAGAGGGTCACGTCCCCGCCCTCAACGACCGAGACCGAGGCATTGTCGACCGAACCGTTGGCTGCCTTTGCCGTCACCTTGTAGTGCTCGGGCTTTTTCTTGACCGTCAGCGTACCGGGGTCGACCGCGACATCAAAGTTCGGATCGGCGACCGCAGCGTCGATCTGATACTCACCTGCCGGCGATTTCTTATTCGCCGAGCAGAAGTACGTAACCTTTACGTCCGAGGTATCGCAACGGCTCACCAAGCTCGAGGTAAACTCGGGATTCTCCTGACCCTCAAAGCGCTCGGCATCGTCGACCTTCACCAGCAACTGAGCCGGTGCAACGGTAACCGTCAGCTCGACGTCCTCGGCGGCAAGATAGTTTCGAGACGCCTTGGCATGGGCGACAACATGCGCCGCGCCGGCGGCCTTCACCGTCGCGCAGCGTCCCTTAATCGAGACCGGATTCGCATCGTCATCAGAATCGACCAGCTCAAACGTCACGGGAGTCTGGGCGACGTTGTCGAACACAATGGGGTTGCCACCGTACACGCCCGAATAGCTCGTCGTTCCCGTAATGACCTGACTTGCCTTTGCAATCGAGAACTCGGCGGACTTTTTGCCCTGATAGTTGGGTTCGGTCACCTTAACCGTAATGCGGTAGTTGCCACTGTCGCACGGCTCCAGCGCCGTGGGGCCATAGGAGGTTCCGTCAACGCCGCGATACGTGACGGAATAGGCGGACGCATCAAGGCCGGCAACCGTAACCGCCGCGCCGTGTCGTGCGCCATCGTATGTCACATCAGACGTCTCGATAGAAATATCGACCGGGGCCTTCTCGATTGTGAAGTCGCAGCTCGCGTTGCCCACGTACCCGTTGGCGTCGAGCGTCACCACTGCACGATACGTGCCGGCATCCACTGGCGCCTGGTCGGACGTGTACTGGGTGTCGCCCGCGCCAACATAGATCAGTTTGACATCGTCCTCGCAACCCTCGGGCACGCCCGCAAGCACCGGAGCTTGCGCCTCCCCGTTATAGGTAAAAGTCTGGCCCTCAAATGCAAGCGGGGCTTCCTTCGCCTTCACGACCAGCGCGAAATGCGCGACGCGCTTTTTGCCCAGGTCATCGGTGCAAGAAATCTTAAAGCGACAAACACCCGTGGCCGCAGGCACGCCCGAGAGCACCAAGGCACCCGAACCGTCATCTGCCTGCGCAAGGCTCAGACCATCCGGAACCTCAACCTCATCCAAGTTATACGTATACGGTGCCTTGCCGCCCGTAGCGCCGGCAATCTCTGCACGGTACCCATCGTGAGCGGTCGCCACCGGTAGCACGCGCCCGTTAAACACAAGTGCCTCTCGCGGCACGATGGATACCTTCGCATGCTCGGTGTCCGTCTTTGTCACCGTGCCCAGATAGCTCTGCGTAATCCGGCAGAAGTACTCGCCCTCGCCGTCGCTGTCGAGCCGGGCAATCGAGAGGGACTCCCCCGTCTCGCCCTTCAGCGCCACCGCCTTGCCGCCATCGGCGGGCACACGATACCACTGGTAGCCCAGCTTAACGTCGGAGGCAGAACCCCAAGACACAGCTGCGTGGGCACGAACGTTGACGCCCGCCTCGGCAGCGACCGAAAGCTCAACCGGATCGCCCTCGTAAGCACTCGCATCCTGCGGCTGGGCAAGCACCTGCGGAGCCGCAGCCTTTACGAATTCAAACGTGACCTGCTGCGGGGCACTCACGCCGCTCAGCGTGACGCTGTACGCTCCGCCCTTATAGTCAGAAATATCAAGGTCATAGGCATTGCCGGCCGAGCCGTCCTCACCAGCCTCATCGGCAACAGTCACGCGCGTCAGATAGCACCCCTCATCGGGCGTCGCCGAAAGCGTCACCTTGCCATCCGTAGCGACCGAAGCAGACTCCGGATCGACCGATCCGTTGACCGCTCGGGCCGTCACTTTGTACTTAGGCGCCTCCGCAAAGCGCGCCTCGACAGTCATGTTGTCCTCGGGGACAAACGTCCAAACGGCATCCGTGCTCAGCGGTTCATCGCCCAACGAACCGTCGTCATTGCGCGCATACCATCCATCGAACACGTAGCCTGCGTCGGGAACGGCAGTCAGGGTCGTGGACTCACCGTTCTCGACTTCGTTGGTCACGGCATAGCCCAGAGATTCATCCTCAGACGAACCCTCAACATGTCCGCCCAGACGCGAATCCACCGCCGTGACCGTCATCGACGCCCGCTCATAAACGGCCGTAAAGGTACGGTTGCCAAACACCACGCGATTGATCACCGGCGTGGCCCCCACAGGCATGCCGTTCTCGTCGACCCAGTATTTAAACTTCCAGCCCTTATGCGGCACGGTAAACATAATCGCCGCGGAGTGGTAGGAGCCGCCGGTGCCGAGCGCAACCATGCTAAAGCCCGCATCCTTGGGATACGTAGCGACCTGAACATCGCAGCCCGTCTCATAGAACACGGCCGTAAGCTGCCTATTCTCCTTTGCGGTACCGATATAGAACGCGCTATAGCTCACCGTGACGCCCGCATCGTCGACCCAATGCGAGAAGTGGTACTTCTTCCACGGGATCGCGATCGCCATAAACATGTCGCCCCTGTCGTAGGACCTGCTGCCGGCGGGAATGCCATCGACTAGAAGCGCCGTACCGCGGAAGACGGACGAGCCCGTGACGGTGATGGTCACCTGTCCATCGGATTCGAACTGCGCGTAGTACGTCATGTCCTGCGTGGCGGTCACATCGAGGGTCGTCGCAGTCTCGACAATCGAGGTGCCCTCCTTGTCGGTGCTCCAGCCCACAAAGCGATAGCCCATACCGGCAACAGCGGTCAGCTCCACCTGATCGCCTACGACAAAACTACCGCTGCCCGTAACACGGCAGCCCCTGCTCGAGGCCTTATCCTTCACCACGACCTCGCCCGTAACGGTCACCTCGTACGGATCGGCAAACACGGCCTGGAGCTCCAGCGTATCGCCCTCGAGCCCCTCGACCATATCCTCGTCGAGCTTAACCCAACAATGGGCGTCGCAGCTCAGCAGTGACTTGTTGCCCTCGGCATCCAGGACATACCAACCGACAAAACGTTTAGTTCCCATAGGCGTAGCGTTGAGTTCGACCGTATCGCCGAATTGATAGAAGCCCTCGCCGCTCAGGGTACCAACGCTATCGTCACTCGCGCTCAAAACGACCTGATAGGACTTAGGCGCAAAGGTCGCCGTATAGGTGGCGTCGCCCGTGACCTTAACAGTATAGTCGGCGTTCTCGCTGACCGTCTCGCCCTTGTCGTCCGTCCAACCTGCAAACGAATACCCGGTGTTGGCGATCGCGCGAAGCGTTGCGCGCTCGCCGGCCTCATAACCGCCAAAGCCGCTCACGGCTCCGCCCTCGGCAGGCGAAGCAACGGTATGCACGACATACGAGCCCGACGCAAAGACGGCGTAGAGCGACGTGTCCTCACGCACGGTAAATCGATAGGTTTTCTTGGAGCTCACGCATGTGCCGTTGCAGAACCAGCCCACAAAAGCCGTATCCTCGGCAGCGACCGCACGCACGGTTGCGACCTGCCCGGCGGCATATGTCCCGGCGCCCTCGACCGTACCCATGCTCTCTTCACACGAGACGTCCACCGTATATTGTTTTGCCGAAAACACGGCCCGGAGCGTCGTGTCGGACGTCGGCACCACGTGATAGGTGCTGTCACGGCTTATCACGGCACCCGAAGCGTCGGCCCAATACTCAAACGCATAGCCCGAAAGCGCGTGCGCAGTCAGCGTGGCGGCATGCCCCGCCTCGACGGTACCCGTGCCCTCGACCCAGCCGGCGGCACTCGATTCGACCAGCGAACCAGTGCCGGAATCGACTACCGTCGTGGCGTCGACCGCATAACTTTTTGCCATAAAGCGGGCGACATGCACATGGCTGCGCTCCTGGTGGCAGGTAAACTCCGCATCGGTAGACTCAAGCTTGCCGTCGGCCGTATACCAACCAGTAAAGACGTAACCGGGATTGGGCGTCGCCTTAAGGGCAACCTCCGCGCCGCGGTCGGCAAGGATTCGGCTCGCCTTGACGGTGCCGCCCTCCGCAGGATCGGCGAGGGGCACGCAGACGGTATCGATGGGCACAAAGGCCGCGGCAATAACACAGCGTCCGGTTTTACCGCGAGCTTTGGCAACCAGCGAGGTCTCGTGCTTAAGGCTCTTCAAGCGCCCGTTGACATACCAGCCCCGGAACAAAAAGCCTGGATGGGCCTTGGCCGTCAGATGAAGGGTCTCCCCCAGCTTGAATTTGTCGGTCGTGGGCTTCACCACAGTCCCGTTGCACGTCACGGTACCGCCAAGCCACGAATCGGCCGTGACCATGACCTCGGGCTTTGAGTCGGTGAAGCTCGCGGTATAGGTATCGCTCTTGGTAACCTTATCGACCAGCTCGGCGGTGTCGTACTCCTTACCGGAGTCATCCTTCCAATGGTCAAAGCGGTAGCCGTCGTTGGCCTTCGCCTTGAGCATCACCGTATCGCCGTATCCGCAGGTAACCGAAGACGCCCCGGGGTGCCCCTCGATCTCCACCGTACCGCGCTCCACAAAGGTCTTCTTGGCCTTCGCCGTCACGGTGTAGGTATTTTCCTCGAACACCGCACGCACGGTGCATTCCACGTCCTCGGGATAGAACTCAAGGTAGCTGGGATCGGTACCCAAAAGCAGGTCCGTCTTGGCGTCGTACCAGCCCTTAAAGGTAAATTGTTTGCTCGCCTCGGCCGTGAGCTCAATGCTCAGCGTGGCAGGCTCGCCCTTCATGCAGTAGCCCTCGCCATGCACCAAGTATTTGCCCGCCATGGCCGCGGCCGGCTCAACGACCACGTCCACCTTGCAGGCACGCGTAAACTTCGCTTGGATCACACAGTCGGTAATGGGCTCAAAGGTATAGGAGCGCTCGCTCGAAACCAGCGTCGACGTAGCATCCGAGCCGCCGTTGCTCAGATACCAACCGTCAAAGATATAGCCCTCGGATGGCGTGGCCTCGGCGGTCACGCGCTCGCCCTCGGGAACCTCGAGGACCATGCCGGCGGTCTCTCCGCGTTTGAGCGTAACGGTGCCGCCCTCGAGCGGGTCGGCCTCCGCGCGCACGGTATGCGTATCCCGGCCGTCCATCACGGCCTCAATCCGCGCGTTACCGTTAACGCGGTATTCGCAAACTTCCTGCTTGTTGGCAATCGTGACGCCCTGGGCATCGGTTTCGCGCCATTCCACAAACCGATACGTCTTCTCCGGGTTGTCGGGACGCACCTTGGGGCGCACCGTAAACGTGAGGATGTCTCCATCCTTCGCGCGGACCTCGCCGTCCACGACCGGCACACCGTCGCACAGCACCTCGGCACTGTCATACGGATCGGTATTCACCAAAATGGTCTTATCCGCCTTGCGGAAGCGCGCGACCAGGTGACGGTCGACCTCGGCCTCAAAATTGTAGGTGCGCTTGCGCGAGACCTCGATACCGTCCTCGAACCATCCCACAAAGGCATAGTCGGGACCCTCGCTCGCCGTGACCATCGCCTCGTCGCCGCGCGTGATACTCTGCGTCACGGGGCTCGCGGTACAACCCGTCGAAAAATCGGCCTGAATGCCATCGGCTTCGGCAACTGCCGTGACCTCGACTTTTTTCTCGAAAACAGCCGTCATCTTTACGACCTCGGGCGTCGCTTTCGTGATCGTCATCGTCTTGACGGGAGATGTCGAGACCTCGACGCCATCCTGTTTCCAGCACACAAAGCGATAGCCGGGATTGGCGACAGCCTCGAGCGTGGCGACCGTTCCCTCATAGTGGAAACCGCCGCCGGTAACGACGCCGCCCACCTCGGGCTGCGCGGTGGCAATAATCTCGATCTTATGGTCGCCGTGGGGTTTATCGGGATCATGGGGCTTCTTGTGGTCGTCGATGATGTCCTTGATCTCCTTGAGTACCTTCGTGCCGACGGCGGCAACATCCTCAATGTTGTCGGCCATACCGATCTCGATCACCGCATCGGCCGCGATGGGGTCGACTATCTCGCCCAGGCCATACATGGTGGCGAGAACTGCCGCAGCCGTGATCGCAGCGATGAGCGCGGCCTTAAGCGCGGCAAGCGACTCAGCCGGGTCGGTCGCCTCGCGGAAATGCGCGGTGTACTGCACATCCCCCTCGAGCACAAACGTGTAGGACGGACCGTCGTCGCCGGTAAAGACGACGTTGCCGAGGGCGTCGGTCGCATAGTCAAACACATAGCCGGGCATTGGCACCGCCACGACCGTGACGCGCGACCCAATGCCATACAGGCCCGTGGAAAGGAACTGTCCGAGCGGCTGGCCGTTTTCATCGACTCCGTCCACGCTCAGGACAACGCTCGCCTGCGGGGCGCAGTAGCGCGGCGTAATTTCGATCCTCGCGTCAGTCTTGTCCTCGGACACCATCGCGTCCGCCTCGTCCACCGTATAGGTAAAGTCGAGCTGATCGCTCACGGCGTACGCATCATCGCCCTCGCCCAGGAACCAGCCCAGGAACAGCGCGTTGTCCGTGACGGCAGAAACCTCAACCGTCTCACCGGCATTGCGATAGCAGTTTTGAGCGATAACGCTCAGGTGCGCAAAATCCTGCGATGAATCGGTCGCCTGCGCATCGTTGACATGCACCGCATAGTCCTTGAGCTTAAAGCGCGCCTCGAGGGACAGGTCCTTATCCGGCGTAAACGTGTAGACCGTCTCTTTGGAGATGTACTCGCCGGACTCGGTGTCATACCAACCCTTAAACGTTATGTTGTCGTTGAGCATCCCCGAGGCACCGGCATCGAGCGTGACCTCGGCGCCCGCATCGATCGTCATCGAGTCGGAAACATCGGGCAGCTCAACGCCGTCCATCAGCTTGCGTTCGCCTTTATCGATCGTTTGGGCATAGGAGATTTGGAACGATGTCGGCTCAGGCTTCTTGAGCTGTAAGGTGCCCTTGGTTTGGGTTTCGAAATGCGAATAGCCGTCGTCATACACGAGCTTGATGGGCTGTCCGTCCATCGACTCGTCAAAGACGTCACCGTCGCAGGGGGTCGCCGTAAGGTACTCGCCGAGCTCTTCCTTTATGAGCGCCTCATAGTTCCAAATCGATACCGAATGCGGGTAATCGAGCTCGACGCTCATGCCTTCGAGCGAAATGGTGTCCCCCGGTTCATAGGTCATGTTGTTGGGATCGCACGAGATCTCAACGCTCTTGAGCAGCTTGCCCACCGGGACGGGTAGACAGCCGTTGCATCTCTCCCAAACAGCTTTGGGCTCTCCCTTGCTGTACTTCGGAATCATCTTTGCGGGGACCATAACCGTCATGTTGTACTTGGGGAACGTGTCGGTATTGATGAGCACCGCATGGTTGCACCCAAGGAATACGGTTTCGAGATTGGTGTCGTAAAACGCCTTGTCCGGCAACTCCTCGATCTTGGAGTTATAGGGAAGCGTCAGTCCGCCACTCAAGTCGGTGCCGTAGAAGCAGGTATGGCCAAGCGTTTCGACCGTTGTGTTGCTCTCAAGTCCTGTGGTGGCAAGGCTCGAGCAGTGTCTGAACGCGCAAACGCCAATCGATGTAATGGAGGTGTTCTTGTCCAGGCCGGTATCGGTCAGAGATTTGCAGCCGTCGTAGGCTCTGTCGGGAATCGACGTGAGGCCAACAACCTTGTCGAGCCCCGTGGACTCTAACCCGCTCTCGGCAAACGCGGCATAGCCCATAGATCCGATGGTAGCGGTCTCGTTGATGTTCAGGCTCGTAAGCGACTTGCAGCCAAAGAACGCCTCTTTTCCGATTTGACCGATGGTCATACCGGAAAGGCTGATATCGGTGAGATTCGGGCAGTTATAGAAGGCGTGCATTCCAATTTTAGAAATGGAGCTATTCTCAAAGCGCACTGAGCACAAATTGGTAGAGTCGGCACAGAGCTGTGCGTCGACTTCATCCACCCCGGAATCGACAATCAAATTCGTTACCATTCGACCGTCGACGGAGTTCTCGCGTGGGTTGTTTTCATCAATCTCTACCGTAAGATTTCCGTTTGCGTCGCACGGGTACAGATAGTAGTTCGGCATGAACTTGGCGTACTCGCAGGCCGCCTGCTGCAGGTCGCCCTTGCTGTACGTGACAAGGTGTGTGTAGCCGTCGTCATACACCAGCTGTATGGGCTCTCCGTCCATCGAGTCATCGAAGACGTCGCCGTCGCAGGGGGTCGCCGTAAGGTATTCGCCGAGCTCTTCCGTTATGAGGGCTTCGTAGTCGCTGTCCATCGTCGAATGAGGATATTGAAACGTGACGCTCATGCCCTCGAGCGAAATGATGTCACCCTGCTGATAGGTCATCTTGTTGGGATCACGCGAGATCTTAATCTTTTGGAGCACCTTGCCCACGGGGACGGGAAGGCTACCATTGCAGCTCTCCCAAACCTCTTTAGGGTGGCCGCTTTCGTATTGCGAAGCCATCTTGGCAGGGACCATGACAGTCATGTATTGCTTGGGAAACGTGGTGGAATTAATGAGCACCGCATGGTCGCACCCAAGGTACACGGTTTCGAGCTTAGAGCCATAGAACGCACGGCTCGGTAGCTCTTCGATCTTGGAATAAAGGGGCAGCGACAGCCCGCCGCTCATATTGGCTCCGGAGAAGCAGCCTTCGCCGAGCGTCTTGATCGTCGTATTGCTCTCGAGTCCCGACGTCGCAAGGCGCGAGCAGTTTTTGAACGCATCGACTCCGATTGATGTGATGGATGTGTTACCGCCCAGACCGGTATCGGTCAGAGCGCTGCAGCCATTATAAGCGCTCTCAGGAATCGAACTGAGGCCAACGACCTTGTCGAGCCCCGTAGACCGCAGTCCGCTCCAGGCAAACGCAGCCTCGCCCATCGAGCCGATGGTAGCGACATCGTTAATGTTCAGGCTCGTAAGCGATCCGCACCCAGAAAACGCCCCTTTCCCGATATCCCCAATGGTCATACCGGAAAAGCTGACATCGGCGAGATTCGAGCACCCATAAAAGGCGTGTATTCCAATTGAAGAAATAGAGCTGTTCTCAAAATGCACCGAGCGCAGATTGGAGGAGCGGTCACAAATATACCCGGGAATCCCATCCGCTCCGTAATCAACGATCAGATTGATTACCCATATGCCGCCGACAGAGTTCTTATTCGGGTCACTTTCATCGATCTCTACCGTTACGTTTCCGCTTGCATCGCACGGGTACACATTGCCGTTCGGCATAAGCTTGGCATACTCGTAGACCGTAGGCTCCTTATGCCCGAGGGCATCGGTTTGGCTGCTATCGGATGGAGACTCCGCCGTTGCAGGCGAGGTCTTTGCTGCATCGGAATCAGTCGCGGCGCTCGAAAGGTCTTGGGTCAGACTCGACGCAGGGATGTTGGTATCAGAGCTGGACGATTTGTCCTGAGCGTTATTCGTTTGGTCGGAAGTTGTGGATGAACTGCCCTCATCGGCCGATGATGTGTCATCGACCGCATCGGCATCAGCGTCGGAACCCGAGTCGGTCTCTTGGGCTTCGCTCTCGACAGCAGTCGCCCCGGCATCATCGGCATAAGCCGCGCGGGGCGCAAGCGGTATCGAGGTCACGACCATCGCGACCGAAAGATAGACGACTAAAAACCTATAGAGAGCAGCAGTGATCCTGTTCATAGGAACCTTCCCGCAATTCGCAACGATACAGGGGCCCATGGAGGGTAATTATTCGACATTACCTTATATCGGCGACATTGCGGGTCAGGTGCGTAAACGGTTTATCAGGGGGCGCAAAAGGTTGCTTTAATTACGGCTCAAATCGCGCAGCGCTTCGACCGCCAAGTCGACCTCTTCGTCCGTGTTGAAATACCCAAACGAGAAGCGGACGACACCTTGGCGCTCCGTTCCCAGCGCGCGGTGCATGAGCGGAGCGCAGTGGGCGCCAGGACGGGTCGCAATTCCCCACCCCTGCATGAGCGCGTCCGAGATTTCGGCGGAATCGACATCCTCCACGTTGAGCGACACGATTGCCGAGCGCGTCGACTGGTCAAAGGAGCCGTAGAGCGTAATGCCCGGAATCTCGCGTACGCCAGCGAGGAAGCGATCGGCCAGCGCGCGTTCGTGAGCCGCAATCGCCTCGGTCCCGCCCTGGGTCTCGATAAAATCGAGTCCTGCGGAAAGACCCGCGACACCGTGCCCGTTAAGTGTGCCCGCCTCCAAGCGCGTGGGCCACTCAAGCGGCTGCAGCTCATCGAAGCTGTGCACACCGGTGCCGCCCATGGCCCAGGGGGCCACGTCGACGCCCTCTGCCACAGCCAGGCCGCCGGTACCCTGGGGACCCATAAGCCCCTTGTGGCCGGTAAAGCACACGATGTCGAGCCCCATGGCCTGCATGTCAATCTTCGCCGTGCCGGCTGATTGTGAGGCATCGACGATCACGAGCGCGCCCACCGCATGAGCCATAGCCGCCACACGCGCAACGTCAACGGCGTTGCCGGTCACGTTGGAGGCATGCGTCACCACGACGGCGCGCGTACCCGGTGTGACCAGGCGTTCAAGCTCGTCATAATCGAGCACGCCGTTCGCATCGCAGCCGGCATGCTCAACGGTCACGCCCCGCTTAGCCGCAAGACGGTTGAGCGGACGCAGCACGGAGTTGTGTTCGAGCACGGTCGTGGCCACACGATCGCCGGGGCGAACCACACCGTTGATGGCCGTGTTGAGCGCCGCAGTGGAATTGGGCGTAAAGCAGACATGGTCGGCCCTCGGACAACCCAGCAGGCGCGCGAGCTTGGCGCGGCAGCCGTGGATGGTACGCGCGGCATCGAGCGCACCCGACGTGGCACCGCGCCCGGCATTACCGAGCGAGCACATCGCCTGCGTCACGGCATCGATGACCGCCTGCGGCTTATGCATGGTCGTCGCCGCGTTATCCAGGTAGATCATCGCACGACCTCCCACATGTCGATCACGGTAAAGCCCTCGGTGGGAACGCCAGCCGCGGCAAGCTCGCCGCGCAGCAAATCCTCATCTGAGGGCAAGGCCTTCCAAGCCAGGCCGCAGCCGGCCGCGACCTCCCCGGGCACGGGAATCGTGCGTCCGGGAAGGCCACGTTCTGTGCACAGGGACTCGCAGCCCATGGCGGCCGCCGTGGTGGGAAACGTGATGACCAGTGCCGGGCGTTTCTCCCTCATGGCAATCCCATCCAATGAGCTACGGGCGCACGACACGCACGGCCTGCTCCATCTTCTCCACGATCACGTACATGTTGGTGACCTCGCCCACCGCGAGCTGGTCCTTAATGCCAAAGTGATCGAGGCAGGTGCCGCAGGTAAGGATCTCCACGCCCTGCTCGGCCAGGGCCTTGAGGTCGTCGAGCACCGGCGAGCCCTCGACGGTAAGCTTGGCGCCGCCGTTGTAGAACAGCATGGTCGCGGGCAGCTCCTCCTGCTGCGTCACGGCAAAGATGAACGCCTTCATGAGCTTGTGGCCCAGCTCGTCGTCACCGCGGCCCATGCAGTCGGTGTAGACCGAGATGACGAGCTTGCCTTTGCCGTCGCCGGCGTCGCAGAAGGCGGCACCGTCCTGCTCGGGCACGTCCACGGCAACGGCGCCGGCGGTCGCCACGGTCACATGCCACTCGACGTCAGAGACCTTCTCAGCCGAGGCCGCGCAGCCCTTCTCCTGCGCCATCTTGGAAATGTTCTTGACGGCGGTCTCGTTATCGACCGAGGTCACGACGGCGCCCTCGCCATCGAGTTGCTTGAGAGCCTTAAGGGTCTTAACGACGGGCAGCGGGCAGGCGTCGCCCATGGCATTGACTTCAATCTTGGTAGACATGGTTTTCCTTTCGAGTAAATCGTTCTAAAACGGTACATAGTTCAATAAACGCGCTGCTAGCGGACAACGCGAACAGCGGGACCGTCCGGCTCCGCCTCGCATACGCGACCGACAACGGCGGCGATGCGACCCTCGGCATGCAGGCGGCGCGCAAGCTCATCCACATCGGCGGCAGGCGCCGCGATGAGCAGGCCACCAGACGTCTGCGGATCGTACAGCGCATCCAGCATGCCCGGCTCTAGGTCATCGTCGGCAGCCACACGTGGGCCAAAGAAATCCTGGTTGCGGTAGGCACCGGCGGGGATAATGCCCAGTCGCGCCATGTCGAGCACCTGGTCAAAGAGCGGCACCGCCCCAGACGCAAGCTCAATCTGCACGCCCGATCCCTCAGCCATCTCGCACGCATGTCCAATCAGGCCAAAGCCCGTAACGTCGGTACAGCCGTGAAGCTCGAGCCCCTCGGCAAGGCGAATCGGTGCTTCGTTGAGGGTGCGCATCGAGTCAAACATCGCTGCGGCCTCATCCTGCTCGGTGAGCTCGCCCTTAATGGCCGTAGTGATGATGCCAGAGCCGACCGCCTTGGTCAGCAACAGAGCATCGCCCACGCGCGCGCCGCTATTGGCGAGCATGCGATCGAGCGGGACAAAACCGCTCACGGACAGGCCGTACTTGGGCTCATCGTCATTGATGGTGTGGCCGCCCGCGATGGTGCAGCCGGCCTCAACGCACTTGTCGGCGCCGCCCGCCAAAATCTGCCCCGCAACCTCAACGCCCAGGCAGCTGGGAATGCACAGCAGGTTCATGGCGTGGCTCGGACGCCCGCCCATGGCGTAGATGTCCGACAGCGAGTTTGCCGCCGCGATCTGGCCAAACAGGAACGGGTCGTCGGCCATCGGTGGGAAGAAGTCGATGGACTGAACGAGTCCCAGGTTTTCGCCAACGCGGAAGACGCTCGCATCGTCGGAGGTATCGAACCCCACGAGCAAGTTGTCGTTGGGCACATTTGGTAAGTCACCCAGGACCTGGGCGAGGGCTCCAGGAGCCAACTTAGCGGCTCAACCGCTCGCGGCGGTCATAGACGTGAGCCTAATCTGATCGTCGAGCATCGATACCTCCTCTCAAACACAAACAATGCTTCTCAGTATACGCATGAACGCGCATCTACGGCCGGCTCATCAGCCGAGCGCCTGGGCACGAATGGCCGCGCCGATGGCACCGGCAAAGCGAGCTTGGGGCGACGTCTCAACCGGAGACCCCAGCAGCGCGCCCAGTCGCTCCACCACATAGGCGTTCTCGCACAGGCCGCCGGTCAGGTAGTACGGGGCGCCCGCTGCCTGTCCGGCCATAGTCGCCACGCGCGACACGACGCTTTCGATCACACCGCGCGCGATGTTCTCGCGCGGCTCACCGCGACCGATCAGGCTAATGACCTCGCTTTCGGCAAACACCGTACACATGCTGCTGATCTTGGTTGGCTCACCGGAGCGGGCGAGGTCGGCCATCTGCTGCTGAGAAATGCCCAGACGATCGGCCATGATCTCCAAAAAGCGCCCCGTACCGGCAGCGCACTTGTCGTTCATGGCAAACTTGGCCACGCGGCCGCTTTTAAGTTGGATGACCTTGGTGTCCTGGCCGCCCACGTCGATCACAGTGCCGTGGTCGCCAAAGAGCGCCACAGCGCCGGTGCCATGGCAGGTGATCTCGGTCACGACCTTGTGCGCATAGGGTACGGCGACACGGCCGTAACCGGTCGCGACCACACGCACGTCGTCGGCCGCCACGTCGTAGCCGGCCGAAGCAAGCTCTTCGCGCAGGCGCTCGGCCGCATCGACCGAAGAATACCCCGTCGGCATAACGCAAGTCCACGCGATGGCGCCCCCGGCATCCACCACCGCGGCCTTCGCCGCCGTCGAGCCGATGTCGATACCAATGCCAACCACGGCATCCTCCTTCACATGCGGCAAAGGGACTGTCTCTATGCCGCATTCGTCCTACAGTGTCTCGATAAAAGCGGCGATGCGCGTCTCGATCTGACCTATGTCGCCGTTGCTGTAGTCGGTCTCGATCTTCATGTACGGAATGCCCGCGCCCTCGACGGCCTCCTGCATGCGGGCGCTTTCCACATTGAAGGTGTGGCACGCCTGCAGCACGCTCTCAACGACGCCGTCGACGTGGTACTTCTCGCACATGGCCAGCGTGTTGTCCATGCGGCCGTCGTTGGGCGTCATGACCGAGCAGTTGATGTCCAGGTAGCGATCGGCAATGGCGCGCAGGATATCGGGCGCGTCGGGGTCAATCATCATGGCGGCCGTACGCTCGCCCGAGCAGTCGTCCATGCACACGACCACGCCGCCGTTGGACTCGATGGTGCGACCGATCTTGTTGATCACGCCGCCCACCGGGCAGCCGGTAATAAGGATGCGCTTGGTATCCGCCACAACGGGGCGCTCGCCCGCGTCGTAAGCCTCGCGCAGGGCAGCGACCTTCTGCTCCAGCTGCTGCGTATAGGCCTCGATATCAAAGCTAAACGTACCGGCGAACATGGTGCTCATCAGGTCGACGCCGCTCATGGCCGCCGGCTGGTTGGCCTGCAGCGCAAACATCTCGAGCTGGGCGGCACGCAGGCGGTTGCGACGACGCACGGCAGCGCGCAGGTCGTCATCGGTAATCGTAATGCCGTAGAAGTTCTCGAGTTCCTCCTTGAGCAGGCGACACTCCTCGTACCAGCCCTCGCGCTCGTAGGCACGGTCACGGCTCTGCGGCAGATGCAGAATGTACGTGCGCTTGAGCTCGTTGAGCAGCTCGTACATCTTCTTCTTGCCGTCGCAGGTGGTCTCGCCGATGATCATGTCGCTAAAGTACGTAAACGGGCACTTTTGCGAGTAGGCAAAGCCGTAGGTCGACTTGATGAGCGGGCACAGATTTGCCGGCAGCACCTTCTCGGCCTCGGGAATTACCTCGTCGGACGTACCGCACAGGGCGACGCTTGCAGCCCCCGCGGCATCGATAATCTCGAGCGGCGTATAGCTGCACAAAAAACCGACCAGGCGATTGCCGGCCTGCTTGTAGTCCTTAACGCGAATAAACGCCGCCTTGCGCTGCTCGTTGAACTCCTCAAACGTGCGCGGCAACGGCTGTTCAATTACATCGGACATGTAGCTCCCTAAAAGAAAAAAGACAAGAAATTCGACTACGAAGACGGCTTTCCCAGGTACCCGATGTTGCCGTGAAAGAGGAGCGCCGCGTACTTTGGTACGCAAGCGACGGTTTGAACGGCAAGATTGGGTGCCTGGGGAAGCCGCGCGGCCTAGATCGTCTCCAAGAAGGCCTCAATGCGGGTCTGCAGCTGACCTGCGTCCTCGCCGGCGTAGTCGGTCGTTATGTGCATAAAGGGAATACCGGCCTCTTCGGCGGCCTTCTCCACGGCGAAGGACTCCATCTCATAGAGCGTGCAGAACTGCAGGGCCACGTCGACGATGCCGTCGGCATGCAGGTCGCGCGCCATCTGGACGATGTCCTTCATACGCTGGTCGTTGGGGGTAAAGACGGCACAGTTGATCTTAAAGTAGCGCTCGGCGATGGCGTCGAGCATCTCGTCGACCGTCTCGCCGGACTCGTCGACCAGGTCCTTGTAGTAGCGCGAACCCGTGCAGGACTCCTCGCCCACCACGATGCCGCCAGCCTTCTCGATCAGGTTGAACAGCTTCCAGTTGGGCACGGCCATGGGCGTGCCGGTGTACAAGATGCGCTTGGTGCCCTTGGGCGCCACGCCCTCACCATTGGCGGCGCGCTCCTCGCACTCGGCAGCCATGTCGTTGATGGCGCCGGTCAGGCGCGGCGTGTCGTCCATAAAGGCAGCCTGCACGGTCAGCAGGCTATCGAGGCCGCTGATGGGCGCCGGGTCGGCAGCGCGGGTCGCAGCCAAACGCTGCAGGGCACGGCGCTTCTCATTGACGGCGTGAATGGCGGTCTTCAGACGCTCGGGCGTAATCTTGACGCCACACTCATCCTCGATCTTTGCGGCGAGCTTTTTGACCTCGGCCTTCCAGGTCACGAGCGTCGACTCGTCGTGCACGTTGGGGATATCCATGACGTACATGTTCTTTTGCGTGGCAAAGAACTCATAGGCCTTCTTCTTGCCGTCGCAAGTGTTCTCGCCGACTACCAGGTCGCTCGACTCGATGTAGGGGCAGACCTCGCCCAGCTTAAAGCCAGCAAAGCTCTTGATGAGCGGACAGGTGTTGCGCGGCAGATGCTCCTCGACCTTGTCCGTTGCCCAGTCGGCACCAGAGCACAGGCCCACGGGAATACCATCGCACGCAAGCACGATTTCCTCGGGCACATAGACGCAGAACGAGCCGACGATCTTGGTGGCCTCGCCGGCTTCCTTCCTGTCGAGCATCTCCTTAATACGGCCGCTATGAATGTTGGTGGCAACAAAATCCAGGTAGGAAGTGGACTTGGGGCGATTGTTCTGCGTCAGGAACATATCCCCGTACATCTGGCCCACGGCACCCAGCAGCATGTCGTGGTCGGCAAGATTCATGCCGAGGCTCTCCCACATCGGATGGAAATCGAATTCTTCAGCCATGACGGTTCCCCTCTCGAACCAAAAATGAATAGCTACGGTATTGCTGCACGGTGGGTGGCGAAAACCCAGCCGTGCTTAAACCCGGAATTTTGGGGAACCCGCTTTGCGGTTGATGATTTAGTTGTGCGTCGTCTCTCCCGGAGCCGTGAACATACCTGCTCATATGCGGCTCCGAGCCATATAGAGGGCGCGCGCGGCAACGCGACGCGAATATGTCTTCTGCGGCATCGGCGCGCCCTCCTTTTCTCGTCGAAGGTAACTATATCAACGGTCGTCGTCCAGACGAACACCGCCGACACGCGTATGACAGCATCGGGATGCGAGCACCTCGCTGACTGATAAATAACTATCAGATTAATAAGGTTTTGTCATCCCCGATTCGGCGAATGGCAGCCCGTTAAGGACCTGGACGGCCAAGGAACCAATCCCCCGACCGTACCGCACACCGCGCTACCGGCAAACCAGATGAATCCTGCTCGCGTCGAAATGCATGCGCAAGGTCTCCCCCGCCTGCGACAGCTCCTCGACAGGCACACTCACCTTGTTGACCTTCCACTGCAGGCGCGTCGGCGCGTCGGCACGTGGCACATCCAGCAGCACCAAGCGCTCAAAACGCGAATCGCTCACGCGGGCCACGTGCAGGTCGTAGCTGTTGCGGCCACGCTCGGCACGGTTGTCCACATGGAAGTAGCTCGCGCGAATGCCCAGGTACGCCACGTTATCGGGCACCTCGCGACCAACATTGAAGGTCATGCCCCAGTCAAGGGCTTCAACTTCCTGAGGCCCGATCTTGCGCGCGCGGCTCGTGTTCTTGCAGCCCGTCAGGCGCAGCGCAGCTAAGGTCTGCGGCCGGCGGACCACGTCCTCGACGGAGCCAATCTCCTCAACATGCCCGTTATGCATCACGCAGATGCGTTCGCACAGGCGGCATGCCTCATCGATATCGTGGCTCACGTACAGCACGGTGCGGTTGCAGACATCGAACAGGTCGAGCATGTTTTGCTCAAGCGCGCTCTTGAGATACGCATCGAGTGCGCTCATGGGCTCGTCGAACATGAAGATGCCCGGGTGCGCCGCCACCATGCGGGCAAGCGCCACACGCTGCTGCTGGCCGCCCGAAAGTCGCGCGGGATAGCGGTCGGCAAAGTCGGCCAGGCCAAAGATACCCAGATAGCGTTCGGCAAGCTTTTTGCGCGCTGCGGCGTCGCCGGCATCCTCAACGCCGGCACAAACGTTATCGGCCACCGTCATATTGGGAAACAGCTGATAGTTTTGGAACAGCAGGGCGCACTTGCGTTCCTGGGGCGACAAGTTGATGCCCGCGGCAGAGTCGAAGAAGGTCACGCCATTGACGACGATCTTGCCCTCATCGGGCGTCTCCACGCCGGCGATGCAGCGCAAGGTACAGCTCTTACCGCATCCGGAGGCGCCAAGCAGCGCCACCCGCTCCTCGCCGGCCTCCAGCTGAATGTCGAGGGCAAAGCCGGGATAGCGCTTTTTGATATCCAGAACGAGTGACATGGCTTATCGACCTCCCTTCGCGACCGCGTCATCACGCATAAGCCCGGCCAACGCCTCGCGATCGATACGCAGGGCATCGCCACCGACGGGATCGAGCGAATCGCCCTGGTCGGCGAGCTCCTTGGCCTGCTTGCGATCCGCACGGGAAAGACCGCGCTCGCGGTACTTTTGCGAATGCGCCGTGTACATGTTGATGAATAGGATGACCAAGAAGCTGAAGACGATCACGACGACGACCCAAAAGAGCGCCACCGACGTATTGCCGCCCATCCACTCAAAGTAGATGGCGATGGGAATGGTCTGCGTAATGCCGGCATAGTTGCCCGCGAAGAACAGCGTACAGCCAAACTCGCCCATGGCACGCGCGAAGGCGAGCACCGTGCCGGCGGCAATCGAGGGCCAGCCAAGCGGCATCATAAGCTTGGTAAAGATGCGATGCTCGGACCATCCCAGGGTTCGTGCGGCGTCGAGCATCTGCGTATCGAGGCTCTCGAAGGCTCCGAGCGCTGTGCGGTAGACCAGCGGAAACGACACAACGACGGCCGAAATAACCGCCGCGGGCCAGGTAAAAACGATCGAAATGCCGTGCGCGATCAGCCACTGGCCGACACCGGTCGAGCGGCCAAACAGCATGAGGAGCAAAAAGCCGCAAACCGTGGGCGGCAGCACCATAGGGATGGTAAAGACCGAATCGAGCAGGCCCTTCACGCGGCTCGTGGTGCCCATGGTCTTCCATGCGGCAAACAGGCCCAGCGCGAACGCGATCACCAAGGCGAGACCGCTCGTCTTGGTGGACACCCAAAACGGACGGTAGTCAATACTGCCAAAGAAGGTCGCGGCGCGCTCCGCTAGAGAGGGTGGCTCCGTCGTCGAGACACTCGCATACGGCACCAAGGCGGCGTTATCGCTCCACAGGGCTCCGTCACCCAGATTGAGCCCGGGGTTTGCGGCGTCCGCGGCATTCACGACGGTGTAGTAGTCGCCGTCGTCGCCCTTCACCTTAAACAGATAACGGTAATCGCCCTGTACCAGCTCATTGTCCGAGGTAAACACCCACTCGAGCTTGGAGTCCTCCAGCAGCGCGCCTCCCATGGAGTGAGACTTATCGAGCCCCGCGAGCATCTTCTTGAGCGCCTTTTGGTCGGAGGTGCTTGCGATATCGAGGCCCGCTTCCTTGGCGGCATGCGCATCGACCCACACCACGATGCTCGTAGGCGTGGTCACCGTTACGAGCGACGTCTTTCTGTAGATGGGAAAACGATAACCCTCGGGCTGGTCGGCAAACGAGCGGGCCGTGCCCTTGGCGTTGCGCTCAAAGGCGTTGAGGCCAAAATCGACGCCATCGATAAGCGCAGAGTCCTCTGTCGCTTGGCGTCCGTCGGCAGTGGCAAAAAGCGCCTCGGCACAAGCAACTCCGGGCAGTGAGGTAAACGCAAAGAGAACCGCCGCCAGCGCAGCGAGTAGGCGAATCGTTTTCCTTGACACGGGCGACTCCTCAAACACAGGGCAACGGCGCGCGGGCACGCCGCTTCAATCTAAAAAGGGCGGGCGATCGCAAGAACGCCCGCCCTCAAGCATATCGTTATGTAGCTCAGCTATGCACTACTCGGAAAGCTCAAAGCCGTACTTAGCCCAAATCTTCTGCGCCTTCTTGTTAGACAGGCAGAAGTCGATGAACGCCTTGGACTCGTCGGAATGCTCGGAGCTCTCGGCCACGGCACCCGGGTACACAATGGGCTTGTGCGAATCCTCGGGGCACACGAAGGCCTCCTCGATGCCGTCGTAGCGATAGATGTCGGAGCTGTAGACAAAGCCGGCCACGCAGTCGCCCGTGGACACGTAGGCGGCAGCGGTGCCGACCTTATCGGCCAGCGCGACCTTGTCGGCGATCTCGGGCGCGTACTCGCCGTCGTCGCCCTCGGTGCCGGTGTAGAGGCCGACGGAGGCCAGCGCCTGGTTGGCGTACTTGCCGGCCGGAACGGTCTTAGCATCGCCGATGGCGATCTTGCCGTCCAAGCTTGCGACGTCGGCGATGGCCTCGACCTTGGTGTCGGAGCCCTCGGCGCGAATGATCACGAGGTCGTTGACGAACATGTCCTCACGGGTGTCGGTGTCGACGAGCTCGGCAGTCTCGGCATCGTCCATGGTGCCCTTGGAAGCGGTGATGAGCACGTCGACGGCAGCGCCGGCCTTCATCTGCTCGACCAGGTCGCCAGAGGCCTTGAACTGTGTGTCGGCAAAGGTGGTGCCGGTCTGGTCGGCGTAGAGTTCCTGGACCTCGGGAAGGGCCTTCTCGAGCGAGTTGGCGGCGAAAATCTGCAGCTCGACGGCCTTCTTCTTAGAGGAGGACTTGACAGAACCGGCGTCGGAACCAGCAGACTCGGACTCCTTGTTACCCGAGCAGCCAGCAAGGCCAAGGCCGGCGGCAGCAGCGGCAGAAAGCGAGACGAAACCGCGGCGCGAAACCATATCGAACATATTGAACCCTTTCGGACCTTGTGCCCGGGCACCCCACCGTGGGCTTTATTCTGTAATCAGATTATACTTCAGCGCGAATAATGGTGGTGAAAAATTATTCTCGTCTGAGAATATATTTTCAGATTACGACACGCATCGACTTCACCTCGGCATCAAGCAAAAAGGCGGAGCAACCGTTCGGGTCACTCCGCCGCAGGTGAAACACTTATTTGGCGTGTCCGCCGCCCGCCGTCATCTGTGCCGCGTGCTCCAGCTGGTCGGCAATCGCCTCCCAGCTTTCGCGGGCTGCCTTGGTGGATCCGGGAAAGTTTACGACAAGTGTATGACCGCGTTGCATGCACACGGCGCGCGACAGCATCGCGCGGCGCGTCTTGGTCAGCGAGTACGCGCGAATCGCCTCGGCAATGCCCGGCACATCGCGGTCGCAGACGGCACGCGTCGCCTCGGGCGTCACGTCGCGCATCGAAAGTCCCGTGCCGCCGCAGGTAAGCACAACATGGGCATGGCGCTCGTCGGCAGCGTCCACGATAGCGGCGCCGATCTCGTCGACGTCGTCGCGCACAACCACGTGCGAGGCTACCGTCCAGCCCTGAGCCGCAATGAGTTCCTCGAGCGCGGCTCCGGCCTCATCCTGGGCAAGATCGCGCGTATCCGAACACGTCACGATCGAAATCTTCAACTCCATAGCGCTCCTCCTAAAGCACGGTGCCCTCGGGCAAGTCGACGCGGACGACATCCACGACATCGCCCGGCTCGAGCTCGCACGGGCCCTCGTTAATGCGCAGCAGACAATTCGCGCGCTGCATCGTGCCAAGCAGCGCCGAATTCTGGCTCTTGGCCTCAGTCACCATAAGCTCGCCGGTCTGGGCATCGCGCGCAACCGTGGCGCGGTCATAGAATCGACGGTCCTGGCGCTTCTTCACTCCGTGTGTCAGCATTGCCTGTTGCACAGGACGCGCCCCCTCGGCAAAGCCGCGCATCTTACGAATCGCCGGGCGCGCGAGCACCTCAAAGCCCACGTAGGCCGCCGCCGGATTGCCCGAAAGCCCCAGGTACGGCTTGCCGCCGAGCAGGCCAAACGTGATGGCCTTACCAGGACGCATCGAGATGCGATCGAACAGGACCTCGCCTTCGCGCTGGACCAGCGCCGTCACGTAATCGTAGTCGCCCGCCGAGGCGCCACCGCTCGTAATGACAAAGTCGCACTCGCGCACCGCGCGGTGTACGAGCTCGGATATCGCCTGCTCGTCGTCGGGCGCAATGCCATAGAACACGGGCTCGGCACCGGCATCGAGTGCCTCGGCCATCAGCGCCGAGGAGTTGGAATCGCGAATCTGGCCACGCGCCGGAAGCTCACTTGGAGCAACCAGCTCCGTGCCCAGCGAGATGATGCCCACGTGCGGTGCGGCGTGCACCTTCACACTCGCATACCCGGCGCTTGCCAGCAGGCCCGCACCAGCCGGCGCCACAACCTCACCGGCACGCATCACGACGTCGCCGGCATGGGCTTCTTCGGCAGCAGAGCGAACGTTCTCCCCCACCTTAGCCGGCGCCGAGAAGCGGACGTGCGAGCCCCCGTTGCCATCGCCGTCGAGCACGTCGACGATCTCGTACTTCACCACGGCATCGGCGCCCTCTGGCACCGGCGCGCCCGTCATAATGCGGACCGTCTCGCCCGCGCCGATCGTGCCCTCAAACACATGACCCGCTGCCTCGTGCCCGACAACGGAAAGCGTCACCGGAGTATCGCCGGTGGCCGCACCAAGGTCGACGGCGCGCACGGCATAACCGTCCATGGCGCTATTAGCAAATGGCAAGATGTCGATATCGGCCACGGCTTCCTCGGCCAAGGGAAGGCCGGCCGCCTGCCATACGGGAATCTCGACAACCCCGGTCGGACTCACATGTGACAAGACAATTGCCTGCGCGTCCTCCAACGGAATGAGCTTCTCTGCCATATGCACCTCTTACAGATCGCGGCGCGTAACAAGGGCGCCGATTCTTTATGTTTTATTCAGTATAATCCCGCGTCGCTCGACCGCGAGACGGTCTGCACTCGCGAATACACCTGTCGGTTACAGGGCACGAAACAGAACCGAAACCAACCCACCGGCTTGACGCGTTTGTCACGCTCTATAATGCATGCGTTGTAACCAAAGAAGAGGACACCATGGCTTTTACCGACACATCAAACAGCGAAAGCGAAGAGCAAGACAATTCCCTGCCGCTCGATGAGGGAGGCTTCTTCTCCCTGAATGACGTCATCATGGCCGGCAGGCATCAGCTCACCCGCTCTGAGCATCTCTTGGCCGCCGACACGCGCCGGAACGCCCGCAATCTGCTCGCGAGCGCCAAGCTGCTCGTGCTCGTCGTGATCGTCTCGCTCGCCATGGGTGTTGCCGCTTGGGCATTTTTGGCCTCGCTGAACATCGCGACCGATTATCGCGAGCACCATGCGTGGATCTACGCCCTGCTCCCCGCCGTAGGTGTCGCCACTGCATGGGTGTATAAGAACCATGGCCTTGCCGCCAAACGTGGCAACAACCTGGTCATCGACTCTGCCCTGGGCACCCGTCTCATCCATGCCCGCATGGCCGTCCTCACCTTTGTCTGCTCCACGCTTACGCACCTGACAGGCGGCTCGGCCGGACGCGAGGGCGCTGCCGTGCAGATCGGCGGCACCATCGCCAGCAACATCTCGAACCTCGCCCATCTCAAAAAGCACGACCATCACGACCTCATGCTCGCCGGCATCTCGTCTGCCTTTGGCGCCGTGTTCGGCTCGCCCCTCGCCGGTGCCTTCTTTGGCATGGAAATGTGCTTTATCGGCAAGATCGACTACACCGCCGGCATCTACTGCCTCGTCGCCTCGTTTACCGGCTACTTTACGTCGCTTGCCCTGGGCACCGAGTACGAGACGAACGTCATCGCCAGCGTCCCCGATATGACACCCCGAACGGTCGCCATCGTCGTCGTCAGCGCCATTATCTTTGGCCTGACGGCACGCCTCTTTGCCTGGTCGGTTCGCACCGTCAAAACCCTGTACGGTCGCTTTATCACCAACTATCTTGTTCGCGCCCTCGTGGGTGCACTCGTAGTGCTCGCTGCCTACGCCCTCCTCAACGCCTGGGACTACGCCGGTCTTGCCACCTGGCTCTCGGGCGCCGGATTTGCCGGTAACACGACCCTCGCCGATGCCGCGATCAAGCTCGTCGTGACGGCGCTCACTCTGGGCGCCGGCTTCCAAGGCGGCGAGGTCACGCCCCTGTTTGGCATTGGAGCGGCACTCGGCGGCTGGATCGGCTGCCTCGCCGGCATCGACCCTAGCTTTCTGGCGGCCCTCGGCATGCTCGGCGTGTTCTGTGCCGGCCTTAACGTGCCCATCACCACCTGTATGATGGCCATCGACCTGTTCCACGGCACAGCAGCCGGGTTCTTTGTCATCGTTGCGTTTATCAGCTATCTTGCCGGCGGCCACCGCGGCGTTTATCCCGCGCAGCGCATTATCTCGCCCAAACGCCGTTCGCTCATTGTGGATGAGGGAGGCACGGTGGCAGAGGCTATCGAGCGCCACAACGACCTGATAGAGTAGACGTAATAATCGCCGTGCAGCCACAATCGGGGGCAACGCAACCCGAGCGCGACCGCACCGTCACGCCATATGCCGGGAGTCGCCCCATGCACGCAACAGATTTTGGCCGTACGCTGATCATCGCCAACCCCGCCGCCCAGTCGGGCGCGGCGCGCGAAGTGGCTGAGCGCCTGCAGCGCTTTTTGGACATGACCGCGCGCTCATCCCAGTTTGACCTGGTGCTGACCGAGCGCATGGGACACGCCAAAGAACTTGCCGAGCAGGCCCAGGGCTACCGCACGGTTATCGCACTCGGAGGCGACGGCGTGATCCACGAGGTCGTCAATGGACTCATGGCGCAGGAAGAGGCTGCCCGACCGGCTCTTGCCGTTCTGCCCGTGGGCTCCGGCAACGATTTTGCCCAGACGCTCGGCATCGATGATTTTTCCGGTAAAGATTTTGGCGCCCTGCTCACCTGCGAGCTGCAGCGTCAGGACATCGGGCGCATTCGCTCGTGGAACCCTGCAAGCGGCAGCGGCAAGGCGACCGTCGAGTATTACGACCAGACACTCTCCGTCGGCATTGATGCCGCCATCGGCCTGGGCACCACCGAACTACGGAAGAAGACGGGACTTACCGGCGCTCCGCTCTATACCCTTTCGGGCCTTGAGCAGTTTGGGCTGCGCTATCGCAACTACCCCATGACGGTCAGCTTTGACGGCGCGCCCGCCGAGCGCGTACGGGCGATTATCATGGCCATCCAGCTGGGCCCCACCTATGGCTCGGGCTATCGTATCTGCCCCGACGCCGACCCCTGCGACGGTATCCTCGACGTTTGTTACGCATGCGGCCCCGTACCACGTGCAGTTGCGCTGCCTATGTTCCTTTCGGCCAAGGATGGCCACCACACCAAGCTTCCGCCAGTGCGCATGCGCCGCTGCCGCCATGCCGAACTCACCTTCGAGGAGCCCAACTACCCCATCCAAGCCGACGGCGAAGCCATCGTCGCCTCACGCATCGAGGTCGACATCCTCGCCAGCGCCCTCCAAGTCTGGCGCCCCACCCGCTAGCCCCCATAAGTTGCGGTGAAATAGGGACTGTTGCGGCTTTGACAGCCCAAACAGTCCCTATTTCACCGCAACTTAGAAGGAGATCAATCTTCGCTGCCCGGCTTGCGGCGGTTGGCCTTTTTGATGGCATTGAAGTGTTTGTCGTTGAGTCTGCGCTGGCGCGAGCGTTGGGGCACCTTGGTCTTGACGCGACGGCGCGGCGGACGGCCGCGACGCTCGAGCTCGGCCTTCAGCTTGCGCAGGCAGCAGCTACGATTCTGAAACTGGCTACGGCTCTCTCGCGCCGTCACGACGATCCCCGTAGGCACATGCTTCATGCGCACCGCAGAGTCCGTCGTGTTGACGCCCTGGCCGCCCGGCCCCGTCGCGCGAAACACCTGCACCTCACAGTCGCGCGTCAGCTCCTCGGCCGACATCTCGGCATAGCGCGCATACTCGCGCCAGCCCATCTTGATCTCGTCCATACCAACACCTCCCTCCAAACAAAAAATGTGACAAAGGGACCGTCCCTTTGTCACATCGCATGCAAATCGTATGTGCCGCGCGATTAGGCGAAGGTGATCTCGCCGTTCTCGCAGTCCATATCGGCAATACGTGCCAGGCTCTCAACGCGGAAACCGCGCTCGCGGAGCTTGTCGCCGCCGCCCTGGAAGCCCTTCTCCACGGCAATGCCAATACCGGAAACCTCGGCACCAGCGGCCTCGCAGATCTTGATAAGACCCTCGAGCGCGCAACCGTTGGCCAGGAAGTCGTCGATGATCAGGACCCTGTCGCCCTCGGACAGGAAGCGCTTGCCCACGATAACCGGATACTCCTTTTGCTTGGTAAAAGAGTAGATAGTCGTGGCATACTGCTCGCCGTCGAGGTTGATGGACTGGGCCTTCTTGGCAAAAACAACCGGCACGCCGCCAAAATGCTGAGCCGCGATGCAGGCCATACCAATGCCCGAAGCCTCGATCGTCAGAATCTTGTTGATCTCGACGCCCTCGAACAGACGAGCCCACTCGGCGCCCATGTGGTCGAACAGCTCAACGTCGCACTGGTGGTTGAGGAAGGCATCAACCTTAAGGACGTTACCGGCCTTTACGATGCCGTCACGGCGAATACGATCCTCAAGCTCCTGCATGGCGCAACCCTTTCTCGCGGCAATGATTCCGCGCGATGAACAAACGTTGCACGATAGTCTACCACGGACCGACCCCCACCCGCCCCACAAGCCCCATCGCACCATAAAGCCGCAAGACCAGCCAATGTGGGACGGGGCTCTTTTAGCTACTTCCAGAGGACCGATAGTCGCCTCGCAAGCCGCAAAGGCTGACACTGTTTTGATGTCATTTCAAAACTATGCCGGTTTACGTCGATGAATCGCGGACTCTCGACCAAGCCTGAATTCTAGAATACAAAACCGCAGGTAGACGACTTGGCATTTTTCCAAAAAAGGACGTATGGTGGCCATATGGCGAATCGTCACCGTAAACCGGCATAGTTTTGAGAAAACTGCCTCCCGCAGGCTCACACAGAGGGCTTCGCAGTCCCAAATGTCCCGCTTTCTTTCGTTTCCACGGATCAGAGGGGAACGTACGCCACGAAAACGGCCCATCTACTACGTTTGACCGCGCACCCCTGACCATACCCCTGATTTCCGAAAATCAGTAAGTCATCTGCCTGCGCTTTTGTTTTTACCAATTGCGCTATGGTTGGTACCGCGCGGTCAAACGTAGTAGATGGGCCGTTTTCGTGGCGGACGCCCTCCAGAAACGCTAATGACGGGTGCGCGTCTTCACCAAACGTACCAATGTGAGCGCAAAGCCCACGGCTGCAACGGCCATCAGCACGTAGAATACCAAACGGAAGCCAAAGAGGAACACGTCCGGACGACCCGCCACATAGCTCGTGACCGTCTTACCCATTACCGCGCTCGTCTGTCCATACAGGATGCGCGACGCCGCCGTAATACCCAGCGCTATGCCCGCATAGCGCGCCAAGCTGCTCAAGCTGCCCGCAAAGCCAAGCGCCTCACGCGGAGCCGAACCCATATACAGCGAATTATTGGGGCTCTGGAAGATCGACGTGCCGCACGACATAAACGCGACGCAGCACACGATCATCAAGATGGAAGAGTGCTCGTCAAGCGTGCTCACCGCAAAGAGACCGCACACGTACACGCCCAGGCCAACGGCCGTGGGCGCTTCACAACCAACTCGGTCGGACACCGAGCCCGAAAGCGGGCCCACAAAGGCATTCACGACCGGCATCGCCAAAAACAACAGGCCGGAGATATCGGAGCTAAAGCCGTGGGCATCCTGAAAGTAGAACGGCAGCACAAACTCGGAGGCGCCGATACCCACGAACACGATAAGCATGCAAGCCAGGTTAATCGTGAAAGCCGAGCTCGCAAAGCAGCGACGCGCCGCCTCTGTCAGCGGCATAGGGCGTTCGCCAGCCTCCGGCTTGACATGCGGCAGCGTGTAGAGTCCCACGATAAACGAGATGACGCCAATGGGCAGGTTGATGAGGAAGATGCTCTCCCAGGGAAAGCTCGCCACCAGCACGCCGCCGAGCACGGGGCCGCACATCATGCCAAGAGCCACAAAGGTCGCCAGAATGCCCATGGCACGACCGCGCTCACGCGCCGGAAAAGACTCGGTGATGATGCCCATATTGTTGGCCATCGCGGCGGCACAGCCAATGCCCTGCACGAAACGCGCCAAGATAAGCACCTCGAGCGAAGCCGAAAGCCCGCAAAGCAGCGAGCCACCCGTAAAGACGATCACACCAAGCTGGAACACATTCACCTTGCCGCGCACATCGCCCAAGCGGCCAAACGGCAGCATGGCGACACACGTCGCGAGCAGATACGCCGAGCTCACGAGCTGAATGCGGTCGAGACCCACACCCAGCTCCTTTTGCATCACCGGAAGCGCCACCGTCACGATGCTCGCATCCAGACACGCCATAAAGGTCATGGCGAGCACGGTGAACAGAATCGCCCATTTATTCTTACCGTGGGTGTCGCCCTCCAGGGCAATGTGTTCGCGGCGCAGCTGCTCGGCAGTTTTCTCCATGTATATCCTTTCTATCGTGCAACGCAAAAACGGGACCCCAATCGCCTGCAAACGGTCGCGATCGGGGCCCCGCCTATGGAATCGGAACTATAAGGTCGTCGTCAGTCGGATAGCTGTCCGCGCCTCGTACGCACGCTAGCCTAGCACTGCTCGAGCGCCTGCTCAAGGTCGGCAATCAGATCGGCCGTGTCCTCGAGGCCGCACGACAGGCGCACCATGTCGGCAGAGATGCCGCAGGCGATGAGCTCCTCATCGTTCATCTGGCGATGCGTGGCGTTTGCCGGGTGCAGGCAGCAGGTACGGGCATCGGCCACGTGCGTGGCAATCTGGGCTAGCTTCAGACTCTTCATAAAGGTCTCGGCCGCCGCTCGACCGCCGTTAAAGCCAAAGCTCACGACGCCGCACGTACCGTTAGGCATGTACTTTTGAGCCATATCGTAGTACTTGTCGCCCTCCAGGCCCGGGTAGCTCACAAAGCGCACCTTGGGATGGCTCTGCAGGAACTTGGCAACGGACAGGCCGTTCTCGCAATGACGCGGCATGCGGACATGCAGGCTCTCGAGCGAGCTGTTCAGGAAGAATGCCGCCTGCGGGTTCTGCATGGGGCCAAGATCGCGCATAAGCTGCGCGGTAGCCTTGGTAATAAAGGCGCCCTCGCGGCCGAACTTCTCGGCATAGGTCACGCCGTGATAGCTCTCGTCAGGCGTGGTGAGACCCGGGAACTTGTCCGCATGGGCCATCCAGTCAAACTGACCGTGATCGACAATGACACCGCCCAGGTAGGCCGCGTGACCATCCATGTACTTGGTGGTGGAGTGCGTGACGATGTCGGCGCCCCACTCAAAGGGACGGCACATCACGGGCGTCGGGAAGGTGTTGTCAACCATCAGCGGTACGCCGTGGTCGTGCGCGGCCTTGGCAAAGCGTTCAATATCGAGCACAGCCAGCGCGGGATTGGCGATGGTCTCGCCAAAGACGAGCTTGGTGTTGGGCTGGAAGGCGGCCTCCAGCTCCTCATCGGTGCAGTCGGGTGCGACGAACGTGCAGGTCAGCCCCATGCGACCCATGGTGTGGGCGAGCAGATTGTACGTGCCACCATAGATAGCAGAGCTCGCGACCACGTGATCGCCGGCACCGGCCACGTTAAAGATCGCGAGGAAGTTCGCAGCCATGCCCGAACTCGTGAGCATCGCGGCGGTGCCGCCCTCCATCTCACAAATCTTGGCGGCAACGAGGTCACAGGTGGGGTTTTGGAGACGGCTGTAGAAGTAACCCGACTCCTCCAGGTCGAATAGCTTGCCCATGTGCTCGGACGTGTCGTACTTCCACGTGGTGGACTGATAGATAGGCACCTGGCGCGGCTCAGCATCGCCCGGACGATAACCGCCCTGAACACACGTGGTACCGATAGTCTGCTCGCTCATATCTTGCTCCCTTGCTCGGGTTTTGTTTTATTCGGTTCACGATACCGCTCCCGCGCACCCCTCTCAACCCATCCCGCCGATAGGTTATGGGACAAAGTAATCAGGTTTATTTGTCCCAAATCTAAAAGGTTGTGTTCGATAGCAAAAAACAATGAGATATGCGTTGGGGTCTCGATGAGCACAAGCGCCGGCAGGGGTACCATAGGCGGGTACACCGTGACCAAGGAGAAGCACATGAAACAGATCGATACCGCCCAGCTCGACACCGCTGCTTGCCAGGCTCAGGCTGCCGAATACCACGCCCGCGGCTTTAACTGCGCGCAGGCCGTCGCCTGCACCCTCGCACCTGCTATCAGCCTTGATCCCGAGACCGCGTTCACCCTCACGGAGGGCTTTGGCGCCGGCATGGGCGGCATGACCGAGACCTGTGGCGCCATCTCGGGCGCCGTAGCCATCATGGGCTTCGTGATGAGCGACGGCATGGAGAACCCCAAGACCAAGGGCCAGACCTACAAGCTGTCGCGCGAGATCGCCAAGCGCTTTGGCGAGAAGAACACGACGACCATCTGTGGCACGCTCAAAGGTATTGGCTCGGACAACGGCCCGCTTCGCAGTTGCCCCGGCTGCATCGACGACGCCATCGAGATTGCCTGCGACATCCTGAAGCAGCTCGCATAGCGCCACGTAGCAATAAACAAGCCAAAGGCCGCCGCGCTTAGGGTAACCCTAAAAGCACGGCGGCCTTCGTCGTTAGAATTCAGCGAACTCGGGGGCGCCCAATTCGATCTCCTCGCGCCCTGCCATAAGCTCGCGCATCTTGGCACAGAACGGCTCCTGTTCCCCAGCCTTAAACACCAGATGAATCGTCACGGAATCCGCGTAATCAGTGCCCGAAACCTTGGCACCACAATCCTGTGCCAGGCGAAGCACCTGCTCATACTGCGGATACGCCACATGCACGTCAACGGGCACAACGCTCGTCATCTCAACGATCTGCCCGGCTTCCTGCGCCGCCGCAACCGCCGCCTGCGTCGCCGCCGTATAGGCACGCACCAGGCCACCTGGCCCCAACAAGGTACCGCCAAAATAGCGCGTCACCACACAGCAAACATTTTTGAGCCCCGCACCACGAAGCACCTCGAGCGTCGGCATGCCGCTTGTACGGCTCGGTTCACCGTCATCGCTCTGGCGCTCGCGCCCATCGACCAAAATCCAAGCGGGCACATTATGGCGCGCATCGTAATGGCGTTTGCGAACCATCTCGATAAAGGCGTTTGCCTCGTCCTCGGACTCTATATGGACCAGCTGGGCAATAAACCGACTCTTGCGGTCGACAAACTCGCCCGTAGCCTCAACATTCGATTGCAAAGTAAAATAACTGTCCAACAAAGCCCCTCAACAGAACAAAGCACGTCAACAAACAGCCTAATAATACGGCAAAGACTACGCCGGTTGTCAGGGTAACAAAAATGCCAAGTGGGCCGATAAGCCGGGTTCTGTCGTGAACGGTCATTTATCTTGTCTGCACGTTACCGCGCAGCTCCACGCACGCTACCCGAACGCGGACCGGGCCGGCCCATAGCGTTCCTATTCGCGCTTGCTCCGGATGGGGCTTGCCAAGCCGCCGTGTTGCCACGACGCTGGTGGTCTCTTACACCACCGTTTCAGCTTTTCCCTTTACGCCTTACGGCGCAGGTGGGAGTCTTCTTTTCTGCGGCGCTTTCCGTCGGATCACTCCGCCCGGCCGTTAGCCGGCATCCCGCCCTCTGGAGCCCGGACTTTCCTCACGCGTACTGCAAGCAGCACATCGCGCGACCGTCTGGCCCACTCAGCAGTGCAAAAGTGTAGCACACTGCCACCGCAGGCAATGGCACAACACAAGCGCTCGACACGATAAACCAAGAACCATCCATGCAGTACAATAGGGCTGTCGATGGGCAACGTCGTCAGTCGAGACGCGACCGCGCTCCGCACCCCTCCGTCTACTCGGTGCGTTCCCGCCTCCTCCCCGAGGCGGGATGTCGGCGTTTTTTCATGCCGCGACAACTCAATAGCTAACGGACGACCTAGGCGGCAATCTGCCGTTTCGCTCGCAAAACAAAAAGGGACCCGCCCTTTCAGGCGGATCCCTTCAAACAAGTGATCGTCAAACCGATTTACTCGGCGTCGGTCTCCTCGTCCTTCTTCTCGGAAGGCAGCGGGGTGACCTCGATCTCGACGCCCAGAGTCTCAGCAGCGGACTTCATGGACAGGGAGATACGACGACGGTCGAGGTCGATCTCCATGACCTTGACCTGAACCTTGTCGCCCACGTGGGTGACCTGAGAAGGCTGATCGACGTGCTTGTTGGCCATCTCGGAGATGTGCACCAGGCCCTCGATGCCCTCGCCCAGGTCGACGAAAGCGCCGAACGGGACAAGCTTGGTCACAGTGCCCTCGACGATAGCGCCGACGGGGTACTTCTTGACCAGTGCGCGCCACGGATCCTCGGTGGTCTGCTTGAGACCCAGGGAAATGCGCTCGCGGTTGAGATCGACGTCGAGAACCTCGACCTCGACCTCCTGGCCGACCTTGACAACCTCGGAAGGATGGTTGACGTGGTTCCAGGAAAGCTCGGAGATGTGGATGAGGCCGTCGATACCGCCGAGGTCGACGAAGGCGCCGAAGTCGACGATGGAGGAAACAGTGCCCTGGAGACGCATGCCAGACTTGAGCTTGGACAGGATCTCGGAGCGCTCGGCCTTACGGGACTCCTCGAGCACGACGCGACGGGAGAGGACGACGTTGTTGCGGTTGCGGTCCATCTCGATGACGCGGGCCTCGATGCGGGTGCCCATGTAGGAGGTGAGGTCCTTGACACGACGGAGGTCGACGAGGGAGGCGGGCAGGAAGCCACGCAGGCCGATGTCGAGGATCAGGCCGCCCTTGACAACCTCGATAACCTCGCCCTCGACGTTCTCGCCGGAGTTGAACTTCTCCTCGATGCGGTTCCAAGCACGCTCGTACTCGGCACGCTTCTTGGACAGGACCAGACGACCGTCCTTGTCCTCCTTCTGGAGAACCAGGGCCTCGATGGGATCACCGAGTGCAACGATGTCTGCAGGGTTAGCGTCCTTGCGGATGGACAGCTCGCGGACCGGGATAACGCCCTCGGACTTGAATCCGATGTCAACGAGCACCTCGTCATGCTCGATCTTAACGACAGTGCCGTTAACGAGATCGCCCTCATCAAAGTCGGTAATCGTACCGTCGATGAGGTTGTTCATCTCCTCCTCGTTGACATCGTCAAGAGAGAAAATGGACGAGTTCTGAATCTCACTCAAAGGTGGACCCCTTTCGAACTACGGGGCCCCGATTGCTAGGACCTACAGAAGGGTGCGACAAGCACACAACGTTTAGGAACACTCGGGAGCCGACAGATACTAATGTGATGCTTATGCAATCACGTTCGTATAGATTACGGGGAAACGACTTCGATTTCAAGCGTGAACTGCGTTTTTTTACTCGTGTGGAGACTTTTTCGTAATCTTATGGACAGCCGTCTTCACAACTTGACGATAAGCGGATAGAGATACGGCTTTGGAGTAAAGTATCCGGAGCCAACGATTCTGGAACGGTTTTTCGAGAAAGGTGCCCGCGTGCTCAAAGCAGTCGTTTTCGATATGGACGAGACGCTTCTTAGCATCAACCTCAATGCGTTCATCCTTCGCTATTTTAAGGATGTATCGTCGATGCTCGCGGACATTGGACGTCGCAGCCGCGGTGGCACGATGGCACGCCTGGGAACCATTTTGGTCGACCTCAACGCCAACCGTCGCAGTGGCACGGACAATCGCACCAATCTTGAGTTTTATCAGACCGAGGTCGAGCGCAGATGCGGCATTTGCCTCTCGGACCCCCTCATCAACGAGGCGTTTACCTACTACGAGCGCGAGATTTTGCCGTTCAAAAACGACGACATGATCAACGCGAAGGCAATGCCCGGCGCGCACGCCGCGCTCCAGGCAGTACAGGACGCAGGGCTGCGCTGTGCACTCTTCACCAATCCCAGCTTTCCCCAGGGTGCCATCGAGTGTCGCATGGGCTGGGGCGACCTGGCCGACGCCCCCTTTGAGCTCGTAACGCACATGGGAAACGCTACTCGCTGCAAGCCCGATGCCACCTACTATCTAGAGCAGCTGCAGGTGATGGGACTCGAGCCGCACGAGGTACTCATGGTGGGCAACGATCCCAAGCGCGACTTCCCCAGCCCCGACTGCGGCATCCAGACCGCCTACGTGGGCCAGGGAAAACCGAGCCGAGCAACCTGGCGCGGCACCATGGAAGACTTCGCCCGCAACTTCAACGCCGTAATCGAGGCCTTCTACGAGCACCAAGTAGCCAACGAGCTGTCGTAGGCGCATCAAACCAACAAAGACCACGCCGACGTTTTGGCACCGACAGCGAAAACCCGTCAGAGCGAGCAAGGTGCCTTGAAACGAGACGGCGTTGATCTTTTGATCATGCCGCCGAAGTTGAAAGGCAGATTGCCGCTCTGGCGGGTTTGCAGCGTCAACCGGTTACGCGGGTTGGTAAACCCGCGTAACTAACAAACTTGAGTTTTTCCAATCATAATGTTGAGGATCTCGACGTCGGTATCCTTCATGCCCACGCGGCCTACGTAGCCCATGCTGGCGATCGTCTGCTCAACGGTATCTTGGATCAGGCCCTCGCCGGCACGGAAGCCGCGACCCTGCATGGCCATATCATGTCCCAGAATCGCCGCATCGACGGCAGCCGAAATCTTGGCGGCACAGCTCGCCTTGGCGCCATCGCACACGATGCCGCCAACGTTACCGAGCGTGTTCGAAACCGTCGCGCCAATCTGCTCGCGCGTGCCACCGCACAGCCAGGTAATCGCAGCGCCGGCGCCGCACGCGGCGCAGATAGCACCGCAAAACGCCGAGAGCGCACCAATATAGCTCTTGATATGCACGGCGATAAGATCGGACAGCATCACGGCGCGCACCAGGCGCTCATGGTCGCAGCGCAGGTATTCGGCATACTCCATGACGGGCAAGGCGCAGGTAATGCCCTGATTGCCCGAGCCGCACACAATGGCGACCGGCAGCGCGCAGCCGTTCATGCGAGCGTCGGACCCGGCGGCCGCACGGGCACGGGCCCGGCAGGCGACGTCATCGGCACGAGCGCCCAGCAGCGTACGGCCCACCTCGGCGCCCCAAGCGTGCGCGAGGCCCTCGGCACTGATCGCGCCGTTCAGCTCAATCTGACGCTCAACGGCAGCGCGGGCGCCCTCAATGTCGCCGCCCTCGATAAAGTCGATGATGGACTCAATCGACATGGGCGTGTCGGCCTTATCCGCCGCCCGCTCAGCCA
Organism: uncultured Collinsella sp.; assembly: GCA_934654585.1. Taxonomy (GTDB): domain Bacteria; phylum Actinomycetota; class Coriobacteriia; order Coriobacteriales; family Coriobacteriaceae; genus Collinsella. The sequence goes on along the minus strand of CAKUGF010000011.1, from coordinate 859 downwards.
CGACGCGCTCGGCGCAGGCGGCGCACTCCCCCGCCGACTTGCCGCACACCGGAATACCGTCGAGCGTATGGCACGTGACATTGGTGTGGTGGTCGGTAATCTCGACGACCGCGGTATGGCCCCCGGCCGTGGCGGTCACCTTGATGTAGAGGTTGGGCACGCCCTCGACAAGCGACACATCGCAGTAGCCGGCGTCAGCGAGGAGCTCGGTCACGCGAGCACGATCTTCGTCGTTAACGCTCTCGAGCACCTCAAGCGAGCTCTTGGAGTCGCCGCCCACGGCACCCAGCACGGCCGCAGCTTCAATACCGTGCATACCGCCCGAGTTGGGCACGGTCACGCTCTTAACGTTCTTGATGATGTTGCCCGAGCAGGCAACGTCCATATGATCGGGTTCGCAACCGAGCGTCTGGCTCGCCAACGCCGCTGCATAGGCAACGGCAATAGGCTCGGTGCAGCCGAGCGCACAGACAAGCTCGCGGTTCAAAACATCGCAAAACGCGGCATCACGAAGGGAATCGGTAGGCATAGGTATCTCCTGCTTGCATAACGGGCTGGGCTCTCGAAAATAATTAGCCCTTTTATTTGATAACAATGCATCAAAAACCGCAACCATAGTTCCGGCGGACGGCGCTCAAGCACAAACTGGCGGCACTCATTCATGAAAAGCGGGTCTTGTTGCCTGCTAAAGCGTTTGACCAAAAAACGCCCGAGCGTTTACACAAAAGTCGCGCTATCATGCAGTCGAACGCGGTAAACACATTTAGCATTTGCGCCGCACAGACCAGAGAGGAACCATCCATGAAGATCGGTATCGGTAACGACCACGCCGCCGTCGAGCTCAAGAACATCATCTCCG
>CAKUGF010000010.1 GCA_934654585.1 uncultured Collinsella sp. | reverse complement strand
CGGTGGATTTTGAGTCCACTGCGTCTGCCAATTCCGCCACTCGGGCACGTAATGCGTGAGTTAGTTTATCACAGCTTTCTGTTGATTAGTCCGAAAATGGAACTTCGAGCATTTCGATGAGTTCGACTGAACGGAGCATCTCGCGCTGGCGGCACCCGCGTCCGTCGACCGAGGCCTCGCCCATCTGATTGTCATAGGGATCCTCGCGCATGCCGTCGAAAGCGGGTTCGAACTCAGCCTGGAATCGACTGTTGGCAACCATACGCCACGGATCGAGATTGCCAAAGTAGTGCTGGCGACGCCACTCCTCCCCCATCCTGCGGGCAGAAGATCCAAATGACACATCGGCATTGAGCCAACCGGTCTGCGGGGTATAGAACTCTGCCCAATCATGCGGTCCCACCGAATCGGGCGCAACATACAGGCCGCTCTGCCAACGGGCGGGCACGCCCGCAATTCGACACATGGTGATAAACGTGAGTGCCATAACGCCGCAATCGCCGCGGAGCGAATGCGCACAGTCATCGGCAATGGAGCCCAAAAGCAGGTACGGCGGCTGATAACGATAGTCGATATGCTGCGTCAGATAATCGTAGATTGCGCGAGCGCGATCGAGCGGATCCTCGAGCCCGTCAATAACGCTGGCCGTCAGCTGTTGCAGATACGGCGTGAATGCAATGTGCGGACGGTCCTCGGAAGTGTCCTCGGGCAGCGGCGCATCCATGCACGGATGCACCGGAAGCGCGCCCCCATAGACATCGCAATAGGCCGCATCGATGTGATAGCGATAGGTCACCGAGAACGAGCGCTCGGTCGAAGACGTCCACGAGGCAGTACGAGCCGAGGCGTCTTCGGGAGCAACGGTGCCCTCCGGCGTCATATCAAGAACCTCGATCTGAGACTGCTGACGACAAGCGGCAGCAACGGGAAGCCAAGCGCGAACCGTCTCCCCCTCCAGAGCGCCGGGGACAGACACGGACGCCTTAAGCGTGATGACACGAGCCAGTCCGCTCTGCGACTCCATCTCCTTGAGCATTTGGTTGCGCAACGCAATTCCGTCCATAGAATCGGGGCGCATACCGGGAACCTCTTTGGGATACACGCGAAGCGAATCGAGGAAGTTGTCGAGAACAAACAGTTCGCCATCGATAAAGCGCCAGTCAATACGCTTGCGATCGATCAGATCGTCAAACTGCCCCTCGGTAAACTCAGGCCACTCCTCGCGAATCATCGCAATAGCTCGATCGCTCGACACCGAAAAATGAAACGGCGTCTCAAGCATGCGATACCGTTCGGCACGAATACAGGCAGCAAGAGAGGGCTCAGGATTCTGCTCCAAAAGACGGTCACAAGCCGCAACAGCCTGCGTCAAATATCCGGCATCCTTAAGACGAAGAATCTCAGGCGGCAGCCCAATATCAAGATGACGAAAATCATCGCAACAAACATCAACAGAGCACCCAACAGGCCCCTCGTCAACAACCTTCCCGTCAGCAGGCAACACATCAACAACAGCCATAACCACTCCCACATCAAACGACAAACTGAACCCATTGTACCGACACAAAAACAAAGCCCCAACCAAGGAGCCCCCAAACACCGATAAACGGTAGCTATTAAATTATCTCAGCCCCGTAACCCTGTAGCGAGTTAACAAAGGAGGCCCCGTTCGCCCGGAGCTTTTCCCATTGCGCGACTTCTGGCAAAGCCAGGTGAGCGCAAGGGAAAAGCGTAGGGCGAACGGGGCCTCCGGCGGAAAAGTTAAACCGCTACTTACGCCTTGTTGACGGAGCCAAACTCCTCCATGAGCTCCTTGGTGCGGGCAACGATGTTGTCGCGACCAGGCTTGAGGAGCTTGCGGGGGTCGAAGCCCTTGCCCTGCTGATCCTTGCCAGCCTCGATGTACTCGCGAACGCCCTTGGCGAAGACGAGCTGCAGGTCGGTGTTGACGTTGATCTTGGAGATGCCCAGGGAGATGGCCTTCTTGATCTGATCCTCGGGGATGCCGGTGCCACCGTGCAGAACGAGGGGCAGGTCGCCGGTCTGAGCCTTGATCTCGCCAAGACGCTCGAAGGAAAGGCCGGCCCAGTCGGCGGGATACACGCCGTGGATGTTGCCGATGCCGCAGGCGAGGAAGTCAACGCCCAGGTCGGCAATCTGCTTGCACTCAGCGGGGTCAGCGAGCTCGCCGTTGGAGGTCACGCCGTCCTCGGTGCCGCCGATGCCGCCGACCTCGGCCTCGATGGACATGCCCTTGGAGTGGGCAAGCTCAACGAGCTCCTTGGTGCGGTCGAGGTTGAGCTGGAAGGTCTCCTCGTGAGAGCCGTCATACATGATGGACGTAAAGCCGGCCTCGATGCACTTGAAGCAGTCCTCGTAAGAACCGTGATCGAGGTGAAGGGCAACGGGAACGGTAACGCCCGTAGCCTCGACGGCAGCCTTAACCATGTCGGCGCAGACCTTGAAACCGCCCATCCACTTAGCGGCACCAGCGGTGCACTGAAGGATCAGCGGAGACTTGGCCTCCTCGGCGGCCTGGAGAATAGCCAGGGTCCACTCGAGGTTGTTGGTGTTGAAGGCACCGAGAGCGTACTTGCCGGCCTCGGCCTTCTTGAGCATGTCTGCTGCGTTGACGAGCATAAAAGAAACCTCCTGTAAGGTTGCTCCGATAACGCCTGTGATTTTACCACGGCATACCGGAGCATTAACGTTCGTTTGTTCACGAATATCGTCTGATCGGACATTTTTTGACCGTTTGCCCTACAGAATCGACCCGTTGGGGAAAATAACTTGACGATTGAGCGGTCTTCGTGATTCGAAAGCCAGCTCCGAAGCTACATCTGCATAAACGGGTTCTGCATGAGCTCGCGCGCCATCGTGGTCGAATCGCCATGGCCCGTCAGGCAAACGGTATCGGGCGGAAGCATCTTGGCAAGTTTGGAGAGCGAGCGCATAATCGCCGCCTCGTCACCGCCGGATAGATCGGTACGACCATGGCTGCCCGGGAAAAGCGTGTCGCCCACGAAGGCGATGTTCCCCTGCTCGGTCGCGGCGAACAGAACGATGCCGCCCGGCGTATGCCCCGGCGTCTCGATCACCTGCAGGCAGATGTCGCCCACCTCAATCGTATCGCCCTCGGCGAGCAGGCGGGTCGGCTCACCCGGATCGGGCGTCTCGATGCCCCACATGGCGCGTTGCTCCTCGATATTTGCACGAGGTACCGCTACGTCCTTGGCGCACAGTTCATACAGACAGCCTTCGCCGACGGCAGCCCGCACCCCAGCAACACCGCCAACATGGTCGGCATGACCGTGCGTGCAGACAGAGCCGAGTACGCGCACCTCGGGATGCGCGGTGCGAAAATGTTCCACCAGGCGTTCGCCTTCCCAGGCAGGATCGACGATTAAGCACTCGTCATTCGAAATCACGGCGTAACTGTTGGTCTGAATCGGACCGTTGACCAGCGTCTCAATCGAAGCCGCTCCCCGAGGTGTCAGGTCCAAAGTCATATCGTCCATACGTATGCTCTCCTTCTAAATACGTCGAGGCACCAAACGATGCCTCGACGTAACCAAATATCTATGATGCTGCGAGACTCTCGCACCTACACGCGGCGCTTGAGTTGCGCTCCGCCCTCGCCGGGCATGAGGCGGCGGGCGTCGTAGACCGAGTCAACGCTGCTGATAGAGGACAGCAGCGGATCCAGGCCACTCGCGTCCGAAATCTCGACCATGAAGCGCAGCGTTGCGATGCCCTCGCGATTGGTCGACGTAGCAGCCGAAAGGATGTTGCCGCCCGCATCGCCGATGGCGATGGTGACGTCCTTGAGCAAGCCCATGCGGTCCAGGCACTCGACCACGATCTCGACCTGGAAGAGGGTGTCGGCGGCGCCGTCCCACTCCACGTCGATCATGCGCTCGGGATGTTCCATAAGACCCTTGACGTTGGGGCAGTTGGCACGGTGCACCGAGACACCACGACCGCGCGTGATGAAGCCGACGATATCGTCACCCGTCACGGGATTGCAGCAATGCGCCAGACGCACCAGCAGGCCGCTGTTGCTCTCGCCCTTGACGATGATGCCGTTGCTGGCGCTCTTGCCGCGCTTTTGCGGCTTGCGGTTGGAGCCACGGGCAGGCTGCTTCACGACCTCGGCGATAGCCTCAGCCTTGGTGAGCTGCTCCTCGGGCTTGGGGTCCAAAATCTGCTCGACTTTGTTACCCACGGCGCGCGGGGCAACCTTGCCGGCGCCCACGGCGGCAAACAGGTCCTCGAGCTGCTTGAAGTTCAGCTGCCCTGCCACAGCGTTAAGTGCGCGCGTGGAGCGCGGCGTAGAGATGCCGTACCCGCGCTTGCGCAGGTCCTTAGCCAGCATATCGCGACCGGCAGCGGCATCGTCGTCCTTGGTCGCGGCGGCAAAGTAGCGACGGATCTTGGACTTGGCCGAAGGGGTCTTGACGATCTTGAGCCAGTCGCGCGACGGCTTTGAGCTCTTGTTGGTCAGGATCTCGACGCGGTCACCCGTCTTTATCTCATGCGTGAGCGGCGCCACCGCACCGTTGATCTTGGCACCGACGCAGTGGTTGCCGACCTCGGTGTGGACAGCATAGGCAAAGTCGAGCGGGGTGGAGCCGGCACGAAGCGCCATGACCTCGCCCTTGGGCGTAAAGACAAAGATCTCCTGGTCGAATAGGTCGACTTTCAGCGAATGCAGGTACTCCTTGGCGTCGGTGATCTCGTCGGACGCCGCCCAATCGAGTGAATGCTTGAGCCAGTTAATCTGGTCGTCCAGGCGTTGGGCGTCATTGGTCTTGGAGGCAGACGATCCGCCCGACTTCTTATACAGCCAGTGAGCGGCAATGCCGTATTCGGCCTGCTCGTGCATCTCGTAGGTACGAATCTGAATCTCGAGAGGGCGGGCCGTAGGGCCGATAACCGTCGTATGGAGCGACTGGTAGTTATTGACCTTGGGCATGGCGATATAGTCTTTAAAGCGACCGGGCATGGGGTGCCACAGCGTATGCACCGCGCCGAGCGTGGAGTAGCAATCGCGCACCGAATGGGTGATGACGCGCAGCGCCACCAGGTCGTAGATCTCGGAGAACTCTTTGCCCTTGCGCTTCATCTTTTGGTAGATGGACCAATAGTGCTTGGAGCGGCCGTTGATTTGGAAGTCCTCCAGGCCAATGCGGTTGAGTTCGTCAGTGAGCGTCTTGATGGTCTCGGCAAGGTAGCGCTCGCGAACCTCGCGCGACTCTGCCACCATGCGGGCGATGCGCTGGTAGGCGTCGGGTTCCAGGTAGAAGAAGGACAGGTCCTCGAGCTCCCACTTAATAGAGCTCATGCCCAAACGGTCGGCCAGGGGCGCATACACGTCCATGGTCTCGCGGGCCTTAAACAGGCGACGGTCCTCACGAAGAGCGGCCAGCGTACGCATGTTGTGCAGACGGTCGGCGAGCTTGACGATGATGACGCGAATGTCCTTGGACATGGCGAGGAACATCTTGCGCAGCGTGAGCGCCTGCTTCTCGTCCATGCTATCGACTTCGATGTTGGTGAGCTTGGTCACGCCATCGACAAGCTCGGCCACCGTATCGCCAAACAGGCCCGAGACATCGGCAAGCGAGGTCTCGGTATCCTCGACGGTATCGTGCAGCAGCGCGGCGCACACCACATCGCAGTCCATCTTGAGGTCGGCCAGAATGATGGCTACCTCGACGGGATGGTTGATGTACATCTCGCCCGAGCGGCGCTTTTGATTGCAGTGCTTCTCGGCGGCAAAGCAGTAGGCCTGCTCCACCTTGGAGAAGTCGTCCTCATTCATATATTTGAGGCACAGGCGCTCCAGCTTGTCGTAGCTATCCGCCATAATCTCGGGCGGCAGCTCATCGGCATGCTTATAGTGCTCCATCTCCGAGAACGGCTGGAGGGTGGAATCATGGGCGGTACGGGCTGCGGCATCCATCGAGGTCCCCTTCCCCTAGGCCCGCGGTACGATCGGGCGGTTAACTTTGGCTAGCATATCAGAAGCGCACGAATCGAGCGCCCAGCTCCGGAAAGCCGAGAACTCCATGCGCGAGCGCAAGCCCTCCAAATAGCGGATTGACCTGCTCAATTGCACACGGCCAGGGTTTTCGGCCATCGCGATGCGGCGTGTGTCGTCAAACCCCGAAACGCGGCAGAAACCAAGCTCTTCGAAGATTCCCAGGCCACTTTCCACCGAGCGCTCGTCAACCGGCGTGCGAGCATCGATGGCAAGGCACATCTGCGCGATGTCGATATCGCTCGCACTAAACGAGTCGTCCCCGGTCTTGCCGCGGTTGGAGCGCCACATAGTCTGCAGCGCGCGGTAGAGCGTGACAAGCTCGTCGCGCTCGGGCGCATAGCAGTCGAGCAGGCGCTCATTGATACGGGCATCGCGCGACGAATAGAGCAGGTGAATCACGGCGGGCTGCCCGTCGCGACCGGCGCGGCCGCTCATCTGGTTGAACTCAATAGCGCCAAACGGCATGTGGTACAGCACGACATGGCGGATATCGGGCAGGTTGACGCCTTCGCCAAAGGCAGAGGTCGAAACGATGCAACTGAGACTTCCGTCTCTAAAGGCCTCCTCGACACGGCGACGATCGGAGCGCGCAAGCCCCGCGTTATAGAACGCGATGCGGGTCGCGCAATCGGGCACCCGCTTGCGCAGCGTCTTGGCAAGCGCCACGGACTGGTCGCGCGAGTTGACGTAGATGACGGTCTTCTCCCCCGTCGCCACAATGGACACCAGTCGGTTCTCGCGACTCGCAAGATCGCGATCGTCCTCGAGCTGCAAATTCTCACGCACCGTCTCGTCGACCACCGTGCGGGTAATCGGCAGCACGCGGGCAAGTTCTGCCACGACCGGAGCTGTCGCGGTTGCCGTCGCCGCCATAACGACCTGATCGCCCAGGGCCTTGAGAATATCGGGCATATCGAGGTACGCGCTGCGATCGCCGCCCTTGGCAAGGCCGGCGTGGTGCGCCTCATCGATAACGACAAAGCCGATGCGCCCCGAGCGCGCAAAGTGGTCGCGGTGAATAGACAGGAACTCGGGAGTCGTGAGCACGATGCCGGTGCGACCCGAGGCAAGGCCGGCGAACACGTCATCGCGCGCGGCCTCCACAGTCTCGCCGGTCAGCACGCCAACGCCAATGCCGAGCGCGGCCATCGTCGACGAAAGGTGATAGGCCTGGTCGGCGACGAGCGCGCGCAGCGGATAGACAAAGATGCTCGCACGCCCGCGAAGGACCGCCTCGCGCGCGGCGTGCACATGGAAGATGAGCGACTTGCCACGCCCCGTTCCCATAACGGCCAAGACACTCTGATGATCGGCCAGGGCATCGAGCGCCTCGACCTGTGCGCGGTGCGGCTGGTTCGAGCCGATAAAGCTATGGATAAGCGAGCGCGTGAGCTCGGTATAGGAAAGTTGGGCGAGCGTCTCGCGCTTACGCGACTCCAGGCGCAGGCTGGAATCTGCCGGCTGCACGCCACGGCGAAGCTCGCATGCCGGATCGTCAACGCTGGGTGCTGTGGTATCGCGGACCAGGACATCCTTGATCATGAGCTTGGGCTTCACACGCCCCTGCCAATGCTCGGCCACGGCCTCGAACACCAAGTCAACGGCACTGTCGCAATTGATGAGCTTATCAATCTGCGGTACGCGGAACATGATGGCCGGCACGCTCGCGGCACCATCCGTCGCCACGAAGCGCATGTGCTCGCCGGTTTTGCCCACCACGGCGCGGTCGCACATTGTCACGCCCTCAGCAGCCAGCAGCGGCACCTTGTTACCCTGACCAAACGGCTCAAGACGGGAGATCTGCTCGATGGTCTCGATATTCAGCTCGGAAAGGTCGACCGTGGCGGCGACCTCGTCGGTGTCCTCAAAGTCCTCGGCAGGAAGCTCCGATAGCACGGCGGAAAGGCGGCGGCGGAACTCGTCGAGCTTGGATGCCTCGATGGTCACGCCCACGGCGCCCGCATGCCCGCCGCGACGAATCAGCAGGTCGGAGCAGCGCTCGACGGCGTCGAACAGGTTGACCTTGCCCACCGAGCGACCCGAACCGCGCGCAATGCCGTCCTCGATCGAGAAGAGCAGCGCCGGCACGTGATAACGGTTGGTCAGGCGGCTTGCCACGATGCCCTTGACACCCTCGTGCCAGCCCTCGCCGCCCACGACGATTGCGCGCCCGCCATCATAGGTCTCCTCGACCCTTGCCATGGCATCGCGCGTAAGCTCCGCCTCGATCTCGCGGCGCTGGCGGTTAATCTCCTCGAGCTCGGCCGCCAGCGCACTTGCCTCGATGGGATCGCGGGCAAGCAGCAGGTCGAGCGCCAGCTTGGGATCGGCCATGCGGCCGGCGGCGTTCAGGCGGGGAATGAGCGAAAACGACAGGCCATCGGCTGTAATGCTGGAAAGGTCGGCCTTGGCGAGCGCAGCCAGCGCGATATAGCCGGGACGAGCGGTCACGCGCATCTGCTGAATGCCCTCGGCAACCAGCGCGCGGTTCTCGGGCGTGAGCGGCATCATGTCGGAAACCGTGCCCAGCGCCGCGACCTCGATCAGCGAACGCCAATACGACGGTTTGCCCAGGCGCTCGCCCAGGACCTGCACCAGCTTGAGCGCCACGCCGGCACCGGCAAGCTCACGCGAGGGACCCTCATCCTCGAGCTTGGGGTCGGTCAGGGGCACGCCCTGCGGCACCTGGTCGGACGGCTCGTGATGGTCCGTGACCACCAAATCGATCCCCAGGTTCTCGAGATAGGAAACCTCTTCCTTGGCGGCGATGCCGTTATCGACGGTCACGATCAGCTGAGGATGAGCAAGCTCATTAACGCGGTCGAGCGCCGCGCGAGACAGGCCATAGCCCTCGTCAAAGCGATGTGGAATAAACGGCGTGACATCGGCGCCAAACGTGCGCAGCGCCTCGGTTAACAGACAGGTCGACGTGATGCCGTCAACGTCAAAATCACCAAAGACGGCAATGCGCTCGTGGTTGCGAATGGCGTGCTCGATGCGGTCGGCAACGACCGACATACCCGGGATAATGAGCGGGTCCGCCCAGTCGCGATCGAGCGAAGGCGTCAAAAACAGCTGGCCCTCCTCGATGGAGCCAATGCCATGCGCAACCATAATGCGCGCCACCAGCCCGGGTATGCCCAGGCCGGCCGAAAGCTCCTTTTCGAGCTCGGGATTTTGCTGAGCGACCGCCCAGCGATGCGTCGTCTTAAGCGATGACATAGGCGCCCACCCCCGATAGGGGCAGGTCGCCGCGATACCTCTCACGGTTCATAGCAATGAGTCCTCTGTGTATGCCCGCTTCGGCAGGCAGATCTGTTGAACGGATTTATTATACCGTGCAGTGCGGACGCAAAACGTCACGGTGCGCCGCGGTTTCGGCAAACGATAACGGTAATGCCCTCGAAATAATTAGGCGTTTCTGCCGCACGGACGCATGTGAGCGTCTAGCATATCCATTCAAACGGATTCGCGAGCAAAGGGAGTCACAAGGACATATGAAGCAATGGGTTGGACTGGGAAAATTCCTCGCGGGGCACATGCAAATCATCGTTCCGATTTGCGTGGCGCTCGGCGTGCTCTTTCCCCAGCAGATCGGCGTGCTCAAGCCTATCGTCCCCACCCTGTTTGCCTTCATGACGTTTCAGGGCGCGCTCAGCAACACCTTTCATCAGGTGGCCGAGGTATTCCGTCGTCCGCTGCACCTAATCTTGGCGCTGCTCGTCTCGGCGGTGCTTATCCCTATCGCAGCCTATGCCATGGGATCGTTATTCTTTGGCTCCAACCCCAACCTTGTCTGCGGCATCGTGCTCGAGTACAGCGTACCCGTGGCAGTCACCGCCTTTATGTGGATCAGCATGTTCGGCGGCAACGGCCCGCTTGCGCTAACCATTATCCTAACGTCCTCGGTCATCTCGCCCGTCACGATTCCGCTCACGCTTAAGCTCCTGCTGGGCGCCACCGTCTCGATCGACGTACCGAGCATGATGCAGAACATGGCCTTTATGATTGCCATCCCCGCCGTGCTCGGCATTGTGATTAATGAGTTCACGCGCGGCTGGGGGCACGAGAAGCTCTCCCCCGCGCTCTCGCCCGCCTGCAAGTTCATGATGATGGGCGTCATCGCGTCAAACTCCACCGCCATGAGCGAGTACGTGCTGCATATGAACGCCGAGCACCTGGAAGTCGCCCTCTTTATTCTGGTGTTTGCCATCAGCGGTTTTGTCATCGGCATCTTGGTCGCCCGCGCGCTGCACCTGCCGTATAGCGAGACGACCACCATGTGCTTTACCTGCGGTATGCGCAATATCTCTTCGGGTGCCGTCATCGCCACACAGTATTTTCCGGGCGAAGTGGTATTCCCCGTCATGTGCGGCACGCTGTTTCAGCAGGTGTTGGCCTCGCTTATCGGGCACCTCTTTGAGCGCCTGACTGGCGAGGAGCGCGCTACCCAGCGCAAGCGCGTCGAGGCCGGCCGCGATGCCATGCCGCGCTAGGCCGTTCGCACTGGCCGGGTGCTCACTTTACGATACGAGCGCTTCCAGATGTGCACGCAAGCGCTCCGCATCGATATCGAGCGTAGTCTCGGCATTGACCTGGGCCAGGCGATAGCCCACAAAGTAGGGCGAAACCACCCAACGCGGAAGTGCCTTGGCAATGGTCCGGCCGCCCATGTGATAGAAGAACAGGTTGTACGACTCCGCGCGACCGCCGTGATGCTCGTGCAGGATATAGCGCAGGGCAATCTGAATCGCATCGGCAAATAGATTGGCCTCGACTTGGTCGTGCGCGTCATCGCTGGCAGCAATTCCCTGCGGGACCGAAACGTTGACCTCAAAGAACCCCATGATCGGCTCGGTTGAGATGTTGACCGCAACCCTTCCCCACTGCCAAACATCGATGCCTTCGAAGTTGGCGGGGGTCAGCGCCGCATAGCCGTCTTCCTGCTCCAGGCCCACAATCTGCATATGCGGATGAACCAGACTACCGCCCGAAAGCGGACCCTTGTTCTTGTACATGAGCACGCTGCGGTACTGTTGGGAGTCAATCATCTGCCGCCAACACCCCAGGGCAAACCGCATCACATGATGCAGCTCATCCGGTTCATAGGTCACCAGGTCGGCGTCGTGATCGGCCGATTCGATCAACACGGTTTGACGGGTAGCACGCAAGGTCTTGAACTTATTCTCGAGCCAGATGCAGTCACCATCGCGCTGGATGATGTTGACGAGCCCCTCCGTGTCGCAAAAGGGGCACGCGGTGCCGGGGCGGCGGTTGTCGTCGGGCTTGCCGCTCGCCTGCTGAACATCGAATACCAGTGCCACGGGCTATACCTCCAGCGGCACGATCTTGGTGCCATGGAGCTCGGAGACGCCTAGCGCCGCCTCAACAGCGTCGCGATTTGCCGTGGTAATGCCGCCGCCGGGAAGGATGATTAGGCGGTCACCCGCGTACTCGATAAGACGCGCCAGATGATCCAGGTTGTCCTCAATCGGAGTTCCGGCCGCACCACCGTGCGTCAGGATGCGCGTGATGCCGCAATCGGCAAGCGTGTCGATGGCGTCGAGTTGAGCCTCGGGTGAGAGCTGGTCAAAGGCCATGTGGAAGGTCATGTCGATGGGTCCGCGTTTGCACTCCTCGGTCGCGCAGCCCGCAGCCATCACGAGGGCGCCGAGCGTGAGTTCGTCGAGCGCCCAGCCGCCGGCACAGGGCTTGCAGCATCCAAAGACCAAGCCGTCAACGCCCGCACTCACGGCAAGGCCCAGGTCCATCTCCATCATGCGCAGCTCGTCCTGGTTGTAGTGAAAGTCGCCACCACGCGGGCGAACCATGCACATCACTCGCGCGTCATGCTCGTGAGCGTAGCTGACTGCAGCGCTAATAACGCCGGCGGAAGGCGTGGTGCCACCGACGGCGAGGTTGTCACACAGCTCAATGCGCCCCGCACCGGCCTTGATGGCCACCGGTACCCGCTCAAAGTTCTCGGCGCAAAATTCGTATAGCATAGATAGCCCCCAGAAGACATTTCGATTTCCACACGGCATTGTCGCACGTTAAATAGCAACCCGCACGATGGAGCAAAACCTTGACAAGGAGTGTCCCAAAGTGCCGGCACATAAGGAACGTCCCCAGGTGCCACCTTGAGCGATGGGTACTCATTTAAGTACGTCCCCAATGAGTACCCGCAGGGGACAGGCAGACCGGACTCCCTATACGACAACTGTTGACATCATATACTATGTGTCATATAGTAGGTGTTACACAGTATACTACGAAAGGAGGTGTGCGGATGGAGGCACAGATGAAGCGAGGCTTCCTCGAGGCCTGCGTGCTTGCGGCCGTCTCGGGCGAGGAATCCTACGGCTATCAGATCGTGAAGGACGTGCCCGCGAGTATGGGGCTCACGGAATCCACGCTCTATCCGTTGCTCAAGCGCCTGGAGAAGGCGGGCTGCATCACCGCGCGCTCCGCCGAGCACAACGGGCGGCTGCGGAGGTACTACCGCATCACGGACGCCGGGCGCGAGCGTATCGCCGAGTTCCTCGCCGAATGGCCATCCGTGCAGGAGATCTACCGTTACGTGGAGGGGGCGCACCATGACGCGCGATGAGTTCTTGAACCGGCTGGGCGAGCTTCTGGCCTGCCTGCCGGCAGATCAGGTAAAGGAAACGCAGGAGTTCTACGCGGAGGCCATCGCCGACCGTATGGAGGACGGCATGACGGAGGCCGAGGCTGTGGCCGCCATGGGCACGCCCGGTGAGGTCGCCGAGGCAACGCTCGACGAACTGCCCGCCGTGCCGCGCGCGATCGCGAGGACCAAGCGCAAGAGCACGGCACTTCTATGGGCGCTCGCCATCGTGGGCTCTCCGGTATGGATTCCGCTGCTGCTCGCGTTCGTCGCCGTTGCCGCTGCAGTCTACATCTGTATTTGGGTTCTTGCGCTCTGCGTGTGGATCGTGGCCGCGGCATTCGGGGGCGCGGGCCTGGTAGGGCTCCTGTTCGCCGTGGACGGCATCATTATCGGGCATGTTCCGTACGTTTTGGCCTCGATGGGAATGGGATTCGCTTCCATCGGTGTGGCGCTCCTCACGGGAGCCGGCGCCTGGACGGCGTCCAGGCAGATCGCGCGCCTCTCTGCCCTTTGGGCGAAGAAAGCCGTTTCGCCCTTCTGGAAAGATCGAGGCAATAAGAGCCGCATGGGCGCTGAAGCGGCGCCGCTCACGGCATAGGAAGGAGTGCAAACATGTCCAGCGTAAAAAAGATTTACCTTGCCGTAGCGGGTGGGCTTGTTGCCACGGGGCTCGTCCTGGCTGCTATCGGATTTGTGGCCTCCGGCTTTAACCTCGCTGTGTTCAACACGCAGATCGACCTGCGCGATAACACCATCATTCTGGGTGGTGTTGAAATAGACGACCCGACAGGGCTTCCACTCATCGAGCAGCTTGCCGAGGTCGGCGAGATCCATATTGGATCTGCAACGACTGGTTCGTCTTCTCCTCGCAAATGATCGAGCTCGTAGCAGCCGTCCCCCCCTTCGGGCGCACCACGACGGGCATGAGCACGCCGCGCTCGGAGCCTTTTTGCGAGACCTTCCGTCACGCTCTTCCTGCGTGGTGAACCGGTCATCGACCGACGAGAGGCTGATGGGAATCTCTCGACTTCGGGCCAATCCCGCTCACCGATCTGGTCTTCCTTCGTGATGCGCACATAAGCGAGCAGACACCGCGCAGAGCTTCAGCGCGGCCGCGCTTCCACGTCTATGACGGAGGTGCCCGGCGGCGTCTTGGCGATCCCCTTGTTTGCAGGCGTTAGCGCGTGGGGATCGCCCGCTCGAGGGCCGAGGCCGCCGAGGACGGCGGCGAACCTCGCGGTGTCGTTCGACATCGCGAGGTTCCCGGACCATGACCACCTGGCCTCGTACCGCGGCATAGCCCCAAGGGTGAGGAGCTTCGGCACGTCGATCAGGGCGCCCGCGCAGCGTCGGCCGGTCCGCCGTTCGGCAGAACGGCGGAAGTCCCTAGCCTCCGAGGTAGGCCTTGCGGACGTTGTCGTCGTGCAGGAGCTCTTGGCCGGTGCCGGTCATGGTGATCTTGCCGGTCTCGAGCACGTAGCCGCGCGTGGCGATCGAGAGCGCCATCTGCGCGTTCTGCTCGACCAGAAGCACCGTGGTGCCGGCCTTGTGCAGATCCTCGACGATCTGGAAGATCTGCTCAATCAAGATCGGCGCCAGACCCATGGAAGGCTCGTCGAGCATAAGCAGCTTGGGGTTGCTCATAAGGGCGCGGCCCATAACGAGCATCTGCTGTTCACCGCCAGAAAGGGTGCCGGCGACCTGGCGACGGCGCTCCTTCAGACGCGGAAACTGCTCGTAGACGCGCTCAAGCCCCGGAGCCACCGTGGACTTGGGCTGGGTGTAGGCACCCATCTCCAGGTTCTCCTCGACCGTCATCTGCAAAAAGGCGCGACGTCCCTCGGGCACCTGGGCCAGGCCCTTGCCCACCAGCTTGTCGGCGGGCGTATGGGTAATGTCCTCGCCCATAAACTTGATGGAGCCGGTCTTGGAGCGCAGCAGGCCCGAGACGGTCTTAAGCGTCGTGGACTTGCCGGCGCCGTTGGCACCAATCAGGGCCACGATCTCGCCCTCATTGACGTTAAAGGAGATGTCCTTGATGGCGTGGATGGCGCCGTACCAGACGTTGATGTTGTAGACGGAAAGCATCGGCTCTGCCATTTAGTTCTCCCCCTTATCCTGCTTGCCCAGATACGCCTCGATAACGGCGTCGTTGTTCTGGATCTCCTCGGCCGTGCCCTTGGCGATGACCTTACCAAAGTTAAGTACGCAAATGCCCTCGCAGATATTCATGACGAGCGACATGTCGTGCTCGATGAGCATGATGGCGATACCGAAGGTATCGCGGATCTTGACGATGTTCTCCATGAGCTCCGCGGTCTCGGACGGGTTCATGCCGGCGGCAGGCTCGTCGAGCAGCAGCAGCTTGGGGTTGGTCGCAAGGGCGCGGACGATCTCCAGGCGACGCTGGGCGCCGTAAGGCAGTGAGCCGGCCTGCTCATTTGCCAGGTGCTCCATGTCAAAGATGGACAGCAGCTCCATGGCGCGCTCGTGGGCGGCCTTCTCGTGCTTCCAATACGTCGGCAGGCGCAGCACGCCCTCAAAACCGGAGTAGCGCTCCTGGTTGTGCAGGCCGACCTTAACGTTGTCCTCCACCGTCATGGTGTTGAACAGGCGAATGTTTTGGAAGGTGCGGGCAATGCCCATGCGGTTGACCTGATAGACCGACTTGCCCGAGGTGTCCTCGCCGTCGAGCAGGATGGTGCCGTGCGTGGGCTGATAGACCTTGGTGAGCAGGTTGAAGACCGTGGTCTTACCGGCGCCATTGGGGCCAATGAGACCGGCGATCTCGGTCTTGCCGATGGTCAGGCTAAAGTCGTCAACAGCCTTAAGGCCGCCGAACTCAATACCCAGGTGGATGCACTCGAGTGCCGGGCGCTCGCCCAGGTCGCGGTCGGGAACGATGGCGCCAGAAGGGTACGGGACCATCTTGCCCTTGTTGAACTCAAACTTACTGGGCATCGGCTGCCACCTCCTTCTTGGGAGCAAAGCGGTCCTTAACGCGACCGAAGAATGCCTTGAGCTGCGGGTTGTTGGTAAAGATCATGACCAGAATCAGCACGATGGCGTAGATGAGCATGCGGTAGTCCGAGAACTGGCGGAGCAGCTCGGGGAGCACCGTGAGCAGCGCCGCCGCGATGACGGAGCCGCGCATATTGCCCAGACCGCCAAGGACCACGAACACCAGAATGAGGATCGACGTGTTGAAGTCGAACTTGGTGGCAGAGAGCTGCGAGAAGTTGCCGCCAAAGAGGGCTCCGGCAGCACCGGCGAGGGCAGCGGAAACCACGAAGGCGATCATGCGGTACTGGGTGACGGAGATGCCCACAGACTCGGCAGCGATCTTGTTATCGCGCACGGCCATGATGGCGCGGCCGGTACGGCTGCGGACCAGGTTGAGCACGATCACGAGCGCGACCATAACCAGGATGGCGCCGGCAAGGAAGGTCGAGTACGTCGACACGCCCGAGGCGCCCTGGGCGCCCTTGATGATGGCGGTTCCGTCCTCGAGCAGGTGCAGGTCATCGATCGTGGAGTTGCCCGTGATGTTAAAGATCACGTGCAGGCCGCGCGAGTCGACGCCCACGATAAGGCAGGTGACGATCTCTTTGATGATCTCGCCAAAGGCCAGCGTCACGATGGCCAGGTAGTCGCCGCTCAGGCGAAGAACCGGGATACCGATCAAGAAGCCCAGGATGGCTGCGGCGATAGCGCCTACCACGATGCTGATGATAAGGCGCACCGGATCGGAGGGAACGGCGCTCTCGAGGGCGACCGCGGTGACGATGCCCGTATAGGCACCGACACTCATAAAGCCCGCGTGGCCCAGCGACAGGTCGCCCGCGATACCGACGACGAGGTTAAGCGAGATGGCCATGACGATGTAGGCCGTAATGGGAACCAGCTGACCGGCGATCATGCGCGGGATCATGTGGTTGGACTGCATAAAGAACACGATGGCAAAGGCCACGATGCACATGGCGTACGTGACAAAGTCGTGACGCGTCTGCTTGTCTTTAAGGAACTTCATAACGCTCACCTACACCTTCTCGGGGACGTACTTGCCCAAGAGGCCGGCAGGCTTGACGAGCAGGACGATGATCAGAACACCAAAGACGATGGAGTTGGCAAGGCTCGTGGAAATGTAGGCTTGTGCCATCGCCTCGATGATGCCGATGAGAATGCCACCGACAAAGGCGCCGGGGATGGAGCCGATGCCACCGAAGACGGCAGCGTCGAAGGCCTTGATGCCAGGCATGGCGCCCGTCGTGGGCTGCAGCACCGGCGAATAGGAGCACAGCAGCACGCCGGCGATGGCGGCAAGGGCAGAACCGATGGCGAACGTCATCGAGATGGTGCGGTTGACGTTGATGCCCATAAGCTGAGCGGCGGCCTTGTCCTCGGACACGGCGCGCATGGCCTTGCCCATCTTGGTCTTGCCCGTAAAGAACACCAGGCCGGCCATGATAACCAGGCAGGCGACGATGGTGACGAGCGAAACGGCGCTCACGTTGTACTTGGCCAAGAACTCCGGCACCGGGAAGGTGACGAGCGAAGTAAAGTTCTTGGGCGTGGCGCCCCACAGGAGCTGGGCGGCGTTCTGCAGGAAGTAGGACACGCCGATAGCCGTGATCAGAACGGCCAGCGGGCCCGCCTGACGCAGCGGCTTGTAGGCGAGGCCCTCGATGAGAACACCGAGAACCGTGCAGACCGCACAAGAGAGAATTACAGAAGCCCAGCCCGGGAGGCCGAGATACGACGTGGCGCAGAACGAGACATAGGCACCGACCATGATGACGTCGCCGTGAGCGAAGTTCAGCATCTTGGCGATACCGTAGACCATGGTGTAGCCCAACGCGATGATGGCGTAGACGCTGCCCATGGACAGGCCGTTGACCAGGTATTGGATAAAGACCGTCATGTTCCACATCCCCCTTTCGAATAGGTTTCCAGTTGATGTACGAAACAGGGACGTTACATCGTCCCTAGATACCAAGCAAGCAGGGAAGGCCAAAACCTCCCCTGCTTGGGATCAAAACCGCTCTATGTAAGGCGGCCTATTAGGCCTGTACGTACTTGCCGTCGGTGATGACGTACGCAGTCGGGTCCTTCTGGACCTGGCCCTTGTCATTCCAGGAAAGCTTGCCGGTCAGGCCGTCAACGGTGATCTTGAGCATAGCCTCGGGCAGCTTCTCGGCGACCTCGGTGGGGTCGGCGTCGACGCCCAGGCCGGCCTCCTTGAGAGCCTCGACCACAGCGTGCACGCCGTCGTAGGCGTCGGCGGCAAACTGGTCGGGGGTATCGCCATAAGCATCCTTATAGGCGTTGACGAAGTCGGCGTTCTTCTCGTCGTCGGCGGAGAACGGGGTCATGAGCAGCAGGCCTTCGGCAAGGGAGGTGTCGAAGCCCTCCACACCCAGGATGCCGTCCATACCGTCGCAGCCCATCATCTTGACGTCGTAGCCCATGTCCTTAGCGTTCTTGAGCAGGACAGACGCCGGCGTGTAGTAGATCGGCGCGAAGATCATGGTGGCGCCGGCCTGCTTGGCCTTGGTGAGCTGGTTGGTGAAGCTCGTGGAAGAGTCGTCCTTAAAGGTTTCCTCGTCAACGATATCGAGCTTGGACTCAGCGGCCTGGGCCTTAAAGGCATCGGCAATGCCCGAAGAATAGGCGTCGCCGGAGTTATAGAAGAGCACGAACTTCTCGTCCGCATACTTCTCTGCCAGGAACTTGGCAGCGTTGACGCCCTGGTTGGGGTCGGTAAAGCAAACCTGGAAGACGCAATCCTTGCCCTTGGTGACGTCCTCGGAAGACGCGGACGGGGTGATCATGAACGTCTCGGGGTCCTTGCCGCACTCGGCGGCAACGGCAACCGATGCGCCCGTGGTGGTCGGGCCGACGAGAGCCTGCATACCCCAGTCCAGAAGATTATTAAAGGCGTTGACGGCCTTCTCGCCGTCGGCCTGATCGTCCTCGGCCTTGCTGGCAAGCGGCAGCTCCTTGGTGGAGAAATCCTTGCAGCCAAGCTCGACGGCCTGAGTAACGGACTTGCCATAGGAGGCATTTGCACCGGTCAGCGGGCCGATAGTACCGATCTTAAACGAAGCGTCGCTCGAAGCGGAACCGCTATCGCCGCCGTTGGAGGAGCAGCCAGCTAGAATAGACATCGCCCCCAGACCTGCTGCGCTCGCGATAACGCTCCTGCGATTCATAACAGGGTTCAATGACTTACCGGTGAGGCTCGACATGCGGCTCTCCTCTCAAATCTCGTCGGGTTTCGGTTACCCGACAGGCCATCCTTCGCCGTGTTCGGCGTTCGCAAAATAGTAGACGCTTTAGTTAAGAAAAGTGGCGATTATTTCAACTTTTCTTTGGCCTCAGATTTTTATCCATAATTCTGCGTATTTTTACCGCTTTATGCAGGTCTGCCACTTTATTGTGTAAAAGTAATGTTTCCATTCTGTTACAAGCGTCCTCACCCTGAATAAAAGAGCCTCACCGGTTGCGTTTTATACGCTCTTAGGCGGCGATGTACTTGCCGTCCTGAATCACATAGGCCGTAGCGGGCTTCTCGACCTGACCCTCGTCGTTCCAAGTGAGCTCGCCGGTCAGGCCATCGATCTTAATCTTGCGCATGGCCTTGGCAAGGTCGGCGGCAATGTCGGCGCCGTCGGCCGTCGTGTCAATGCCCGCCTTGTCGATAGCCTCGGCGATCGCGTGGACACAGTCGTAGGCGTCGGCGGCAAACTGGTTGGGGGTCTCGTCGTACTCCTCCTTGTATGCCTTGACGAAGTCGGCGTTCTTCTCGTCGTCGGCGGAGAACGGCGTCATGAGCAGCACGCCCTCGGCAAGCGAGGTGTCGAAGCCCTCCACAGAGAGCAGGCCGTCCATGCCGTCGGTGCCCATGAGCGTCATGTCATAGCCCATGTCCTTAGCGTTCTTGAGCAGGACGGACGCCGGCGTGTAGTAGATCGGCGCAAAGATGAGCGTGGCGCCGGCCTCCTTGGCCTTGGTCAGCTGGTTGGTAAAGCTCGTGGAAGAATCATCCTTAAAGGTCTCGGTGTCGACGATGTCGAGCTTGGATTCCTTGGCCTGCTCGGCAAAAGCATCGGCTACGCCCGAGCTGTACGTGTCGCCGGAGTTATAGAACAGGGCGATCTTGGCGTCCGCATACTTCTCGGCCAAGAACTTCGCGGCGCTCGTGCCCATGGTGGGGTCGGTGAAGCAAACCTGGAAGACCGTGGTCTTGTCCTTGGTGACGTCGAGCGACGAGGCGGAAGGCGTGACCATGAGCATGTCATCGGCAATCTCGCCCGAGACGGCAACGGCGGCACCGGTGGTGACGGGGCCGACGAGCGCCTGCATACCCCAGTCGCACAGGGTATTGAAGGCGTTGATGGCCTTCTCGCCGTCAGCGACGTCGTCCTCGGACTTAAGCGAGAGCTTGAGGTCCTTGGTCGAGAAATCCTTGGCAGCGAGCTTAGCGCCCTTCTCGGCCGAGACGCCATAGGTTGCCGCGGCACCGGTCAGAGGGCCGATGACACCGATCTTGAAAGTCTTGCCGTCATCGGCGGAGCCGCCATCCGAGCCACCCGAGGAGCAGCCGGCAAGCGCGACGGTGCTGCCGAGCGCGGCGGCGCCGGCAAGGAAGTTCCTACGGCTGAGCGTGCTGTTGATGTTGAACATGGTGTCCCCCTTTTCGCTGGCCGCGGTGCGGCCGTCTTGCGGTACAGGGCAAACCTTATGGCCCAAACGTTGACAGTTTGTTACGGGAGTTCGTTTGTAGCGAGCGTGTTTCCAATGTTTCCGCAGCGTTTCGGGGGTAGCGTTTTATGCGGCTCCCGTTGCCTGGCAAGCACGCGCTCCCGGTTCACGCTAGAATGCACTCAACCTTAACTGGTCAATCATCCATACAGATGCACGAAGGAGCTATCTATGAGCGAATCCCTGCGCACCGTGAACGTCGGCCTGATCGGTCTGGGAACCGTCGGCGGCGGCGTGGCCCGCTTGATTAAGAGCCACCACGATGAGTACCTGGCCGCCTACGGCATCGACCTTAAGCTAACCCGCGCCTGTGCGCTTGCCTGGGAGCAGGCCGAAGCCGCCGGTATTGAGCGCGAGGCCTTTACGAGCGACTGGCACGATGTCGTCACCGACCCCGCCGTCGACATCGTCGTCGAGCTGATCGGCGGCGAGCACCCCGCGACCGAGATCTTCACCACCGCTTTTGAGAACGGCAAGCATGTCGTCTCCGCCAACAAGGCCCTGCTCGGCCGTCATGTCGAGACGCTTGCCGAGAAGGCGCGTGAGTGCGGCGTGCAGATCAAGTGCGAGGCAAGCTGCGGCGGTGGTATCCCCATCGTCAGCACGCTCGAGCACGACCTGGTGGGCAACAAGATCCTGACCATCGCCGGCATCCTCAACGGCACCACCAACTACATCCTGTCGCGCATGGACGCCGAGGGCGCCGATTACGCCGACGTGCTCGCCGACGCCCAGGCCAAGGGCTACGCCGAGGCAGATCCGTCCGCCGACGTCGACGGCTTCGACGCCGCCAGCAAGACGGCCATCCTCGCCTCCATCGGCTTTGGCACCCGCGTGACCACCGACGACGTCTACCAGCAGGGCATCCGTACCATCGGCGCCGAGGACATCGCCCAGGCCCGCGAGCTCGGCTACACCATTAAGCTGCTGGGCATCGCCCGCAACACCGATGCCGGCGTCGACGTCCGCGTGCACCCCACGCTGATCCCCGCCGACCACATGCTCGCCAAGGTCAACGGCGCCATGAACGCCGTCTACGTGGTGGGCGACGCTGTGGGCGAGACCATGTTCTATGGTGCCGGCGCAGGCTCCTTCCCCACCGCGAGCGCCGTCGTGGGCGATATCCTGTCGCTGTCCGAGCAGATCAGCCGCGGCGTGGCACCGCTGCCCGAGATTGAGCCCTACGGTCACAACCTCGCCTTTAAGCCCATGGACGAGCTCCAGACCAAGTACTATGTGCGCCTGAAGGTCGCCGACCGCGTGGGTGCCCTGTCCGAGACGGTCGACATCTTTGCCAAGCACAACATCTCGATCTCGCTCATCAACCAGGTCGAGGACGGTAAATCGGGCGTCAGCGATGCCTGCTCGGTCATCTTCCTGACGCACCGCGCGCTCGAGAAGGACGTCCAGGCTGCCGCCGCCGAGCTTGCCAGCGTCGACTGCGTGGCCGAGGTCGCCAACGTCCTGCGCATCGAGGACGTTGAGGCTTGGACCGAAGGCGTTATGGCCAACTAGTTCGGTTCTCGCCATACGACATATATGTTGAGGGGCTCCCGTCCGGTCTTAGACGGGAGCCCTTTTGTTTGCGCACTGGGAGCGCATTGGCGCAATCTACGTTTGAACAACTCGACCGCTCATTGACAACCGGGGGTACCGTTCACCGATAAGCGAACGTGCTTGTTTTGGGCCGCCACTATGCTGTGCTGCGTATGTCCACACCCCCGAAGAATGGAGGCACCATGTTGCTCGAGGGTAAGAAAGCAATCATCACTGGAGGCACGCGCGGTATCGGCTACGCCATCGCCTGCCGTTTTATTGAGGAAGGCGCTGCCGTCACCGTCTTTGGCTCTCGCCAGGAGACCGCCGACGCCGCCGTTGAGAAGCTGACCGCAGCCTATCCCGAAGCCAAGGTCTGGGGCCGTTCCTGCGACCTCACCTCGCTCGAGGCCGTGACCGAGGCCTTTACCCAGGCAGCCGCCGACATGGGCGGCCTGGACACGGTCGTCAATAACGCCGGCATCTCCCAGCGCTCGCCCCTTTTAAACTACACGGCCGAGGAGTTCGCCAAGGTCATGAACCTCAACGTCGTCGCCGTCTTTAACGGTCACCAGGCCGCTGCCAAGATTATGACCGAGGCAGGCCATGGCGGCACCATCACCACCACAAGCTCAATGGTCGCCAAGTACGGTCAGCCCTCCGGCGTCGGCTATCCAACGTCTAAGTTTGCCGTCAACGGCATGGTTCAGTCGCTCTCGCGCGAGCTCGCCCCCAAGGGTATTCGCGTCAACGCCGTCGCCCCCGGCGTGACCAAGACCGACATGGTCGCCAACCTGCCCGAAGAGGTCATCAAGCCCATCATCGCCACCATCCCGCTCGGCCGCATGGGCGAGCCCGAGGACGTCGCCAACGCCTTTGTCTTCCTGGCAAGCGACATGTCCTCCTATGTCACGGGCGCTATCCTCCCCGTCGACGGAGCCGCCCGCTCCTAAGGGACGCGGGTTTCGGCTTTGAACCTCAATAGAGTCTTGCGCAAAAGGCGCGCTGCCTGCATCAACCGCAGCCAACGCGCCTTTTTCTGTTTGAAAGGGAAACTGCGTCCGCAGTCCTCCGACTCAGAATGGGATGCGGTTTCCCCGAGAGCTCTCATGCGGAAACTGCATCCCGTTTTGAACGCCGATTCTGGGACACACTTTCCGCAACGGGCCTCTAGCGGAAACTGTGCCCCGCTTTGGACGACTATTCCGGGATGCACTTTCCGCCAAGGGCTTCATCCGTCCCTTGCCTCTCCGAAGGGCCGCCTCGCTACTTGTCGTCGTCCTCAGCTTCTTCCCGTGCGTAGAGCTCCAGCATGCGGCGGCGGTATTCGCGCACGGCGAGCTTGGCGCGCTCCAGGCGACGACGTTCGCGCGGGGTCAACTTGGACGGGTCGATCTCATCGCCATAGGTCTTCTCGGCCAGCAAATGGGCGGCGTCAACAATACGAGCATCGATGCGCTCGCTTGCCGCCTCGGCCGAAAGGCGATCGGCAATGGTATCGATCGTAGGAACACCGTCGAGCGCGCGGCCGTGACCATGCGAGGTCAGCAGCTCGTGCTCGCGTGCGAGCAGGCTCGCCAGGTCGCGATGGGCGCGCAGGATGTCGAGCGCGTCGGAAGGGTGCTCGGCAACTTCTGCCACGGCGGCAACCGGCGCGGCATCGACCACGCGGTAGAAGAGTTGGGCGAGCAGCGGCATCAAGAACACCGTAATGGCACCGGCGGCAACCATGACCGAGGCGATGTCTTGCGACAGCGCCCCCGCGTTGACGGCAACGCTCGTCACGGCAACGATGATCGGCAGTGCCGTGGTGCAGTACAGGGCAACGGTAATGCGGCCATACGCCGAGACATCACGCGTCTCGGGACAGATGCTCATAGAGACAAGAATGGGTACGGCGCGAATGATGAGCAGCGCCACGATAAAGCCCACGAGCAGCCCGGGCCGCGACGCCACAGCCGTCAGGTCGATCTTTGCGCCCGATACAGTAAAGAACACAGGAATCAAAAAGCCGTAGGCCAGGCCATCGAGCTTGGTCTCGAGCGTGTGGTTACCCTCGGGGATGATATAGCGCAGGACAAAGCCGGCGGCAAAGGAACCCAGCACGATATCGAGATCGAAGATGGCCGAGAACGCCACGAGCGTGACCAGGATGAGCACCGTCAGGCGCACGAAGGTCTGCGACGTGGTGTCGGCGCGCTCCTCGACGAATGCAAAGAAACGGCTGCCGACGCGTTTGGAGCGGCTCGGAACCACGGCCAGCAGCACGCAGACCACCGCAAACAGGCCAAGGATCACGAGCGTCTGAATACCAGTGCGGGCAGACAGCAGCACCGACATGGCGAGCACGGGGCCGAGCTCGCCCCAGGTGCCATATGCGAGAATCGAGTCACCCACGCGCGTGCCGGTAAGCGAGCGCTCACGCATGATGGGCACGAGCGTGCCGAGCGCCGTCGAAGTGAGTGCCAGCGTCACGGCGATACCGTCGAAATGACTGACCGAAAACCATGGCGTGAAACGCACGGCTAGCCAGGCGATGCCAAACGTGACGACCCACGTCGCCATGCCGTAGCGCCCTTCGACGCCCGTTAGATTCTTGGGGTCGATCTCAAAGCCTGCGAGCAGGAACAAAAAGGCCAGGCCCAGCTCGGACACGAGCGAGACCTCGGCATCTACATGGATGATGCCGAGCATATGCGGCCCCAGCACCGCGCCGAACACGAGCAAAAAGACCGTCTCGGGAACGGGCTTTCCGGGAATCGCCGAGGCGATAAAGGGACTCGCAAAGGCCACGAGCGCGATGATGGCGAGCGAAACGAATGCCATGTGATGCCTTTCTCTTGTTTGCGCTTCACTGTAGCACCCTCGCCGTCCTCTACGCGACGCGAGCTGTCGTATCATAGTGAGGTTTACAAACATGTGGCTCAAGGCGACCGCGAGGCTTGCCCCGCAAACCGACCGCTGCCGCATACCGTACCGTACGCCCAACCGATCAGGAAGGCAGGAACCAATGGTCTCTCGTATCTACGTGGAGAAGAAACCCGGGTTCGACGTCGAGGCTCAGCAGCTCAAGGGCGAGCTGACCGAGATTCTCGGCATTAAGGGCATCGAAGCCCTGAGGATCATCAACCGCTACGACGTCGAGGGCATCGACGAGGAGCTCTTCCGCTCCTGCGTGCCGACCGTCTTTAGCGAGCCCCAGGTCGATGTGACCTATGACGAGCTCCCCGCAAGCGATGGCGCCGTCTTTGCCGTCGAATTCCTGCCTGGCCAGTTTGACCAGCGCGCCGACTCCGCCAGCGAGTGCGTGCAGCTCATCAGCCAGGGCGAGCGTCCCGCCGTGCGCTCCGCCAAGGTCTATATGATCTCGGGCGATTTGGACGAGGCCGCCATCGAGGCCATCAAGCACTACGTGGTAAACCCCGTCGAGGCCCGCATCGCCTCGCTCGACCTGCCCGAGACGCTGCACATGGAGACCCCCGAGCCCCAGCCCGTCGAGGTGCTCGACGGCTTCCGCGAGCTCGATGAGGCCGGCCTTGCCGCCTTTATCGCAGAGCGCGGCCTTGCCATGGACGAGGCGGACATCGCCTTCTGCCAGCAGTACTTCCGCGATGAGGACCGCGACCCCACCATCACCGAGATCCGCGTGATCGACACCTACTGGTCCGACCACTGCCGCCATACCACCTTCGGCACCGTCCTGGACGACGTGACGATCGACGACGCCGTGGTGCAGCAGGCCTTCGACCGCTATATGGAGATGCGCCACGAGCTCGGTCGCGACGCCAAGCCCGTCTGCCTCATGGACATGGGCACCATCGGCGCCAAGTACCTTAAGAAGACCGGCGTCATGACCGATGTCGATGAGTCCGAGGAGATCAACGCCTGCACCGTCAAGGTGAAGGTCGATGTCGACGGCGAGGACCAGGACTGGCTGTTCCTGTTTAAGAACGAGACCCACAACCACCCGACCGAGATCGAGCCCTTCGGCGGCGCCGCCACCTGCGTGGGCGGCGCCATCCGCGACCCGCTCTCGGGCCGCAGCTATGTGTATCAGGCCATGCGCGTCACCGGCGCCGGCGACCCCACCGTCCCGGTTTCCGAGACGCTCGAGGGCAAGCTGCCGCAGCGCAAGCTCGTGACCACCGCTGCCGCCGGCTACTCCAGCTACGGCAACCAGATCGGCCTTGCCACCGGTCAGGTCAACGAGCTCTATCACCCCGGCTACGTGGCCAAGCGCATGGAGGTCGGCGCCGTCGTGGGCGCTACCCCGGCAAACCACGTGCGTCGCGAGTGCCCCGCCCCCACCGACAAGATTATCCTGCTGGGCGGCCGCACCGGCCGTGACGGCATCGGCGGCGCCACCGGCTCCTCCAAGACCCAGAATACCGAGTCCATCGAGACCTCGGGTGCCGAGGTCCAGAAGGGCAACGCCCCGGTCGAGCGCAAGCTGCAGCGTCTGTTCCGCCGCGGCGATGCTTGCCGTCTGATCAAGCGCTGCAACGACTTTGGCGCCGGCGGCGTCTCGGTCGCCGTGGGCGAGCTTGCCGACGGCCTGTACGTCGACCTGGACACCGTGACCAAGAAGTACGACGGTCTTGACGGCACCGAGCTCGCCATCTCCGAGTCCCAGGAGCGCATGGCCTGTGCCGTCGCCGACGGTGACGTCGAGGAGTTCATGGGCTACGCCGCCGAGGAGAACCTCGAGGCGACCGTTATCGCCGAGGTTACCGCCGAGCCGCGCATGCGCATGGCCTGGAACGGCGTTGCCATCGTCGACCTGTCCCGCGAGTTCCTCAACTCCAACGGTGCGCCCAAGCACCAGGTCGCCCATGTCTGCGCCCGCAGTGTGTGGCAGCCCAACTGGGCCGGCACCACGCTTGCCGAGCGCATGACCTCGCTGGTCACTGATCTTAACGTCGCCTCCAACAAGGGCCTTTCCGAGCGCTTCGACTCCACCATCGGCGCCGCAACCGTGCTCATGCCCTTTGGCGGCAAGACGCAGCTCACTCCGAGCTCGGCCATGGTCGCCAAGTTCCCCGTGGACGGCGAGACCACCACAGCGAGCGCCATGGCATGGGGCTTCAACCCCTACCTGATGGAGGCCGACCAGTTTGCGGGCGCCTACCTGTCCGTGGTCGAGTCCATCGCCAAGCTCGTGGCCGCCGGCTTTGAGCACAAGCGCGCCTACCTCTCCTTCCAGGAGTACTTCGAGCGCCTGCGCACCGAGGCCGAGCGCTGGGGCAAGCCCATGGCTGCCGTCCTGGGTGCCCTTATGGCTCAGGTCGACCTGGGTGCTGGCGCCATCGGCGGCAAGGACTCCATGAGCGGCTCGTTTGAGGACGAGGCCGGCGAGCTCAACGTTCCGCCGACCCTCATCAGCTTCGCCGTGGCCGTGGGCAAGGCAGCCCGTGCCGTCTCTCCCGAGTTCAAGGGCCTCACGCACCGCGTCGTCCGTATCGCCCCCGCCACCTATGGCGAGGACTACCGCCCCGACGCCCAGCAGCTGCTTGCCGCATTTGATGCCGTCGAGGCGCTCACCGCCGCCGGCGACGCTCTGGCCATCTCCACGCCCGGCTACGGCTGCGGCGCCGAGAGCCTCTTTAAGATGTGCGTCGGCAACCAGATTGGTATCGAGCTTGCCGAGGATGTGGACGTGGAGAGCCTCTTCACCCCGCTCTACGGCAGCTTTATCGTCGAGCTCGCCGAGGACGCCGAGCTGCCCGAGGTCGCCGACGGCGTTGTCGTCGAGCCCCTGGGCACCACCGTCGAAGGCTATGTCATCGATACCGGCTCCGAGGTCATCGAGCTCTCCGAGCTCCAGGAGGCCTGGGAGAGCGGCATCGAGAGCGTCTTTGCCTACCGCAGCGCCGGCGAGACCGCCGAGGTCGAGACCATCGACTTCCGCGCCAAGGATATCCACGTGTACGGCGGCGCCAAGATCGCCCGCCCGCGCGTGATCATCCCCGTGTTCCCCGGCAACAACTGCGAGTACGACAGCGCCCGCGCCTTCCGTGCCGCCGGTGCCGAGGCCGACACCTTCGTGATCAACAACCTCACGCCCGAGGCCGTCGCCGAGAGCACCCACGAGCTTGCCCGCCGCATCCGCCAAAGCCAGATCGTCATGATCCCCGGCGGCTTCTCGGGCGGCGACGAGCCCGACGGCTCCGCCAAGTTCATCACGGCGTTCTTCCGCGCCCCCGAGGTCACCGAGGCCGTCCGCGACTTGCTCAAGGCCCGCGATGGCCTGATGCTGGGCATCTGCAACGGCTTCCAGGCCCTGGTCAAGCTCGGTCTGGTGCCCTACGGTGACATCGTCGACGCCACGCCCGATGCGCCCACGCTGACGTTCAACACCATCGGCCGCCACCAGAGCCGTCTGGTGCGCACCCGCATCTCGTCCAACCTGTCCCCGTGGCTGTCGCAGTGCAGCCTCGACGACCCCTACACCGTCGCCATCAGCCACGGCGAGGGCCGCTTTGTCGCCAACGACGAGGTGCTCGCGCAGCTCATCGCCAACGGTCAGGTCGCCACGCAGTACGTGGGCGAGGACGGCAAGCCGAGCATGGATCTTTCCGTCAACCCCAACGGCTCGGCGCTCGCCATCGAGGGCATCACGAGTCCCGACGGCCGTGTCCTGGGCAAGATGGGCCACGCCGAGCGTCGCGGCGACAACCTGTACCGCAACGTGCCCGAGCATGTCCCCGGCGATAAGTTCATGCCGATCTTTGAGAGCGGCGTAGCCTACTTCGCCTAAACCTTTCCCATCGGGTACAATCCCATCGGGTAACAACACCCGCCACCGGCACTCCCGGTGGCGGGTTCTTTTTTTGCTTTAAACGCAACGGGAGGACATTATGGAAAGCCGCAAGCCGTATCTCGCCACCCTGCCCGGGCTCATCTTGGGCTGCCTCGTTTGCTGCGCGCTCTGGGGGTCGGCTTTTCCCTGCATCAAGATCGGCTACGCGCTCTTTGGCATCCCGGCACACGATAGCGCCTCGCAGCTGTTCTTCGCGGGCCTGCGCTTCACCCTTGCCGGCGCGCTGGTCATTGTTGGCATGAGCGCGGTCCAACGCCGTCCGCTCGTTCCGCAGGTGCGCGACATCAAACCCATCCTCACGCTGTCGCTCTTCCAGACCATCGGCCAGTACTTCTTTTTCTACCTCGGTCTCTCCCGTGCAAGCGCCATGTCGAGCTCCATCATCGAGGCCAGCGCTAATTTCTTGGCCATCCTCTTTGCCGCCCTGGCATTCCGCACCGAAAAGCTCGATGCGGCCAAGGTGCTCGGCTGCGTGTTGGGCTTCGCCGGCGTCGCACTCGTCAACCTTTCGGGCGCGGACGGCACCTTTGGCTTTTCGCTCGACGGCGAGGGCTTCATCTTGGCTTCCACCGTCGCGGGCGCCCTTTCGACCTGCCTGATCGGTATCTTCTCGCGCGAGCACGACGGCGTCTTGCTTGCCGGCTGGCAGTTCTTGGTCGGCGGCCTCGTCCTCACCGCTATCGGCTTTTTGATGGACGGCATGCTCTCCCCCACCGCGATCGTGCCCGCCATCGCGCTCATCGTCTATATGGCGCTTATCTCTGCGGTCGCCTACTCGCTGTGGTCGCGCTTGCTTGCCGTCAACCCCGTTAGCCGCGTTTCGGTCTTTGGGTTTATGAACCCGGTCTTTGGCGTGCTGCTGAGCGCGCTGTTGCTCGGCGAGGGCGCCGGCACGAGCCCCGTTACCGTCATCGTTGCCCTGTTGTTGGTCTGCGGCGGCATCATCATCGTCAACAAACCTAAAAAGGCCTAGTGAGCTGCTTTTTTAGCAGAGGGTGTTCGCATACTTTAGCCTAATGGAGTACACTGATTCTCGTTGATTTCGTACCGAGTCGCGGCGGCAGAGATCCGTCTTGCCGTAACGCGCCGGCGACATCGAGAGGATACAGATGCACAAGAAACTGGTTATGGGAAACCAGGCCTTTGCGTATGCCGCGCTTGCAGCGGGCGTTCGCGTCGTTGCCGGTTACCCGGGCACGCCGTCGACAGAACTGGTCGAGACGGTTGCCGAACTTAAGGCCCAAGGTAGCGCCGAGGGCGTTCACGTCGAGTGGTCGACCAACGAAAAGGCCGCGCTCGAGGTGCTGGCAGGCGCATCATATGCAGGAGCGCGCTGCCTCTTTACCTGCAAACAAGTTGGATTAAACGTTGCCTCCGACCCGCTCATGAGCCTCAACTACGTAGGCATCAAGGGCGGTCTGGTGTTGTTTGTCGCCGATGACCCCGGCCCCATCTCCTCCCAGACCGAGCAGGATACGCGCCGCTTTGCCGCGTTCGCCAAGATTCCCGTGCTCGATCCGCAAAACCTGGAGCAGGGTTACGCGATGATGCAGGAGGCCTTCGAGATCTCGGAGCGCTATCACACCCCCGTTATCGTGCGCCCCACTACGCGCGTATGCCATGCCTCGACCTATCTGGAGGTACCCGAGCACACCGTCGCGCGTCCCGCGGGCACCTTTGAGAAGGACCCCAAGTGGGTCATCTTCCCGCGCCGCTCGTTTGCCGCCCACGGCGAGGTCAATGAGCGCCTGCCGCAAATCGCAGACGCTTACTCCAACGGTCAAGCCGCAGACGCGTTCAATCCCATCGAAAACCATGGCGATGCCACGCCGCGTCTTGGCATCATGGCAGGTGGCGTCAGCTTCGCCTACACGTGTGAAGCGTTGTCGATCATCGAGCGCCGTGCCGCCGCGGCAAACGTCGCCGTACCGCCCTATCGCTTGATGCAAGTCGGACTCCCCTACCCCTTCCCCGTCAAGGCGGCCGAGCGCTTTTCCGAGGGACTGGACCAGATCCTCACCATCGAAGAGCTCGATTTTGTCCTTGAGGACGAGATGCTGCGCCTGGCAGGCCGCACGCATGCGGCGTACACCGTGCGCGGTAAGCTCGACGGCACCATGCCCGGACGCGGTGAAAACACCGTCGACGACCTGGTTGAGCGCCTTGCAGCATATCTTGGCATCCCCGCCCAGACTGTTGTCCCGCGCGCCGACGCCGCACTTCCCGTGCCACCCGCGCTTCCCGTGCGCCCGCCGGTGCTCTGCCCCGGGTGCCCGCACCGCGGCAGCTTCTACGCCATCAAGCAGGCACTCAAGGCCCTCGGTGCAACCGACGCCGTCCTTTCGGGAGACATCGGCTGCTATACGTTGGGCAACGCCGCCCCGCTCGATGCCGTCGATACCTGCCTGTGCATGGGCGCCGGCATTACCATGGCTCAGGGCCTAGGGATAGCTGAGCCCGAGCGCAAGCAAATCGCCTTCGTAGGCGACTCCACGTTCTTTGCCAGCGCCATGACCGGCATCGCCAATGCCGTCTACAACGGCCATGACATCACCGTCGTCGTGCTGGACAACGCCATCACCGCCATGACGGGCGGCCAGCCCCACCCCGGCACCGGCCTGCGTCTGGATGGCAACAAGTCCGAGCCCATCAAGATCGAAGCCGTTCTGCGCGCCCTAGGCGTCACCTGCGTCGAGCATGCCAATCCGTTTGACCTGGCGCAGACGACCAAGGCCGCCCAGCGAGCCATCGCGCACGAGGGTCCCTCGGCACTCATTTGCGAGGGCCTCTGCATCACGCTGAGCAAGCCCAAGCCTGCGCTCCACGTCGACGAGAGCCGCTGCACCGGCTGCAAACGCTGCATTACGCAGATCGGCTGTCCCGCCATCGCCTGGGACGCCGAGCAGCGTCGCGCACACATCAACCCGACTCTCTGCAACGGCTGCGGCCTGTGTACGCAGGTCTGCAAGTTTGGAGCTATCGGCCCCAACGCCGTAGCCACGAAGGGAGGCGAGGCCTAATGCTCAACATCATGATTACCGGCGTGGGCGGCCAGGGCACCGTCCTTGCTGCCAAGCTGCTCGCACAGGCCGCCGAGACGCGCAACTGGCGCGTGCGCACCGCCGAGACCATCGGCATGGCCCAGCGCGGCGGTTCCGTCGTCTCACATGTGCGCCTGGCAAACCAGGGCGAGCCCGGCGTCGACGCGCCGCTTATCGCCCACGGCGAAGCCGATCTCATCATCGCCTTTGAGCCCGCCGAGGCCGTGCGATGCCTAAGCTATCTGCGCCCTGGCGGCGCCCTGGTAAGTGCCACGAGCAGCGTACAGCCCGTGACGGCAGCGCTCTCGCGCGAGGCATACAGCGCCGGTCCCTTCCTGGACTACCTGAAGCAGGCCGTTCCCGGTTGCCTGCTCGTCGACGATGCCGCGCTCATTGAGCAAATTGGCTCGCCCAAGGCGCTCAACGTCGCGCTGTTGGCAAGCGCCATCGCCATCAGTGACCTCGGCATTACCGTCGAGGAGCTCCGCGACGCCATGCATGCCAGCGTGCGACCACAGTTTATCGCGCTCAACGACCGTGCCATCGATGTGGCCGTCGCCTCTGTCTCCGACCACGCCTCCCGTTAACGCAAGGAGAACACCATGAATATGCGACCCGAGCAGCTTGAGCTCATTACCAAGCAGTTCCAGACCCTCAAGGACCGCTCGCCGTTCTATGCCCAAAAGTTCGACGGCATCGACATCGCAAGCATCACCACACAAGAAGAGTTTGAGCAACTCCCCTTTTCCGAAAAAGCCGATCTTCGCGAGGCGTACCCGCTGGGCATCCAGGCTGTACCGGACGAGGAAGTCGTCCGTATCCACAGCTCGTCCGGCACCACTGGTACGCCCGTGATCATCCCCTACACCAAGCAAGACGTGGATGATTGGGCCGACATGTTCGCCCGTTGCTACCGCACGGCCGGCATTACGCCCCAGGACCGCATCCAAATCACCCCGGGTTACGGTCTGTGGACGGCGGGTATCGGCTTTCAGCTGGGCTGCGAGCGCCTGGGCGCCATGGCTATTCCCATGGGTCCCGGCAACACCGAAAAGCAGCTCAAGATGATGCAGGACCTGGGCTCGACCGTCATCACCGCGACTTCGAGCTATGCCCTTCTGCTTGCCGAGGAAATCACCAAGCGCGGCCTGCGCGACAAGCTGCACCTGACCCGCGGCGTCATCGGATCGGAGCGCTGGGGCGAAAAGATGCGCCAGCGCATCCAAAACGAGCTGGGCATCGAGATCTTCGACATTTACGGCCTCACCGAGATCTACGGCCCGGGCATCGGCATCTCGTGCAGCGAGCATGACGGCATGCACATCTGGTCCGATTACGTCTACTGCGAGATCGTCGACCCCAAGACTGGCGAGGCACTTCCCGACGGCGAAGTGGGTGAGCTGGTGCTCACGACGTTGCGCAAGCAGGGCGCACCGCTTATCAGGTACCGTACGCACGACCTGACGCGCATCATCCCCGGCAAATGCGCTTGCGGCCTTGACCACCCGCGTATCGACACCCTGGTCGGCCGTACCGACGACATGATCAAGGTCAAGGGCTGCAACATGTTCCCCGCCCAGATCGAGGAAGTCCTTAAGTTTGCCGATGGCGCGAGCTCCGAGTACCAGGTGATGATCGAGGCCGTTAACGGCCGCGACGTGCTTGAGCTGCTGTTCGAAAGCGAGCTGACGGGCGCCGAGCGCGACGCATGCGAGCGCGAGGTGGCCGCCGTCTTTAAGGCCAAGATCGGCTGCACACCCAAGGCAACTGCCGTACCGCTCGGCGAGCTGCCCCGTTCCGAGAAAAAGACGAGGCGCATCTTCGACAGCCGCTACTAATTCCCTGCCAACGCAAAGGGGCGCACGACCAAACACGGTCGTGCGCCCCTTTTTTCTAGCGTATCTGGACACCGGCCCTTTTCTTCTCGGCCTTGACGCGGTAGAGCTCCGCATCGGCGGCGCGAAGTAGGTCTTGCCAAGTATCGACACCAGCGCCAACGTGCGCGTAACCGATGGACATCCGCAATGCGTACGGCACCTCGGCGCGTGCGAGCTCGTCGTTGATCGCCGAGCACAAGCAGACAACGTCATCCTCCGTTGCCCCCTTCTGCAACACCACGAACTCATCGCCGCCATAGCGCGCAATAAAGCCGCCGGATGGCGAGCAGACGACCTTGAGCGCCGCGGAAATAACCTGAAGGGCATGGTCGCCCTCAACAT
Source organism: uncultured Collinsella sp. (assembly GCA_934654585.1). Taxonomy (GTDB): domain Bacteria; phylum Actinomycetota; class Coriobacteriia; order Coriobacteriales; family Coriobacteriaceae; genus Collinsella. The sequence continues at coordinate 34,627 of CAKUGF010000010.1, read as the reverse complement.
GTCCATACCGGTCATTAATCTGCTTAAACCCGTCCGCATCCATCATGAGCAGATACACATCGTCGGCCTGATCGACATTCGAGAATAGCGACAATATATAGGTCTCAAAGCGGTTGCGATTATTGAGACCGGTCAGTGGGTCGGTCGAGATCAATTGTTCCTGATAGACAACATAAAGCAACAGAATGCTAATCATTATGCCGACGCAAAGACCGGGCACCGAGAACACGACCTGAAAGGTGCCGCCAACCAGCGCAGGAATGGCAAAAAACGCAAGGGTACGATAAATGGTCTTCTTTTGCAGGCTTTCGACCCGTTGCGAATGCACAAAAGCATGCAAGGACGTAAATATGACGTAGCAGTAGCTCACGATAGGCTGAATCATATAGGCAAAGCCACGACGATATATACCCTGGGCATCGATATAAAACAGGGTATGCGTCCAGTAGCTAGTAAACGCCAGCACAACTACCAGAACCGTAGGCAGCGTCAAAAGTACTACCCTAGAACGTGTGGTCAGAAGCCGAGAACCCTGTAACGTCTCGGAATACATAAACCAGATGAGGCAAGCGATGGCAAACAGCGAAAACGAGACTGCGTTGGAAATCCAGTTGGCCGCAACACTCAGCATGTCACCGGCCCCGTCCGAGATGACCCAGATCATGTCAAAGAAAATGTACGCCGCAGACGTGTAGCCGAGCATGCTAAACAGAAGTTGTTGGGTGCTCGAGAACAGGGAGCGACGACTCCGCACGGCAAGCCCGATAAGAATAATCATGCACAGCAGAAAGATCTCAATCTTGAGTGCCTTAACCACCAGGTGTCATCCCCTCTTATATCCAAGTGGTCAGAATCGCCCGCGTCGTCTCCGGGCTGCAAACACCCCTTATCTCCACAGGGGTAAGGGGAATAATAACAGAGCGCCCGAACGTCACTGCAGAACAGTTGCCGTTCAGGCGCCCATACGGCGCGAATTGCACGCCAGAATCATGTATCGATAACGGTCGTTACTCTCCGTCTATATCGGTTGCGACGGCCTCCTCGATAGCCTCAACACCCGCAGCCGACAGGTCTTCCTTACCCTGGCAGAACTTCTTATCGACCCAACCGGTCAGAATCGGGGCCATAATCGCCGTGATGATGACGGCGGTGGCGATCTGGGCGTACGCGGTGGGCGCAAGCTCGGCATAGCGCGGCGCGACCTCGGCGAGAGCGACCGGCGTGGTCATAGCCGTACCGGCGATGGTGGAGCAAGCCACAGCAGCCTTGCCGTTGCCGCCGCACAGGCGCTCGAAGGCAAAGGTGATGGGGCCGACGATAAAGAGGGTGATGAGGCCCAGCAGGATGCCCGAGATACCGCCGGTGATGAAGCTCGACAGGCTCATGGACGCACCGAGCTGGAAGCCGATGACGGCAATCGCGGGATTGGTGCCGGGGACCAGCAGGTTCTTGACGAACGGGAAGAGGTTGCCCAAAACCATGCCGATAACGAGCGGCAAGATAGAACCGACGATGGTGCCCAGCGGGATGTTAGCGAGACCCGAGACACCGAGGATGATCATCGTGACGGCGGGACCGGCCGTAAAGAACAGGATGCCTACGGCGCCCTGCTCGGACTCGTCGCCGAACTCGCCCATGATGCCCGTATAGAGCGCCATGTTGCAGAACGTGATGCCGCCGATGATGGACACGGAACTCAGGCCCAGGAAGTTGTCGTTAAAGAAATAGGCCACGCCCAAACCGAGAGCCGCCGCGACGACAAGCTTGGGAATCAGCACGACAATGCCGGTCTTGATGGCGCCCGGTGTGGACTTAAAGCTGATGCCAGCGCCCACAAAGAGCAGGATTGCGGCGACGATGGTATTGGAGCCACCACGGCAGGCAGCCGTAAAGAAGCCGCCGATCTCGAAGACCTGCGGGCAGAAGGTGTTGAGCAAAAGGCCGACGATCATCGGATAGATCATGATGTCGCCCGGAATGCGCGGGACCTTGAATTTCTTTTGCTCGTTGGCGGTTGCTTCCTGTGCCATGAAACCCCCATTTCCGCTGACGGGGCACAAAAGCCCACGTCATGCTTTGCTACAGTAAAGTTTGACCATGGTACCAGAAGAAATTGGCCCGCTCGATGAGAAATTCGGCAAGTTGGGATGGAACGGGATTCGGCGCCCGCGGCGCCACCCTTATATAAGGCTCAAGACGATATAGAGCACGATGCCCGAGACGCAGCACCACAGCATCGACTTTGTCTTGATTGCCACCGCCACGACGCCGGCCGCTGCGATCCAGGGGACCAACCCCGGCCAGAGCCCCGCGTCGAACGCACCGGGGCTCACCAGATCATTGGCGACCAGCGCCGCAAAGGCAGCAGGCGGGATGTAGCCCAGTGCCTCGGTGACGCGGAGCGACAAGGTACGCCCGCGCAGGACAAATGCCGGGGCAATGCGGAAGAACGCGATGGCCGCCCACGACGACAGCCACAGGACCAGAAACTCGTTAACGGACATCGCGGGCACCCCTTCCATCAAAGATGGCATCGCACACAAGCGCCGCGGCAACACCGACGAGCACGCTTGCCGGCACGGCGACATTCGCCCACCCCAAGAACTTGCATATGGCGACCGACACCGCAGCCAAAACGGCAGCCACAACGTTGCCGCGCGACAGACGCTGCGAAAAGAGCAGGCAGATAAAGAGCGATGTGCAGACAAAACCTGCAATAGCGGTGGGCACATCGATGGCAGCGCCGGCGACAGCACCCGCCGTGCACGAGACGCCCCATGTTGCGATAAGGATCACGTTGAGCACGAAGGACTCGCGCGGGCCCCAGTCGTCCTTCTCGACCAAATTGGCTAGCGAGATGCCGTACGCCTCTTCGGTAAGCGTCGCGGTGACCGCCAGCGTCTGACGCTTCGAGGCGCCCTTCAGATGCGGGGCAAGCGATGCCGAATAAAGTGCAAAACGCGAGGAAATGGCGGCGACGCTCGCGATAATCGAAGGTGCCGGTACGCCCGCCAGCCACAGGTTGCAGATCATAAACTGACCGCTGCCCGTCACAAACGTGCTGCTCAGGGCAAAGACCATCCAGGGTTCCATTCCCGACTGCCCCATGATCATTCCGCACGGCGCGCCTATTGCAACATAGGTAAGCATCACCGGCCAGACGGTTCTAACGATTTTGAGCACCATACGCTCCTTATCCCGACAAGGTCTCCGAGCCGCATGCAGCGACACGTCAGAATCATCATCCGGCAGCAACCGAGTTCACCTACAATTGCCACCGGATCGAAAGACACAACTTTTTAGGAAGTCATTATGACAGCTATCGATCGAGACCGGGCGCGCGCGGCCTTCAAAAGCTACACCGATGCCTACGACGCCACCAACCCGCGCATCGCACTCAAAATCGAGCACACGTACCACGTGGCCGAAGCATGCGATGCCGTAGCGCGCGAGCAGGGCTGGTCGCCAGAAGATATTGACTTGGCATGGTTGTGCGGTCTGCTACACGATATGGGCCGCTTTGAGCAGCTGCGCCGCTGGGACACCTTTAAGGACGCCGAGAGCATGAGCCATGCGGCGCTGGGCGTCGAGGTCCTCTTTGGCGAGAATCCCGCCGACGCACCCGCCACAACGAGCATCCGCGAGTTTATAGACAGCCCGTCGGAAGACAAGCTCATCCGCGCGAGCATTGCCTATCACAGTGATTTCCGTCTACCCACACAGCTTGACACCCGCACGCGGAACTTCTGCGATATCGTGCGCGACGGCGACAAGATCGACATTATGCGCACCATCGCCGACAGCGCCGTCGACACCGTCCTCAAAGTGGATGAGGACACGTTTCTTGCCAGCCACTTCTCGGCACCGGCGCTTGCCGCCTTTGACGAGCATCGCTGCGTCGCGCGTGATGAGCGCGATGAGCCCGCGGACTACCTGGTGGGACTCATCTGCTTTATGTTTGAGCTCGTCTATCCGGCAAGCCGCGCGCTGGCGCGCAAGCAGGGCGATATCTACCGCCTGCTCGACGCGCCCTTTGGCATCACGCAACCCTTTACCGACCCCGCCACGCAGGCAACCTGGAGCCGCCTTAAGGACGAGATGCGCCGCTGGCTAGCGCGTGCCTAGCGCTCAAGCTGGGCCAGCAGCTCCTCGACGACCTCGACGGCGTCGCCGACAACCTTGTACTGGGCGGCGCCAAAGATGGGGGCATCCGGGTCCTCATTGATGGCGATGATGCACTCCGCCCCACCGATGCCGGCGAGATGCTGGATAGCGCCCGAGACACCGATGCTCACGAGGAGCTTGGGCGAGACCGATACGCCCGTCTGGCCAATCTGATGGCGATACTCCAGCCAGCCGGCCTCCACCACGGGGCGCGTGCAGCCGAGCTCCGCACCCAGGGCCTCGGCGAGCTTTCGCATCAGCGGCAGGTTTTTCTTGGAACCAATGCCGCGGCCCACTACGACTAGACGCTCGGCATCGGCAATCGAGGCCTGCTGCCCCCATTCCTCGGCAGGAATCGAGATCTCGACACGGGCCTTGACGCCTTCTGCAAGCGATACCTGGGTGATCGTGCCGGAACGGCTGTAGTCGAAGTCGGGAGCCTTAAAGATGCCGGGACGCACCGTTGCCATCTGCGGACGGTGATTGGGGCAAATGATGGTGGCCATGAGGTTGCCACCAAACGCCGGGCGCGTCTGCTGCAGCAGACCCGTCTCCGCGTCCATCGAAAGCACGGTGCAGTCGGCCGTGAGGCCCGTCTGCAAGCGCACGGCAACGCCAGGCGCCAGCTCGCGGCCAAAGGCGGTCGCGCCGTACAGAATGGCTTCGGGCTTGTGCTCGGCCACCAAATCACAGATAAGGCGAGCGTAGACCTCCGCGTCGTTCTGGCGCAGACGCTCGTCGCGACAGACCAGGACCTCGTCAGCGCCGGCACAAACCAGATGCTCCAGATCCCTGAGCGAGCCCTCGGGGCCCATACCTACCAGTGCCACCAGGCGGCAGCCGCGAGCATCGGCAAGTTCACGCCCCTTGCCTATGAGCTCGTAGGCCACGGGCGCCACGGCATCGTGTTCGTCAGTCTGCACGAATACCCAAATGTCTCGATATGCGTCAAGGTCTGCCGCGTCGATAGCCTCGTCGCGCTCGATCGAGATGGCGTTGACGGGGCAGGCGTCGACGCACCCACCGCACAGGATACAGCCGTCGGTTACGTGGGCACAGCGATTGGGGCGCTCCCCCTCCACCACAATGCCGCTCGAGGCGCAGGCGCGAACGCAGCGACCGCAGCCGATACAGGCTTCGCTATCGATAATCAGTCCGCTCATCTATGCCATCCCCTCGATAATCTTGGCAAGTTTTGCCGCCTGCTCGGACGCCGTTCCCTCAACAGCCTCACACGTTTGGTCGCGGTCGGGCACAAACGAGCGCACGACCTGCGTCGGCGAGCCGGCAAGACCGCAGCGCGCGGGGTCGGCATGCACGTCGGCAGCATTAACCACGCGCACGTCCGCATCCTCGGCCGCACGTATGCCGGCAATACTCGGCATGCGCAGCTGGCCGATCTCCTTAGCGGTCGTCATCGCGCACGGCATCTCCAGATAGACTGTCTCCTCACCGGCATCGCAACCGTGGACGAGCGCCAGCGAGCCGCAGGTCGTAAAGCCCGCGCTCTGCACGCAACTCACGTCGGTCACGCAGGGAATCTCAAAAGCTCCGGCAAGCTCGGGACCAATCTGGGCCGTATCGCCGTCCACCGCCATCTTGCCGCAGATGAGCAGGTCAAAGTCTTCATCGAGCGCCTCGATACCGCACTTGAGGGCATAGGTGGTGGCAAGGGTATCGGCGCCCGCAAAGGCGCGGTCGGTCAGCAGCAGCGCGTCGTCGGCGCCGCGGGCGATGCAGTCGCGCAGCAGCGATTCAGTCGCGGGAATGCCCATCGACACCACCGTCACACGTACGTCCATGCCAAAGCCGATAAAGTCGTCCTTCAACGCCAGCGCGCATTCCAGGGCGCTTGCGTCGAACGGGTTAATGACCGCCTGCTTGCCATCACGCACGATGGTATTGGTCTTGGGGTCCATCTTGACCTCGGTGCTTCCGGGCACTGCCTTGACGCACACCACCATATGGAAATCGCTCATGGTTACGCGCCCCCTTTCTGGACGAGTTCATCCAAGAGCTTCTCCGCAAACAGGTTGCCGCGGCCCAGCTGCCCGGCAGGATCGAGCTGGAGCTTGAGCCGTGCCGACTCGACCATGGCGTCGTGGCCGTACATCGTCTCCAAAAAGCCCGCCTTGATCTTGCCGACGCCGTGCTCGGCGGAGACGGCGCCGCCCATGGCCGTGACCTCGGAAGCCCACTGCGCAAAGAGTTCTCCGCCGCGACGGTAGTCCTGCGCATCGCGCGGCAGAATGTTCACGTGCAGGTGGTTGTTGCCGATGTGTCCCCAAGCAGCAGACTCAAGCCCGCTTTCAGCCAGCGTTTTGCGATAGAGGGCCACGACATCTGCCAAGCGTGCATTGGGCACCGACATGTCCGAGCCCAGTTTGGTAATGGTGGGGTCCGCGCGGCGGCGCTCGTCGATAAGCATGTTGACGCTCTCGGGCACTGCGTGGCGGAAGAATCGCTGGCACTCGCGATCTACTTCGGTGCGCGCGACCCATGTCGCGTCGTCGCGGCCGCCCGCGAGCTCCAGCACCCATCCCAGGTGGTACAGTTCCTCGGTTGCCTGGGCCTCGTCATCGCAGTCAAGCTCCACGTAAACGCAAACCTTTGCATCGTCGTCGAGCGCGGGAAGCGAGGCAAACGCCGTCGACTGTTCGCGCTGGCGACGCAGGATATCGAGAGCTCCGGCATCGAAATACTCGATGGCGGCTGCGTGGAACAGGACAGGACGCACGGAATCGGTAAAGGATACGGCCTTGTCTTCGCTATCGAAAAAGCAGCTCACACCCCAAACGACCGTAGGCGCCGCCTGCAGGGCAATCTCGAGCTCGGTGATAACGCCAAGCGTGCCGCACGCGCCGATAAACAAGTCGATGGCATCCATATCGTCCGCGACGAAATAGCCCGAGGCATTTTTGGTCTTGGGCATGATGTAGCCGGGAAGATCGAGCTCGAGCGCGCGGCCCTGCGCCGTGACAAGCGAAAGGCGACGACCCCGTGCAAAAGCCTCGCCGCGGTGAAGCTCAAGTAAATCGCCATCCGCCAGCGCGACATGAAGGCCCGTGATATGTGGACGCATGGGGCCATAGGCATAGCTGCGGGCGCCGGAAGCGTTGCATGCCGCCATGCCTCCCAGGCAGGCAGATGCCTCGGTGGGATCGGTAGGAAAGAATTGCTCGGGGGCCTCCTGGAACTCCTCGTAAGCCTCAAGCGATGCCTGGTTCCAGCCAACAGTCGGCAGCACCTTCTTGCCCAGCTGCTTGCGCAGCTCCGAGAGCACAACACCCGGCTCCACGCGCAGCAGAAAGCGGCCCTGCTCATCGCGGCGAAGACCAAGGTAGCGATTCATACGGGAAGTGTTGAGGATATGCCCGCCGTGGGGCACGGCGCCGGCGGCAAGACCGGTTCGGGCGCCCTGAACCGTTACCGGGACACACTCGGCATGGAGCTTTTCCAAAATGGTGCGAACCTCGTCTTCCGTTGTCGGAAACGAGATACTCGAGGCCTCGCCCGATGCGCGAGATTCATCGCGGCCATACTCTTCGAACTCGTCGGTGAAGGGTTTGATGGTTGCAGACACGCGAACTCCCCCTTTAGCTAACTACAGTGTTTGCAGGGAGATGTTACCGCATCGTTTCGTCGACGTGTTCGAGACCGTCTCCATAATTGGCGATTTTTACGTTCATGCAATTCGGCAAGCGGCTTGATTTCCTCGGCAGACGATGTTTTTGACACATATCGCTCAGCCGCCAACGATCGCATAATTGTCGCTCGAAAAAAGTTGAAGTAATTATTACCGCCTTTTACCTGCAAAGACGTCAATCCGTCAAGCATTTGGTCAGAAATTGGTCAAGTAGCGGCTGATACGGTCGGCATCGACAGCCAAAACCAATAGAAGTTTTGGCCCCAGAAGCAGGGAGGTTCCCATGGCATATTACTGGCCCCAGTATGGCATCGCCATCGAAGTCGACGACGACCCCTATCTCCTGCCTTTCGAAGAAGAGGCATTCCCCGATACGACGGTCTACCACGTCACCACCGATGTGATCTGCGACCCTGAGTCATTCTCGGCACTCGCCCACCACATCGCACGCATCCACGACATCGAGCTCCCTCCCAACTTCGATGAGCTTGTCTACTCGCGCCGCCTTATGCTCCACATGCTCTTTGGAGCAGACCCATCCACGTTTGCGCGCGTCTACACCGCCAAGGATGCCGCATGAGCGCGAAGAAGCCACCCCGGCCCACGGGTCCGGGACATCGCAAGAAGCTCATCATTGCCTGCCTGGCTATCGCCTGTGCCCTTGTCGCCATAGGGCTGTACGTCTGGCAATCGCAACCCGTACCCGAGGCGGGTGCTTCGGTTACGACGGCCGAGGGCAAAACGCGCCAGGAAATCCAAGATGAGCTCGACGCCATCGTCCGCGACAACATGATGACGATCTCGGTCGCGCCGGTCGCTCAGCTACAGAAAGACGGCCAGCTGCGCGTCAACGTGCAGAACACCTCAGACAACAAGTTCCCCCAGCGCTTCCGTGTCATTCAAAACGACAAGACCATCTATGAATCCGGCGTGGTCGAGACAGGCAAGACGGTTGAGACCTGCCCCGCAGGGGAGATCGAGGAGGGTGAGGCCTACATTGAAATCCAGGCGCTCGACGCCAAGACCCATGACGAGCATGGCAACCCCACGCGCGTCAAAGTGCGGGTGGAGCAGGCAGAAGGCTAGCTTTACCGCCCCAGCGGCGCTGCACGCGACTCGCTCAGTATTCGTCCACTCATCGCGGGAGTGGCCCGCGACGAATAGAAAGGAACGACCATGGACATCACCAGGAACCTGAACGGAGCCAGGGCGCTCGCTGTGGGCGCAGGGCTGGCGCTCATGCTTGCGATGGGCGCCGCACCGACGCCGGCTCTGGCAGAGGGACGTGTTGGAACCACCGACGTCAGGGTCAGGACCGAAATCGACAACATTTCATTCAAGGCCCCGACGGTCATTCCGTTTGTTGCCCAGGCCGACGGCACGCTTCAGTGCCCTTCTGAGGATGCCATCACTATCGACAACCTCTCGGCCTACGGCATTCACGTTACCAATATGAAGATTGACGCCACAAACACGTGGACCATCGCCGCCGACGCCAAGGCCGGATCTGCCCAGAACTCCATCGACTTTAAGGTCGGCCCGGCAGGCAGCCTCCAGGACGCTTACGCCGCAACGCAGGGAACGGGCATCGACCTTTCCAAGAATGAAGCCTTCGACATGGGCTACAACGGCATTACGGGAGGCACAGACAAAATCAAGCTTAAGGCAAGTGGAAACGTCGCCCGCGTCACCCGCGACATTTTCCACCTCACAAGCGCTGCAAATAAGGCTGAAACCGGCGACTCGGTAGCAAGCATTACCTGGACGGTTGAGCCCGGTGCGCACGTCGCGTCCTAGGGCCATCGCACTGGCAGTCGCCGCCGGTATCCTGGCGCTCGCCCCGACAGCAGCCCTCGCCCAGCAGGATCAGGCGCAAGCAGCCACGCAGGTGACCGTCGACCTAACGGCGCTTGACCGAGGCGACCATCACGAGGCGCTCGCCCAAACCGGCGATGAATTGGCGCCCGCTTCGGCCTGCATCGCCGCCGCGGGCGCGGCCGTAACGTGTCTTGGCCTGCACATCAAACGAAGCCGATAAGCCGGACACCGCAAGACGGAGGATTGGACGGTAAGGAGAACTATGGCACCCAGAAAACTTTTGCCTGTCGCCGCGCTCTGCAGTGCGCTAGCGACCGGAACGCCTCTCGCCGCCTGGGCGACGCCCGTCATGGCAGACTCCTTGCCGACAGTCTTGAGCCCCGCGCCGGCTCCGTCGAACACCATTGCATGCAAGCGGTTTTCACTTGCGCAGGCGACAATCTCGACCTCGGGATGCCTTACCTGCGATACGGACGGCTCGATAGTCGTGGATATCAAACGTCCGGACAAGGGAAATGGCCCCCAGGCGGGTTGTACCACCTGCACGTGGAAATCAGTTGCGGTCGATGCCGATGGCGACGTATGCGACGCAAGGTTGCGCATCGACATCGCCTCGATCGATGACTCGGCGAACGGGGCGAAGGTCGCCTTCGACAGCGCAATGAGAACAGAAGGAGGTGTATGCCTGGGCTGCGTCCCCTCGAATGCCGATGGCACGCAGCCCACCATCTCCTACGCGGCATCACTGCAGCTAACCAAGGCGGGTACCGACGCCATCGCGACGGGAGAAACTCCCCTATTGTTCTTCGCGGTCGGCTCGGACAACCAAAAGAGGCAGAACAAAACACAGAAGGGCTCGCTTAACGTCATGCACGGGTCGGAACCCTGCCCTATCGATATCGACGCCCAGGCGCAAGGCGTGCAGCGCATTCTTGCCGATCCGGCGCTCTTCCAAATGACCTGGAGCGGAACGGGGGCCATCGGGATCGTCTTCCCCATGCCCGATGACATGAGCGGCCACCCAAAGGACGAGGACGCGGACACGTCAGTGCGTGTTGATATCGCAGACGATGCGCCGTCGCCAGAAAACAACACCGCAACTCCTTCCGAAACGTCAGACGACACCGCTGCTGAGCCAAGCAACGACCAGCCCGACGACAGCCTAGGCTTTGCTGCACCCCCGGATGTCGACGAGGGCAACTGCTGCATGATGGTCGCACTCGACCACATGGAAACCGTCGACGCCGCATGCATTGAGCCAATCGCCGCCGACAATCCCACTCGAAAAAACACCCTTATCACGTTCCCCGAGACTGTCGACCTCGTCTTTTTGCCTTCGGGCGAAATCGTGGCGCCCTCGGCTCTCACATTGCTGGGGGCAAAGAGAGACCGCGATAAAATTGAAAAAATCACGGTTGTCGACCCCGCGACCACCGCCACGTTGCGTCTGTATGCCATCGGTGCAGACGGAAGCAAAACCGAGGAATTCGACGGCGAGAAACTCTTGGCCACCCGGGTACTTCAAAAAAACGAGGACATATCGTATGAGCTGCGGCTCGAAGGATTCGACCGTGCTCGCGATGCCGATATCATTGCGGCGGCGATCGAATCCCCACAGCGTCTCATGACGCTTCGCTTCGATTACGCCTCGTACATCGTGACGCAATCCCTCAAATAGCATTTTGTCTCCACGCTGTTCGAATACCGCATACATAACGTATTAGACGTGTTATAGCGCAGCCTCGCGCCCCGTTCTGCTACGATTGCCGCGTTGGCATCAATACAGGAGGGTTCATGCCGGGTTTGGGAACGATCATCAACGTAGCGCTTTTGATTGCAGGCGGCCTTTTGGGACTGTCCGGTGGACGTTTTATCACGCCCCGGATCCAGGGCACACTTATGAAGGCGTCGGGGCTGTGCGTCCTGTTTATCGGCCTGGGCGGAACCATGCAAAAGATGCTCGTCATCGACGGCGACGCCCTCTCGACCACCGGCACCACCATGCTGATCGTCTCGTTTGCCCTGGGCTCGCTCATCGGCGAGGCCGTCAATCTGGAGGCGGCGATCGAAAACCTCGGCGAATGGCTCAAGCGAAAAACCGGCAGCGAGGGCGACAACGAGTTCACCAACGCCTTTGTCTCGGCATCGCTCACGGTGTGCATCGGCGCCATGGCCATCGTGGGCTCGATTCAGGACGGCCTGCTCGGCGATTGGTCCACGCTCGCCCTCAAGGGTGCACTGGACTGCATCATCGTTTGCACCATGACGGCCTCGCTCGGACGTGGCTGCATCTTCTCTGCCCTGCCCGTCGCCGTGTTCCAGGGAACGATCACGCTGTTTGCCGGTGCGCTCTCCCCCATCATGACCACGGCGGCACTCGACAGCCTTTCGCTCGTGGGCTCCATGCTCATCTTCTGCGTCGGCGTCAACCTTATCCGACCTCAAACCTTCCGTACGGCCAACATGCTTCCCGCCGTCGTCATTGCCGTCATCTACGCCCTCCTGTTTTAAGTCAATCTACGTAGCGGAATCTCGAACATCTGTTTGATGCTGTGCTATGATATGAGGTCACCGACACCGTATAGGGAGAGGAGAGGGCGGTGGCCGACCAGGACATCAAGATGCTCATCGAGCGCATTATGGCCGAGGCCCGGACCCATCAGTCCGCCCGTTTCTCAAATGAGGTCTACGCAGACGAGCCGATTCTCAAGACCGGCCGACAGATGCAGAACTTCCTCCCCGATCAGTACCGCAAGATGCGTGAGATATCGCGCTGGCAGGATGACCCCAAAGGCGGCGCGGGACGCTGGCTTTCGGAAGCTGAGCTTTTCTACCGCCAAGGCCTGCTGATGGCCGACTTTGAAGACGACTGCCCCTACAACGGCACGTTCAAGTCGTACTTTCCCACCTACAACGCCATGAGCGACCGGCAGCTGCGCGGCTACTTTACGTGGCGCGCACGGGTACGCCGCGGAACCGTAGAGGAAACGTCTACGTCCTTTGCCTTTCTGTATCTCTATGAGCTGATCTGCGGCATTGGCGTAGATGACCCGCTCGATGGCTTTAATAAGATCAAGGCCTTTTGGGATGCCTATCACGCCTTTGAGTCCGGCATCGACCGGTTCGCACGCGTGTGGCTGCAGGACTACGCCGTATTCCATGGGCTCGACCCCAAGCTGCTTCGCGACTCTAAAACCGTCAAGTTCGACTACGCCCTTATCGAGCTGCGGCGCGCGGCTCGAGACCTTACGCCCGCACCGGCGCCGTCCGGCCAAACCCCCAAGCGTCGCAAGACATCCGAGCCCACGCTTCCCCTTCCGCCCGACGAGGCGCGCGAGGAGCGGCTCATGGCTGCCATCAACGCCCTCTCCACGTACAACCTCAATAACTCACGACTCGACCGCAGTCATCATCGCGACCTACGCCACGTGGCATGCGCCGTGTATGTCCGTATGGCGCGCTACTATGACACCCATCGAAAGACCGGCATCGTGGCGAGCCTGTTTGGGGAGGAGACGGCCATGCCCTACACCATGTTTGCCTCGGCCGTGTTCTTTGCGCCCGAGCGCCACGAGGACTGCGAATACCGTCTGGACCCCATCCATATCTACCGCTGCCAAAACGGTTTCTGGGAATGCATGCGGATCCACGGCAGCAGACAAAAGAGCAGCAAGCTTGGAGAGATGATGCGCGCCTGCGACCAGCGCTTGCGCCTGGCTCTGGACCCTGCCCATCCCCTTAAGGAAGAAAAGGTCCCCAAATATCTGGCCAAGATTATCGATGACGAGATCGTGGCATGGCTTTCGTGGGATGCGGCACACCAGCCCGTCAAGATCGATATCGATCTGAGCCAGCTGGGGCATATCCGGAGTGCCGCCGCGCAAACGCGCGAAGCGCTCCTGATCGATGAGGAGCGCGAGGACGATGCACTCGCAAAGGTCGATACGACGGACTCCGGACAGCCGGAAGCCAAACCCGCGGCTAACGCGATTGTCGAGCCGGTCGCGGCGCCCATGAAACAGGATGAGGCCGACGAGCCGACCATTTCCACCGAGCAGTTTGGCATCGTGGCACCGCTTCTCGCACCGGCGCCCACGTTCGTAGCGGCTACGCCCGCTGACGCCGCATCCGAACTCGCGCCCGCCGCAGCCGCCTATCTGCGCGCGCTGCTCGGGCACAACACGGCGCAGGCGGCATCGGCGGTGGAGAGATCGGGGCAGAGCGAGGACATACTCGTCGATAGCATCAACGAGGCACTCTTTGACCTGGTGGACGACACCGTTATCGAATTTGGCGCGGCAGGGCCGCAGATTATCGAGGACTACGAAGCAGACGTGAGAGGATACCTAGACCATGAGTGATACCGCATCCGCAGCGCCCCGCGTGCCCAAGCGCGTCGCCGCCGTCATTCTCAACTCGCTCAAGGGCGGCGTGGTCCCGCGCATCGGCCTTCCCTACATCACCGTGGGACGCGAGGTCGAGATCCGCGCCCTGCTCACCGACCTGAGCCTCATCGCCGACGGCGGCGCGAGCTTCCGCTTCCTGGTCGGTCGCTACGGCGCCGGCAAGAGCTTTTTGCTCCAGACCATCCGAACGCATGCCATGGGCGAGGGCTTTGTGGTCGCCGATGCCGACCTTTCCCCCGAGCGCCGCCTGCAGGGCGGACAGGGCCAGGGTCTGGCCACCTATCGAGAGCTCATCCGCAACATATCGACCAAAACACGTCCCGAGGGCGGTGCACTCAACCTAATTCTGGATCGCTGGGTCGCCTCGTGCGCCGATGCCGATGAGTCGGCCGTCAATGCCCAACTCGCCCCGCTCGAGGAAATGGTTCACGGCTTTGATTTCTCCCGCATGCTCCGCCGCTACCGCACGGCCGTTTCCGAGGGCGATGAAGAGGCTATGAGCCGTGTGACCAAATGGATCCGAGGCGAATACCGCACCAAGAGTGAAGCGCGCGCCGAACTGGGCTCCTCAACCATCATCAGCGACGACGACTGGTACGACTACGTCAAGCTCATCGCACGCTTTTTGGTCTGCAGCGGCTACAAGGGCATGCTGGTGCTCATCGACGAGCTCGTAAACCTGTACAAGATTCCCAACGCCATCACGCGCCAGTACAACTACGAGAAGATCCTGACCATGTACAACGACACGCTGCAGGGCAAGGCGCAATATCTGGGTATGATCATGGGCGGCACGCCGACCTCCATCGAAGACCGCCGTCGCGGCGTGTTTTCCTACGAGGCCCTGCGTAGCCGACTCGCCCAGGGCCGCTTTGCACGTGAGGACCTCAAAGACATGCTCGCGCCCATCATTCGCCTGCAGCCGCTCACCTACGAAGAGTTGCTGGTGCTGATCGAAAAGCTCATGCAGATTCACGCCGGCTACTTTGGCTGGACGCCCACGCTAACCGAGAACGACCTGGTGGACTTCCTCAAGATTGAGTTTGGCCGCGTGGGAGCCGATACACATCTGACGCCCCGTGAGGTCATCCGCGATTTTATTGAGCTACTCGACATCCTGTGTCAGAACCCCGACGCCAACGTGGCCGAGTTGCTGCAAAGCGTCGGTGGCGACGCGCTGGCGCCGGCAGCCGCAACAGACGGAACCGGTACCGCAGACGGTGACCGCAACTTCGCCGAATTCACCATCTAACCTGCCAAAAAAGGGACAGGTTTATTTTGGCAGGTTTTATCTGGGCAAACGCCGATGTTGCAAGATATCGCGCCGTTGCCCGCTACGTTGATCAGCCCGTTGTTGAGAGGAGGCCCCGTGAACGCTTTTGACCGATATGCTCCGTTTATCCAAGACTTCATCTACTCCCACGATTGGGAGAGCCTGCGCTCTATCCAGGTTGCGGCAGCAGATGCAATCTTTAACACGCAAGACAATGTGCTCCTGACAGCGTCCACGGCATCCGGCAAAACCGAGGCGGCCTTCTTTCCCATCCTGACCGAGTTTTGGGAGAACCCGCCCGCGAGCGTGGGCGCCCTCTACATTGGCCCTCTCAAAGCGCTCATCAACGATCAGTTTGTACGCCTCAACGATCTGTGCGAAGAGGCCGATATCCCTGTCTGGCACTGGCACGGCGATGTCTCACAGTCGCATAAGGCCAAACTCATCAAAAAGCCGAGCGGCATCTTGCAGATTACGCCCGAATCACTCGAGGCGCTCCTGATCCATAAGCACATGGCAATCCCGCGCATGTTCTGCGACCTGCGCTATGTGGTCATTGACGAGGTCCACTCGCTCATGCGCGGTGACCGTGGCGGTCAGACGCTCTGCCTTATCGAGCGCCTTTCGCGCATGGCGGGCGTGCAGCCCCGGCGCATCGGCCTTTCGGCCACCATCGGGGACCCCGAGCGCACGGGCGCTTTTCTCTCACAGGGAACGGGGCGCGACTGCGTCATCCCCCGCTTTGAGGAACCGCGCCGCGTGTGGCGCATCTCCATGGAGCACTTCTACAACTCGGGCCCCCAGGCACAGCAGCGAGGATTTATGAGCACGGGCCCGCAGGAAGCCGAGGTGCTCGCATGCGAGCGCATTGAAGCGGCGGCACCCGCGGCACTGCCCGCCGGCGCCCAAGACATGCGCCACAGCGGACAACTCACACAGGAGGAGCGCCGTCAACGTCGCGAGCAGGCACGGGGCGAGGGCGCTCCCAAAGACCGTCGCACTTCCTCAGCTCCCGAGGGCGAAGTCGACATCCCGCAAGCGACCGAGCAGGCCCTTCTCAGCCCCACCGATACCGCACCCAACAACGCCGACCCCGGTATGGGCTATATCTTTGAGCATACGCGCGGCCGCAAGTGCCTGGTCTTTGCCAACTCTCGCGAGGAGGCAGAGGCCGTGTGTTCCATGCTGCGCAGCTACTGCGAAAGTCGACACGAGCCCGACCGCTTCCTGATCCATCACGGCAACCTTTCGGCATCGCTGCGCGAGACGGCCGAGGAACTCATGCGCGATGAGGAACAGGCGCAGACGACCGTCACCACCTCTACGCTGGAGCTCGGTATCGATATCGGCCGTCTGGAGCGCGCGTTCCAGATTGACGCGCCATTTACCGTCAGCTCCTTTTTGCAACGCATGGGGCGCACGGGCCGTCGCGACCTTCCACCCGAGATGTGGTTTGTCATGCGCGAGGAAGAGCCCGAACCGCGCACGATGATGCCCGAGACCATTCCTTGGAAACTCCTGCAGGGCATCGCACTCGTACAACTCTATCGCGAGGAAAAGTGGGTCGAGCCGCCCGAACTCGATCGACTCCCCTACAGTTTGCTCTATCACCAGACCATGTCGACCCTCGCCAGCACTGGCGAGCTCACGCCGGCTGAACTTGCCCAGCGCGTGCTCACGCTCAGCTATTTCCATCGCGTCTCGGCCGATGACTATCGTGTACTGTTGCGCCACCTCATTAAGATCGACCATATCCAGGTCACCGAGGGCGGCGGGCTCATCGTGGGCCTCGCGGGCGAGCGCATCATCAACAACTTTAAGTTCTACGCCGTGTTCCAGGAAAACGAGGAGTTCACCGTTCGCAGCGAGTCGGCCGAGCTGGGCACGATCGTCAATCCCCCACCGCCAGGTGAGCGCATCGCTATCGCCGGACACTGCTGGATTGTCGAGGAAGTGGACTGGAAGCGTCATACCGTCTTTGCCACGCAGGTCAAGGGCCGTGTGCCGGCTTACTTTGGCGACTGCCCCGGTGACATCAATACACACGTACTCGAACGCATGCGCAAGACGCTCAACGAGCACGCGGCATATCCGTACCTTATGGGTAATGCACGGGCCCGTCTGGCGCAGGCTCGCCATACGGCCGAGATTTCGGGTGCGGGAACTAAACCGCTCATTAACCTGGGCGGCGACACCTGGGTGCTCTTCCCCTGGCTGGGCAGCTATGCCTTTTTGGCACTCGAGCGCATGCTTAAGATCAAGTGTGCCGCGGAGCTGGGCCTTCGCGGACTCGACCCGTCACGCCCGTACTTTATGCAGTTTAAGATGAAGGCCGACGAGGAGACGTTCTTTGAGGTGCTCGCCGCCGAGGCCGAGAAAGACTTCGATCCCATCGAACTCGTCTATCCTGGCGAGGTGCCTTACTTTGACCGCTACGACGAGTTTGTTCCCGAAGAGCTCGTGCGCAAGGGCTTTGCCGAAGGCGTGCTCGACATAGAGGGCATGAAGCAGCGTGTCCGCAGCTGGTCGCAGGAAATACGCTAGTCATGGAGCGGGGTGCCGAGGAAGTCGGTGTCGAAGAGCACGGCTTCGGTGAAGGCATAGCCACCGTCGCTGGCGATGAGCAGGTAGTTTTCCTCGCCGCCGAACTCCGCATCGCCACACGGGACCACCCAGGCATGGGCGAACACCTCAAGCGCCGCGGCAGCGCAGTCGCGCAGGAACGTCACGTCGCTCCCCTTGTTCGCGCTCACGATATTGGCAACATAGATGCCCCCAGCGTTCAGGCTACCTCGCACCAAGCGCAACGCCTCAACGGTCGCCAGCTCGCGTACGGGCTCGGCGCCGCCAAAGCAATCGCTCACGACCACGTCGTAGCGACGATGGCCCACGCTCGTCACACCCAGATACGAGCGAGCCTCGGCGGTGATCACCCGCAGGCGATCACCCACCGTACGCTCCAGCTCGTCTAAGTAGAACCAGCGGCGCGCCAGGCGCGTAATCTCTCCGTCATACTCGATGACGTCCATGCGCAAGCCCTCGTGCGACATCAGAGCGAACTTAGGATAGGCAAACCCGCCGCCCCCCAGCATAAGCATGCGGTCGATACCGTGACCACAAGCGTCACGCATTGCGCCCTCGGCCTCAAACACGTCGTCAAACGCACGATAGTACGCAAAGACGGGTTCCGCCCAACGCTCGCCAACGTAACTCGCGCTTTGGTAGACGCCGCCTTGCACCAGCACGCGAATCTCATCGCCGCTCTCATCGTGCACGCGTTTCACACGCGCCAATCCATTGCGAGTTCGCGCAACCTGCAGACAGGCAGCACGAACAGCGACGGCGGCCGCACCAAGCGCCGCGGCTCCCAGAGCAACGCTGGCAACGACGCCAGCAGAAACACTCGGCTTGTTCATCTAGAGCTCCTTTTGCAGATAGAGTCCGTGGTCGTAGAAACCCAAATGGCGATAGTACTCGCGTGTGCCAATCGCGCTGATCACGTTGATGCGCGCATAGCCCGCGTCCCGAGCAATCTGGCACGCACGTTCCACGAGCAAACGCCCCAGACCGTGATGCTGAGCCGCCTGGCCCTGATCGCCCACGCGCGCCGCCATACCATACACGTGCACCTCGCGAATCATCGCCTCGTCCGGCAACATCGGCAGCTCGTTCGTATGCGCGGCAACAAACGCGCGATCGGGCAGCGACAGGCGCAAAAAGCCGGCGATCTTGCCCTCGAGCGTCACCCACTGCAAAAAGCGCTCGCTCGTCACCGGCGTCTCGTAAGCAACCTCATCAAGAGAGAGTTCATCCAAATCGGCGCCCGCGGTGCTGATCTCGCGATAGCGAATCTCACGCACCTTTGCGCCCTCGTCACGGGCTGCCAAGCGATTCTCGACGAGCTGACGCAGGTTAGGCTTCTTATTGCCCACCATGATGTCGTCCGAGCTAAAGTCGCGAATCATACGGCTGATACGGCAAAACGCCGGTGTCACCACAATGTCGTCGGCCAACACGTCGAGCAGCTCTTCCTCGGTATAGGGACGCCACTCGCCACGCTCGTAGCAGCCCACCAGACGCGAGCCCTCAATGAGCGCGCACGGGTAGACCTTGACCTCGTCGGGCATAAAGGCGCCCTCGGTCATAAAGCGCTCGTAGTCGCGTTTGTCCCCCTCGGGCGTAGCGCCCAGCAAGTTGAGCATAAAATGCGCGTGGATCTTAAAGCCAAACAGTCTTGCAAGCGAAAACGCACGCTCAATCTGAGCCACCGTAATGCGACGCTCGTTAATGTCGAGCAGGTGCTGGTCGAGGCTCTGAATACCCATCTGGATCTTGGTGCAGCCCAGGCGGCGAATGAGCGTAAGCGCCTGCGGCGTCACCGCATCAGGGCGGGTCTCGATAACGAGCCCCACCACGCGATGCTTCGCCGTCTCGTTAATGCGCTGCTGACGTTCGAGCTCTTCCATCGTGGCTGTCTGCCACTCGGCGACCTCGCCCCACGGCGTGCCGGGGCCGTACAGCCGACGCACCGCACGGTTGTAGCCGCCCACGGCAGCATCCACACGCCCCTGCTCGTCGGCAACGCCGCTCGCAAGCTCAGCCTCATCGGTCGCAATACCGGCAGCGCGATAGCGTTCGCGACGTTCCGCCACCACCGGCGGCAGGGCATCGGCGGGAGCGTCATCGAGCAGGCGCCCTGCCTCGGCACGGCTGATGCCCGGACGCGCCAGCATGGGGTTTGCCGCCACGCCGGCGACGGCATCGTCATTGAGCGCACGGAAAAGCTCCGACATAAACCATGCCTGATACCCTTGCGGATAGTCGCTCCAGGTGCCACCGAGCACGATGAGCTCGATCTTATCGGTCGCATGACCCATCTGCGAAAGCGCCGTCAAACGGGCACTCACCTGCAGATACGGGTCGAAGCAGTTTTGCTCCGCACGGGCACACGCCGGCTCGGCGCGCAGATAGCTCTTGGGCATGCGCAGGTCGTTGGGGCAAAACAGGCAATCGCCCGAGCACGGCCACGGCTTGGTGATGACGGTAATGGTCGCCACGCCCGAAGCCGTGCGGCGCGGCTTCATGCGCAGCACTTGCAGCAGTTGACGCTCCAGCTCGGCATCGACATTCCACCCAGCCCAACGAGCCGGCTCCTCGCGCTTCACCCGCTGGTAAAACGGCAGCAGGCGGCGCTTTGCCAGGTCGCGCTTATCGGCACCCTCGCGGCGCGCCTCGGCATGTATCAGTTTGACGAGCGCCTTGTCATCCACGGTCTCGCCGCGACGCAGGGCCTCGAGTATGTTCAAGATAATCTGTTCCATGCCCCCATTGTAAAGGCAAAGGCGCCGGAGCCGACCACGGCTCCGGCGCCTCCATCAAAGAGTGCGTCTGCGCTTTTGCCTCTAGACCTTCATCCGCCCCATTACTCCGAGCCAAACGACATATCGCCCGCACCGACCTCAAAACGATACGCGGCGGATTTGTCACCGTTATCGAACTCAAGATTCGAAACCATCTCACCGTCATAGCCATCCGGAAGGAAGTCGCTCTCGAAGTCGCCACAACCCAAGGTGAGGCTCGCCTTAAAGCCCGTAGAGTTCGGAACCGTTATCTCCGCATCGCCCGAACCCACGGTAACGTCCATCGACTTCGCAGGGGCCTGATTCAGGTCAAACGTCACGTCGCCCAAACCAACCTCGGCACTCAGAGTGTCGGTTACGGCGCCGGTAAACTCAACGTCGCCCGAACCAAGCGTCACATCCAGATCGCGGCATGCATTGCCCGTAAACGTCAAGTCGCCCGATTCAACGCTTGCCGTAATGCCGACCATGTTCTCGGCAACTTCGCGCGGAAGCTCAATGGTGACCGTACGGTTAATCGCGCGCTCGTCGTCGCAATCGTACTGGCTGATTTTAAGCGTAGAGCCCTTGACCTCTGCAAGGTTCCGGGTTGCCGCATCTGAAGCAGATGCCCCCTTCGCAACGCGACCACTCTCGATGACACGCACCGGCCCACCGGAGACGTGCTTGATCTCGACCGTGCTCGATGTCACATCCAAATCAAGGGACTGGAATGAGTCAGCATCAAAGGTCTCACTCGAAAGCTTCTGAGGCTGAGCAGAATAGTTGCCGCTATCCCGACCAGGCCAATCGAGCGTAGCGGTGCCGAAATCCCACGGTCCCTCAAAATGAATCAAAGTCCTCGAAATGCCAAATACAAGCCCGATGATGAGCACAAACGCTCCGATGCCGACGCCCAGACGCAGCTTGGATTCATGCGAAAGCTTCATCATTCGTCACCCTCTTTGGCACACGGCTCAGCGGTGGCCGCGGTAGCCACGTCAGCATCAGGTTCCGCAGAAGTATCCTTCCCCTGGGCCTTGACCGCCACCGACACCGGACCAACCTGAATATCCCCGCGTGCCCAATCGCCATCGAGCGCACGCGCCACCCAGTGATAGATGGGAATCGTAAAGAAGATCAGTGCGGGAAAGGGGCTGGCACCAACCAGGAACATCAGTAAAAAGAACAGTAGCCAGCACACGGCCCAATACGGGAACGACTGGAAGGGGCCCTTCACCGGAGTCACGCTGGTCGCACCGGCACCCGTCACCTGAGCCGTCGCCGCATTAGCTGCCTGCGCGCTCCAGCTTGCCGCTTGCGCCGCCTTGGCGGCGGCATCACTCGCCTGTGTTGCCGCCTCGGTAGCACGTGCTGCCGCCTCATGGGTACGGGCGCGCTCCGCTGCCTCGGCCTCGCGCTGACGGGCGCGGTCCTCGTTCTCAAACTCGATATCGTCCTCGATCTCATCGCTCGGATTGAGGAGCTCATCCAGACTCACACCATAGAGCTTTGCGAGCGAAATCAGATTTTCGGTATCGGGCGAGCTCTCCGCACGTTCCCATTTACTGACCGCCTGGCGCGACAGCCCCAGCTTTCGCGCCAGCCCTTCTTGGCTAAAGCCCTTGCTGCGGCGAAGGTCGGCGAGCCGCTGCGCAGTTTCTACATTCATGGTTCCTCCTATGTGATGCCAGCCGTGCCGCCGGACCGCTTTTGTTCTTAAGGCGCCTTGCACAGTTAAAAATCTATCCGCCACCGCCAAAAGCATGCCACCTATTCTAGTGAGATTTTTGACAACCGGCGGTTGCGGGTGCATATGAGCTGCGGAAATGTGTCCAAACAAAGCAATGACCCGTAGCTTGGTTGTCCCCGTTGCGGCGTTAACGGTAGTATGGTCGTACTGTTTATTCCGCACCGCCAACGGAGGGAGTTCCGCGCCGTGAACCGCGATTTCGCCTCATCGCTCATCCAGCTCAACAACACGTTCTATCGCGAGCACTCCGCCTCCTTCTCCGATACGCGCCAGGCCCCGTGGCCCGGCTGGGTGCGCACCATGGATATCGCGCTCGGACAGCTCGACGTCGCCACGATCGAGCATCCCGTCCGTGTCTTCGATCTTGCCTGCGGCAATATGCGATTCGAGAACTTTGCCGCCGGCGGCGCACTTGCCGCCAAGGGCGTCGACGGCACAAACCCCTCGGCAGATGCCAGCTGCCCGTTTGAGTTCTATGGTGTCGACTCGTGCCAAGACCTGGCCATCGATGCACATGGCCACGCACTGCGCATTCCCAACCTGCACTTCCAAGAACTCGATGTGCTCGATGCCCTCATGAAGCTCAACCCCGCCGAGGCCCCCGACGTGCTCTTCGATGCGCCGCTTGCCGACATCTCGGTCTGCTTTGGCTTTATGCACCATGTGCCCTCGTGTGAGTACCGCGTACGCGTGCTCGACGCCCTGGTGCGCCAGACGCGCCCGGGCGGCATCATCGCCATCAGCTTTTGGGAGTTTATGAACGACGAGCGCATGGCGCGCAAGGCCGTTCGAGCAGAAGCCCGCGCCGAACTCACCCCGCCGTTTGAGGGTTATGACTCTGCGCAGTTCGAAGCCGGCGACCACCTCATCGGCTGGCAAAACGACCGCCATGCTTACCGCTATTGCCACCACTTTGACGATCAGCAGATCACCGACTTGGTGCGCGGCGTGCGCACGTTCTACAAGAGCGGCGAGGTCCCTGTACGCGAGCTTGAGCGCTTCCATGCCGACGGTCGCAGTGGCGATCTCAACCGCTATGTGATTCTCAAGCGCCTGTAGGCATCGGCGACTTGCCGCCGAGCCGCGCCGCATATTCTGGGCACATTGCGCCCACCCCTTCCAACCCATTACCGGAACATGCAGCTATGCGTTCCACACTTATGACCAAGGAGCCTCATGGGAGCCGTCCACGTTCGCACGCCTAAGAACTTTGTGCTCGAAGAGCGCCTGGAGCGCTACGCCGATGCGATCGAGACGAACCCCGAGGCCTATGCCGGAGATTGGCGCAAGGCCTGTGCGCCGGCTGGCGGCAAACCCTTCGCCCGCCTTCATCTCGATCTGGGCTGCGGCAAAGGAACTTACCTGGTTGAGCGTGCTCACCGTGAACCCGATACCCTTTTTATCGGCATGGACCAGGAACCCATCTGCATTGCCTATGCCGCGCAGAAAATCTGCGAGCAAGAGCTGCCCAACGCTCTCGTCTTGCCACGAGGTGCCGCATCGCTGCCGAAGCTATTTGCTGCAGGCGAGCTCGATGCTGTCACTATCAACTTTCCCACGCCGCAGCCCAAGGCCAAGTACGCCAAAAAACGACTCGTCCATGTCGACCATCTAATGCTCTATCGCCCGCTCTTTTCAGCCGGCGCCACCGTCACACTGCGAACCGACAGTAAGCCATTGCGCGACTACGCCCTAGGGCAGTTTGCCGCGGCCGGCTACGACACGCTTTGGGTAAGCGACGACGTCCGCCGCGACCATCCTGAGCATCCCGAGACCGAATACGAGTGCCGCACGCGCGAGATGGGCGCTGTCGTCTATGGCATTTGTGCCACACCAGGCGCAGAGCCCACCGAAGAGCAGCTCGCAGCAGGCCGGTCGCAGGAGCAGAGCCTCGCCTGCTATCTGCCCGACGATCTCGATGAGCTCACCTACGTGCCCCTTGGCATGGAAGAAGCCGTCGAGAACTTTAAAAACCGTGCCCGCAAGGGCAAGAAGCGTTTACCGCAGGAGTCCTAGAGGCCTCTGATGGTCGCGGCGTCGGCAAACAAGCGCAAATAGGCGCCAGCGAACGACCCTCAAATCTAAGTGAGTAGACTTTTTTGCAATAGCCAAGCACAACCCACATAGCGAAAAATAAAACCGCAGGTAGAGCCCTTGCGCAAAAGCCGTATGCTCGCGATATTGCAAAAAGTCTACTCACTTAGCTGTCAATTGCACCAAACGACTGGGTAGAACGCCCATTTCCTGCATTTTCTCGCGCGCTGGCGCCCCACGCCGCCGCTACGCCATAATGGATGGCGGACAAACGCGAGAGAAAGCAAACCACATGGCACAGACCACGACAGATACTTCCGCCAGCACCGTCTCCGGCGCCGGCGCCGCTAGCTCGTTCTCGGGTGGCACGGGCACCGAGGCCGAGTTCGGCTCGCTCGGCGCGCTCTCCCCCACCTGGTGGGAGCCCGAGGACGGCAGCGAGCCCGAACCATGGCTCACGCCCGATCAGGCCTTCGAACGCTTCTTTGAGTGGACGAGCGACCGCGGCATTTCGCTGTGGGACCACCAAGAAGAGGCCCTCATGGACCTGGCCGCCGGCGATCATGTCATTTTGGGCACGCCAACCGGATCGGGCAAGTCGCTCGTCGCGCTGGGCATGCTCTTTATGGGCATGGCGCAGGGCAAACGCTGCTATTACACAGCGCCCATCAAAGCTCTGGTCAGCGAGAAGTTCTTCGATTTGGTGCAGGTGCTCGGCCGCGATAACGTCGGCATGATCACCGGCGACACGCACATCAATACCAAGGCGCCCGTCATCTGCTGCACGGCCGAAATCCTTGCCAACGATGCACTCCGCGAGGGCGAGGGCGCCGACGTGGGTTGCGTCGCCATGGACGAGTTCCACTACTTCGCCGACCCCGACCGCGGCTGGGCCTGGCAGGTGCCGCTACTCACCCTGCCCCACACGCAGTTTATGCTCATGAGCGCCACGCTTGGCGACGTCACCGCGATCGCCGCCTCGCTCGAGGAACACACCGGCGCCACCTGCGACCTAGTCGTCGACGCCCCGCGTCCCGTGCCGCTGAGCTATGACTACGTGACGACCTCGCTCGAGGGTACTGTCGAGCTCGCCATGCGCCGCGGTGAGGCCCCGCTCTATATCGTGCACTTTAGCCAAGATGCCGCACTTGCGACGGCGCAGTCGCTCGCCAACTTTGGCATCGCCAACAAGGAGCAGCGCGAGGCTATTAAGGAAGCCGCCAAAGGCACGAGCTTCTCGACGGCCTTCGGCAAGATCCTCAAGCGCCTGCTCGGCTGCGGTGTCGGTGTGCACCACGCCGGTATGCTGCCGCGCTATCGCCTACTGGTCGAGCGCCTGGCGCAACAGGGCCTGCTGCCCGTCATCTGCGGCACCGACACACTTGGCGTCGGCATCAACGTGCCCATCCACACCGTGGTCCTCACCGCGCTCACCAAGTTCGACGGTTATAAGATGCGTCGCCTGCGCGCCCGTGAGTTCCATCAGATCGCCGGTCGCGCCGGCCGCTCGGGCTTTGATACCGAGGGCATGGTCATTGCCGAGGCGCCGGAACACGAAATCGAAAACGCAAAGCTTATGGCCAAGGCGGGCGACGACCCCAAGAAGCTCCGCAAGATCAAAAAGAAGAAGGCTCCCGAGGGCTTTGTCACCTGGAACAAGCAGACCTTTGAGCGCTTAATCGAGACGCAGCCCGAGACGCTCAAGCCGCGCTTGCGCATCACACACTCCATGGTGATCAGCGTGGTCGAGCAGGGCGGCGACGCCCGCGCCCGCGTTCATGACCTCATCGAGACGAGCCTGCAAACGCCCGAGGAAAAGGCCAAGCTCGAGGTTCGCGCCGACGAGATCTTCGCCACGCTCATCGACTCCGGCGTCGTCGTGCGCACCGAGGTGCCGCCCGCGCCCGACGCCCCGGCCGACGCCGCGCCGGACATCGACTACGCGCTGACGGTCGACCTGCCCGAGGACTTTGCGCTCGACCAGCCGCTCTCGCCGTTCCTGCTTGCCGCACTGGAACTGCTCGACCCCGAGAGCGAGACCTACACCATGGATCTGATCTCGATGGTCGAGGCGACGCTCGAGGACCCCAAGCAGGTACTGCGCGCACAGGAACGCGCCGCGCGCGACCGCGCCATGGCCGAGATGAAGGCCGACGGCGTCGAGTACGAGGAGCGCTTGGAGCGTATCCAGGATGTGACCTACGAAAAGCCGCTTGAGGACCTGCTCGACGCCGCCTTTGATAAGTACTGCCAGGAAGTGCCCTGGGCCAACGACTATCAGCTCTCGCCCAAGAGCGTCCTGCGCGACATGTTGGAGAGCGCGAGCGATTTTAAGGGCTATATCCAAAAGCTCGGCATCGCCCGCTCCGAGGGTATTCTGCTGCGCTACCTGGCCGAGGCCTACCGTTCCCTCGATCGCACCGTGCCCATTGAGAAGCGCGACGAGCGTCTGCGCGACATCATCTCGTGGCTGGGCTTTGTGGTGCGCTCGGTCGACTCGAGCCTGGTGGACGAGTGGGAGAACGCCGGCAACCCGGCCGCCCTCGACACCGCACCGCCGCAGGGCATCGACGAGGTCGTGGCAGACCGCCGTGGCTGCACGTTGCTGGTGCGCAACGCACTCTTCCGCCGCGTGACCCTTGCGGCCCGCGGGCGCGTCCGCGACTTGGGCGAGCTCGATGAGGACTGGGGCATGAGCGAGGTTCGCTGGCAAAAGGCACTCGACGTCTACCATGAGCAGCACGAGGAGATCCTCACCGACGGCGACGCCCGTAGCTCGGCGATGTTTACCATCGACGAGAGCGATGAGAAGACCGATCACGTGTGGCACGTGCACCAGATTTTTGCCGACGAGGATGGCGACCACGACTTTGGCATCATGGGCGATGTCGATCTGGACGCCACGCAAGACGGCGGCGAGGTCATCTTCACCCACTACCGCGTCGGCTTTATCGAGGATCTGCTCGAGGACTAGCCGAATCAGCCGAGTAAACGAAGCGGGGCCGCTGGCAATATCGCCAGCGGCCCCGCTTTTGCGCTATCGGCTATACCCTACTCGGCATCCTCGACCTCATACGAATCGGCCTCGGCGGGCTCATCGCCCGTGCCCGCCGCCGTCTCGCGCGCCTCGTCAAACGCCGCCTTCATGGTCTTGTTGCCCCAAGTGAGCTTGCGGATTGTAAGCTCATCAGCCTTGTTGTGGGCCAGGCGCAGGTTCTCGGTACTGCGACGCAGGTCGTCTTTGGTCTTCTCAAGCTGCTTAATAGCGGCATCGATCTCCTTGATCGCCGACTCGAACTGCTTGCTCGCCAAGTTGTAGTTACGCGAGAAACCATCCTTGAACTTTTCCATCTTGGCTTCGAAGTTCGTGACGTCGATGTTCTGCTGTTTGTACTCCGCCAGTTCCTGCTTATAGCGCAGCGAGCCCATAGCGGCGTTGCGCAGCAGCGTGATCATCGGGATGAAGAATTGCGGGCGGATCACATACATCTTCTCATAGCGATAGCTCACGTCCACGATGCCGGCGTTATAGAGCTCGCTCTCGGGCTCGAGCAGGGTGCAGAGCACCGCATACTCGCAGCCTTTCTGGCGGCGATCGTGGTCGAGTTTCTTAAAGAAGTCCTCGTTCTTGTGCTTGGTCGCGGTTTCGTCATTCTCGTTTTTCATCTCGAACATAATCGAGATGATCTCGTTGCCGCTCGCGTCGCACTCACGGAAGATGAAGTCACCCTTGGTGCCCTCGGATGCATCGTTGTCTTTCTCAAAATACGCGTTGGGAAACGCCGTCATACGCAGGCGATTAAACTCGGTCTCACAGTGCTGCTCGAGCGACTCACCCACCATCTTGGTAGACAGGCGAACCTTCATGTCCTTTAGGCGCTCAATCTCTTCGTCCTTATAGCGAATCAGCTCATCGCTCGCACGCTTGGCTTGTGCAAGCTCGAGCTCGTGGGCAGCCTTGGCTTGCTCCTCGCGAGAATCGCGCACCGCAAGCTCGCTCGTGAGCTTCGCGCGCGCCTCATCGCGCTCACGCTCCGCCGCGGCAACTGCCTCAGACAAGTTCATCTTTGCCGTCAGCTCCTGCTCGCGCAGCTGAGCACGCAGGCCCTCGGCCTCCTGCTCAGACTGAGCCTTCGCGGCAGAGAACTTCTCCTGCACTTTCGCCTGATAGTCGGCAAGCGTGCGCTCGGCTTCGCTGCGAGCCGCAGCGAGCTCGCGCTGCGACTCGGCGGCCGCAGCGGCGAGCGCCATCTCCTGGGCCTTGTCTGCCGCGGAGAGTTTCGCCTGCAGCTCGGCAATCTGGGCATCGCGTGCGGACAGGTCGTTTTGAGCGGCATTGCGCACCGCGGCCTCGGCAAGCTTGGCTTCGTCGTCCTTGCGTCCCAGCTGCGCACGCAGGTTGTCAATCTCGCGCTGGAGCTCGGCGTTCTCCTTTTGCGCATCGGCACGGGCTTCAACCGCCGCACGTTGGCTTGCACTCTCGCGCTCCGCAGCGGCACCCTCGAGCTTGGCGCGCAGCTCGGCAAGCTCGGCATCGCGCTTGGCAACCTCTTGCGCCAACTCCTGAGCCGCAGCATTCTTCTGCTCGACAAGCAGAGCGTTGCGCTGAGATTCCGCCTCCTGCAGAGCTGCCGTCGAGCGCGAGCGTTCAAGCTCAAGCGCCTGCTCACCCTCGCGCTGGACGGCCTTTACGCGCTCATCCAGGTCACGCGAGAACTCCGCATCGCGCACCTGCTTGACGATATCCGCATAGCCGGACGCGTCGACCTTAAACACTTCGCCGCAGTGCGGGCATTTGATCTCGTTCATAGCAGCTCCTCGATGGACGCAAATTTCAACCGCCTACACTCTACCGCGCCACGCGGACAAAAAAGGCGCCGCCGCCATAATGGCAACGGCGCCAGAACCACCACAAAGGTGCCTGTCCCCATTGTGGTGGTCTGAGGGCTACAGTCCAAAGAAGTTCAAGATCTGATCTCGGCTTACGGGCTTGTAGTTATTGGCGTCGAGGCCAACATCGTAGCGGTAAATAGGGCGCTCTCGGTCGCGATTGCGCGTATTGGTACGGTCTCCCTTGCTGTGGATATGCCCGTGCAGCATAATGGCACCGCGCGCCTTGCCGTTCCAGCTGAGCATGGGGTAGTGGCTCAAAACCAGGCGATGCCCTTTAGCGTAGCCGGGGGCAATCTCCAGGTAATCGCGTACGTCATCCCAAATTTGCGGTGCGTCCGGATCTTCCCAATCGCCGTCATGGTTGCCCCGTATGAGCGTGACGTTTTGGCAGGCAATGCGCTCGCGCAGGCGCACGGCCTCCGCCATGGGCAAGCGATACGTAAAGTCTCCCAGAATATAGAGGCGGTCGTCCGCAGCAACGCACTCGTTAATGGCGTCAATAACCTTGCGGTTCATCTCCTCGACCGAGGCGAACGGCCGATCCATATCGTGCAGGATATTCGTATCGCCCAAGTGCAGGTCGGCGGTAAACCACATCATCGTCTGTGTCCTCATTTCGCAACGCGTCTAACACGTGCCTAGTATACAGACGCTTTGGCGCCGCGGTTACCCAAAGAGCCCGCCAAACAATCCACGGCGGCGCTTGTCATTCTTTTTCGATGCGTCACCTTGTGCGTTCTTATCCTTCCGCTTTTTGCGATCCCGCTCCAGCTCATCGTCATCAAGCAGCAAGTCCCACTCAAACGGATCATCCGTCAGATCGAACAGGTCATCGTCATCAAACATGACAGTCTCCCCTAACGGCTAGCGGGCATCCGCCACATAAAGGCCAACGCGCACCTGATGCCAGGGACTGCGCTCGGGCGCAACCTGCTGCACGCGGGCCTCAAATACGTCTTCGTGCCCGTAATACATCATCACGGACAGCGGGCCGACCTCGTTTCCCGGAACATAGCCGAGCTTAGTCTTGCCGTAATAGATCGCGACCGCCTCAGGATCATGGGGGTTATCGCGCTCGGCACACAGCGTCAGCCTATCGCCTGCTTTTAGATCGCCCAGGACTAATGCGCCATCGGCATACTGAAATCCCGCAATATGAAATGACAGAAGAACGCGTGAAGGCTCGTACATAACAGCTCCTCTAACGGCCGGAATACCCGGCGCTTAACCTTATAGAGAAGTCTACGAACTCGTGCGGACACAAATTCACCCACCTCGTGTCTTTTCGACCGCTTGCCGCAACGCTTGCAGATACGATAAGGGCACGTATGGCACCCGTTGCAGCGGGTCTTGCCAACTCCGATACACGTTTACATCGTGAGAAGCGGCCGTCTTCGCTTACGCGGGGGCGGCCACTTTTTCGTTATCTTCTATCTCGTTCTAGTGCACAAACATGCGCACGAACTTGTGCTTCCAGCTTGCGTAGGGCGCATAGCGGAACGGCACGTCCAGCCAGGTCGCCTTGTTCACGATACTCTTCTTGTGACTAAACGTATCGAAGCTCTCCCGGCCATGGTACTGCCCCATGCCGCTCGCGCCCATGCCGCCAAAGCCCATATGGCTCGTAGCCAGATGCATGATCGTATCGTTAACGCAGCCGCCGCCAAAGGGCACATAGCGCACAAAGCGCTGCTGCACAGCGCGATCCCGACTAAAGATATACAGAGCCAGCGGCGTCGGACGATCCACAACAAACGCCTCGGCCTCGTCCAGGCTCTCAAACGTCAGCACCGGCAAGATGGGACCAAAGATCTCCTCCTGCATTACGGCATCCCCGGGCGTCACGCTGTCCAAGATCGTCGGTTCAATCTTGAGCGATGCCTCGCGTGCCGCACCTCCCAGCACAACTTTATCGGGGTCGATCAGCCCGCGCACGCGCCCGAAATGCTTGGCGTTGACGATATGGCCATAGTCCTCGTTGTCGAGCGGGTGCTCGCCAAACATGCGGCGGACTTCCTCCTTGATGAGGCTCAGCAGCTCGTCGTGCACGCGAGCATCCACCAGCAGGTAGTCGGGCGCCACACAGGTCTGGCCCACGTTGAGCCACTTACCAAAGGCGATACGGCGTGCTGCCACCTTCAAGTTTGCGGAGGCACCCACGATACAGGGGCTCTTGCCGCCCAGCTCAAGCGTCACGGGCGTGAGGTTTTTGCTCGCGCGCTCCATGACAAGCTTGCCGACCGGAACGCTGCCGGTAAAGAAGATTTTGTCCCAACACTCATCGAGCAGCGCCTCGTTCTCGGCACGACCGCCCTCGACGACCGTCACCAGGCGCGGATCGAACGCTTCCTCGCAAATCTGTTTGAGCACCGCACTCGAAGCCGGCGCATAGGCGCTCGGCTTGATGACCACCGTGTTGCCCGCAGCGAGCGCGCCGGCGAGCGGCTCCAGCGTCAGCAAAAACGGGTAGTTCCAAGGCGCCATGATCAGCGTCACACCATAGGGAACCGGCTGCGTCTTGCACGCGCTAATAGCATTGGCGAGGTCGCACGGGCGCAGGTGCGCACGACTCCACTGGGCCACATGCGCAATCTGGTGGCGAATCTCGGAAAGCGACGTGCCGATCTCGCACATGTACGCCTCGTCATGTGACTTGCCCAAATCGGTCTTGAGCGCATGGGCGATATCGTCCTCGTGCGCCCGAACCGCATCGCGCAGGCGTATGAGCGCGCGGCGGCGAGCATCGACATCAAACGTGGCATGCGTCTTAAAATAGGCGCGCTGGCCGCTAACGATGCGCGCGATTTCCTCGGTGTTCATAGACCCTCCTAGTTCTCGTCCTCAAACATGCCACCCGCGACGACCTCGTACATATGCTCGAGCTCCACACGGTCCATCAAAAGCGGAACGGGGTACAGCGGATTGGCCTCGGCATCGGCATGGGCCGCCATTTGCGGAATATCGGAGCGGCGAATGCCCGAGACATATTTAGGGATTCCCAAGGCCTCGTTCATGCGATCGACCCAATCGATAAAGGCCTCTGCGGCAAGACTGTCCTGCGCAGCAGCCGGCGCAATACCCGCCATGCGAGCAAGATCGGCAAGCTTGGGAGCTGCAGTTTCGCCATAAGCACGAAGCATATGCGGCAGGATGATGGCGTTGGCCAAACCGTGCGGAATGCCGTATCGGCCGCCCAGGCTGTGCGCGATGGCATGCACATATCCAACATAGGAGCGCGTAAATGCGACGCCCGCCTTATACGCCGCCGAAAGCATATTGCGGCGCGCACGCATGTTGTCGCCGTGCTCATAGGCCTCGAGCAAATTGTCGTGGATGAGCTGAACCGCCTGGCGCGCCATCTTGCGCGTGTAGGGCGTGGTGCTACGGCCGATAAAAGCCTCGACGGCATGCGTCAGAGCATCCATACCCGTCTGCCCCGTAATGGATGCCGGCAGCCCACGCGTAAACTCGGGGTCGTGCACCGCAAAGCGCGGAATGAGCACAAAGTCGTTAATAGGGTACTTATAGTGCGTCTCGTCATCGGTGATAACCGCCGCGAGCGTGACTTCGCTTCCCGTACCGGCGGTAGTGGGAACCGCGATAAGCAGCGGCAGAAGACGGTGAACGCGCAACAGGCCGCGCATCTTGTTGATGGGCTTGTTTGGCTGCGCAATGCGCGCGCCCACGCCCTTGGCGCAGTCCATGGCCGAACCGCCACCAAAGCCGATAATGGCCCGGCAGTCGTTCTCGCGATACAGCGCCGCCGCTTGCTCCACATTCGAGACCGTGGGGTTCGCACGCGTTTCGGCATAGACCGTAACGCCAATCCCCTTTGACGCGAGCGCGCGCTCGAGCGGCGCCGTGAGCCCCAAACGGGCAATGCCAGGGTCTGTCACGATGAGCACACGCTGAATCGAACGCTTTTGAAGCACCGCGGGCACATCCTCGGCATGCTCCAAAATACGCGGCTCGGTATAGGGCAGGATCGGCAATGCGATGCGAAAAACTGTCTGATATGTTCGGCACCAGGCACGACGGGCTAGATGCATAAAGGAAACTCCTTCATTTGTTGATGGGTCAACATTTGCTCGACCGATTGTACTCATCGATGGTCGCCGGCGACGTGCCAATCGTTAATCAATCAACATCTTCATATTGTTTGGGGCCATCGCGCTCATCTGCCGGTGTTAATCTTTCAGAGTCCATCAGACGCGCATCTACTGCAAAGGAGGCATAAAGATGCATGACATCTGGAACCCCTGGCATGGCTGCACGCGCGTCAGCGAGGGATGCGACAACTGCTACATGTATTACATGGACGGACAACGCGGTATCGACCCCTCCGTGATTAGCAAAAGCAAGTCGGGCTTTACTTATCCCCTCCAACGCCGCCGGGACGGCAGCTACAAAGTTCGCGCCGGCGAGCTTATCCGCATCTGCATGACAAGCGATTTCCTATTGCCCGAGGCCGATCCCTGGCGACCAGAGGTATGGGATATCATCCGCCAGAGACCCGACGTAAAGTTCTTCATTCTGACCAAACGTCCCGAGCGCTTTAGCGAGTGTCTTCCCAGCGACTGGGGCGATGGCTGGCATAACGTCATGCTCAACGTAACCTGCGAAAACCAGCGCAGGGCCAATGAGCGGATTCCCCTTCTACTCGCCACGCCGGCAGCACACCGCGGCATCATGTGTGCGCCGTTCATCGGAAGCGTATCGGTCGAGAAAGCCACCCCCGGTAGCCTTGGAAAACCCGATGGAATCGAGCAGGTCATCGCGGGCGGAGAAAACTACGCGGGAGCACGCCCCTGCCATTACGAATGGGTGCGCCAGCTGCATGCCGAATGCGTGGCGGCAGATGCAACGCTTGCTTTCATCGAAACCGGAAGCACCTTCGTTAAGGACGGGCGAACATATCACCTTCGTGGCAAAAATCTGCAAAGCGAGCAGGCGTGGAAATCAGGCCTTCAACACCGCGGCCGCCAAATCGAATGGGACCTAAGGGATCCGCTCGGCTTGGAAATCCCCAGCTCGGAGCTTTGGGATCCACCGTATTATGAGTGGTGCGAAACCTGCGGAAGCAAGTTCATCTGCAACGGCTGCGTCCGCTGCGGACTATGTGGACGCTGCTAGATGACAGCCGCTTAATTGTTTTATTAAAAATCATTCCTAATAGGCTTCACATTCGGTCTCATTTATGGATAATAGAACTCGTCAAGACGCGCGTCCGGAGAGGGCCCTTACGGGACCGGACAAGCGCCCCATCGCCATCGATCGAAAGGATCGAATCATGAAGTTTGT
>CAKUGF010000009.1 GCA_934654585.1 uncultured Collinsella sp. | reverse complement strand
CGGGAAACGAAAAAGCCCGGTTTTAAACCGGGCTCAAACGAACATGCCTATTGACAATGGCTTTCTCATATTAAAAGGCCACTCGATTGAGTGGCCTTGCATTCACGATGGTGGAGACGAGGGGGATCGAACCCCTGACCTCTTGACTGCCAGTCAAGCGCTCTCCCAGCTGAGCTACGCCCCCGTGACGAGGAATTACTATAGGGTAAGTTTTTCTTTGATGCAAGGAAAAACTTTGGATTGTTTAACCACCTTACGATATTTTTTTCGGCACTAAAAATCACCGCGGTCTTCGTCCATAGCGAAATTCCAAGGCCAATCCCAAAAATCCTTATTTGTAGAGGTAGGCGATTGCCGTTCCATGGTGGACTTTGATCGTGGCAGTGGATCGAACTATATTGCTAATGCCGGTGTCGGCCAACAGGCCCAGGACGCTGTGATCTAACTCCCACTCTAGACCGTGTTCGCTGACTTCAGTGTCGGGGGCAATGGCAATGATGGAGAAGGTTTTGCCCTCGGAGCCCTTGATGACCCACGGCTCATCTGCATGAAGGATGCGGGCGATTACGGCGTCTTCGGCAATCCAGACGGGAGCGTCCTCGTAGCCCGCGAGCAGCCCCAGCACGGAAAGAGCCATGTCGGGACGGCCGCCGGTGGCGCAGGTTGCAACCACTTCGGCACCAGGCCAGCGATGTCGAACGGCATTAAGCGCCAGCGCAAGGTCGGTGTAGTCCTTATAAGGATCGTGCCGCTCAACTTCAAAGTCCATTGCCGCATCTACAAGCGCACGACCTTCGTCGCTCACGGTATCGACATCACCTATATATAAGTCACAGCCCAATTCCGCGTGCAAAAGAGCGTCGAGACCACGATCAACGGCGACGACACGGTCACAATCCCCCGCTAGATGGCGCAGCAAACCGGCACTTGCAACGACGGGCGAACCGCACACAAGTAAAACTCTATTAGCCACAGCCCTCGCCTATCCCTCAAACGCCAGCACGCGATCGAGCGTTAGCTCCTCATAGCTGTCGATAAAGATGTCGCAGTTGGCGCGCACCTCGTCGCGATCCATACGGCCATGCGGATCATAGATGCCCACACGCTTAAAGCCAGCGCTACCGGAGCTCTTAAGGCCAAAGACCGCGTCCTCAAACACCCACGCACAATCAAACGCATGCCCGTGGCGCTCCTCCAGTCGGCGAAGCGCCAGGTCATACACATCGGGGAACTGCTTGGAGCGACCCGCCTCGCCTGTCGTGGTAATAAAATCCATGTAAGCATCGAGTCCCGAACCCGCAAGCGCCGACACAACCAGATCAGCAGGCGTAGACGTGGCCACACACATGGCAATGCCCGCCGCTTTCGCCTGCTCCAAAAACGCCAGCAAGCCCTCACGGGCCGGAACCTTGGAGTAGCCATCGATCAGGATCTCACTCAGCTCGCGATACACTTCCTCGCCATTCGCGCCAATACCCCACGTGTCGTGGTAGGCCTGGCACTCGTCCTCGAGCGACAGGTGCTCAAACTGAGCGAAGTCATCGACCGTCACCTCTATACCGTGGCGGCGCAATAACTCGGGCTGGGCATAGGCCCAAACGGGAGTGCTATTAACCAGCGTGCCGTCGCAATCGAAAATAAAAGCGACATTGGGGGCGGCGGTCTGGGACATAAATGAACCTTTCGATGTCAAATGGTAAACATCCTGCTAAAAACGTTTTACCAAACGTCAAACTAACAATCTTGAAACCCTAATTGGTAAAACTGTCAAGAGTTTTACCATCGCAATTCTGCCAGTGGTCTAAACATGGCGCTCACCGATTAAAAGCCGCCGCAAAACCACTTTCCTCCATAAAAGTAATGTACAGGTGTTATGGTAGTTTCTGCCGAAAGTTCCACCGAGCACGCGAGGTGGAACGAATCATAGAACTATCGCCGTCCCTTCGATTCGTGCAGCCCTGGACCTTTCGCATTTAGTCACCAAGGCAACACGCTGCCGCGTCATGATGGGATCAAACGTGAGCAATACAAAGCTAAAGCCAGTAACCAAAAAGCCCGCAACCCGCAAGCCGGCTCCGCACGCACCGGAGCTCTCTAAGGACGATGTCTATCTGTTTGGCATCGGTATGTGGGAGCGCAGCTGGGAAAAGATGGGCGCGCACCCCGACACGCAGAATCGTACGCGCGGCTGGCGTTTTTGCGTTTGGGCGCCCGATGTAAAGAGCGTCCACGTCATTGGCGAATTTAACGACTGGGATGAGGAAGCCAACCCGCTGGTGCCCGTGCATACGAGCGCTATCTGGGAAGGCTTTATTCCTGGCGCCGAGCAGGGCCAGCTTTATAAGTATCTGATCGAGACCAACGAGGGCGAAAAGCTCTACAAGGCCGATCCGTACGCCTTTAAGGCCGAGTGCCCTCCGGGTACGGCAAGCGTGCTGTGGACCCTCGAAGGCTATAAGTGGAACGACGCCGCGTGGCTCAAGCGCCGCGCCGGCCATAACCACATGTCGCAGCCGCTTAACATCTACGAGGTGCATATTGGCTCGTGGAAGCGCCACGGTGACGCGCCGCAGGGCGAGCCGGACGAGTACGGCAACTACCCCGGCCCCATGGATCCCTTCCCCGCGCAGCGCGGCGAGTTCTACACCTACGACGACCTGTCGGTGGAGCTCGTGGACTACGTACGCGACATGGGCTACACGCATATCGAGGTCATGCCGCTTATGGAGCATCCCTTCGATGGCTCGTGGGGCTACCAGACGACCGGCTACTATGCCGCCACGTCGCGCTACGGCAACCCGCAGCAGCTCATGCACTTTATCGATGCGTGTCACGAGGCGGGCATTGGCGTGATTATGGACTGGGTGCCCGGCGGTTTTTGCGCCGACTCCCACGGCCTTGCCACCTTTAACGGCCACATGCTGTTTGAGCACGAGATTCACCCCAACTGGGGCACGCATAAGTTCGACTTCGCCCGCGGCGAGGTCCGCTCCTTCCTGGTTTCCAACGTGCTGTACTGGCTCGAGAACTTCCACGTGGACGGCATTCGCATGGACGGCGTGTCCAGCATGCTGTACCTCAACTTTGGCATCGACGATCCGGGGCAAAAGAAGTTCAACAAGTATGGTACCGAGGAGGACCTGGACGCCAGCGCGTTTATCCGCCAGGTCAACTGCGCTGTGGAGGCGCACTACCCCGACGTGATGATGATGGCCGAGGAGTCCACCGCGTGGCCGCTCGTGACCTATCCGCCGCAGGACGGTGGCCTGGGCTTCCACTACAAGTGGGACATGGGCTGGATGAACGACACCCTGCACTACATGCAGACCGATTTTCCCTGGCGCCCCGGCAACCACGGCCTGCTCACGTTCTCCATCATGTATGCCTTTACCGAGAACTTTATTTGCCCGTTGAGCCACGACGAGGTCGTGCACGGCAAATGCTCGCTGATCGGTCGCATGCCGGGCGACTGGTGGCGCCAGTTTGCCGGCCTGCGCACGCTGGCCTTCTACCAGATGACGCACCCCGGTGCCAAGCTCAACTTTATGGGCAACGAGATCGGTCAGTTTATCGAATGGCGCTACTACGAGTCCATCCAGTGGTTCCTGACCGAGGAGTACGAGACCCACAAGCACCATCAGGCGTTTATTAAGGCGCTCAACCACTTGTACACCGCCGAGCCCGCCCTGTACGAGCGCGGCTACACCGACGACGGCTTTACCTGGATCGATGCGGACAACTCCAAGCAGTCCATCGTGAGCTTTGTGCGCCAGGGCGAGGACGTCGATGACGATCTGGTGATCCTGATCAACTTTGACCCGGCGAGCTACGAGAGCTTCCGCGTGGGCGTGCCGCGCGAGGGCGACTGGGAGGTCATCTTCGATTCCGACCGTCCCGAGTTCGGTGGCAGCGGATACGCCGGCGAGGAGCCCTACACCTGCTCGAGCGAGCCCTACCCCTGGAACGGGCAGATGGACTCCATTGAGATCAAGGTGCCCGGCTTGGCAGGCGTGGTGCTTAAGCGCCGTGGCCCCAGCAGCTACAAGCCGCCGGTGGTTGAGGCTCCCAAGAAGACCACGCGCAAGCGCACGTCTTCGGTGAAGCCCAAGACTGCTGCGGCCAAGAAGGCTCCGGCCAAGGCCAAGGCTGCGACAAAGCCCGCCGCCAAGAAGCCGGCTGCCAAAAAGGCAACTACCAAGGCCAGGTCAGCTTCTGTTAAGTCGACCGCTAAGGAAGCGTAACAAAGCCGTTACCGTTGTAATCACCCGCCCCGCTGGGGCGTAGGATGTAAGTCATAACCGTTCCGGGAGATATCCCCGGGGGAAAGGAACGTATGAATAAGATCTTCGACAACAAGCAGGAGTTTACCGAGCTCTATCGCGACGCCGTCATGAGCATTAGCGGCAAGAGCGTCGAGGCCGCCAGCGACCTCGACCGCTTTAACGCCCTGGCCAAGCTCGTGGCCGAGAAGGCGCGCACCGTTGCCACCACCAGCGACGCCCGTGCGGCGGCCGAGGGCAAGAAGCGCGTGTACTACTTCTCGATCGAGTTTTTGATCGGCCGCCTGCTCGACAACTACCTGCTCAACTTTGGTGTGCGCGACATGGTCGCCGAGGCGCTCGACGATATGGGCTTCGATCTGTCCGTCATCGAGAACCAGGAGCCCGATCCGGCTCTGGGCAACGGTGGCCTGGGCCGTCTGGCTGCGTGCTTCCTGGATTCCATGGCAGCCGAGGGCATCGCCGGCTACGGCAACGGCATGCGCTACCGCTACGGCCTGTTTAAGCAGGAGATCGTCAACGGCAGCCAGGTCGAGACCACCGACGAGTGGCTCACCCACGGCTATCCCTGGGAGGTCCGTCGTCAGGACAAGGCAGTGACCATCAAGTTTGGTGGCCATGTTGAGGGCTTTGAGGAGGACGGCCGCACGTTCTACCGCACGGTGGACACGCAGGACATCCTGGCTGTTCCCTACGACATCCCCGTCGTGGGCTATGCCGGCGAGACCGTCAACAAGCTGCGCGTCTGGGCCGCCGAGCCGGTCGAGGAGCACTTTGACCTTGAGGCCTTCAACCGCGGCGACTACGCACTGGCCGATGCCGAGCGCGCCGAGGCCGAGGCCATCAGCGCCATCCTCTACCCCAACGACGCCGGCGAGCACGGCCGTCTGCTGCGCCTGAAGCAGGAGTACCTGTTTGTTTCGGCCGGCATCTACAGCCTGCTCGACACCTTTGAGAAGGAGCACGGCGAGAACTGGGAGCTGCTGCCGCAGTTTGTGGCCATCCACACCAACGACACGCACCCCGCCATGTGCGGCCCCGAGCTCATGCGCATCCTGATCGACGAGAAGAAGCTTGAGTGGGATGACGCCTGGAACATCGTGACGCAGGTCGTGAGCTACACCAACCACACTATCCTGCCCGAGGCTCTGGAGAAGTGGCCCATCGGTACGTTCTCCAAGCTCCTCCCCCGCGTGTACCAGATCATCGACGAGATCAGCCGTCGTTGGCACGAGTCGTTCGACACCACGCAGGAGGGCTGGCAGGAGCGCCTGCGCCAGACCGCCATCCTGTGGGACGGCGAGATTCGCATGGCCAACCTGTCCGTGATCTGCAGCCACAGCGTCAACGGCGTGGCCAAGATTCACTCCGACATCATCAAGAACATCGTGCTTAAGGACTTCTATGCCCTCACGCCCGAGAAGTTCAACAACAAGACCAACGGCATCTCGCACCGTCGCTTCTTTGCCGAGGCCAACCCCACCTACGCCAAGCTCGTCACCGAGGCCATTGGCGACGGCTGGCTCAAGGACGCCTTTGAGCTGGAGAAGCTCAAAGAGTTCCAGAACGACACCGAGTTCCTCAAGGCCGTGGGTGCCTCCAAGCGCGCCAACAAGGAGCGTCTGGCCGCCTACGTTAAGGCCGAGACCGGCCTGGTTATCGACCCCAACACCGTCTTCGATGTTCAGGTGAAGCGCTTCCACGCCTACAAGCGCCAGCTCATGAACATCATGAAGGTGATGGACATTTACAACCGTCGCATCGCCGATCCCAACTTCCACGTGACGCCGACGACCTTCATCTTTAGCGGTAAGGCGGCCTCGAGCTACACCTTCGCCAAGGAGACCATCCGCCTCATCAACTCCGTCGCCGAGGTCGTCAACAACGACCCGCGTGTGAACGAGGTCATGAAGGTCTGCTTTATCCCCAACTTCCGCGTGAGCAACGCCCAGCTCATCTACCCTGCCGCCGAGATCTCTGAGCAGATTTCCACCGCCGGCAAGGAGGCCTCGGGCACGTCCAACATGAAGCTCATGATGAACGGCGCCATTACGCTGGGCACCCTCGACGGCGCAAACATCGAGATCGCCGACCTGGCCGGCCGCGAGAACGAGGCCATCTTTGGTCTGACCGCCCCCGAGGTCGAGCAGCTCTGGGCATCCAACAGCTATTTTGCGTGGGATACCCTCAACGGCGACCGCGAGCGTCTGGGCCGCGTGATGGACGAGCTCAAGGACAATACCTTTGCGGGTCTTTCGGGCAACTTCGAGAGCATCTACAACGAGCTCATGAACAACAACGACCCCGACCTGGTCATGGCCGACTTCCGCAGCTACGTAGATGCTTGGGAAAAGCTCACGGGCAGCTACGGCGACCAGGAGACCTGGAACCGCAAGGCGCTACTCAACACCGCATCGAGTGGCTGGTTCTCGAGCGACCGCACCATTCGCGAGTACCGCGACGAGATCTGGCACGCGTAGGGGCGCGCACCCTTTGCCAGCACGGCATTACTCGACGGGCGCGACCTGGCGCCGCGCTCGTCGCTAATGGGTTTAGAAACATCGATGACAGAAGGAGAAATCGATGAGTAAGAAAGAATGCATCGCGATGCTCCTCGCAGGAGGACAGGGCAGCCGATTGGGGGCACTCACCCAAAAGATCGCTAAGCCGGCGGTTAGCTTTGGTGGTAAGTTCCGCATTATCGACTTTTCGCTGTCCAACTGCTCCAACTCGGGCATCGACACGGTGGGCGTTCTGACGCAGTATCGCCCCTACCTGCTGCATGCCTATGTGGGCTCTGGCGAGGCTTGGGATCTGGACAGCCGTGACGGCGGCGTGTCGATCTTGCCGCCGTACGAGACGCAGACCGGCGGCGCCTGGTATGCGGGCACGGCCGACGCCATTACGCAGAACCTCGACTACATCAAGGCCAACGACCCCAAGTACGTCCTGATTCTTTCCGGCGACCACCTGTATCGCATGGATTACCGCAAGATGCTCAAGACGCACATCGAGAACAACGCCGATCTTACGGTGAGCGTTATGCCCGTGCCGTGGGAGGAAGCCAGCCGCTTTGGCATCCTGACCACCGACCCCGAGGACGGCCGCATCACCAAGTTCACCGAGAAGCCCGAGAAGCCCGATTCGAACCTCGCATCCATGGGCATCTACATCTTCTCGGCCGACGTGCTGATTGAGGCGCTGGAGGAAGACGCCCTGGACCAGCGCTCGAGCCACGACTTTGGCAAGGACATCATCCCCAAGCTGCTCGGCGAGGACAAGCGCCTGTACAGCTACGAGTTCCACGGCTTTTGGAAGGACGTTGGCACCATCGCCAGCTTCCACGAGACCTCGATGGACCTGCTGGGCAACAACCCCGAGTTCGACCTCTTTGACAAGAGCTTCCCCATCATGTCCAACATCACCACGCGTCCGCCGCACTACATTGGTCCGGACGGCCGCCTGGACGACTGCCTGGTCTCCAACGGCTGCAAGATCTACGGCACCGCTCGCCACTCGATCCTTTCGACCGATGTCGTTATCGAAGAGCGCGCCGTGGTCGAGGACTCCGTGCTGCTGCCGGGTGCGCACGTTAAAAGCGGCGCGCACATCTGCCGCGCAATTTTGGGCGAGAACTCCACGGTCGAAGAGGGCGTGAAGCTCGGCTCTGTCGATACCACCAAGGATACGGCCGTCGTTGGAAATGACGTCGTTATCGGGAAGGGGGAATGATCCGATGATCAATCGCAAGGCCATCGGTTACATCACCGCTAACTACTCTTCGACCTACGGCAGCGTGCTGCTTAAGGACCGCCCCATCGCGTCCGTGCCGTTTTTGGGCCGCTACCGCCTGATCGACTTTCCGCTGTCCAACATGATGAATGCCGGCATCAAGACCGTCGGCGTCGTCATGCCGGGCAACTACCGCTCGCTGATCGACCACGTGGGCTCGGGCAAGGACTGGGGTCTGGACCGCAAGAAGGGCGGCCTGTTCATGGTCCCCGGCAACGCGTATGGCACCACTAAGGGCGGCATGCGCTTCCTGCTGCGCGACATCATCTCCAACAAGACGCTGTTCCAGCGCTCGGACAAGCCCTACGTTGTGATGATGGGCACCAACATCATCTTTAACATGGACCTCAACACCATCATCGAGGCGCACGAGAACTCCGGCGCCCAGATGACCGTCGTGTACTGCAAGGCCACGCGCAATGTCGATGACGAGACCAAACTCGAGATTAACGAGAACGGCCGCCTGACGGGCGTAAGCGCCGGCGTCGTGTACGGCGACAACGCGTCCATGGACTGCTGCATCGTCAACCGCGAGACCCTGCTCGAGATCATCGATCACTACCAGGCCGCCGACTACCTGGACCTGCTCGAGGCACTCCAGGGCGACTTTGGCAACATCGATGTGTGCAGCTACGAGTACAAGGGCGAGGTCGTGGGCGTGTTTAGCGAGAAGTCGCTGTATCGCCGCAGCATGGACCTGCTCGACCAGACCGTGGCCGACCAGCTCTTCGACCCCGAGCGCCCGATCCTGACCAAGGCCCACGACGTGCCGCCCTCGCGCTACGCGACCGGTAGCCACGCCTGCAACTCGATCATCTCGGCCGGCTGCATCATCAAGGGCACCGTGCGCAACTCGATCCTGTCGCGCGGCGTCGTGGTTGAGGAAGGCGCCTCGGTGACCAACTCGATCATCAACCAGAGCTGCATCATCAAGAGCGGCGCCCGCGTTGAGAACGCCATCCTGGACAAGAACAACGTGGTGCCCATCAACACCGAGCTTCGCGGCACGCCCGAGAACATCCTGGTGCTGGGCAAGGCTCCGTTAACTTCCGATACCACCATCGTTCGTTAACATTGGCGTCGCATAATCGCACGTAAACGTAAGAATAGCCGCCCGGTTCGCGCCTGGCGGCTATTCTCGAATTGCAACATGGGAGACAATATGGCAGAAACCAGCAAAAAGATGCAGATCGTGTTTGCCTCGGCCGAGTGCGCACCGTTTGTTAAGACCGGTGGCCTGGGCGACGTGGCAGGCTCGCTGCCCTCGGCGCTTGTGCGCGCCGGCGCCGAAGTCATCGTGATGGTGCCCAAGTACGCCACCATCAAGGACGAGTACAAGGCGCAGATGGAGCACTTCTCCGACTTTTACGTGAGCCTGGGCTGGCGCAATGAGTACTGCGGACTGGAGAAGCTCGA
Source organism: uncultured Collinsella sp. (assembly GCA_934654585.1). GTDB lineage: Bacteria > Actinomycetota > Coriobacteriia > Coriobacteriales > Coriobacteriaceae > Collinsella. The sequence continues at coordinate 59,511 of CAKUGF010000009.1, read as the reverse complement.
GCACGACGGCGTCACCTATATGTTCATCGACAACGAGCGCTACTTTGCGCGCGACTATCCGTACGGCTTCTTTGACGACGGCGAGCGCTTCGCGTTCTTCTCCAAGGCCATCACCGAGAGCCTGCAGCACCTGCCGGCCGGCTTTGAGTGCGACATCCTGCACTGCAACGACTGGCAGACGGCACTGACGCCCGTGTTCCTGCGCGAGTTCTACCAGGGCCTGCCGCTGTACGACCGCGTCAAGACCGTGTTCTCGATCCACAACGTGGCGTTCCAGGGCCAGTTTAGCGACACCGTGATGGAGGACATCCTGGGTGTGGCACATATTCCGGCGGCAGCCTCGCAGCTGCGTTGTGACGCCTGCAGCGTCAACTACATGCTGGGCGCGCTGCGCTATGCCGACGCCATCACCACGGTGAGCCCCACCTATGCCAGCGAGATCCAGACGCCCGAATTTGGCGAGGGCCTGGACGGCGTGCTGCGCGAGCGTTCCTACGCGCTTCAGGGCATTTTGAACGGCATCGACGTGACGGGCTTTGACCCGGCAACCGACAAGCGCATTGCCGCCAACTACACCGTGGAGGACCGCTCCGGCAAGGCCGTCTGCAAGGCTAAGCTGCAGGAGGAGCTGGGGCTCGAGGTTCGCGACGACCGTCCGCTGATGGTTATGGTCACGCGCCTGACGCGCCAGAAGGGCATGGACCTGGTCATGTACGCGCTCGACCGCATTCTGGCCGGCGGCGTGCAGGTGGCGGTGCTGGGCACCGGCGACCGCGACTACGAGGACGGCCTGCGTTACTTCCAGGACAAGTACCCCGGCACCATGGCCGCGCGCATCGAGTTTGATCCGGCGCTGTCGCAGCGTATGTACGCCGCCGCCGACATGTTCCTGATGCCATCGAAGTTTGAGCCCTGCGGCCTGTCGCAGATCATCGCCATGCGCTACGGCACCCTGCCCATCGTGCGCGAGACCGGCGGCCTGAAGGACACCGTGCAACCGTACAACGAGTTTACCGGCGAGGGTACGGGCTTCTCGTTTAGCAACTTTAACGGCGACGAGATGGGCGACGCGGTGTTCCGCGCGGCACGTCTATTCTGGGATAACCGCGACGCCTGGAACCAGTTGGTCACGCAGGCCATGAGCCAGGACTTTAGCTGGACGCGCTCGGCAGACAAGTATCTGGATCTGTACTTCTTTATGCACCCAGAGATTGAGAGGCCGGCGGCTGTGGTTGAGGCTGCGGTTGCTGAGGAGCCTGCTGCTGTTGAGGAGCCCAAGGCTGAGCCCGAGGTTGTGGCCGAGCCGGTTGTTGAGGCGCCCGTTGCTGTTGAGGAGCCCAAGGTTGAGGAGAAGACGGTTGAGACCACTCCCGAGGTAAAGGCCGAGGCCACGGCAGAGGCTGCTCCCGAGCCCGAGCCCGAGCCCGAGCCCGAGGCCAAGCCGGCTGCGAAGCCTGCCGCCAAAAAGACTACGGCTCGTAAGACGACGGCCAAGAAGGCTACAACGACCAAGGCCGCTGCCACCAAGACGACCGCTGCCAAGGCCACGACCACGCGCAAGCGCACGTCCGCTGCCGCCAAGAAGGCCGCCGAAGCTGAGGTCGCCCCCGAGGTAAAGGCCGAGGCCACGGCCGAGGCTCCTGCCACCGTGGCCAAGCCGGCCGCCAAGGCTCCGGCAAAGACCGCTGCCAAGAAGACGACCGCGGCTAAGGCTACGACTGCCAAGAAGACTGCGGCTTCGAAGACTACGGCCACCAAGACCGCCGCAAGGTCTGCTGCCAAGGTCGAGGAGACGCCCGTCGAGCCCAAGGCAGAAGCCAAGCCCGCCGCCAAGACCACCACACGCAAGCGCACCACGACGACGGCCAAGAAGACCACGGCAAAGGCAGCTGCTCCCAAGGCAGAGGCAAAGCCTGCGGTAAAGGCCGAGCCGGCACCGAAGGCCACCGAGGCTAAGACCGAGACCAAGGCCGCTCCGAAGACTGAGGCCAAGGTTGAGGCAAAGGTCAAGCCCGCCAAGGAGACCCCGGTCTCCCCCGCCGCTCCGGTCGAGGATAAGGCTCCTTCCAAGAAGACTTCCGTCCGCAAGGCCACGGCCACCCGCAAGCGCCGCTAATTCGGACGATCAAAAACTCAATCCTCAACAAACAAGGGGGCGCCCCAGCCGGCGCCCCCTTCCCAGTAGATTTTTGGGACATGCCTTAAAATCTACCTTTTATGACGCGGTAAGCCGCCAAGTCAAAAGGTAGATTTTAAGGCATGTCCCAAAAATCTACCTAGGTTGGTAAAACGATTTTCTAGCACAACCGTTCGCCGATAGTGAACGGCTGTGGTTTATACAACTAAAGTGCAACGATATACTTAAGTACTGTGCGTTAAGCCCATGGCCCGTTGGCCATGACTGTATAGAACTGGACCGTACTATGAGATTGATTCACAACAGCCGTCTGCCGCAGTTTCGCGCTCCGTTTGGCGCTGTGACCACTGGAACCTCCGTTTCGCTCTCGGTGATTCTGGAGGATGCCGACCCCAATCAGGCATCGCTCACCCTGCGTACCTGGGTCGACGGCGTCGGCGAGACCCTCATCCCCATGGAGCACGAGGGTGACGGCATCTTTACCGGCGAGCTTCCATGCCCCGAGCCGTGTCTTGTCTGGTACAGCTTTATATGCAATATCGAGGGCCAGCCCGAGGTTCGCTTGGGCGCACCGCAGGGTCGCACCGGCGGCGAGGGCGTAACCTACGACTACGCCGAGGTGCCGTCTTTCCAGATTACCGTCTACAAGCACCGAGAAGTTCGACCCGAGTGGTACGAACGCGGCATGGTCTACCAGATCTTCCCCGACCGCTACGCCCGTGACGAGCACTGGCGTGAGCGCACGCTGGCCGAAGTCGAAAAGTCGCGCAAGGGCATTCAGCGCCGCATGGTCGAGGATTGGAACGAGCCGCCCGTGTACGAGCGCGCCGAGGACGGCTCCATTAAGACCTGGGACTTCTACGGCGGCTCGCTCAAGGGCATCCAGGAAGACCTGCCCCGCATCGCCGAGCTGGGCTTTACGGCCATCTACCTCAACCCCATCTTTGAGGCGACGAGCAACCACCGCTACGACACCGCCGATTACACCAAGATCGACCCGATTCTGGGCACCGAGCAGGACTTTAGCGAGCTGTGCCAGGCGGCCGAGAAGCTGGGCATTTCCATCATCTTGGACGGCGTCTTCAACCACACGGGCGACGACTCGATCTACTTCAACCGCTATGGCAACTATCCCGGCGTTGGCGCGTGGCAGAGCGAGGATTCGCCGTGGCGCGACGCGTTTACCTTCCACGAGGACGGCTCGTACGATTGCTGGTGGGGTGTGGGCAACATGCCCGCCATCAACGAGAATTCCGAGCTGGTGCGCGAGAGGCTCCTGGGCAAGGATGGCGTGATTCGTAAATGGCTGCGCGCCGGTGCCCATGGTTGGCGTCTGGACGTAGCCGACGAGCTTTCTGACGACTTCCTGGCCGAGATCAAGAAGGCCGTGCTCGCCGAAAAGCCCGATGCGCTACTGCTCGGCGAAGTCTGGGAGGACGCCTCCAACAAGGTTAGCTATGGCCATCTGCGCCGCTATCTGCAGGGCTCCGAGCTCGACTCCGCCATGGATTACCCCTTCCGCGACATGGTCATCGGCTTTTTGATGGGCTACAAGAACGCCTACCAGGCAGCCGAGGATATCGAGACCCTGCGCGAGAACTACCCGAGCGAGGCATTGTCCTGCGCGCTCAATCTGCTGTCGAGCCACGATCGCCCGCGTATCATCTCGGTGCTTGGCGGCGGTCCCGACGAGTCTCAGCTGCCCGAAAGTGAGCGCAGCAAATGGCGCCTGGACGAAGGCGCGATGGGCCTGGCCAAGAGCCGCTTTTGGCTCGCGACGCTCATGCAGATGACCTTCCCCGGCGTACCTTCGATTTACTACGGCGACGAGTACGGCCTAGAGGGTCTCACCGACCCGGGCAACCGTCGCACCCTGCCGACCAAGGAAGACCTGCACGACTTCGACACGCTCGCGATCGTCAAGAATGCCTCGGCCGTGCGCCGCGCCCTGCCGTTTATGATCGACGGCGAGATCAAAGCCTTCGCGCTCAATGACGAGGTGCTGGCGTACAGCCGCACGGGCAAGGACGGCGAGTCCGCGACCGTCATCATCAACCGCAGCCTGCGCAATTCGCACCGCGTGACGATTCCGGCGCTCGGCGAATGCGCGACAGACGTGATCAGCGGCCACGAGTGCGAGATTCACAACGGCACGGTAACGCTTGACCTGTATCCGCTGGGTTCGTCGATTATCTATCACCACGCCGAGCAGCGCCTGCAGGAGCCGCTCGACCACGGCGCGGGTGTCGTGTGCCACATCACGTCGGTGCCGACCGACGACGGCAAGCCCGGCACGATTGGCGCGCCCACGCGTCGCTTTATCGACCATCTGGCCGCCATGGGCATGCGCTACTGGCAGGTCCTGCCCGTCAACCCGACAGACTTCTTCCGCTCCCCTTACGCTGGCCCTTCGGCCTTTGCGGGCAACATTGACCTGCTGCCCGAGAGCCACGAGGAGCTGGCGGCCGACTTTAAGACCTGGAAGTCCCGCGGCGGCGAGGATGCCGATCCGCTCTACACCGCGTTTAAACATCGCAATGCCGACTGGCTCGAGAAGTACTGCGTCTACATGGCCGTCAAAAAGCACTTTGAGGGCGAGTCGCGCCACGATTGGCCGGCCGACGTCGCGCGCTACAGCGAGCATCTGATCGACGACAAACGTTTCCACGACGAGGCGGAGCTGCAGGCGTACATGCAGTATCGCTTCGACCTGGCTTGGTGCGAGCTTATGAACTACGCGCACAAGAAGGGAATCGAGGTTATCGGCGACATTCCGATGTACGTCTCGGACGATTCGGCCGACGCATGGAGCGAGCCCGAGAACTTCTGGCTGTCGGATACCGGCAAGGCGATTGAGATTTCCGGCGCGCCGCCCGACAACTTTGCACCTGAGGGCCAGGTGTGGGGCAACCCGACCTTCCGTTGGGGCCACATGAAGGAGACCGGCTACCGCTGGTGGATGGATCGCCTGCGTCGAGCGTTCTCGCTCTACGACCGCGTGCGCCTGGACCACTTCCTGGGCTTCCACAGCTACTTCAGCATTCCCGCGGGCAAGGCCTGCGCCGACGGCCGCTGGCTGGCAGGCCCGGGCAAGGATCTGTTCCAGACTGCCTACGACGAGCTGGGTCCGCTCAACTTTATCGCCGAGGATCTGGGCTATTTGACGCCCGGCGTTCGCGCGATGGCCTCGACCTGCGGCTTCCCCGGCATGGACGTGCTGGAGTTTAGCGATTACGACGTGCGTAACGGGATTCATCCCACGCCCGGCAAGATTCTGTACACCTCGACCCACGACACGTCGACGCTCGCCGGTTGGTGCACGCGCTCCTTTGCGGGCGGCAACGAGCCGAGCGGTGTTGAATGCGCAGCCAAACTGATGGGCGACGCGCTGGCAAGCGACGCTCCCCTCGTGATGATGCCGCTGCAGGATGTGCTGGGGCTGGACGACGATGCCCGCATGAACGTGCCGGGTGTCGCTACGGGCAACTGGACCTGGCAGGCTGACGAGGCGGACATCGAGGATGCCGAGGAGAAAACTGCACAGCTCCTGCGCAACACCCATAGATTCTGGGGCGAAGCGTGATAAAACCCCCGATATAGGGTACAGTTACAGACGTTTGAATTTATGCGGGCAGAGCGATCTGCCCGCTTTGTGCTGAAAAGGAAGTATTATGGCGCGCTACGATTACAAGTGCTCGAGCTGCGGCAACGTGTTTGAGGTTGAGCATCCCATGTCCGAGACCCCCGAGGTCGTGTGCCCGAGCTGCGGCGCTCCGGCCGCCAAGACGTTCTCGGCCAGCGGCATCAAGTTTGAGGGCAGCGGATTCTACAACACCGACCAGCGCAGCGGCGGTTCCAGCACCAGCGCCACCAGCGGCTGCTGCGCCAACTGCCCGCATAGCCACTAGCAGCCGGCTAAAGCAAAACGCACAAAGGGCGGCCCTGCGACAACACCAGTCGCAGGGCCGCCCTCGTAACTTGCGGTGAAATAGTTCCTGAATGCCCATCCGGCGGTCAAACAGGAACTATTCCACCGCAACTTTTTTATAAATCGGATTTCTGGCTGATGCTAAGTTTGTAACATTTCAAAACTATGCCGGAATACGGGGCTGAATTGAAAACCTGTATCCATTCCGACAAATTGCAAATTTCAACAAGCCATCTACCTGCGGGTTTATTATCTGCAATTTCGCCGTGGTCGAGAAGTTCATACCCAGCCCCGTAATCCGCCCTACTTTTAATAACAGCAAGTATGAGACGGGGCTATTTTTACTACTCTTAACCGCTTTTGCGATCTCCGCTCGCATGACCACCCGAGTTGCGGTGAAATAAGGACTGTTTGGCGGGTAGATGCCAATATTCAATCCCTATTTCACCGCAACTTAGCAGTTACTTGCGGACTAGTCTGGCGCAGAAGTGGCCGTCGTAGGAGTCGGCGTTGATGGGGACACTTTGGAAGAGGCCTCGGTCGTTTTGGCGCAGGGTGACGAGCTTCTTGGCCTGAGAGAAATCGGGGAGCTGTAGAATCTGGGCTTCGGAGAGTGGCGCAACAGCAAAGCCCGCGCCCTCGGGTGAAGTCAGGAAGGCATCAACGACCTGCGTATTCTCTTCGTCAAAGACCGAGCACGTCGCATAGATGAGCTCGCCGCCGGCAGCCACGCGCGCAGCCGCCTCTTTGAGCATCGTCAGCTGCAGCTTGGGCAGCTCGGTCGTCACGTCATTCTCGGTCAGGCGCCACGGAATCTCGGGGTGACGGCGCATGGTGCCCGTTCCCGAGCACGGCGCATCGATAAACACTGTATCGAACATAGCGGGCTCGCCGAGCATGGCGTCAAAGGACGTGAGCACCTCATTGAGCTCGCAGGCATCGCCCGAGACCGTACGGACGCCCGGGATACCCGCCTTACGCAGGCGTGCAAGGTTCTGGTCGCACTTGCGATCGTGCAGATCGAGTGCCGTATGTTGACGCTCATAGTCGGCACGTTTGGCCTGGCACATCATCACGTAGGTCTTGGTGCCACGACCGGCGCCAATCTCCAGGCAGCGCCCGGGGCGGGTCGCGGCAGTGGCGATGAGCTGGGCGTTCAGGTCCGAGGCCACGGCGGCCGCGCGCTCAAACACGCCCGACGCAACCGTCACCTGCGCATCGACCGGCGCATGGCAGCCCGGGAACACGGGTGCCACAAGCTGCGAAATATACGGGTCGGGCTTGGTCGCAAAAGCATTCTCGTGCAGGGCGAGCGGCGCAGGCGCCAAGTTGCCGGCAAAGTTGAGTGCACCCTCGGGCGTGTCGAACGAAGCCATAATGCGAGCGCACAGCCAACGCGGCAGACCCATCAAGCGCGACAGGCGCACCAGGCGGCGCTCGGACTCATCCACGTCGGACGCCGTGGCAAAATCCTCAACATTGTCCGCAACCTTGTGCAGCACGGCGTTGGCCAAGCCGGCCGCGGACTTAGCACCGCTGCGCACCAGCTCAACACCCTGGCTCACGGCAACGCGGCCCGGCGTATGCAGATAGAGCATCTCAAAGGCAGAGATGCGAAGCGCCATGCGAACACGCGGTGCGACCTTTTTGGGCTTATCCAGAAACTGGTCGAGCAACTCGTCCAAAACGCCTTGAGTGGCAGCAACACCCAACGCCAAACGAGCGGCAAAAGCGGAATCGCGCTGGTCAATGGCCTTAGCCGAAGCACGGGAGGACAGTACGTCGCGCGCATACATGCCGCGACGATCGGCCTCCATCAGCACATCGAGCGCAAGCTTGCGCGCGGGAGACAGCTTGCTCATGACAAAACACCCCACGTAAGGTCGGCGCCTTGCAGGCCAGCAGCCCAGGCAGAAGCAGCCATGGCACGCTTACCGTCGGGCTTAACCTCGAGCAGCTCAACCGCACCATCGGAAAGACCCAGGTAAACGCGCTTGGCTTTAACGACAACGGCACCCTCGCCAAGCGACACATCGGCCGGAGCAGCATCGAGCACACGCACGGTCTTGCCGGCGATCACACAACGAGCAGGCGCCGTATCGGACGAAGCCAGCACATGGCGCACGCAATCAAGCGCCGCCATCTGCGGATTCAGACGCATCTCCTGCTTGGAGATCTTGGCAGCATGGGTGACAAGCGACTCATCCTGCTCGATCCAAACAGCCGAGCCATCGGCAAGAGAGGGAAGCGTATCGGCAAGCAATTTGCCACCAAGCTCACCAAGCTCCATCGTGAGCGCCTCGGCATGCTTACCGGCAACCGACGTGGAAGTCTGAGCACAATAAGCGCCCGTATCCACGCCATGCCCAATGCGCATAATGGAAACGCCAGCAACCTCATCACCAGCAAGAATGGCACGCTGAATAGGAGCAGCACCACGCCAACGCGGCAGCAAGGACGCATGAACATTCACAATACCCAGCGGCGCCATATGCAGCACCTCATCAGGCAAAATACAGCCATAGGCAGCTACGCAGAAAATATCGGCTCGAGCAGCCTGAAGTGCCTCAACAACCTCAGGCGTCATACGATTAGCCTCAATAACCGGCAAGCCCAGCTCCAGCGCCTTGGCCTTAACAGGAGACGGCACAAGCTTCTTACCACGCCCACGAACAGCATCAGGACGAGTAATAACCAGCGCAATCTCATTCCCAGCTTCAACAAGCGAAGTCAAAGAAGGCACCGCAAAATCGGGCGTACCCATAAACACAATACGCATAAAGATCGTCTCCTCTCAACCAAAGCCGAGACGGCTACAAATAACAGCGGAAAGCCAAGTCACCAGCCCATCCGCAACAACTGTTCAACAAGAACAAATATACCCAAAACCAAAGAAAGAGCCGCAATAAAAGCAGCTCTTTCAGCAAAGCACCTATCAGCGAAGACGCCCTTCCCTGGCCCGACGGCACCCGGGCGAACCGAGCCAAGAACAAGTAGTCTCTGGGGCTGGCCGCCTATATATCGTCCCGCGCGCAGTTTCGCAGCAAAGCGAGAATGTTTGAGCACGGGATGATATATAGGCGGCCAGCCCCAGAGACGGTGAGCCCTACTCCGTCTCGCCCGGTCGAGCACCGCGGGCCAGGGCGTCCTGGTACTCCTTGACGGCCTTGATCCTCTGCATCGGCTTCAGTCGCTCGAACATGGTGTTGCCATGCAGGTGATCGATCTCGTGCTGCAGGCACACGCAGAACAGGTCGCCCGTGGACTCATAGCGAATCAGGTTGGCATCCAGGTCGTACGCCTCGACAACCACGTGATCAGGACGCTCGATCTCGCAGCTAATGCCGGGGATAGACAGGCAGCCCTCGCTAAACGGAACGAGATGGTCGCTCTGCTCGACAATCACGGGATTGATAAGCACGTACGGGTCGTAGTCGTTCTTGTCGCTGTAGTCGCAGTCGATGGTAACGAGCTGAATGAGCTCGCCGATCTGCGGGGCGGCCAGGCCGCAACCGCCGTTCTCGAACATCATCTTCTTCATTTTCTCGGCAAGCGCCTCGATCGCCGGGGTAATCTCCTCGATGACGGCGCACTCCTGGCGCAGACGAGGGTCGGGCGACAGTACGATTCCGTTGGCTTCCATGGCCATCCTTTCGGGTTGTTACATCAAATCATAGGCGTCGACGTCAACGCTCACGCTCACGCCGCGCACGGAGCCCACCTCTTTGAGACAGGCGTCGATATCATCAGAGACATGGTACCCCACGGGCGACTTCACAAGCAGATGGAAGCGGTAACGGTCCTTGGCTCTCTCGATTACACACGAAGCCGGGCCCAGCACCTGCGGCACGGCACTCCCCGCCCGCAAAAAGTCGGGCGCGGCGGCATGCCAGCGGCGCTTGAGGAGCTTCGCGACGCGCCCGATGTAATCCTGCGCGTCGTCCGGGTTAGCCGACCATACCAAGATGTTGACCAGGCGCACGAACGGCGGATAGAGCGCGTCACGGCGCTGGTCCAGGTCGTAATCGGTAAAGATCGAGCGGTCGTGCTCGGCGACAGCGCGAATGACGGGGTCCTCGGGCAGGTAGGTCTGGATGATGACCTCGCCGGGGCGATCGCCGCGACCGGCGCGACCGGCCACCTGCTCCAGCAGATCGTAGGCGCGCTCCCCTGCGCGGAAATCCGGCAGCTTGAGAGCAAAGTCGGCATTTACCACGCCGACGAGTGTGACCTCGGGAAAGTCAAGGCCTTTGGCGATCATCTGCGTGCCCAGCAGGACGGCACAATCGGCAGCATCAAATTGCTCGAGCAGCTTTTTGTGCGCGTCCTTGCCGCGCGTGGAATCGGCATCCATGCGGATGATGGCGACGTCCTCGGGAAGCATTTGGTGCAGGGCATCCTCGATTTGCTGCGTGCCCAAACCCATTTTTGCCAGGTAGCGGCTGCCGCACTTGGGGCAGCGGCTCGTGGGCGCGGGATAGGGCTGCACGCGCCAGGACGAGCCGCAGGTGTGGCATTGCAGCGTATGCGTACGTTCGTGGTACGTGAGCGCGGTGGAGCAATGGTTGCAGGTGGGGACACATCCGCACTCACGGCACATCAGGAAGGGTGCAAAGCCGCGGCGGTTATGCAGCAGCACGGCCTTCTCGCGGCGCTCGACCACGCGCTCCAGGCCTTCCACCAGCGGTTTTGAGAACATGGAGCGACTGCCATGCGAGAACTCTCGGCGCAGGTCGGCAATACGAACCGTGGGCAAAACCGCGTGTCCGGGGCGTTCGGGCATCTCGACGCGCGTCCAGGTGACACCGTTATACGTGCCGCGGCGGCAGCGGTCGAGTGCCTCGGCAGAGGGCGTGGCCGATCCCAGCACGAGCGGACAGCGATAGCGGCGTGCCATCTCGGCGGCCACCTCGCGCGCATGGTAGCGCGGGCTGGACCCCTGCTTGTAGCTGGTCTCGTGCTCCTCGTCTATGATGATGAGGCCCAGGTCGCTGAGCGGGCAAAAGAGCGCCGAGCGGGCGCCGACGACCACGCGGGCAGCACCACTAGCGACCATATCCCACTGGTCCAGGCGCTCGCCGGCCGAGAGGCGCGAGTGGAAGACCGCGACCGTCTCGCCAAAACGCGAACGAAACCGGCCGACGGTTTGGGCCGTCAGCGAGATCTCGGGCACGAGCACGCAGGCAGAACGGCCGGATGCCAGTACGCGCTCGATGGCGGAGAGATAGACCTCGGTTTTGCCGGAGCCGGTGACGCCATCGACGAGCACCACGTCGCCGTGGGCATCGAGCCGTGCGCGTTCGATCTGCGCGAGAGCCTGTTGCTGGCCGTTGGTAAGTGCCACCGGAGCCTTGCCGCTGGCAGAAGACAGCGTGGTCTGCTCGTTGCAGCCACGCCATGCGCGGCGCTCCTCCACCACAACGACGCCGCATTTTTCGAGCGCCTTGATGGTAGCCGACATGCTGTTGTAGAGCAGGTTGAGGTCGCGCGTCGTGACCGGACCGCACTGGAGTGCCTCGATAAGCTGGCGCTGGCGGACCGCGGTCTTGGGCGGCGTATAGTCGAAGCCCTCGGGCGTGAGCATGACCCAACGATTTTGGATGGGCTTCACGGCGGGACGCTCGACGGTCCACACGCCATCGTCGCCCTTGACCACGCGTGGGCTACCGCCCGGGGGCAAGAACAGGCGCAGGCACTCGGAAAGCGTTGCGACGTACTCGTGGCTCATCCAACGTGCGATGCGGGCAGCCTCGGCGGTAAAGAGCGGCTTGCTGAGGATAGCCTCGATGGGCTTGACGCGCGCGGGATCGAGGGCGTCGTTACCTTGCAGGTCGTCAAGTGTAGGAGCGATGTCGACGATGTAGCCGGCAGCCGCACGGTTGCCAAAGTGGACCAGGACCGTGGAGCCGACCTGCGCCTCGCCGGCAACGGATTGCGGGACGCCGTAGACAAACGGCTCGGACAGCGCACGAGTCGGGATGTCGAGGACCACGCTCGCGTAAACGGCGATAGGCTCGGGCGCAGGCTCGGGCTTGGCCGGGACGACGGCAGCGGGCGCCGCGGACTCCGGAGTCTCCTCCGGCACCGGAGAACCAAACAGAGAAAGTTGCTCGGCCATAGTCCCTGCACCTCCCATCCCATGCGTCTTTAGAAACAAGAGCCCCGCTCGGGTGAACGGGGCTCGGATACTTACGTTTGCGCAGCTGCTACAGCGCCATCGTGCGGGCGCGATCGATGCGCGCCAGGCAGTCGTCGCGGCCGACGAGCGCCATGGTCTCGCCCAGCGGAGGGCTCACCATGTTGCCGCAGACGGCGACGCGCACGGCCTGGAACACCACGCGCTTCTTGAGGTCCATCTGCTCGGGCAGCGGCTCAAGCGCGGCGTCGATATTGGCGGCGGCCCACTCGTCCACGCCCTCGAGCGCGGCCTTGGCAGCGTCCAGAATGGCGCCCATGCCCTCCTTGGCCAGGCCCTTGTTGACGGACTTCTCGTCATACTCGAGCGTCTCGGCCGTAGCAAAGATGGGGGCGGCGACGGTCACGGCGTCGGCCGGCATCTTGGTGCGCGGCTTGACGATGGCGGCGAGCGCGTCGATCCAGTCCTCACCGTACTCGACGTTGCCCTCGATAAGACCGGCCTCGTGCAGCTCGGGGACCATGACCTCATCGGCAAACTGAGCGTCGGACATGCCGTTGATGTACTCGGCATTGACCCAGTCGAGCTTCTTGGGGTCGAAGGTCGCCGGATTCTTGGAGATACGTTCGAGCGAGAATTTGCTGGCCAGAACGTCGCGCGGGATGATCGTGGTCTCGCCGTCGAGCGACCAGCCGAGCAGCGCCAGATAGTTGACGAAGGCGTCGGACAGATAGCCGGCGTCGCGGTACTCTTCCACCGAAGTGGCACCGTGGCGCTTGGAGAGCTTCTTACCGTCGGCACCCAGGATCATGGAGATGTGGGCGAAGGTGGGCACGGGCGCGCCGAGGGCCTCGTAAACCATGACCTGGCGCGGGGTGTTGGACAGGTGGTCGTCGCCGCGGATGACGTGGGTGATCTTCATCATGGCGTCGTCGACGACGGTCGCGAAGTTGTACGTGGGCGTGCCGTCGGAGCGGAAGATGACGAAATCGTCGAGCTCCTTGGCGTCGAAGGTCACCTCGCCGTGGACAGCATCGTGGATGACGACGTCGCCGCGGTCCTCGGGCACCTTGATACGCAGGACATAGGACTCGCCGGCCTCGATGCGGCGACGGGCCTCCTCGGGATCAAGATCGCGGCAGCGGCGCTGATAGCCCTGGAAGGGGTCCTTGCGCTCCTGCGCGGCCCTGCGGTCGGCGTCGAGCTGCTCCTTGGTGCAGAAGCAGGGATAGGCCTTGCCCTCGTCCCAGAGCTTCTGGGCGGCCTGCTTGTACAGGTCCAGGCGCTCGGTCTGCGCGTAGGGGCCATAGTCGCCGCCCACCTCGGGACCCTCGTCCCAGTCCAGGCCCAGCCAACGCATGGCGCGCAGAATGATCTGCGTGTTCTCATCGGTGGAGCGAGTGGGGTCGGTGTCGTCGATGCGCAGGATGAACGTGCCGCCGTTTGCGCGGGCGAAAGCCCAGTTATAGATAGCGGTGCGGGCGCCGCCGATGTGCAACTTGCCCGTCGGTGAGGGTGCAAAGCGGACGCGAACGTCTGATGCCATGGAAATCTCCTCGATTGCAGGATGGATGTCTAACCGCATCAGTATAAAGCAACAAAGCAACCTCCGCACAAAGGGCACCGACCTACTCATTGGGGACAGACTTAAATGACCAGTCGTTGGGCAGTAGTCATTGGAGACAGACTTAAATGACCAGTCGTTGGGCAACCTGTCGGCACTTAGGTAAGGCTGGTCATTTAAGTCTGTCCCCAATGAGTAGGTGCGGAAAGGGTGTGAATGTTTGATTTACGCGCTATGATGTGCCCTTGCATAGAGAGCCCGGCGGAATGGTAACGGTCGCCGGGACACGTTTTTTGAAAGGACAATCATGTCAGAAGAGCTTCGTTCCATCCCACCCCAACACGGGTCCTTTGTATTTACGTCGGAGTCGGTGACCGAAGGCCATCCCGATAAGATCGCTGATCAGATCAGCGACGCCGTCCTCGACGCAATCCTCGCCAAAGAAATAGAGCTCCAGGAGCAGGGCTACATTGCGCCCAACGGCGTGCCCGCCAACGTCGAGAACGTCCGTTGCGCCTGCGAGACCCTCGTGACCACCGGCACCGTCATCGTCGCCGGCGAGATCCGTACCCAGGCCTACGTCGACGTGCAGGAGATTGCCCGTGGCGTTATCCGCCGCATTGGCTACGACCGTGCCAAGTTCGGTTTTGACTGCGATACCTGCGGTGTTATGAGCCTCATCCACGAGCAGTCGCCCGATATCGCCCAGGGCGTCGACGAGTCCTTCGAGACCCAGACCGGCGCCACCACCGACCCGATCGACCTGATCGGCGCCGGCGACCAGGGCATGATGTTCGGCTACGCATCCAACGAGACCAAGACCCTCATGCCCATGCCGCACTATCTGGCAAGCCGCCTGGCCGAGCGCCTGGCCGCCGTTCGCCACGACGGTACCCTGGCCTACCTGCGCCCCGACGGCAAGACCCAGGTCACCGTTCGCTACGAGGACGGCAAGCCCGTGGAAGTCACGACCATCGTCATCTCCACGCAGCACGCCGCCGAGATCGAGGACATGGGCAAGATCAAGGCCGACCTGGTCGAGCACGTCATCACACCGGTCATGGCCGCCGAGAACATGCCGTGGGACAACGCCGACATCTACGTGAACCCCACCGGTCGCTTTGTCGTGGGCGGCCCCATGGGCGACACGGGCCTGACCGGCCGCAAGATCATCGTCGACACCTACGGCGGCTACGGCCGTCACGGCGGCGGTGCCTTTAGCGGCAAGGACTGCACCAAGGTCGACCGCTCGGCCGCATACGCCGCGCGCTGGGTCGCCAAGAACGTGGTCGCCGCCGGCCTGGCCGACCGCTGCGAGGTCGAGCTTGCCTACGCCATCGGCGTTTCCAAGCCGCTCTCCATCATGGTCGACACCTTCGGCACCGCCAAGGTGGCCGAGGACAAGATCGTCGAGGCCGTCGAGAAGACCTTCGACCTGCGCCCGGGCGCCATCATCCGCGACCTGGACCTGCGTCGCCCGATCTACGAGAAGACGGCAGCCTACGGCCACTTCGGCCGCGAAGACGCCGACTTCACCTGGGAAAATGCCGACCGAGTCGAAGAACTCAAAGCAGTCTGCGGTCTCTAATTGAGAACCATTAAGATCGCAACAACATACACACTTTCAAAAGAAGTACCGGCCCCAACCGGTACTTCTTTTTATTAACCGGTGGTGAAGATATTTCGATAAGAGCCCACGCAGCATCACCAGCTGATGAATTTTGCAGCACGGCGACTTCTACCATGTATCCTTAGTCTCGAGGGGCGGGGCATAAGGTCGATCGTGAGTTCCGCACGAGCCGGAGAGCACTTAAAGTGCTCTCCGTGCGAGCAGGACTGTCCGAGCAGGCGACCTTATGCCCCGCCTCTCGGGACGACGGGATAGAACAGGAGCGCATATGGCAGGCAAGCCGCAAACACTAGCTACGACCTCGGCATTCGAGATCTTGGGCCCCGTCATGGTCGGCCCCAGCTCATCGCACACCGCCGGCGCCCTGCGGTGCGCCCAGGTGGCAGCCAGCCTGCTGGAGGGCCGTATCACAAAGGTCACCTTTGGCCTGTGGAACTCCTTCGCCCACACCTACCGCGGCCACGGCACCGATCGCGCGCTCGTCGCGGGTATCCTGGGCCTCGACACCGACGACGAGAACATCAAGCAGGCCTTTGACCTCGCGCGCGAGCAAGGCCTCGAGTTTCACTTTGACATCAAGGGCGACGACGCGTCCATCCACCCCAACACCGTCGACATCGACATGGTCGACGACACGAGTGCCACGGCGCAGGTCCGCGGCGAGAGCCTGGGCGGCGGCAAGATGCGCATCAGCCGCATCAACGGCGTCGGCGTCGACATTTCGGGCATGTACTCCACGCTTTTTGTGGCACACCACGACGTCCCCGGCGTGCTCGCCGCGCTCACCAACCTGCTCGCCTACGCGCATGTGAACATCGCCTTCTGCCGCACCTATCGCACCGAGGTGGGCGGCCAGGCCTACTCCGTCTTTGAGACCGATGGCGCGCCCGACGACACCGTCATCCCCATGCTGCGCAAGCTCGACAATGTCGACTACGCGACCTTCATCGAGCTTCCCGGTTCGGCCTCGTCGCTCTCCCCCGGCGTCTCGGCCAAGGAAATCTTCGATGACGGTGAGCAGCTGCTCGACGCCTGCGATGAGCTGGGACTCAACATCGGCGCCGTCATGGCCGTTCGCGAAGCGCGCCTGACCGGCGAGCAGCACGCCGTCGCCGCCATGCGCCGCGTGCTCGAAGTCATGAAAGACGAGACCTCGGCCCCCATCGCCAATCCGCAGCGTTCACTCGGCGGGCTCATCGGCGGCGAGGCGAAGCTTGTCGATGCCACCGGCCGCAACGGCCTTAGCTCCAGCTTAATGGGCGCCGTCCAGACCGATGCCGTGGCCCGCGCCATGGCAGTACTCGAGCGCTCCGCCACCATGGGTGTCATCGTCGCCGCCCCCACCGCAGGCTCCGCGGGCGTCGTACCCGGCTGCGTGCTGGCGCTGGCCGACCACCTGCAGCTCGACGACGAACAGGTTATGGACGCCCTCTACTGCGCCGCTGCCATCGGCCTCAACCTCACCACGAGCGCCTGCGTCGCCGGCGCCGAGGGCGGATGCCAGGCCGAGGTGGGAAGTGCTGCCGCCATGGCCGCCGCCGCGCTGGTACAGATGCTCGGCGGCACACCCGAGCAGGCGCTCGACGCCAGCTCCATCGCGCTGAGCAATCTGCTGGGCCTCGTTTGCGACCCCGTGGGTGGCCTGGTCGAGGTGCCGTGCCAAAACCGCAACGCCATCGGCGTGGCCGCGGCCTTTAGCTCGGCCCAGCTCGCGCTTGCCGGCATCAAGAGCCTGGTGCCGTTTGACCAGATGGCACATGTGATGCTCTCGGTGGGCCACGCCCTGCCGGCAACCCTGCGCGAGACGGCCAAGGGCGGCATCGCGCAAGCCCCGGCCGCGCTTTCTGCCTGCGCCAAGTGCGGGGTATGCGGGTAGCAACAAAGAACGACTCAAAGGTGGGACATTTGTCCAACCTCCTTTGAATGCCACTGTTTCCATACCACAATCAACAGGGTAATCGCTATAATGCAAGCCCAGATAAAACACGATGAGCCGCAAGGCGAAACTCGAAGGATATGCAAACGATGTCGCAAAACGACCGCACCCAATTGATTCCCGATCCGCAAAAACCCAGCAGGCAGCCCGGCGGCGTCCAAGCACCGCGCCCCATCACGCCCGCGCACACCCAGCAGCAGCGCTCGGGAGGACGCGCCTCGCAGCATCAGCAGCAAACCCACCAGCAACATCAACAATACCAGGGCTATCAACAGCACCCTACAGGTAGCAATACCCCCAACCAGGGTCCATCGCATGCACGCCACAGCGCCCCCGCAGACAAGCACGGAGCGGACAAAAAGTCTGGCAAAAAGACGACGCTCTTCGTCGTCTTGGGCCTCATCGTCATTGTCTATATCGTCGGCGTCGTGGCGTTCTCGCAGATTGCCTATCCCAACACGACCATCGCCGGCGTCGACGTCTCATTCTCCAATGCCTCGTCTGCCGCCACCAAGGTGAACTCAGCCTGGAAGCACTTTAAGCTCACCGTCACGGGCGACGAATTTAGCTGGACCTACCAGCCAGAGTCCGACGAGCCCATCGTCGACGGCGAGACGGCGGCAAAAGAGATCATCGCCCACAATGAGGCCTTCATCTGGCCCGCTCGCCTGATTGAGTCGCTCGGCGGCAAAACCAACACCACCGCCACGGCCGACTCTGTCAACCTGGACCAGGACGTCGATCTGTCCATGCTCTCCGATGCCTTTGACCAGCAGCAGTTCGAGGAGGATCTGGGCGCCGCCATCGACGAGTTCAACAACGGCCGCTCGGGCACCTTCGAAGCCAGCAGCTCGTACGACGAGGAAGCAGGAAAGTTCACCGTCGAAAAGGCCCGCTCCAACGAGAAGATCAATCGCGAGCACGTCATTAAGTATGCCGAGATTCAGCTCGCCGCGCTGTCGGACACCGTCGACATCAACAAGATCGGCAACGATGCCTACGAGCCCCTCAACGGCACGCTTACGAACGACCAGATTCAGGCAGCATGCGACGCCGCCAACAACTTTCTGGGCGTCAACGTGACGCTCAAGCTCAACGGAGAGGACGCCGGCAAGGTCGACGGCAGCTCTGTGCTGCAGTGGATCAGCTTTGCCGATCCGGCCAACCCCACGCTGGACACGTCGCAGATCAGCGGCTGGGCCGCGGAGTTTGCCAACGGCTTTAACACCGTGGGTACCACCCGTTGGTGGAAACGCGCCGACGGCAAGGAGTGTGCTGTCGAAGGCGGCGACTTTGGCTGGTCCATCGACAGCGACACCCTCGCTAAGCAGGTCGAAGACGCCATCAACAACAAGCAGACCGGCGAGATTGAGATCTCGTACTCCAAGAAGGCCGATACGTTTACCGCCAAGGGCGAGCCGGACTGGAAGGCCTATATCGACGTCGACCTGTCCGAGCAGCACGCGCGCTACTACGACGAGAACGGCAATATCGTGTGGGAGGCAAACTTTATCTCCGGCAAGCCCGGCGAGGACGCAACCCCCCAGGGCGTGTGGCAGATCAACAGCAACGATGGCTCCAGCACCTTGATCGGAGCCAAGGACCCCGAGACCGGCAAGCCCAAATACGAAAGCCCGGTCAGCTACTGGATGCCGTTCGAGGGCAATATGGTCGGTTTCCACGATGCTACTTGGCAAAACGATTCGAGCTTCGATAACGCCGAATCGTACAAGTGGTGCGGAAGCCACGGCTGCATCAACTTGCGTCTGGCCGACGCCAAATCGCTCCACGAGTGCATCAAGGTCGGCCTTTGCGTGGTCGTGCATTCGTAAACCCGCCACCGCCCACAACAACACAACGGCCCTGCGATTGAAACCTTACAGTACCGTCATTCACAGTTCCTATGCGCCCGCCTCTTGCGACGGGCGTATATACTTATCTGAGCCATTTGTATAAAGGAGACACTATGTCCAAGGTCCCCACTATCAATCCGGGCCCTGACGATTCCGATCGCATGCCCCAAGACGCCACTGAAACCCTGCCGCTCATAACCTCCGCACATGCCAAACAGCACGATGTGGGCCTCAACGATTCAACCGATATCTCCGACGAAGAAGCCTACGCCAAACTCAAGGCGAAGCGTGCCGAGCGTCGGCGTAAAAAGCTGATCCGGCGCGGTATCGCCGCCGGCGTCGTAGGCGCCATTGTACTCATCGCTGTTATTGTGACTTTGGTCATCAACGCGCAGCCAGCTGGTACCGACGGGCCGGTGACCGACATGGTCGCCGAGGGCACGTTTACGACCACCGTTGAGGCAAAAGGCCAGCTGAAGCCCATCTCCGCATCGGTCGTCTCCCCTTCCGTCGATGGAACGGTGGGGTCGATTAACGTGCAGGCGGGCCAAACCGTCAACGAGGGCGATGTGCTCATGACGATCAAAAACGACGAGCTCGACCGCAATGTCGCCGAGGCACAGCGCGCAGTAGCCGCGGCCCAGGAAGACCTGAGCAATGCCCAGAAGGCCCTCGCTGCCGCGCAGGCCGCACCGGCAATGGGCAACGACACCGACGCCGCATCGGGCGCAACGACCGACACGAGCGCCGTCTCGAGCGCCCAGCGCAACCTCGCATCGGCCCAGGCAACGCTCGAGCAGGCCAACGCCAAGGCGGCCGAGCGCACGGTGACGGCCCCCAGCTCGGGCAGCATCGTCGAGCTCAATGCCAAGGTCGGCGCCACGGTTACCGGCGGCGTGGTCATGGGCGAAGGCGACACGAGCGGCGGCAAGCAATGTATGCAGATCGCCGACCTCTCCAAGATGAAGGTGACCGTTCAGGTAGGCGAAAAGGATATCGCCAAAATCGCCGTGGGCCAGAGCGCTAACGTCACCTACCCGGCCTTCCCCGATATCGTAAGCGAGGGAACCGTTACGGCCATTGCCTCGGTGGCGAACTCCGAATCCAGCTATAGCGGGGGCAGCGTGACCTTTACCGTCGACATTTTGATCGAGGCACCCGACGCACGCCTCAAGCCTGGCATGACGGCCGAGGTCTCGGTAGTGACCGAAAAGCTCGACGATGTGGTCATGGTCCCGACCATGGCGCTGATGACCGAGGACGGCGAGAACTACTACGTCAACCTGGCAACCGATAGCGAGGGCAAGGAAACCCGCCGCGTAAAGGTGACCGTCGTGACCCAAAACGACAACGAAGCCGTTATCGGCAAAACACAGGTCAAGCGCGATGACCAGGGCAACGAGATCAACGCGGACATCCCCGTAACCAAACTGCGCGACGGCGATACCATCGTGGTCGACACCGGCGCGGGCGCGACAGCCGACGGAGGCGCCTCTGATGGCATGTCGGCCGACGAGGGCATGTAATGCGTCCCGTCATCGACATCCGCAACGTGCACCGCATTTTTGAGAGCGAGGCCGGCTGCGCCCACATCCTCCACAACGTGAGCCTGGCGGTAAACCCCGGCGAGTTCGTCGCCATCACCGGCCCCTCGGGCTCGGGCAAATCGACGCTCATGAATATCTTAGGCTGCCTGGACAAACCGACGGCCGGCGACTATTACCTGCAGGGCCTTAACGTGGCAGAACTGGATGATGACGAGCTCACCGAGGTGCGCGCCCTGAGCATTGGCTTTGTCTTTCAGAGCTTTAACCTGCTGCCGCGCCTGTCGGTCATCGAAAACGTGATGCTGCCGCTGTCGTACACCAACGTGCCGCGGGCCCAGCGCGAAATGCGCGCCGTCCATGCGCTACAGGCCGTAACGCTGCCGGTCGACCACTGGGACCACCGTATCTCCGAGCTTTCGGGCGGCCAGATGCAGCGGGTGGCCATCGCGCGCGCCCTCGTCAACGATCCGCCCATCATTCTTGCCGACGAGCCGACGGGTAACCTGGACTCTGCCACCGGAGCGCTCGTGATGGAAACCTTCCACAGGCTACAGGAGCGCGGCAAGACCATCGTGCTTATCACGCATGACCCCGGCATTGCCGCCGAGGCCGACCGGGCAGTGACCATCCGCGACGGCCGCATCCACGATGGCGCGTATATCGCGCATGCGTCGCAGACCCTGCGCGGCGCCATTGATGACCTGCCCATGATTTCTGCATCCGCCAATCCGACGAAAGGAGTGAAGGCATGAGTACGCGCGACCTTATCCAAGAAGCCCTTCACTCGCTTGAGGCAAACAAGGGCCGCAGCTTACTCACCATCCTCGGCATTGTCATCGGCATCGCCTCCGTCATTGCCATGACCTCACTTATCGGCGGCATCCAAAACAGCCTAGTCAACAGCCTGGGCCTCAATGCCGCACGTATGGTGCAAGTCTATTCATCGCCGGAACTCACCGATTCGGACGTGGAGAAGCTCAAAAAACTGGTGCCGCAGATCGAACAGATCGGCATCGTCGACAGTGCCTATACCGAATACAAGGCAGGCGACAAAAGCTATACCGTCATGGCGCAGGGCGTCGACAGCGACATGCTCGACGCCGTGGGCGCCAGCAAGCTTGTTGCCGGACGTACCTACACCAACGCCGAGTCGCAGGCAGGGACGCGCGTAGCACTCATCAGCCGAGGCGGCGCCGATCAGCTGTACGGCAACGAACAGGACGCGCTGGGCAAGACCATCAAGGTTTCGAACGGCGAGGTGCAGATTGTCGGCTTGATTGATGGCGGCAGCGACACCATGGGGTCGCTCACGCTGTATATGCCGCGCGAGACCATTGCCGGACTGTTTAGCGACGAGAATCCCTCGTTTCCCAGCGTGACGGCGCTTGCGGCCGAGGGAACCGACATGGACGAGCTGTGCAAGACAATCGAGTCCAAAGTGCGCTCGATAAAGGGCATCCCGGAGGACGACGAATACGACAGCGTATCGGCAACCTCGATGAAAAGCGCTATCGACGCACTCAACTCGTTTATGGGAGCATTTTCGCTCATCATGGGCGCCGTAGCCAGCATCTCACTTCTCGTGGGCGGCATCGGCATCATGAACATGATGCTCACCAACGTGACCGAGCGCATCCGCGAGATCGGCATTCGCCGCGCGCTAGGCGCAAGTCGCCGGGATATCACAGCCCAGTTCTTAGCCGAGTCATCGGCGCTATGCATCACCGGAGGCATTTTGGGTGTCGTGATCGGCTATCTGCTCGCCTGGGCCCTCGCAATGTTTGCGGCGGGCTCCGGCGTGCTCGGAGAGCTTGGTGCCAGCGGAACGATCACACCGAGCTTTTCGATCGCCACGGTGCTATTGGCCTTCGCGGTATCGGTCGGCATCGGCGTCGTCTTTGGCTTCTACCCCGCGCGAAGAGCCGCAAAACTCGACCCGGTGGAATGCCTCCGCTACCAGTAAACCAACCTTAAGTTGCGATGAAATAGGGACCGTTCGGGCTGTTAGAAGGCCCAAACAGTCCCTATTTCACCGCAACTCAGAGGGGGATGAGGCGCAATGCTATTCGAAGCGAGCTTCCAGGCTCGAAAGACCACTTAACGTCAGATTGTTGGCGACCTCCGAAATGCGCTCGATGGGCACCGAGCCGTCAGAGAGTGCCCAGGTACGGTAGATGCCGATAATGCCCGAAAGCAAAAACGCCAGGTAGTAATCGAACAACTCGTCCTTAATGCCGCAGGGCAGCAGGTCGCGCTCGGTGATCTTGCGCTCGAGCGGCTCGCGCAGGCGCGCCATAAAATCATCGAGCGGGATATTCTCGATCAGCTGGCGATTGAGCATCAAATTGTCGCACAGTGCCTCGTTAATGGTCCTAAAGAACGTCTCCGCCGCACCGAGGGCACGCTCGTTGGGATTGCCGCCCAGCGAGGCAAGCGTCGACTCAACCGAGTCGACAATCATCTCCACGACATCCTCGGCGATAGCATCGAGCAGGCCGTCCACCGTACCAAAGTGAACGTAGAAGGTCTTACGATCGACATTGGCCTCACGCGCGATGGCACTCACCGTAATATCGGCCAGCGGCTTTTCCGTAAGCAGACGCTCAAAAGCCGAAAGGATTGCATTGCGGCTCCGGACAATACGGCGGTCGAGACGCGGTTTCTTGCTGGACATTGACGTGCCCCTTCGATATGTCGGCATTCCTCTACAGATGAGAAATAATCTACGTAAGAGGATTATCCTACATACAGCGCAGATAAGACCAGCACCATAGAGAATGCACGACTTAGCCCGCGTACGGGGACGCCGCGAACACGGATCTCGCTACTTGGAATGCTTCTTCTTGTTGAGTGCCGAAGGGGACACGCGAATACCATCGCCCGTCTGGTGCACGTACGCCTTATGCACGTGCCTAGAGGGCACAGAAGGCTTCTGAACGTGCTGGGCAGGATCGACGGTAACCGCATTCGCGGGATGAGGTTTAGCGGGCGCAGAAGCCGTCTGAGGCTTGCATCCGAGCTTGCGCTTAAAGCGCGCCCAGCGCACGTGGACGCTCTCGGTATGGGTGCTCCTAAGACCCAGCACGGACGCAGACAAGATGGTCGGTGCGATAAAGGTGATCATGCGCCACAGCAGATAGCCCGCAGTCGAAGCGGAGCCAAAGAAGTGGCCCAGGAACAACGCGAAACCGCCCTCGGCGCCACCGGTGCCACCGGGCAGCGGCACGGCGGAGCTCAGCAGCTGAACAAAGGCGCTGGCGGCCATAACCGAGAAAAAGTCGACATCGTGCTTGCCAAAGGAGAGCATCAAAAAGTACGGGACCAGGTAGAAAAATGCGAGCTGCATCATGGTGATAACCACGGTAAGCGCCATGGACGAGAAGTGTCCGGCCGAGAGCTTGAACTTTTCGGAAAACGAATGAATCTCGCCATCCACAAAGGTACGCCAGCCCTCGATCTTCGTAGGCGACACGCCGATGCGCTCGAGCCAATTGATAATGCAATGGGCGACGCGAGTGACGGTCTTGGGCATAAGCGCCACGGCGAAAACGCCGAGCAAGATTAGGCAATGGCCACCAAAGCTAAAGACGCACAGCAGCGTCATGTCGCCATAGCGCTCAGCGAAAAACGGCATACGCGCAAGCAGGAGGATGGCGCCCCATGCCACCAGGCCAAACTGGTAGACGATAAAACGCGTAAACTGCGTCGCGCCGGCCTCGCCCACGTTGAGGCCGGTCCTGGTCAGGCGATAGATCTGCGCAGGCGAGGATCCAATCATCATAGGCGTCAGGTTGCCAAAGAAGATGCCGCTCGCCTCGACCGAGATAAGGTCGCGGACACCGACGGGCGACTCAGGATCGACCCATACGGCAATAGCGTAGGCAATAATGCCAAAAATCAGGTACATCAGCATGCACAGACATGCGACGATGAGCCACGGAGCCTGAACGGTCGCCATAGCGGCCCAGAACTGTCCCATCTGCCCGGTTACAACCAAATAGACGATGTAGCCCACCAGCACGACGCCGATAAAAATTGCGCCGCGGCGCGCGCCCTTGCTGTCATCGCCGCCCGAGACCTCAACCTCAACCTGGGGCTTGTGCGTATGCTTAGAGGACTCAACCATGAGGCTCCTTCTTAGTTCAGATAAATCTTGCCTATTGTACCCGCAAGGCGCATAAGCAGAACGTAAAGCATGTATTGCAGTAGGAAAAACAAGGGCCGATGTTGTGGCCGATTCAGAATCGCGACAATAAAAAACCCGAACCTCCGCGGAAGTTCGGGTATCACATGCTTGGTAGCCCGTACCAGATTCGAACTGGTGATCTCCGCCTTGAGAGGGCGGCGTCCTAAACCGCTAGACGAACGGGCCATAAGGCTCAGCAGAAAAGAAGTGGTAGCCCGTACCAGATTCGAACTGGTGATCTCCGCCTTGAGAGGGCGGCGTCCTAAACCGCTAGACGAACGGGCCACATGACATCTGCACTGCCGTGCTGCGAGGACATATATTACGGGACAAAAAACCCAAGCGCAAGAAGAAATTCCAAATTCGCCAAAAAATGTCGGCAGGTTATGGAAACCGCAGGTAGACAGGGGCAATTCTTTTGGGACGGGGCTATTTTAGCTACCCAGCCGAGAAACAACCAAACCGTTCGCTTTTACAGCCGGGGTAGCTAAAATAGCCCCGTCCCAAATTAGCTACCCTAGGTTGAGATAAGCCAGGAGGACTTCGCGGTCGTTGGGGACGTTGTCTTCGATGACGGCGTCGAAGGCGGCATTGAGCAGCTGGCCCAACTCCGGACCCGGTTTAACGCCGGTACGAATCAGATCCCCACCGTTGATGGCGAGCATCTTGAGCGTATAGGGCTCCCCCGCTGCCAGCAACTCATGGGCCAACGAGCGCATCTCCTCGATCGTCTCCACGTAATAGAAGCAAGACGGCGCCTTGCCGAGCGTGTCGGCACGCTTAAGGTCCATAAGCTCGTCGATCAGGCGGGCCGTGTCGACGCCCTCACCCGAAAGCGCGCGCATCATATTGAGCAGACAGGTACGCTCCGGGCGCAGCGGCTTGTCGTGATATTTGATCAGAAGGCACACGTCGCGCACCAGATCGTGCGAAAGCGCCAGATGATCCATGATAACGCGTGCCTTCTTGGCGCCCAGTTCGGGGTGGCCGTAGAAGTGCCCGCTGCCGGCGTGATCGACGGTAAAGCACTCGGGCTTGGAAACGTCATGCAAAAACGCCGCCCACATGAGGCTCATCGAAGGTGCGACGCCGTCGCACAACGCCAACTCCCCCGCCACCGTCAGCACGCGGGCGATATGCTCGTACACGTTAAAGGCATGGTAGACGCTGCGCTGGTCGAATCCACGACCCGCGGCAAGCTCGGGCACGGCGGCGCAGATGAGCTCGGGGCAGCGAAGCATCGCGTCTCCCCCGTGACCGGTCGAGAGAATGCCCTCGAGCTCGATACCCACGCGCTCGCGCGCCACGGCATCGAGCAGCGGAGCGCACTCGGCAAGGGCCAGCTTGGTCTGGGGCTCGATCATAAAGTCCAGGCGGCAGGCAAAACGCACCGCGCGCAGCATGCGCAAGGCGTCCTCGTTAAAGCGGCGTTTGGGATCGCCGACGGCACGGATCAGCTTACGTTCCAAGTCGCCCTGGCCGTCGTAACGGTCGACAAGACCGCGCTCGGGATGCCATGCCATAGCATTAACGGTAAAGTCGCGACGCGCCAGGTCGTCCTCGAGCGAAGCCGCGCGCTCCACGCTCTGAGGGTGACGGCCGTCGGTATAGAAACCATCCAGGCGGTACGTGGTGACCTCGATACGCTCGCCGTCGCAAATAGCCGTGATGCCGCCAAATTTAATGCCCGACTCCACGACCGCAATGTCAGCGGCCTCAAGCGCGGCCTTGGACTCCTGCCACAAGCCGCTGCAGCACATGTCAACATCGTGGCTGGGGCATCCCATCAGTGCGTCGCGTACCCAACCGCCCACGTACCAGGCCTCAAGACCAGCTGCCTCGAGCGCACGCAGCACCCGCAGGGAGGCACAGGTCGGCTGCGTACCGTTGAGCGAAACATTGCACATACCTATGGCCTCCTGCGCCTATCAAATTGGCTTTCGATTGCATCTGCCAGAAGTCTAGCAAGAAACAGGCTCGCCTGCACACGCAAGTCCTATAAACAAAAACGCATCCGTCCTGTTCCCAAGACGGATGCGTAATGCTCAAATACTCAAATACTCAAGCGCTATGCCCAAGTTAACAGACCTGACGGATGGCGATGCCCTTCTTATACTCCTCGACCTTGGCAAAGTCGCCCAGGCCCGGGCACTCGACCACGTTGGCGCCGGTGGCCATAGAAAGGCGCAGGGCGTCCTCAACGCGCTCGGGGGCGTCATGCCACACGGACAGGAAGGCGGCTAGCGAAGAGTCACCGGCGCAGACGGTCGACAGCAGCTTGACGTCGAAGGTGCGGCTGGCAAACCAGATGTGCTCACCGTTGGAGAAGTATGCACCGGCACCGCCCAGGGTCAGCAGGACATTCTTGGCACCCTTGGCATGCAGCTCGGCCATGGCGCCCTTGACGGACTCATCGTCGACACCGCTCACCTTAATGCCAAAGATGTCGAGCAGCTCGTCATCGTTGGGCTTGATCAGCAGCGGCTCCATGGCAATGAGGTCGGCCAGCTGATGGCTCGAGATGTCGAGGACGAACTCGGCACCCTTGGCCTTCACGCGGCGCAGGACCTCGGCGAGGAAGCCCTCGGAGGTGTTGGGGGGCAGCGAGCCGCTGATGACCAGGCAGGTCATGTCGTCGAGCGAATCGATGAGTTCAAACATCTCCTGCTCGTTGGCGTCATTGATGGCAGCGCCGGCGTTGACCATGTTGTACTCGGTGTCGGGGCCGGCGTTGAGGAACACGTTGACGCGCGTAATGCCGTCGGTCCACACGGGCTTGACGGGCACGCCCAGAGCCTCGGCGCCCTTGACGATAAACTCGCCCGAGAAGCCGGCGAAGAAGCCCAGGATCGTGGTGTCGACACCGTAGTGGTCGAGGGTAAACGAGACGTTGAGGCCCTTGCCGTTGGGCGTGTAGACCGCATTGCGGGTACGCGTGACGGTATTGGAGGTGAGGCCGTCGCAGGAAATGTTGTAGTCAATAGCGGGATTTGCAGTGAGCGTGTAAATCATGAATGTTCCTTTCACGAGGTAACATGTTGATGAAATTATATTCCACGCTTCGTCAAAAGGCTACGACAACTCGGTGAACGGTGTGGAAGCGGTGAAGGACGGCGGGCAATCCACTCCCCTTCAACAAAAAACGACGCCCCGGACAAACCGGGGCGCCATATGCGCACATTATTTGTCGCGTTTCGCTTACTCGCGATCGAGCTTGCGGACGGCGACGCGCTTGCTGTACTCGTCGACGTGACCGAAGTCGCCGATGCCGACGGACTCGGCAACGTTGGCGCCAGTAGCCATAGCGAGCTTCATGGCCTCCTCGACGTTGTCGCGATCCCTGTACCACTTGTGCAGGAACGCAGCGAGGGTGCAGTCGCCGGCGCAGACGGAAGAGACCAGCTTGATGTTGAACTCACGCTTGGCATACCAGATGTCCTCGCCATTGGAGAAGTAGGCGTCGCCGCGGCTGCCGCGGGTGAGCAGAACGTTCTGCACGCCAGCCTCGTGGGCGAGCTTCATGGCAACGCGGACCTCGTCGTCGGTGTCGACCGGCACGCCGAAGATGGCCTTCATCTCGTGATGGTTCGGCTTGATGAGCAGCGGCTTCTTGTGAGCGAGCTCCTTGAGCTTGTCGGAGGACAGGTCCAGGACGACGTCGGCGCCACGGGCCTGAGCGTGCTCCATGACCTGTGCCAGGAAGTCAGGCGTAGCTTTGGGAGGCACGGAACCAGAGACGATCAGGCACTCAAGGTCGCCCGCGGTGTCCAGGATGTTGTAGAGCTCCTTCTGGTGCTCCGGCGTGATCGGGGCGCCGGGGTTGAGGATGCCGTACTCGTGCTGGCCATCGTTGACGTAGGTGTTGATACGCGTGATGCCGTCGGTCCAGACCGGGCGGCACAGGCAACCCAGGTTCATGACCTCCTCGACAATGAACTTGCCCGTGAAGCCGGCGAAGAAGCCGAGCGCGACGGTGTCGACGCCCATCTTCTTAAAGGCGAAGGACACGTCGAGGCCCTTGCCGTTGGCCGTGTAGCTGGCCGAGCCGGTGCGGACGTTCTCGTCGGGCTCGAGCGGAGAGCTCGAAACCGTCATGTCGACAGCCGGATTAGCGGTTAGCGTGTAGAACATTTACAGTACCCCCTGTATATGTGAGGGCCGCGTGGCCGGCCCATTCCAACCACGCGGTTACCTCTGATACCAAATTAGCGAGCTGCGGACTCGAGCAGCGCCTTGACCTCGGCAGCGGTGTTGCAGGCGAGCGCCTTCTCGGCGAGCTCGTCGCACTCGGCCTTGGTCCACTGGCTGATGGTCTTGCGGGCGCGCAGGATCGACGGAGCGCTCATCGAGAACTCCTCCAGGCCCCAGCTGATCAGCAGCGGCTCGAGCAGCGGATCGGCAGCGGCCTCGCCGCACATACCGACCATGATGCCGGCCTTCACGCCGCTCTCGATGATGTTCTTGAGCGAGCGGAGCACGGCGGGATAGTACACCTGGTACAGGTTGGAGATGGTGTCGTTGCCACGGTCGGCGCACATGGTGTAGCCGATGAGGTCGTTGGTGCCGATGGAGAAGAAGTCGGCGACCTCGGCCAGGCGGTCAGCGAACAGCGAAGCGGCAGGCGTCTCGACCATGATGCCGACCTCGATGTTCTCGTTGAACTTGCGACCCTCTTCGGTCAGCTCGGCCTTGCACTCCTCGACGAGCTCCTTGACGGCCACGACCTCCTCGACGCAGGTGACGAGCGGGATCATAATCTTGACGTCACCGAAGGCGCTGGCGCGCAGCAGGGCGCGGAGCTGGACCTTGTACTGGTCGGGATTGGCCAGGCAGTAACGCACGGCGCGGAAGCCCATGAAGGGATTCTCTTCCTTGACCATGTGCAGGTACGGGATCTCCTTGTCGCCACCCACGTCGAGCGTGCGGATGATGACCGGAGCGCCCTTGAGCGCGCTGGCGACCTTACGGTAGGCGTTGAACTGCTCCTCCTCGGAGGGAAGCTCGGCAGAGTCCATGAACAGGAACTCGGAGCGGAACAGACCGATGGCCTCGGCGTCGTGATCGAGCGCGTTGGGCACGTCATCGGGGTTACCGATGTTGCAGGCGATGATCTTCTTGATGCCGTCGGCAGTCACAGAAGGCTTGCCGCGGAAGGCCTCGAGAGCAGCCTTCTCGGCAGCGAAAGCTTCGGCCTTGGCGGTGTAGGCAGCGAGCGTCTCCTCGTCGGGATCGGCCTCGACGACACCCTTGCCACCGTCGACGACAACGGTCATGCCATTGCGCAGTGCGGTGCAGCTGTTGGAAACCGAAAGGACAGCCGGGATCTCGAGGGCGCGGGCGATAATCGCGGAGTGCGACGTGCGGCCGCCAGTCTCAGTGACGATGCCGGCAACGTGAGCCTTGTCGATCGTAGCGGTCATGGACGGCGTAAGGTCATGCACGACAACGACAGTGTTCTCAGGCAGGACGGAAAGGTCGACGACCTCCTTGCCCAGCAGCTCGGCCAGAATACCGGTGCGGATGTCGGCGATGTCGGCCGCGCGCAGACGGAACATCTCGTCGTCCATGGACAGGAACATGTTCTCGAACATGGTCGAGGTGTCCATGAGCGCCTGCTCGGCGCAGGTGCCGCCGTCAATGGCGGCGTTGATGGCGTCGGTCATGCCCGGATCCTGAGCCAGGACGATGTGTCCGCTCATGATCTCGGCCTCGGCCTCGCCCACCGTCTCCTTCATGTGGTCGGCCTGAGCCTGAGTCTTCTCGCAGAAGACCGAAAGAGCGGCCTGATAGCGCTCCTTCTCGGCTGCAGTATCGGCAACCTCGTGCGGCTCAAACGTCAAGTCGGGATCGACGGCGACCATGACGGTGCCGATACCGATGCCCTCGGATGCGTTGACTCCCTGATACATTCCCATTCCTCTCTCCGTGCCATGTGATAAAGCGTTTTGCCATATCCATGACAAGAGAGCGCAGCTACCCTCAACAGGTCACTGCGCTCCCAAATATGAACTTAATTGTTCAACATGCGACCCGATTGAGTTCTACTCGCCAAGACCGCTCTTGATGAGCTCGATGGCAGCAGCCAGAGCCTCGGCCTCGTCAGCGCCGTCGCACTTGACCTCGACCTCGGTACCGCAAGGGATACCAGCAGCCATGAGGGCCATCGGGGACTTACCGTTGACCTCCTTCTCGGGGGTGACGACGGTCACGTCGCAGGCATACTTGCCCATGGTGGAGGCGAAGAGGCCGGCGGGACGCATGTGAAGACCCTGCGGGTTGACGAGGGTAGCCTTCTCAGAAACCATAATTGACTCCTTTTTTGTGTTTAACCCCTGTCATGCATGCGGCAGGAGTCAGATTCACGACGTTGTTTATATTAACTCACATCAAACGGATTTTCATTGTGTTTCGCACGAATTGTTGGACAGATGTCGTATCCCTGCGCTCGCCTGCCGGGCGGGGCGATTAAGTTTGCTGCTCTACAGTCCTGCGCAAGACGGAAAGCACATTAAGTGCTTTCCTTTGCGTGCGGAACTCGCGACAAACTTAATCGCCCCGCCCGGCAGGCGAGCTGCGGAGACTAGATCGGTCCAGAGCAATATCGTTCGAACGGAATTCTGGCTGGCGATCTGTACGCGCTAAAGACTCAGCAGATAATTCCATCTATGCCCATCTATGTAAGTTGCGGTGAAATAGGGACTGAATTATGGGTTGAAACGTTTAAGCAGTCCCTATTTCACCGCAACTTATTTGGGGATGAAAAAAGGCGGGGGCTCCTGGTGGAGTCCTCGCCTTTTATACAGGGGGCGGTGTTATCCGCGAACCGTTGGATTAGACCAGACGGGCGTTGATCGTCTTGGCGATCTCGGCAGCGTCAGCGGAACCCTTGACGGTGGCACGGAAGTCTTCGTCCATGAGCGCCTCGGCGACCTTGGACAGGATCTTGAGGTGCGTGGTGCCAGCCTGGGCGCCCGGGATGAGCAGGGCGATGGCAACATTGACGGGAGCGCCGTCCATGGTGTCCCAACCGGTCACGCCGGACTCGTCCTTGACGACGATGACGGCGGCCTCGGTGATGGCATCGGACTTGGCATGCGGGATAGCGAAGCCCTCCATCATACCCGTGGTGCCCTCGGCCTCGCGGGCCAGGAAGGCGTTCATAACAGCGTCGGCATCGTTGGCGAGACCGGCCTTGACGGCCTGGTTGGAGACAAAGCTCAGGGCCTCGTCACGAGAAGCGAAGTCCTCGGCGACAAAAACGTTCTCGACCTTCACGAAGTCGGCAGCCTCGGCCTTGGGAGCCTCGACGGCAGCAGCCTTGGGAGCCTCGACCGGCTTGGCAGCGGGGGCAGCAGGGGCAGCCTTCTGGCTCTTCTCGAAGTCATACTTCTTAAAGGCCACGAACAGGATGCCACCGACCACAGCACCGATGAGGATCGCGAGGACCCACAGCGGACCGTTCTCGACAACGGGCAGGACCAGGAAGCCACCGTGGGGCGCCGGATCGTGGACGTTGAACATGATGGTCAGGATCGAAGCGATGGAGGAACCGAGCATCATGATCGGCATGACGGGCCAGATGTTCTTGGTCATGAACGGAATGGCACCCTCGGTGATGTGGGTGCAACCAAGGATGAGGTTGACGATACCGGCGTCATGATCCTCCTGGCTGAAGTACTTCTTGCCGACAACGACGGCGAAGGTGGTGATCAGCGGCGGAACGATGCAGGCGGCGGAGACGGCAGCCATGAAGTTGGTGCCGAAGTTGTAGGTGTCGGTGCCGACACCAGCGGCCAGGGCCTCGGTAAGCATAGCGGTACCGGTGACGTAAGCGGCCTTGTTGACCGGGCCGCCCATGTCAAAGGCGCACATGCAGCCGATGGCAAGACCCAGGACGATGGCGCCAGAGGCGGACAGGCCCTTGAGGAAGTCCATCATAGCGGTGTTGATGGCAGCCATGGGACCGGAGATGCCGAGCATGACCATGCCCACGATGAACGTGGAGAACAGCGGGTAGAGGAAGATGGCCTTCAGGCCGTTGAGGTTCTGAGGCAGCTTGGCAAAGACCTTCTCCAGCAGCAAGATAACGTAACCGGAAAGGAAACCACCGACGATACCGCCGAGGAAGCCAAAGCCCACGCCCGAGCCACCGGCGTCGATCAGGCCGGTCTCAGGCGAGACGGGCAGACCGGTGATGGCGATCATACCGGCAACGAAGCCGGGAACGAGCGCCGGACGCTTGCCGATAGACTCGGCGATATAGGCCGAAAGCACCGGAACCATGAGGTTCATGGCAATGCCACCGATGATCTTGAGCATCGCGGCGAAGGTGTTGTACTGAGCGTTCGTGGAGTCGAACGACATGATGCCCCACAGGAACGAAACAGCGGTCAGGACACCACCGGCGACGACGAAGACCAGCATGTGGCTGACGCCGTTCATGAGGTGCTTGTAGATGATGTGGCCGACGGACTCCTTCTCCTCGACCTCGTCCTCGACATCGGCAGCGGCAGCAACCGAGTCGTCGCCCTTGGCGGCGAGCGCGCGGTCAATCAGCTTGCCGGCGGCCTCGACGGACAGGGCCTTGGAAACACCAACGGAAACCATGGGCTTACCGGCGAAACGCTCCGCCTGGACATCCTTGTCGGCTGCGACGACGACGGCCTTGGCACCGGCGATCTCACCCTTCGTGAGCTCGTTCTCGACACCGACCTGGCCATGGGTCTCAACCTTAATGGTCAGACCGCGCTCGGCAGCTGCCTTCTCCAGCGCCTCCTTCGCCATGAAGGTGTGCGCGATACCGGTCGGGCAACCGGTGGCGGCGATGATGTCAAACTTAGCCATGTGTCCCTCCTTCTTGAGTTCTGCGCCCGCGGGCGCTCCCCTACACGCGCTTCTTACGCGCTTTTCCACAACTGAAAGATACCAACCCAACGCTTGCATGAGAAGAGATAAGGCGCAATTCTCCGGTGAAAGGTTCTTTCATAACCGTAAACGGTAGGTGAAAGTTTACCATCAACACTTGAAACGGCAAGGTGTATCTTGTAATTGAAAATGCCCGTATACTATGGCATTGCAAAACAAGTTCGATTTTCATGCCAACCAGGAGTCATCCATGACCGATAGCAGCAAGAGCGCGCTCTCCCTTATTAGCACCCACAAGGGATACAGCGAATCCGAGCAGCGCATTGTCGACTACATTCTGGAGCACCAGTCCGAGGCGCCACGCCTGACGGCCGCGCAGCTCTCTCGCGCCGCCGCAACATCCGAGGCGACCGTTTCGCGCTTTTGCCGCAAGCTGGGTTTTGGCAGCTTTCGCAGCTTTCAGTTTTCGCTGGCGCGCGACTTGGAAAGCCAGCGCAACGAGGGCCTGACCGACGAGGTCTCGCTCGACAACATGGAGCAAAGCCTTAAAAATATCTTGGCAGCTAAGGTAAGTGAGCTCAACGCGACCATCGACGGCATTGACCACGAGACTCTGGCGGCGGTCGTATATGCACTTAAGAATGCCGGCGTCATTGAGTTCGCCGCCGTGGGTAACACGAACGCAGTCGCGCTCGATGCGACGTTTAAGTTTTCGCAGCTGGGCCTACGCTGCATGGCAAGCACCATCAGCGAGACCGCGATCGGTTTTGCACTGACCCTAAAACCTGGCGACGTCATCGTGCTGATCTCGAACTCCGGTAAGTCGCGCCGCCTCAACCGCATGGCCAAAGCCGCTCGCGAGGAGGGCGCCACCGTGGTCGTTATCAGCGGTGACAACAAATCCCCGCTCGCGCGTCTGGCCGACTATACCTTTAATACGGTGAACCATGAGGCGCTGCTGACGACGGGCGACTTTGCGTTCTCTAAGATCAGCGCAACGATGATCATCGAGGTTATCTATAACTTCCTGCTGCCCGAAATCGAGGACGCGCGCGAGCATATCAGCTACTACGAGGAGCTCATCCAGCCGGATAAGGTCGTGGAATAGGCAATGTGACAAGCTCCTTGAGGCTGCTGCCACGAAAGCCGCCCATCTACTACGTTTTAGCCGTGGGGGCCAACCATAGACACAAAACAGAGAAAACCGCAGGCGTTCTACCTGCGGTTTTCTCTTTGTCAATATTGGCATGGTTGGCGGTGCCCCACTAAACGTAGTAGATAGCCGCATTTCGTGGCGGGCGGCTCCGAACAAGCATGTGGTGGGGCTTAATTACCCTTGCGCCTCTTCGAGCATCTGCTTGGCGTGGGCCAGGCTGGCCTCCGATTGATCGCCGCTGAGCATACGGGCGATCTCAGCGGTTCGAGCCTCGCCAGTCACCTCGTCCAGATGCGTCTGGGGCACGTCGCCCGGCTCCTTGCTGACCACGTAATGTTTGTCAGCCATAACCGCAACCTGGGCCAAGTGAGTAACGACAATCACCTGATGTGTGGCGGCCAGATCGGCCAACACGCCGGCCAGCGCACGGGCAGTTGAGCCACCCACGCCGGCATCGACCTCGTCAAATACGAGCGTATCGACACCATCGGCGTTACCCAAAACAACTTTGCTCGCCAGCATGACGCGGCTAAGCTCGCCGCCCGAGGCGATACGGCGCAAAGGACGCGGCGTCAGGCCGCCACCACTGCGATACAGCAGCTCGTAGTTCGAAGGGCCCGCGGGCGTCCACTCGGCACGTGGAAGGTCGCGCGACTCCCACACGAGCTCAGCGCTGCCCATCTCCAAGCGTGCCATTTGACGACCGACCTCGTGACAAAAGCGTGGGGCAGCCGTGTTGCGAGCACGCTTGAGAGCCTTGGCAGCAGCGAAGAGTTCGCGCTCAGCCGCGCCAAGCGCTTCGCGCGCCTTCTTGATCTGCTCATCGCCATCATCTACCAGCGAAAACAGCTCTTGTGAACGATCACGCATGGCAAAGACGTCGTCCATGGTGGGACCCCACTGGCGCAGCAAGCCTTTGAGGTCGGCATAGCGATCGCGCATACGAGCGAGCTCACGCGGGTCGAAGGCAACGCCATCGCGATAGGCACGCAGCTCATTGGCGCAATCCTCGAGCGATATGCAGGCGTCCGAAAGCGCGTCGGCAATGTCGCCCAGCTTGCGGTCGACGGTAGCCATGCGCGAAAGCTCGGCTACGGCGCTGTTCACGGCATCGAGCGCTCCCCCTTCGGCAGCAAGCGATGCATGGGCCTCGTTGGCCGTGGCCACCAGGACCTCGGCATGCTCCGAGCGCGGCAGCAGCTCCTCGAGCTCCTCGTACTCGCCTGGCTTGGGATCGACCTCGGCGATGCGCTCGAGCGCAAAACGCGCCTCCTCGACACGACTTCCCTGTGCGCGCGAGGCCTCCTCCACACGGCGAAGCTCCTTGGCAGCCGCGCGCGATGCCTTAAAGCAAGTGCGATAGCGATCGAGCGCCTCGAGTGCCGAGCGCCCAGCCCAGGCATCGACCATGGCGACGTGATGCGCCGGGTCGAGCAAGCGCTGGTGCTCGTGCTGACCGCACAGGTCCATCATTGCGCCCACACGCTCAGAAAGCTCTCGCACGCTGGCGATGCGCCCGTCAATTTTTACCCGGCTGCGGCCTTCGGCAGAAAGGCTGCGCTGCACGGTGAAACCCTCGGCGTCGTGCGGGCCATCGAACAGGCGCGCCTCAACGCTCGCCAGTGCCTCGCCTTCGCGGACCGTCGACGAATCCGCACGCTCGCCCAAGATGAGCTTGAGCGCCGAGAGCAGCGCGGTCTTACCGGCGCCAGTCTCGCCAGTTAGGACGGTCAGGCCGGCACTCGGTACCAACGTTGCCTCGCGAATGAGCGCAATGTTAGAAACCTGCAGCTCATCGATCATGACGGACTCCGTAGAATACGCGGCTCACCGAGTTATAGAAGCTCTCGGGGCCGTAGTCGAGCAACAGCACATCGCCGGGACCGCGGCGCACAGCCACGCTCTCGACGGTGCCGTCGCAGGTAATGAACTGCCCGTCGATGGCGATAGCCGGCACGCTCGGGCGGTCATCGGACATAAAGATCTCGACGACATCGCTCGGAGAGGTCAAGAAGGCACGAGCCTGAATGGTGTGCGGCGCGATGGGCACGCAAACCATGCCTGCGTAATCGGGACTCACGATAGGGCCGCCGGCGCTGAGCGCATAGCCCGTAGAACCGGTCGCCGTGGACACGACCACGCCGTCACCGCGCAGGCGGTCGATATGGTGGCCAGACACGGTAATGTCGAACTCAACCATATCGGAAAGCGGCCCGCGCGTGAGCGCCATATCGTTGAGGGCAAAGGCACGCACGACGTCCTTGGTCCCGTCGTCGCGCACGGACACGATATCCGCGGCAATCGTAGCGCGGCGGCTCACATGGAGTTCACCGGACAGGGCGTCGCTCACGACCTGCAAAATGTCGCGCTCCTCGGGGCTCGCCGCCGTCAAAAAGCCTAGGTGACCATAGGAAAGTCCCAGAATAGGAATCTCGCGGTAGTTGAGAATACGAGCAGCACGCAGCAGTGTGCCGTCGCCACCAAGCGTGATGACCAGGTCGGCGCCATCAATATCGGGCGTGCTCTGAATCTTGGAGCGCTGGTCGGCCGCCCATGCGACCTCATAGCCCTGACGCGTCAGCCAAAGCTCGAGCATCAAGCCGCTCTCGACCGCCTCTTGTTTGTAGTAGTTGGGAACCAGAAAGACCTTCATAGCGTTGCAGCTTTCTCGCTCAAAGCCGATACCTGGGAATGCAGCTCATCATCAGAGCGCTCGCCGGCGGCAAATCTCGTGCCGTACAGGAAAAACTCGACGTTGCCCTTAGCGCCATGGATGGGCGACACGCACACGTCGACCGGGAACAGGCCCTTGGCGGCAAAGAGCTCGATTGCCGCCACGAGCGTGTCGACGCGCACGGCGGGGTCCGTCACGATGCCACCTTCGCCCACCAACGCCGCCGGAGCCTCAAACTGGGGCTTTACCAGCGTGCAGAACGATCCCGTCGGCGTCAGGCATGCCAACACCGCATCGATGATATTTGAAATACTCGTAAACGAAACGTCGCACACGGCCAGGTCAATGGCGCTGTCGTACCCAAGCTCGGGCAGCTGCGTCACGTTCGTGCGCTCATGGAGCGTCACGCGATCGTCCTGGCGCAGCGACCAATCAAACTGGGCACGGCCCACGTCGACCGAAACGACCGTAGCAGCACCACGCTTGAGCAGGCAATCGGTAAAGCCGCCGGTAGAGCAGCCCACATCCAGGCAGGCAAGGCCCGTGGGGTCGATGTCAAACGCATCGAGCGCGCCTTCGAGCTTAAGGCCGCCGCGCCCAACGTAGGGGATGCGCCCCTTAACGTGCAGCGGCAGGCCCGGCGCCACCTTGAGCCCCGGCGAGGTCAGGCGCTCGCCGCCGCTCGAGACCAAGCCGGCCATAAGTGTGCGAAGGGCATCCGCGCGATCGGCGCAGATGCCCTGTGAAATCAGTTCGTCATCGAGACGCACGCGTTTCATGAATGCCATCAACCATTCGTGTCCGGGGATGCAGCCTGCGTACCCTGGGATTCGTTAGCCGCATCCTCATCGTATTCCTGCTCGAGCTTATCGGCCTCACGCGGCGTCAGCTCAAACTTGTCGACCATGTCGACTGCGCGGGAACCCAGTTCAATCGCCTCGTCAAACAAATCGAGCGAACGCTCCAGGGACGTATCCTTGGAGCGAACGGTAGCGATAATCTGGTCCAGGCGGTCCGAGATCTCGTCGAAGTTGCGGACGGAACCCTCTGGCATGGCTACTCCTCGACGGAGTCGGCGTCGGCCTCTGCAGCGTCCGCATCCTCGGCAATCACGCCGGCGGCTGCCTGAGCGGCAGCGACCTTGGCGGCAGCCTCGGCAGCCTGAGCTTCCTCGCGAGCGCGATCCTCGGCCAGCAGCTCCTGGTACAGGTCCTCGCCCGGCAGCTCCTCGCTGCGGGCGATCTTGCCCAGCACGCCATTGACAAACGATGCGGACTGGTCGGTACCGTAAGCCTTGGCGATCTCGACGGCCTCGTTGATCACGATGGCGTCCGAAACCTCCTCGTCGGTGAGGAAGCGCATCTCGTAGACGGCGATACGCAGCAGGTTGCGATCGGCGCCGGGCATACGCATAAGATCCCAGTTCTTGGCAACGGCGCGCAGGGCGCAGTCAATGCGATCGATGTGCTCGTAGGCACCGCGGCAAAGCTCCAGCGCATAGGGGTCGAGGGGACCCTTCGAAATCAGGAAATCGCCCTCGAGGACGCGCTCGAGCGGGCTGTCCGTGGCCTCGGCCTGGAACAGCAGCTGCAGCGCCTGACTGCGGGCAAGCGTACGCCCGCGATAAACCTTAAGGCTCAAAGGTTACTCCTTGGGGAAAACGAGGCCGTCGATGCAAACGTCAACGCGCTCGACCTCGACGCCCACCTGGGCATCGATGGCGGCGACCACGGCGGCGCGAACGGCCTCGGCGAGTTTCTTGAACGGATAGCCAAAGAACACCACGACGCGCACGGTAAGTGCGAGCTTGTCGCCGATGACCTCGGCCTCGACCGCCGGCTCGGAAGCCGGAGCCTTGGACGAGAGCATCATGGAGACAAGGTTGGTGGCAAGGTCCTTGACGCCAACGGAGGCGATGCCCTCGACATCCGACACGGCGCGCGAGACGATGGCGGTCAGAACATCGGGCGAAATGCCGATGCCGTCAATCTTGATTTCCTGGGGCATGAGTCCTCCTAGAAGAGTTGGTTGCTAGACGCGGGAGACGAACTTGCCGTCGCGGGTGTCAACCTTGATGACCTCGCCCTCGTTGAGGTACATGGGGACCTGGATGACAGCGCCGGTGTCGATGGTGGCCGGCTTGGTGGAGCCCTGGACGGTGTCGCCCTTAAAGCCCGGGTCGGTCTGGACGATGGTGGTCTCGATGAACATCGGCGGGGTCACGCCCATGAGCTCGTCGTCGGCGAAGAGCAGCTGGCAGGTGTCGTTCTCACGCAGCCACTTGGAGTTCTCGCCCACCATGTCCTCGGGAACGGGAACCTGCTCGTAGGACTCGTTGTCCATGAAGATGTAGTCGGAGCCGTCGTTGTAGAGGTACTGGAACTCACGGGTGGTGAGCATGACGCTCTCGAACTTGGTGCCGGCGTTGCAGGTGTT
The DNA here is from genome assembly GCA_934654585.1 of uncultured Collinsella sp. GTDB lineage: Bacteria > Actinomycetota > Coriobacteriia > Coriobacteriales > Coriobacteriaceae > Collinsella. The sequence goes on along the minus strand of CAKUGF010000009.1, from coordinate 19,463 downwards.
CTCGACGACGCGGCCGCTCTTGATGTCGCGGGTCTTGTAGCGCACGAACGCGCCGCCCTTGCCCGGCTTGACATGCTGGAACTCGACGATGGTGTAGACCTTGTCCTTGATGCGAAGACCGAGGCCGTTCTTGAAGTCGGCGGTAGAAATGGTAGGCATAGCGACCTTTCTTGTTATGGGCAGAACGCACAAGCGTCCAAATTACATACGACCGAAATTATACACTTGCAGACGGCGCCTGCAGCGAGCGCATAAAAAGAGAACGCGGGGCGCCCGAAACATTCCGGACGCCCCGCCCCTAAAGTAGATTTTTGGGACATACCTTAAAATCTACCGAGGTGTATTAGCAATCGATGACGTGAAGGTCATGCGGGGTCTTGGTGAAGGGCTCGTAGCCGTTCTCGGTGACGACACCGTAGTCCTCCAGGCGCACGCCGCCCACGCCGGGCAGGTAGACGCCGGGCTCCATGGTAATGACCGAGCCGACCTCGATGATGTTCTTGCTGCGGTTGAAGTTGGGCAGCTCGTGGATGTCGATACCGACGCCGTGGCCCAGACCATGGTTGTAGTAATCGCCATAGCCGGCATCGCCGATGATCTTCTTGGAAAGCTTGAAAATGTCGTTGCCCTCGACGCCCGGATGGATGGCGGCAACGCACTCCTCGTGCGTACGGCGCACGAGCGCGTACAGGTCGAGCTGCTCGGGCGTGGGCTCGCCCATCACGACGGTACGGGTCATATCGGAGCGGTAATCGCAGTAGCCCGCGCCGTAATCCATGAGGACGAAGTCGCCCTTCTCGATGACACGGTCGCTCGGCACGGCATGCGGGTTGGCAGTGTTGGGACCACTCGCCACGATGGAACCGAAGGCCAGGCTGTCGGCGCCGTTGGCGAACATAAAGTTCTCGAGCTCGTTGCGAACCTGCTTTTCAGTCATACCGGGCTTAATAAAGCCGAGCATATGCTGGAAGGCGGCATCGGTGATCGACTGCGCGTGGCGCATGAGCTCGATCTCCTCGGCGTCCTTGATGGCGCGCATCTTGCGGATGTCGTCATGCATCAGCGGCAACATGCAGGCGACGGAACGGTCCTCCAGACCACGCTGAATACCCTGGTAGAAGTTGATCTGCATGTCATCCTCGACGGCGCAGACGCGGCACTTGTTGGTCGCGATCTTACCAGCGACCCAACCGGGAATAGTTCCCTCGTCCATGTCATAGACCCAGGGGCTGCCGGCGGGCGTGTTCTCCTCAAAGCTGTTGAGGTAGCGCGAGTCGGTATGGAACAGGCACTGGTCGGCCGTAATAAATGCAGCGTGCGGGAACTCGAAGGTGTAGTCGAAAACGCCCTTCACGCCCGTAAGCCAACGAAGGTTGGCCTCGTCGCGCACCACGATAGCGTCGTAACCGCGCTCGACCATCAGGGCGCGGACACGCTCGATACGACCGGCAGGACCGGCAGCAAACTCAGACATGCAGATTCCTTTCTTGCTGTCTCAATAAAGACGGGACGGGCCTCAACCGAGCGACTGAATCGCACACGATCCGCAACCGATTGGAAACCCGTCCCCCAACATGATACGAAAGACGATGGATGTCAATAAAACTTAGAGAAGTTCTTTGCGAGAAGCCAAGTAAGCCTGGGCGTGGCGCTCGAGGACCTCGTCCTCGACGTTCGTCAGGCGAATGGCGCCAAGCGCCGCCGGCAGCGGCAACATGCTACGGTTCGAGCGCGCAAATTGCTGCTTGCGGAACTCGGCAATAAATGCCTCCGGCTCAAGGTCAAAGGCAAGCTCCTCGATACCGAAGTCTTCCAGGCAATCGTCGACCTCAAAGACGTAATCGATATCGAAGTCGCAGGCATCGTGGGCAAGGCGCGCCTCAAATCGCATGCCCTCGGACAGCAGCTGGTAGGCAGGGACCTGCGCCGCGGCATCGCCCAGGCAGGCGCGCAGGGTGCGCTCCCCAATCTTGCCAAAATCGAGCGCATGGCGGGCGCTCGGGTTCGTGGCCATCAGCACGTCTTTGCGAGCGGTCTGGGACCACTGCACGGCATTGACGAGCGCGACCTCCTCGCCCGCGAGAATCTCGGGGACGGTCTCGGTGAACTGGTTCCAGCGAGATTTACTGCTCGAAAGCATGGTGCCCACGAGCACGGTATATCCGCGCTTGAGTTCCTCGGGGTCGGCCTCGCGCACAAGATCGAGGTCGCACACGACTAAGCCCGGCTCGGGACGGAACGCGATGGCGGGAAGCGCATTCACCGCGGAGCCCACAAGCGGCTCCATCGTCGTCGCGACCGTAAGCATGGCATCGAACGTCGTCGGCAGCAGGGCACACTCGGTGCGGCCGCACCACTGGTTGGCACACCAGCAAACGACCGAGCACGTCGCCGCGTCACCGACGGCGACAACAAGGTCATCGCAGGTAATACCGTTAGCAGATAGAGCGCCAAAAACGGTATCGGCATCGGCCAGCGTCGCGGCGGCTGGCGAAACCTCGAGGATGAGCTGAGACACGGCAAAACCGGCATCGACCAGCGCATGCTCGACGACCTCGCCAAAACGCTCGGATGTAGCGTCGCTCCAAACCACCATCGCGCGCTTGGGCTTACCCACCGCCGAGGCAAACATGCGCGACAGCTCCTCGAACGCGCCCAATCCGACGCGGACATCGACGCTGCGATTTTGGAAATTGATGAGTTGACGGCGAATCATAACAATCCACGCTCCAAAAGCATCTCGGCACAAAGGTAGGAAACGTCCTCAAAGGACTTATTGCGTATATCGAGGGTAAGATCAGCAGCTTGGCGATACAGCGGACGACGGTGCTCAAACAGGCGTGCAGCATGCTCGGGCGAACGGAAATCGGGCCGTGTATCGGAGCGGCGAATCTGGCGCATCGAGTCCTCAAAGTCACCTTCAAGGTACACGCACGTACCCATCTCGTGCATCAACTCGATGTTCACCGGCGTCTCGACGATGCCGCCCCCGCACGAAACCAGCAGGCTGCGCTCGCTTTGGAGCGAACGGAGTGCCGAGGTCTCGAGCTCGCGAAATCGGTCCTCGCCCTCGGTCTCGAAAATCTCGGTCACCGACTTGCCGCACCGGCGCACGACCAGACGGTCGGTGTCGATGAATCGACGCTTGAACATGGTGCCGACGTTGCGCGCGAGCGTCGATTTGCCGGCGCCCAAAAAGCCGATAAAGAAGATATGGTCGCAGCCGTGTTTGATGTGCTGGGACATAACGAGACCTATTCCTCGCAGGGAAGGTCGCGCAGGGCCCGGCGCTCAAAGATACGGAAGACCTGCGTGTACCACAGGTCCTGGGTGGCCTGCGGCTTGACCAGGATGGTGTCGACGCCGGCAAAGTTGCCGCTCCATACGTCCGTGTAGAGCTGGTCGCCGATCAGCACGGCCTCATCGGCCGTGGCACCCAGGCGCTTAAGACCGGCCTTCAGGGCAAACGGAGCCGGCTTCATGGCGTGACTGATGGCCTCGAGCCCCAGTTCTCGCGCCGACGCCATAACCTGGTCGCGATGCCAGTTATTGGACACCATGCACAGCTTAAAGCCCTTGGCATGGGCGGCTTTGAGCCAGGCGGAAACCGCGGCGGGAACCTGCTCGGTATCGCGCGGCACCAGAGTGTTGTCGCGATCGAGCAGAATGGCTCGCTTGCCGTCGGCCCACAGGGTATCGAGGTCGATGCGGTCGACCGAGGCAACATATCGTTTGGGGCTAAAAATCCTCATGATCAATTCCAAGACTGTTGATGCTCTTCGTAGGTCTTCGAGAAGTACTCCTCGTCCTGCGTAATGTAGAAATACAGGTCATCGGAGTCGGTCGGCTCAAGCGTGGCCTTGAGCGCCTCGAGCGACGGAGAGCAAATGGGAGTGGGCGGCAGGCCCTCGTGCTTGTACGTGTTGTAGGAGCTATCGCTCTGCAGGTCATCGGCGGTAACCTCGCCACCGGTGACATACATCATGGTCGCATCGCTGTTGAGGTAGCGCAGGCCATCGAGCTTGCCGGCCAGGCGGTTATAGAAAACCGAGGCCACGTGCGCGCGCTGATCTGCGTTAAGGCCCTCGCGCTCAACGATAGAGGCAAGATTGACGATGTCGTAGTCCGACATCTCCACGCCGTAGCGCTCCTTGATTTTGGCCTCGCAGCCGGCAAAGTCTAGCGACTTGTACTCGGCCTTAAACTGATCGAGCATGGCGCGAATCACGTCGTCTACAGACGGGTCCTTGCCCAGCGAGTAAGTCTTGGGGAACAAAAAGCCCTCGAGCGAGTCGTTGCCGGCGCCCGCCAGGAACGGATAATCGTTGATGTAATAGGAAGCCTTTGCCTGGTTAAGGAAATCTTCCTTGGAGATACCGTCATATGCCGCGGCCACGCGGTCGGCGATCTGGTCGACCGTCAGACCCTCAGGAATCGTGAGGGCATCGGAGCCGGCATTGGGGCCCTCCATAAGCTGCTGCACGACCTTTGTCGCATCCATGAGCGTGGTAAACGAGTAGGTGCCAGGCTTGAGCGACATATCGGCGTTGAGTTTTTTGACCGCCGCGTAGTAGTCCTTAGGATTCTCGACGATATGGTTCTCGGAGAGGATCGAGGCGATCGTATCACCCGAGGCACCATCGGGAATCGTAATGGTGACCTGCTGGCCAGCCGTGACGTTCGCGTCCCCACCGGTAAAGAAGCCCTTGACGGCCGGCACGACAAAAAAGACGATCGCGACAAGCGCGAGCACGGCGAAGACGCCACCGATAATCATGGGCACCGGGGAGCTTTTCTTTTGCGCACCGCGGCGGGCATGGGTGCTGTAACTCGAGCGCGTTGCCGGAGCAACGCCGTGCGAACCATGAACGCGATGAGCATGGGAGCGAGGCTGCGAGGCCTGCGCCTGTATGCGCTGCGTAGGAGTCTGCTGCTTAAAGCGAGCGCCGCCAGCGGGCTGCGCTGAACGGGCAGCAGGCTGCCGAGCAACGCGCTGGGTAGGCTGTTGGGCTCTACGCTGGACAGGCTGAGCGGGGACCGAGGAGGGCTGAGTCGCGCGTTGCGTCGGCTGCACCGGGCGCTGACCAGGCTGGGCAGGACGCGGCGCAGGCTGCCCCTGGCGATTTGGTTGGCGCGGATCGGAAGCGCTAGGCATGCTGGACCTCCTCGTTTTTACGATCGAGCCACGTCTGCAAAAACAGGCTGGCGGCGATCATATCAATCTTGCCCCTCATCTGCTTTTCGTTGAGTCCCTGCTCACGCAGGATACGCTTGGCCTCTTGCGAGGATAGGCGCTCGTCCTCAAACTCCAGTGGAAGATCGAGCTCGTAGGCAATCTTTTGTGCCACGGCGGCGACGCGCTCGGCCTGGGGACCGGGCTCACCGGCCATGGTCAGTGGACGTCCGCTCACCAGGATTTCGGGCTCATAGTCCTCGACCAGGTAGCGAAATGTCTTTGCCATACCGGTGACCTCGGCAGCCGGGAGCACCTTGACGGGCATCGCCATCTTGCCATCTCGGCTCGAGACGGCGATGCCAATCCTGGTCTCCCCTATGTCCAGCGCAAGCGCGACCACAGCGACTTCTTTGATTCTTAGGCGCCGAGCGCGGTCTTGGCGGCCGCGAGGGCATCGGCGATACCGGCGGCGTTCTTACCACCGGCCTGGGCCATGTTGGGACGACCGCCACCGCGACCATCGACCAGGCCCGCGATCTGCTTGATCACGTTGCCGGCGTGGAAGCCAGCCTTGACAGCGTCATCGGAGCCGGCAGCGAGCAGGGCCGGGGTGCCCTTCTCGGTCACGCTGGCGACGACGCAGGCAACGGGGCCGGCGACCTTCTGGTGCACGGTATCCCAAACGTTGCGCAGGTCAGCGGCCTCGAGACCCTGAAGCTCAGCGACGACGAGCTTGTAGCCGTTAACCTCAACGGCACCCTCGATGGCGCTGGAGATGGCATCGGAGGAGCCACCGGTGAGCGCCTTCTTGAGCTTATTGGAAGTCTCGCGCAGCTCGGACTGCAGGTTCTCAACGCGGGCGGGAACCTCGTCGACGCGGCACTTGAGCGCAGCGGCGGCGGCATCAACGAGTGCCAGGCGGTCGGCCATGTAATCGAGCGCGCCCTTGGAGGTCACGGCCTCGATACGACGGACGTTAGAGCCCGTGGAGGACTCGGAAATAATCTTGAACAGGCCGATCTCGGCAGTGTTGGCGGCATGCGTACCACCGCAGAGCTCGCGGGAGAACGGCTGGTCCTCGGCGCCCACGGAGACGACGCGCACGACATCGCCGTACTTCTCACCAAACAGGGCGACAGCACCGGCGGCCTTAGCCTCGTCGATGCCCATGACGCGGGTCACGACCGGCTTGGAAGCGAAGATCTGCTGGTTGACCAGGTCCTCAACAGCCTTGAGCTGCTCGGAGGACAGGGCCTCGAAGTGCGTGAAGTCAAAGCGCAGGTGCTCGGGCGTCACAAGCGAGCCGGCCTGGGATACATGCTCACCCAGGACCTGCTTAAGGGCGGCGTCGAGCAGGTGCGTTGCGGTGTGGTTGCGACGCAGGAAGCCACGACGCTCGGCGTCGAGAGCGGCGGTCACGCTGGCACCGACGGTCAGCGTGCCCTCGGCAACGCGTGCGACGTGGGCATACAGGCCGTTGTGGTTCTTGGTATCGGCAACGGTCAGCACAACGCCCTCGGCGGAAAGCTCGCCGGCGTCGCCCTGCTGGCCACCCATCTCGGCATAGAACGGGGTGCGGTCGAGCACGACCTCAACGTCCTCGCCAGCGGCAGCGGACTCGACAGACTCGCCGTTGCGAACGATGGCGACAACCTTGGTGTCCTCGACCACATCGTTGTCATAGCCGTCGAACTCGGTCGCGGCGACCTTGTCCGAAAGCTCGACCCACACGTCGTTGAAGCTGCCCCAGGCGTCGCCCTTGGCGTTGGCGCGGGCGCGGGCCTTCTGGTCCTCCATGCAAGCGGTAAAGCCGTCCATGTCAACGTCGTGGCCAGCGGTACCGGCGATCTCGACGGTCAGGTCGATGGGGAAACCAAACGTATCGTGCAGCTTAAAGGCGACGTCGCCCGGAAGGACAGCGCCCTCGGCAAGTGCAGCCAGGGCCTCGTCCAGGTAGACACGGCCGTTATCGAGCGTCGTGGAGAAGCGCTCCTCCTCAGAGGCAACGATACCCTTGACAAGGGCGACGTTCTTGAGCAGCTCGGGATAGGCCTCGCCCATCTGAGCGTTGACCTCGTCGATGAACTTGGTCAGGAACGCGCCCTCGATGCCCAGCAGGCGACCGTGGAACACGGCGCGACGGAGCAGACGGCGCAGGACATACTCGCGGCCCTCGTTACCGGGCAGGATGCCGTCCGAGATCATGAAGTCCACGGCACGGGAGTGATCGGCGATGATGCGCAGGGAGCGGCTGGCACCGGAGTAATCGTCGGCGTCATAGGTCTTGCCGCTGATCTCCTCGCCAAGCTTGATGAGGTGCTGCATCAGATCGCCGTCATAGTTAGCGGTCTTGTGCTGCATGATGGCGGCCATGCGCTCCAGGCCCATGCCCGTATCGAGGTTGCGGTGCGGCAGCTCCGGCATGGAGCCGTCCTCCTGACGGTCGTACTGAGTGAACACGAGGTTCCAGAACTCAAGGAAGCGGTCGCAGTCGCAGCCCGGCTTGCAGTCGGGACTGCCGCAGCCGACCTCCTCGCCCATGTCAAAGTAGATCTCGGAGCACGGACCACAGGGGCCGGTGGGGCCAGCGGCCCAGAAGTTGTCGTCCTCGCCCAAACGGGAGATGTGATCCTCGGCAACGCCCAGGGAGCGCCACACATCATGGGTCTCGTCATCCTCGGTAAAGACGGTGAAGTACAGGCGGTCGAGCGGCAGCTTGAACTCCTTGGTGATGAGCTCAAAGGCCCAAGCGCAGGCCTGCTGCTTGGAGACGCCGCCAAAGGAGAAGTCGCCGAGCATCTCGAAGAAGGACAGGTGACGACCGTCCTCGCCGATGCAGTCGATATCGTTGGTGCGGACGCACTTCTGGCAGGAGATCGCGCCGATCTCCTTCATGGTCTTCTTGCCCTGGTAGTACTCCTTAAACTGGTTCATGCCGGCGTTGGCAAGCAACAGCGAAGGATCGTCGGGAACGAGGGACGAAGAAGGATAGAGCTTAAGACCGCGCTCCTCAAAGAAGTTGAGGAACTTAGAGCGGATCTCGGCCGTAGTCATTGACGGGTAGTCAGCACTCATAGAGGGAATCTCCTCGGTTTCATATCGAAACAGTTCAAACGTAACGATATTACCATCCCACCGCCCCAGTGCAAAAAAGAGGGCCGCTAAACAGCGACCCTCCAGCGAAAGTGCACGTTATTTAGGACAGTCTTATTCTTTGAAAATAATGGCTGTTGTAGAATTCCATATAAGGGTCACCGGAAGGAGCGATCGATGAAAAGCAAACGATTTGTCCTGAATGCAGTTGTGGTAGTCGCACTTTTAGCGCTCTTCGCCTTCTCCCGCTGGTACGCAAACCAACCAGCATTTGGCTACGTATTGAATTCAGTAGTGTCCGGCAATATGACCTATGGACCTCTACGCGCAATTGACGTTCTCTATTTCTATGTAGCCGGCCCCTTATCAATCGCATTGCTCGCGTTTCTTGTCATCTACAACTTCAAGAAACGCTAACAAGGCCTATTTGGAATCCGAATCGTCCATGGAGCCGTCGATGCCGGTTTTGGTGTCGTCGTCCGTATTGGAGTCGTCATCCTTGGCGAAGGGGTTCTTGAAAAAGCCTGTCGCGTCGGGCTGAAGACCCGAGAGCTTAATCCAGGGATTATCGAGCTCGGGCTTAGGCATGGCCTGGGCCTCGGGCGCGGTCTCGTTGCCGATGAGCTCCGACTCGTAGATGAAGGTGTCGTCGCCGAGCGCATCGTAAGCGGCAACCGGTTTACCCTCGGCATCGCGATACGGCGTGCCCTTAAATACGGCACCGTCGTAGGCCACGAGTTGGCGGCCAGTCTCGTTCTCAAAGTAGTACACGAAGATACCCTTGAGGGCCGCGCATAGCGGGATGGCAATAATCATGCCGATGGGGCCCATGAGCGCCGAGCCAATGACGAGGGCCGTGAGGCTCATGATGGGATGCACCTGCACCGAGCTCTGCATGACCTTAGGCGAAATCACGTTATCGGTGACGTTTTGCGCGATCATCGTCACAATGAGCGTCCATAACGCCAACATGGGGCTGAACATAAAGCCGAGTATCGTGGCGATTGCCGCACTCACCCAGGGACCAACGACCGGAACCAAATGCATGATGCCGGTAAAGATGGCCATGAGCGCCGCGTACGGGTGCCCGATGATCATAAAACCGATAAAGGCTAAGATGCCACCACAAATGGACGTCACGACCATACCGCGCATGTAGCCGCCAACGGAGCGCGAAAGAATCGCGACCATAAAGCGGTACGAGGTCTCCTTCTCCTGCCCGATGATAGTGCAAATCTCGTGGTGCATGCGGGGGTAGTCGCAGGCCATCCAGTAGGCAAGCACCAGGCCCAGGAAGATCACGAACAGCTGCGAAGCCGTGTTGGTGATAAGCGGGAACACACCGCGTCCGAGCTCGGCAGCAATCTGAGACACATATTTCGACGCCACGGTAACGAGCGAGGACAGGTTGTTGTCCAGATACTCCTTGAGCGGCGTGTTATTGAGCGTCTTGGCGTTCGAAATCATTTCGTTGAGGTCGCCACCCGCAACACGAAGCTGCCCAGGCAGGCGGCTCAGGACTTCCATGATCTGGCCGAACAAAATCGGCGACAGGATGCAGACGACACCGACGAGCACGGCAACGACCACAATAAGCGCGATGAGCGAACCGATGCCGCGATTCACACCATGATGCTCGAGCCAGTTGGAAATAGGCGACATCACAAAGGCGATGATGGAGCCGACAGCAAGAAACTCGATAACCGGCGCCAGGATGCCCATGAGGTTGAAGATGACGGCAGCAATCGCAATGCAGCCTACAACAGCCCAGATGCGAAGGGTCAGAATACGGGTATCACGCAGTGTACGGTCGGTTTGTTGGGGGTGCTCACTCATGAACGAATCATCACTCCGTCGGGGTCGATCTTGTCCTGGATCTTTTTAAGCGTGCGGCGCAGCAGACGCGAAACCTGCACCTGGGAAATGCCAAGCTTCTTGGCAATCTCGATCTGGGTCATCCCCTTCACAAAGCGCAGCTCGATCACTTCGCGCTCGCGCGGCGAGAAATCACGGATAGCCTCCTCAATTACCAAGCGGTCATCGGTAAAGTCAAGCTCGTTGTCGTCATCGGCATAGCGGTCGAGAATCGAAGGTGCATCGTCGGAATCAGACGCGCCCGGGGCCTCGATGGGCACCGACGTGTAGGCCGAGGACGATTCCATGGCTTCGAGCACCTCGTCGACAGTTACGTCCAGATATTCAGCGATTTCTTCGACCTTAGGCGAACGCTGTAGCTCGTTAGTGAGTTTGTCGGTGGCCTGGTTGACCTTAGCCGAGAGCTCCTGCAGACGGCGCGGAACGCGCACGCTCCAGCCCTTATCGCGGAAGTGACGCTTAATCTCACCCAGAATGGTAGGTGTGGCAAACGTCGTAAACTCGAGCCCGCGCTCGGGGTCAAAGCGGTCGATAGCCTTGAGCAAGCCCAGATAACCGACCTGCATAAGGTCGTCGAGCGGCTCGCCGCGGTTCTTAAATTTGTTGGCAAGAAACCTTACCAGGTTCATATGGGACATGACGAGCTGCTCGCGGGCGTCCGGATCACCGGTCTCCTTGTAGCGACGAAACAGCTCGCGGGTTTTCTCCTTGTCCCAAGCGGTCTTACCGCTCCGGGAACGTTCGGTCATATTAGATATCCGCCTTGAGGTCGAGGGAAAGCGTTAGGGGCGCCGATGTCTTTTCGTAGGAATCGCACACACTTGCAAGAATGAGCTCGGCATACACGGCAGCCTGGTCATCCTCATCGACGGTGGCCTGGTCGCCAAAGGTAAACGTCATGCCAACGTGGGTCTCGTCGACGTCGAATTTGATCGTAATATCGTCGCAGTCGACCGCGGTACAACCAAAGATGAAGGCCTCCTCGGCAGCCATGCGAATGTCCTCGATACGATCGACGGACATAGAGCACAGAGCGCCAACGTTAGCGGCCGTCATGCGCACCAAGCGTGCGAGACGCGGGTCGCCGGAAACGGTCAGCGTAATGGGGCAGGTTGCTTCGCTACTCATCGCAGGACTCCTCGGCAGTCTCGGCGCTTGTATAGGTGTAATACTGAGCCGACTTGGTTGCGGGCTTCTGAGCCACATCTGCGCCATCGGCGACCTCATCCTCGGCCTCGCCAATCAGAACGCGCTCGGTAGGCTGTTCGGCCTCCGCGGCGGCAGCGGCGAGCTTGCGCTCGGCGTCGGCCGCAGGAGCCTTCATCTTATTGAAGAGCTTCTGCACGGCACCGGCGGCAGAATCAGTCACGCTCGACACGGCGTTGCTGGCCTCGGCCATGCTGCCCGTGACCTCGGAGATATCGCGAACGACCGCCTCGACCTCAACGAGGTTGGACGTCAGGGCGTCGACGGCAGTCTTGCTCGACTTGAGCAGCGGCTCCATCTGGGCAAGCGCCGGGGTGAGCTCGTCAACGGCGCCATCGAGCTTTGCCACCACGGGCTGCGCCTCGGCGATGGTGTTGTTGAGATCGGTCACGGTCTTGTCGAGCGAATCGACAACGGTGCGGGTTTTACGCAGGGTGAGCGCAAGCTCAACGACAGCCCACACGCCGGCAGCGGCGAGGAGCAGCAAGGCGATTTGAATGGGACTCATACAAGCCTCCCAAAGGAATCGAAATACAGACGATGTTCATGGTACCCCAAAGGGGACCGAACATGCCAAGAGCTGATACGTGGGACAAAATTATCAGCAGCTACTTCGGCGCATTCCCGCTGCGGTCGCGTTCGCTTTGCTCTACGCGCCATTCTTCCCAGCCTCGACCGGCGGGCTGCCAAAACGCGCCGCGCTCCAGGCCTTCGGGCAAATAGCGCTGATCGACCCAGCCCTCGGGATAATCGTGCGGATACTTATACACACCGTATTCATCGCTGCCCGGACGGTGGCGGTCGCGCAGATAGCTTGGCACCTCGCGCAGTCCACTGTTATGGATATCGGCCAGTGCCGCATCAATGGATGCCTCGCAGGCATTAGATTTAGGCGCCAAGCACACATAGAGCGCAGCCTGCGCCAGGTTGATGCGACACTCGGGATAGCCAATGACCTCGGCAGACTTAAACGCGGCATGCGCCACCAGCAGAGCCTGCGGATCGGCGTTGCCGACGTCCTCGGAAGCATGAATCATAATGCGGCGAGCGATAAACTTAGGGTCCTCCCCCGCATCGATCATGCGCGCGAGCCAATAAATGGTGGCATCGGGGTCGCTGCCGCGCATGGACTTGATAAACGCACTGATGATGTCGTAGTGCATGTCACCGTTTTTGTCATACGAAAACCCGCGGCGAGGATTGGCAATCTTCACATCGTCGACGGTGATGGGATACCGCTCTCCCACTGCCGGCGCCGGCGTACCCTCCGTATCAGGACGCGTTACGGCAATCTCGCTCGCCAGCTCGAGCGTCGTCAGGGCCGAGCGCGCATCGCCCGCGGCCAACGTGCAGATGGTCTTAACCGTATCCTCATCGACCGAGAACTTGCCGTTCAAGCCCTGCGGTGCCTCGAGCGCACGCTCAATGAGCGTTGCGATGTCTTCGTCCCTCAGGTGCTCAAGCTCAACTACGCGTCCGCGCGACAACAGTGCGGAGTTGACCTCGAAGTACGGGTTCTCGGTCGTGGCACCAATCATGATGACGGTACGGTTCTCGACAGCGTGCAACAGCGCATCCTGCTGCGACTTCGAAAAGCGATGAATCTCGTCGATAAACAGGATGGTGCGACGGTCGTACGTATTCAGGCGCGTCTTTGCCTCGTCGATCACGCGACGCAGGTCCTTCACGGTGCCCGTCACGGCACTGACCTCTACAAACTCGCTCTTGGTATGGTTGGCGATGATATGCGCCAGCGTCGTCTTGCCCGTACCGGCAGGCCCGTACAAGATCACGCTCGACAGCACATCGTGCTCGATCGCGGCTCGCAGCCACGAGCCCTTGCCCACGGCCTTTTGCTGGCCCACGTACTCGTCGAGCGAATTGGGGCGCATGCGCACCGCGAGCGGCGCATTCTTAAAGGAGCGCTCGCGTGTCGAGGCAGAAAATAGGTCGTCCATAGCCATCCCGTACATCCATCTAATCGTTGTTCGTCATCAGTATACCGAAAAGATACGAACTACTGTTCGTTAATATAAGTACGATGCGGAAACTTCAGGCCCGGGAACAGCTTGCTCGTCAGCTCACAGAAATAGCCGTCAGTCATGCTTGCGATGTAATCCACCACCGCTTGATCCTTATCATCCTGCCAGACATAGGTGCGATCGTAGTAGGAAAGCTGCTGCTCAATGCGCGAAATGTGATGCTTAAAGATGTATGAGGACTCGTCGCCCCCATTTAGATCCTGAAGGCAACGGTCGTAGAGCTTTTCGAACGCCTCGCGCAGCTCCGCCTCGGAATCGCCCTCGATACCACCCTTGCTGTAAATCTTCTCGTAGTTCTCGCGCTTAGCTCGGCGGATTTCCTCAAACAGGTCCTCACTCATCTCGATACGTGGTTTGCCGTAGCTATGCTCAACGATATCGATGGAAGCGTGCGTGAGAATCCAGCTGTTGTAAAAACCACCCAGGCCGTCGTCAAAAGCGTCGGGTTCAAGCAGCCCTGCGGCAATAGCATCCTGACGATCGCGACCAACATAGGCAAGAATATCCGAAATGCGCACCACGCAGCCCTCAAGCGTCGTGGGACGCAGATGCTCAATGACGCTATAGCCTGTGGCAATACAGTCCTCGACTGTCTGATCGAACTGGTCAAAGGATGCCATGTCCGACAGCTCAAACACGCGCTGCTCGTACTCCCCGTTGTGACACAGCACGCCATCGAGCGTCTGGAGCGACACGTTGCGGCCATAGAGCGCATCGAGCACGCGCACCGACTGCACGTTATGGAAAAAGAAGCGGCCGGTACGCTCATGATAGATATCGTTGAGGAAGCGCTCGCCGGCATGTCCGAAGGGCGTGTGACCCAAGTCATGGCCCAGGCCGATCGCCTCGATCAGATCGCAGTTGAGCCCGAGGGCGCGACCGATATCGCGTGCAATGCGCGAGACAAGCTGCACATGCAGACCACGACGAGACAAGTCGTCGTTGCTGCGAAAGCTAAAGACCTGCGTTTTGCCTGCATAACGGGAGTATGCCGGAAGATGGAGAATCTTTTCGGTATCGCGCATAAAGGCCGGACGCATCAGCGTGCCTTTGTCCGCATCGCGAACAACACGACGAATGACCTGGTCGTCGTTGCAACGATACGAATTGACGGTGCCCGAAGCACGATCGGCAGCAATGCGCTCAATAAGCTCGGGCGACAACGCCGAGGGAATACGGTCCATACGTGCCTTGATGGCGGACGTTTCTTGATTAGTTGCCATGGCATGCTCCTTAAGAAGGATGCGCAATCGGTTACAGCGTGCAGCCCACGACCTCGATTATGGCAAAAATCGGCACCAAAAACGGCAGCAATGGCAGGGAGCGCGATTTTGTGATGAGACAAGTGATAGCCAGAACCAGGAGCGCGGCGGCAAATGCCACGATACCGCCCAAGGGGTCGAAGGTGCAAAGCGCGAAGATCGCCTTGGCATCTCCCATACCGATACCTGGGGCCTGGCGGAGGCGCCGCCAGAGGGACTCAGTCAGCACGAGCGCGAGATACACGATGACAGCAAGGCCCGCATGGTCAAGTGCAACGTTCGCGCCACGATCGAGCCATACGCCCGCAAACGCCGCCACCGCGCACACCGCAGCAAGCACATTCGGGAACCGCCGTTCACGCGCATCGATAATGGCGCCAACGATGGCGCACAGCCAAAACGGGATATAGACCATCGAGCACCTCCTCGAGCCGCATCGCAAAAGCAAAAACCACCACAAAGGTGCCTGTCCCCTTTGTGGTGGTTTTGGTGGTGGTTATTTGGCGCCTTGCATGACCTCGTCGAGGGTGACGCTGACGGCGTGCTGCGTCGGGACCCAGTCGACCTTCAGGAACAGTGCGGCCACCGTGATGGGGATATAGCTGAACATAAAGATCGGGAAGGTGAACAGGTTGGTCACCAAGCGCCACTTTTGCGCACAGTGAATGTGCTTGTACTCAAAGATGGTCGTAAGCAGCGCCAGGATAAAGAAGGTCTGGTACATCATCGCGAACGTCATAATGAGCGAGGCGGCACAAGCCTGCATCTCGACCTCGGTGGCCAAAAAGCCATGCGAGAGACCGCCGACAATCAGGAAGGTCGCGTTAGCGAGCATCGAGATAAGCGACAGCAGCATACCCGGGGCGATGGTCATAAACATGTCATAGGCGGCAAAGCGACGATAACGGAACGTCGACTTGACCAAATGCTTGCCATAGGTAAAGAACACCTGGTAGAAGCCCTTGGTCCAGCGCATACGCTGCTTCCAAGAAGCCTTAAACGTCACCGGTTGCTCGTCGAAGAACTCCGCCGGCGCATAGCCGATGCGAATACCGTGAATGGCACAGAACGTTGTGAACTGGATGTCCTCGGTCAGCGTATGGAACTGCCAACCGTGCATACCCTCAATCACGCTGGCGGAGATGAGGTAACCCGAACCCGAGACGGCGCAGGACGTCTTGCAGATATTGCGCGCGTTGTTGAGGAAGCGTGCCTCACGCAGATACCAGGTGGCATTGGCAGCCGAGATCCATGAGCTGCCAAAGTTCTTAGAGTTACGATAGCTCGTGACCACATGGAACCCCTGGTCAAAGGCATCGTTCATCTTGGAAACGTAATCGCGGGAGATGACGTTATCGGCATCGAAGATAAAGTAGCCCTCAAACGTGTCGGGATACTCGTTGAGAATGCGGTCGAAACCAAAGTCCATGACCCAGCTCTTGCCCTTGCGGGCGAGATCGTTGCGCTCATAGACGATAGCGCCGGCCTCGCGCGCGAGCTGCGCGGTGTTGTCAGTGCAGGCATCAGCGACCACGAAAACCTCGATAAGCTCGGAAGGATAGTCCTGGTCCTTAATGGAACGCACGAGGTTGGCGATCACGGCCTCCTCGTTATGCGCCGCGATAAAGAAGGCATAGCGATGGAGCTTTTTGGCCTTGGGAGGTGCGACCTCACCGCGCAGAGCGCCGATGATAAAAAAGACCACCTGATAGAGAAAGCAAAACGTGAGCAGCGTAACCACAATCTGGTTAAAGATCACGATGGGCGTGTTGGTTTGTAAAAAGGCGAGCATGCAGGCTCCCGAGAACGCGTTACGTAAACAACCGTATATCTTACCGCAGGCTTACCGAGTTCAAGAAACCACCTAATACTGGCTAGGCTTCGAGCAGGCCAAGCTGCGGAACGATTTCGTCGCCAGCAGCGGTGCGGCCAAGTGAGCGCGGAGCCAGATCGTCAAGAACGGCCGCAAGATCCCACGGCAACTCATCGCGGCACTCGATGCGCTCCCCCGTCACGGGATGGTCGAACGCCACGCGCCAAGAATGAAGGAATTGCCTGGTCAGACCCTGATCGGCGCGCGCATCGCACTTACCGTAGAGTGGATCGCCCACGCAGGCGTGGTTGATATGACGCATATGCACGCGAATCTGGTGCGTGCGGCCGGTAAACAGATGGCACTCGACGAGCGTATAGCCATCGTCAAAGCGGGTGGAATCGAAACGCTCGAGAACTTTAAAGGTCGTGATGGCCTGGCGCGCGAAAGGATCGTCCGAGACCGCCATCTTAACGCGGTCGCGCGTGGAGCGGGCAATACCGGTGTTGATGGTGCCCTCATCCATGGCGATGTGCCCATGCACGAGTGTGATATAGCGGCGGTCGAGCGTGCGCGTACGGATAAGGTTCTGGAGTGCACGCTGGGTGTCATCGTCCTTCGCGGCGAGCATGAGACCCGAGGTATCGCGATCCAGGCGATGCACGATACCGGGGCGATCCTCGCCCTGTACGGTACCCAGATGGTCGATACCGCAGTGATAGACCAGAGCGTTGGCAAGCGTGCCGCTCTCGTGGCCATGGGCAGGATGGCACACCAGGCCACGCTGCTTGGAGAGCACGATGAGATAGTCGTCCTCATAGCGAATGTCGAGCGGAATGGCCTCGGGGATCACGTCGGCGGGATCGTGCGGCTCGGGCAGATCGACCGAAATACGGTCGCCGGCACGCACGGCGTACTTTTTAGACAGACAGGTCTCGCCATTGACGGCAACGGCACCGCCCTCGATCAGATGCGCACAGGCAGAGCGCGTAGGGCAGCCGTCATTGGCGCCCAGGTAGACATCAAGACGCTGACCAGCGGAATCGTCGGCAACAAGAATATGGATGTCGGCCATTAACGCTCATTCCTTTCGCGAATCTTGCGGGCACGCTCCCCACGCTGCTTAGCCTTGCGCTTGGCGCGGGCCTCGTCACGGGCGTTAAGCTCGGCGGTCGCATCGACTTCACGGGCCGCGGGGCTCAAGAACATGTAGCCAAAGAGGGCGATCACGACGCCAACGGTAATACCGATATCGGCAACATTGAAGACGGGGAAGTCGATGAAGGTGGTGGCAATAAAATCGGTCACAAAGCCAAAGGCCAGACGATCGATAGCGTTGCCGATGGCACCACCCGCAACCATCGCCATGCCCACGACCTCCAGGTGAGCGAGCTGAGGTGCGCGAACGAGGTATACAATAATGGCGACAATGACAGCCACCGCCAGCACGGCAAACGCGATGCCATGCCCTTCGCCCATGCTAAAGGCAGCGCCGATGTTACGCACGAAAAGGAAGTCGATCACGCCGGGAATAACAGTCACATGCAGCGCATCGCCCACGGCACGAACCGCAAGCTTGGTCAGCTGGTCAACAAGCAACACTGCCAGCGCCACCCCACCAGCAACACCCAACCGCCAACGCAAAGGCGGCGTCATATCCCCAGTACGGCCCAAATCAATCCCCTACCCTCAAGAACTTGAATTACGTTAAATGCAAGTAATCATCTTATAGTGACATGCATGAAACACGCAGCATATTCATCGACGAAAGCCAAATAACCAGCACAAAACAAAAGCGACATTCCGAAAACCAGAATGTCGCTTATTATCAGCGGAGCAAATGGAGCAAAGGCGCCCAAATTCTCCTAGCAACTAAGATGCCGAGTTACCGTGCCTTAAAGGGCATTCGCACAACGCTCGCAAATATGCGCGTGGCCGTTGTGCTCGCCGACGGTGGTGCGGTAGTTCCAGCAACGGTCGCAGCACTCGCCCTCGGCAGCCTCGATGGCAACGGAGAGCTCCTCGCCCTGGGTCAGCTCAACATCGGAGACGATGTAGAACTCGGCCAGGTCAACGGCCTTGTCGCCGGTCAGCAGCGCGTACATCTCGGCGGGAACGACCGCCTTGACGCGGACCTGCTGGCTCTTGGTGAAGGTGCCGGCGGAGCGGGCATCCTCAAGGGCCTTGGTCACAGCGCTACGAAGCTCGAGCGAAGCCTCGAGCACGCCCTCAAACTCATTGGCCTCGTCGACCGTGATAGGCGACTTGTACCAATCGAGCAGTGCGGCGTACTTCTGGTGATCGACGCAGCCGGCGGGCGCATAGGCCATGGCCTCGTCGACCGTGTAGGACAGGATCGGCTGCAGGTCGCGCATGAGCATCGAGAAGAGCTCGGCCAGCACGGTCTGGGCGCTGCGGCGCTCGAGCGAACCGGGCTTGTCGCAGTACAGGCGGTCCTTCAGGGCGTCGAGGTACACGTTGGAGAGCTCGGTGACCACGAAGTCGTAGAGCGCACGGTAGGCGCGCGGGAACTCGTAGCTGGCGTAGGCGTCGTCGACCTCGGCCTGGACCTGGGTCAGGCGGGCAACCATGAGCTTGTCGAGCGGCAGCAGGTCGGCAAAGGCGACGCCGTCGGTCTCGGGCTCAAACTGCCCCTCGAGCTCGGAAAGCAGGAAGCGCAGCGTGTTGCGGAAACGACGATAGGCATCGGACGTGCGAGCGAGGATCTCGTGGTCGATGGAAACGTCGGAGCTGGTGTCGACGGAGGCAACCCACAGGCGGATGATGTCGGCGCCCATCTCGTCGCAGACCTTGTTGGGGTCGATGACGTTACCGAGCGACTTGGACATCTTGCGGCCCTGGCCGTCGAGGGTGAAGCCCTGCGAGACGACCGCCTTGTACGGGGCGTGGCCGTTGGCACCCACCGAGGTGAGCAGCGAGCTCTGGAACCAACCGCGGTGCTGGTCGGAGCCCTCGAGGTACACGTCCGCCGGATA
>CAKUGF010000008.1 GCA_934654585.1 uncultured Collinsella sp. | reverse complement strand
ATAATGACGGCCACGGTACGAAACAGCGCCGCGCAGACAATAAACGGCAACGCCGACATCATGCTTTTGGACAGATAATCGACCACGGCCGTGGCGTTTGCCCGTACCGTCGCCAAGACCGATTGAGAAACTTGTGACACAGGAGCCCTTTCCCTATGTGACATGTGGGACAGTCCCTTTGTCACACAGTGCGGTAGTGACCGATTTCTCGGTACTTTTCGTAGCGGAGGTTTGTGAGCGTCGTATCGTCGAGCTGCCCAAGCGTATCGAAGGCTGCGAATACCGAAGACATGACGGCGTCGGCGATTTCCTCATGCGACAGGCCCGCATCGTCGACAATGCCGTCGATAATACCGAGCGCCAGCAGGTCGGGAGCCGTGAGCTTAAGCGCCTCGGCGGCCTCGTCCGCCCGCTCGGTGTCCTTCCACAGGATTGATGCGCATGCCTCGGGGCTCACGACCGAATAGGCCGAGCTCGAAAGCATCAGGATGCGGTCGGCCACGGACAGTGCCAGCGCGCCGCCGGAACCGCCCTCGCCCGTCACCACCGAAACGATCGGTGTCTTAAGGCCGCTCATCTCCATAAGGTTCTGGGCAATCGCCTCGCCCTGGCCGCGCTCCTCGGCACCGATGCCGCAAAACGCGCCCGAGGTATCGACCAGGCACAGGACCGGTCGTCCAAACTTCTCGGCCTGGCGCATCAGACGCCGCGCCTTGCGATAGCCCTCGGGATGCGCCATGCCAAAGTTGCGACGCATGCGCTCCTTGGTCGTGGTGCCGCGCTCGATGGCGATAACCGTCACGGGACGTCCGTCTTTCCAGCCAATGCCGCCCACCACGGCGGCGTCGTCACCAAAATAGCGGTCGCCATGCAGCTCCACAAATCCGTCCAGGCCCAGCGAGATCATCTCGCCCGCCGTGGCACGATCTGCCGAACGGGTCTGCTTGACAATCTCGAGTGCCGTTTTTGGCGCGGGCGTGCGCTTAAACAGATGTCCCAGCTTTTTGCCGCGACGCCCCGTATGCACGATCTCGTGCGGCGCGCCCAGGCTAGGTGCGTGTCCTTGGTGCAGCGCCAACAGCTCGCCCACCGTAAGCGCGATCTCGCCACGTGGGACGACCGCATCGCAAAAGCCATGCTCCAGCAAAAACTCGGAGCGCTGGAATCCCTTGGGCAGGCGCTTGTGCATGTTCTGCTCAATCACGCGCGGGCCGGCAAATGCCGTCAGCGCATCTGGCTCGGCCAGGATAATGTCGCCCTCCATGGCAAAGCTCGCGGTCACGCCGCCGGTCGTGGGGTCGGTGAGCACCGTGATATACAGGCCGCCCGCCTCGCTGTGGCGCCTAACCGCCGCAGAGATCTTGGCCATCTGCATAAGCGAGGTCACGCCCTCCTGCATGCGGGCGCCGCCCGACACGGTAAAGCCGACGACCGGCAGCCCCAACTCGGTCGCGCGCTCAAAGACGCGGCAGATCTTCTCGCCCACCACCGAGCCCATCGAGCCCATCATAAAGTTGGCGTCCATAAAGAAGAGCGCCGTATCGCAGCCGCAGATCTTTCCCCTGCCGCACACGACGGCGTCGCGCTCGCCCGAACGCCCGCCAGCACTCTTGAACTTGTCGGCATAGCCGGGAAACGAGAGGAAGTCCTCCGACGCCAGCTCGGCATCCCATTCCTCAAAGGTGCCCGCGTCGACCGTCATGCGCATGCGCGCGCGACCGCTCACACGAAAGTGTTTGCCGCAACGGGGACAGACCTCCAGGTTATCGTGCAGACGCGCCTCGTCGATCACGCGACGGCACTCCGGGCACTTGATAAACACGTGGCGCGCGGGAAACTCGGCGCACGACTCGGTCATCGGCCCCTCAAGGACATTGACCGTCTTCGCTTTTCTATTCATCAGCATAGAGATGCCCCATCAGATCGGTGTGATACATGCCCGACAAGAACTCGTCGTTTGCCAGCACGTCGAGCTGAAGCTCGCTGTTTTCGCTCACGCCCTCGATCACGAGCTCGCCCAGGGCCGAGCGCATCTTGCGAATGGCTCCGTCGCGCGTGGGCGCGCACACGATGAGCTTGCCGAGCATAGAGTCGTAGTACGGCGGAACTTCCGCACCGGTAAACATGGCCGAATCCCAGCGCACGCGCGGACCACCCGGCACACGCAACATGGTGACCGTTCCGCATGACGGCAGAAAGTCCGGCGTTTCGGCATTGATGCGGCACTCCATGGCGTGGTTGCGAACCGGCACGTCCTCCTGCTCAAAGGGTAGGGGCTGGCCGGCAGCCACACGCAGCTGCCACTTGACCAGATCGGTATCGGTCACAAATTCTGTAACGGGATGCTCCACCTGCAGACGCGTGTTCATTTCCATAAAGTAAAAATTGCCGTCGTCCGAGTACAAAAACTCGATGGTGCCGGCGCCCTCGTAGCCAACGGCTCGCGCCAAATCGCGCGCAGCCTTGTGCATACGGGCGCGAATGTCGTCGTGTCCGTCGAGGCACGGCGCGGGGCTTTCCTCGATCAGCTTTTGGTTGCGGCGCTGCACCGAGCACTCGCGCTCGCCGAGCGAAAACACATGGCCCTGCTTATCGGCCATAATCTGCACCTCGACGTGGTGCGCCGGCGCGACGAACTTCTCCATGTAGCACTCGCCGTCGCCAAAAACGGCCTCGCCCTCGGCACGCGCCTCGATGAACGCCTTTGCCGCATCTTCCACGCGCTCGACCTTGCGAATACCGCGACCGCCGCCGCCCGCGCGCGCCTTGATGAGCACGGGGCAGCCGATGCGCTCGGCCTCGGCCGTTGCCTCCTCGGGGCTTTTGAGCAAATCACAGCCCGGAACGATGGGCACGCCCGCCGCGGCAGCCGTTCGACGTGCGGCGTCCTTGTCGCCCATGCTGTCGATGACCTCGGCCGAGGGACCGACAAACGCCAGACCGTACTTGTCGCAGTCGCGCACGAAGCTCGCCTTCTCGGAAAAGAAACCGTAGCCAGGATGGATCGCCTTTGCCCCCGACTTCACGGCACAGGTGAGCACAGCATCGTCGTTGAGGTAGCTCTCGGCAAGACGCGGGCCGCCGATGCAATACGCCTCATCGGCAAGCTGCACGTGCAGCGCGTCCGCATCGGCCGTGGAATAAACGGCGACGGTCTTGATGCCCATATCGCGGCACGCGCGGATAACACGGACCGCGACTTCGCCGCGGTTGGCGATGAGCACTTTGTCGAACATGAAGCCTTCCTTAACTTTCGTGCATGAGTGCAAAGGACATATCGGCGCGGCAGCACACCTCACCGTTGACGCTCGCAGTACCCGTCGCAAAGCGGAACGGCCCGCGCGCACGCGTGATGGAGCACACCAGGTCCACCGTGTCGCCCGGGCGTACCGGACGCTTAAAGCGCACCTTGTCCAGACTCGTATAGAACGGCGTCGCGCCGCGCGCCTCCTCATCGCCCATCAGCAGCACGCAGCAGTTCTGGGCGAGCATCTCGCACTGAATCACGCCGGGAACGACCTGGTTTCCCGGAAAATGCCCCTGCAAAAAGTACTCGTCGCCCGTAATCGTGATCTTGCCGTGGGCCTCGTCGCCCACCAGCTCGGCTTCGTCGAGCAAAAGCATCGGCTCGCGATGCGGCAACAGCTTCTTGAGCTCTTCTTTGTTCATGGATATCACCTATCCGATCCTCATGAGGCAGCTGCCGAACTCCACGAGGTCGCCGTCGGCCACGCAGATCTCGAGCACCTCGCCATCCGCCTCTGCCGTCACCTCGTTGAGAACCTTCATGGCCTCGATGATGCAGAGGGTCTCGCCGGCTTTGACCTTGGAGCCCACGTGCACAAACGGCTCGTCGCCAGGCGCCGGGGCAGCATAGAAAACGCCGACCATGGGAGCGGTCACCTCGGTGCCCTTAGGCTCCGACGCGGCGGCAGGTGTCTGCGCGGTGGGTTCCGGCGCGGCGGGCATAGCTGCGGGAGCTGCAACCGGAGCGGCCATGGCACCCGGCATAGGCATGGGCACGGCAGCCGGCTGCGCGGCGCTCGCGCGCTCGAGCTCGACCGCGGTGCCATCGGGCTCCTCAACGCGCACGCGCGTGAGGCCGCGGTCCTCCATCACATCGGCTATCTCGGCAAGTCTTTTGGAATCCATGCTCTAGCTCCTCGTATATCTACGCAGCGCGATGGCGGCGTTGTGCCCGCCAAAGCCCAGGTTGGT
Organism: uncultured Collinsella sp.; assembly: GCA_934654585.1. GTDB lineage: Bacteria > Actinomycetota > Coriobacteriia > Coriobacteriales > Coriobacteriaceae > Collinsella. The sequence goes on along the minus strand of CAKUGF010000008.1, from coordinate 76,058 downwards.
CGAAAGCGCCCAGGTAAGGTCGGCGCGAACCGCGCGATTGGGCGTGTAATCAAGATCGCAGGCGGGATCGGGCGTGTGGTAATTAATGGTCGGGGGCACCACGCCCTGCTCGAGCGCCATGGCACAGGCCATGACCTCGATGGCCCCCGTGGCACCGATCATGTGCCCCGTCATCGACTTAGTCGACGAGACATGTGCGGCGCGCGCCGCGTCCTCGCCGAGCGCTCGCTTAATGCCCGCCGTCTCGGACGAATCATTGAGCTTGGTCGAGGTGCCGTGGGCATTGATGTAGAGGCCCTCGGAAGGCTTGACGTCGCCCTCGGCCACCGCCAGCGATATCGCGCGGGCAATGCCGGCAGCCTCGGGATCGGGGCTCGTGATGTGATAGGCATCATCGGTGTTACCGTAGCCCACGACCTCGGCATAAATGTGCGCACCGCGCGCCTGCGCATGTTCCATGCTCTCGAGTACCAGCACGCAGGCGCCCTCGCCCATCACAAAGCCGTCGCGATTCGCATCGAACGGACGGCATGCCGTCGACGGGTCAGGATTAGTGGTGAGTGCACGGCAGGACGTAAAGCCCGCAACGGCATCGGGGATGATTGCGGCCTCGGTACCGCCGGCGAGAATCGCATCGGCATAGCCGTGTTTGATGGCGCGGAACGCCTCGCCCACCGCATGGGCCGAGGTCGCGCAAGCAGTCACGACGGGCAGGGTCGGTCCCTTTGCCTTATGGCGAATCGCGATATTGCCCGAAGCCATGTTGGGGATCATCATCGCAATCATGTAAGGCGATGCGCGGCGGGGCCCACGATCGGCGATCGTGTGGACGTTGTCGACGAGCGTCTGCATGCCGCCCACGCCTGAACCCACGTAGACGCCCAGGCGCTCGCGATCGATGGCGCCTTCGACATCAAAGCCCGCATCGTGCATGGCCTCGTCCGACGCCGCCAGTGCAAACTGAACGCAGGGGTCCAGGTGCTTGGCATCGTGCTTGCCAAAGTAGTCGTTGCCGTCAAAGCCCTTGACCTCGGCCGCCACCTTGACGGCAAACGCATCCGTATCGAAGTGCGTAATCGGGCCGATACCACACGTACCGGCGCACATGGCCGCCCAGGTAGCAAGCGCAGTGTTGCCGAGCGGCGATACGGCACCGATGCCGGTGATTGCAACTCTCTGTTCCATCTTGGTCTCCTCATTCAAGCCGATGTATGTGCCGGCTCTGATTTCTACATCGCCATTCCGCCGTCGACGCGCACGACCTCGCCCGTAATGTAGGCAGCCGCATCGCTCGCCAAAAAGCGCACCACGCCTGCCACTTCCTCGGGGCGCGCCATGCGCTTCAGGGGAATCTGCTCCTCGGTTGCCACGCGCACCTTCTCCGAAAGCGTTGCCGTCATATCGGTCTCGACAAACCCGGGGGCGACCGCGTTTACCCTCACGCCGCGAGGCGCAAGCTCGCGCGCCACCGCCTTGGTCAGACCGATAACGCCCGCCTTGGAGGCAGCGTAGTTGGCCTGTCCGGCATTGCCCATCAGGCCCACGACCGAGCTCATGTTGATGACGCAACCGCCGCGCTGGCGCATAAAGGTCTTGGTGAGCGCTCGCGTCGTGTTGAACGTGCCCTTCAGATTGACATCGAGCACACGATCGAAAGCGTCGTCGCCCATGCGCATAAGCAAGCCATCGCGGGTGATGCCGGCATTGTTGACGAGCGCCCAAATGGAGCCGAAGTCGTTGAGAACTGCTTCCACGCACGCATTGACGGCATCGGGGTCGGCCACGTCGCACTGATATGCGCGCGCCGTGGCGCCGGCCACTTCGCATGCTTCGCACGTCTCGTGCGCCGCATCGACGCTGCCGGCATAGACGACGGCGATATCGCAGCCGTCCTCCGCCAGACCCACGGCACAAGCGCGACCGATGCCGCGCGATCCGCCCGTGACCAGCGCCACGCGGCGCGAACCGTCGCGCTCGAGCGCGCCATCGCATACATTGCCCATGTCATTCCTTTCGGGTAGAAACCGAGCTCGCTACGCAAGCTCATCGGCGATGGCCGCGACCTGCTCGGCCGTTTCGCACGAATACACGCGAACGTCGCTCAGCGTACGCTTGACCAGGCCAGACAGCGTTTTGCCAGGGCCGACCTCAATAAACGTGTCGATGCCTTGATCCTGCAGGGCGTGCAGCGTGTCGACCCAGCGCACGGCATGACTCACCTGGTTGGCCAGCACCTCCGATGCCGCCTGCGGGTCGGCCGGATAGGGCGCTGCCGTCATGTTTGCCATAACAGGAATGAGCAACGGGGACGGCGCGTGACCGGCCTCGATATATGCAGCAAGGCCACAGGTCGCCTCGGCCATATAGGGGCTATGGAATGCACCCGACACCGCGACCTTCATGGCGCGACCGCCAGCCTCTTTTACCAGGACGTCGAGGGTCTGCAACGCATCGGGCGCTCCGGCCACAACCGTCTGCTGGGGGCTGTTGTAGTTGACCGGCCAGCAGTCCTCGCCTGCCTGTTTTGCCAGGCCCACGACCTGCGCCGCATCGAGCTTGATGACGGCGCGCATGCCGCCGGGGTGACGCTCGGCCGCCGCGGCCATCAATGCTGCGCGCTCGCACACGAGCTCAAAACCCGCTCGCGTATCGAATGCCCCCGCAAAGGTGAGTGCGGCGACCTCGCCCAGCGAGAATCCTGCACAAGCGGCAGGCACCACGCCGCGCTCGCGCAGGGCGGCGGCGACGGCCAGGTCGTGCACGAACACACAAGGCTGCGTGTTCTCGGTCTGTGAGAGCTCCTCCTTCGAGGCGCTCCGGCACTGCTCGCTGGTCCCCGGGCGCACCTCGTCGGCGATCGCGAACACCTCGGCAGCCGCCGGCGATGCCTCGATCATGTCGACGCCCATCGCCGGATGCTGGGCACCCTGGCCGGCAAACAGAAACGCTACGCTACCCATGCGGACGCACCCTTCAAGACGCGCTCAGCGCCATCGACCAGATCGTCAACAATCTCGCGCGCGCTTTGGCGCTCGTTGACCATACCGGCAATCTGTCCGCACAAGTACGAACCTTCTTCGTAATTGCCGTCCTTGGCGGCCTTGCGAAGTGCGCCCGTGCCCATGGCACCGAGCTCCTCGGGGCTTGCGCCCGCCGCCTCGCTCTTGGCATAGGCGTTGGTGAAGGGGCTCTTAAGGGCGCGAACCGGATGTCCCGTCGAGCGACCGGTCGCACGCGTCGACGTGTCGCCCGCCTTGAGCACCAGCTCTTTGTACTGCTCGGATACGGTGCACTCATTTGCAACCAAAAAGCGCGTGCCCACCTGGACGCCAACGGCGCCCAACATAAAGGCAGCCGCCACGCCACGGCCATCGGCAATACCGCCCGCTGCTACAACGGGGATATCCACCGCATCGACAACCTGCGGGACGAGTGCCATCGTCGAGGTCTCGCCAATATGGCCGCCCGATTCGGTACCCTCGGCAACCACGGCGGTGGCTCCGCGACGCGCCACGAGGCGCGCGAGCGCCACCGAAGCCACGACGGGAATGACCTTGATGCCCGCATCACTCCAGGCCTTCATGTACTTGGTGGGATTGCCGGCACCCGTCACGACAACAGGCACCTGCTCGTCGATCACAACCTGTGCCACCTCGTCGACAAACGGGCTCATAAGCATAACGTTGACGCCAAAGGGCTTATCCGTCTTGGCGCGCAGCTCGTGGATCTGATCGCGTAGCCAGTTGGCATCGGCGTTCATAGCCGCGATAATCCCTAAGCCGCCTGCCTCGGACACGGCGGATGCCAGCGAGGCATCGGCAATCCAGGCCATGCCGCCCTGAAACACAGGCTTCTCGATGCCAAGCAGGTCGCAGAGAGGAGTCTTGAGCATTACTACTTCTCCAATGCCGCCTCGACCGTATCGACGAACTCGCCGACCGTCTTGGGGTTCTCCTCGGTATCGAGCTGAATGCCAAACTCGTCCTCGACGGCGACGAGGATCTCGACGGTACCCAGGCTGTCGAGGCCAATCTCCTCGAGCGTGGACTCGGGCTTCATCTCGACATCGTCAAGGCCGGCGGTCTCGCGGATAACGTCGCAAACGCGCTCGAAGGTCTTCTGATCTGCCATGGTAGTTCTCCTTTGTTTGTGCCCTGGGGCGTTTTTATTTCCTATGTGCAACTACTTCCAACGAAGCAGGTAGCCACCTATATCCAGGCCGGCGCCAAATCCAACCAAGGCGATCGTGTCGCCCGGGCAAAGCGCACCGGAGTTTGCCAGCCGGTCGAGGGCAAGCGGAATGCAAGCGCTCGAGATGTTGCCGGTCTCGCGCAACGTGCGGACCACGCGGTCGTCCGGGACACCCAAGCGCTTGACCGCCTGGCTCAAAATTCGTTCGTTGGCCTGGTGGAATACAAAATGGTCGATGTCCTCAACCGCGATACTTGCGTCGCTCGCGAGCTTGCTGACCGTGTCGCAGATCGCATTGACGCCAAACTTGAATACGCGACGGCCGTTCATGGAAAGCACGCTCTCGCGGTCCGTGGAAGCCTTGAACGGCGAGGTGCCTGCCAGCCCCGGTACGCGCAGCGTCTCGACATCGGGTGCGGTCGAAAGCTCAACGGCCAGGGGATTCTCTCCCCCGGCCTCAATGACCGCAGCGCCCGCGCCGTCACCAAAGAGCACGCACGTCGCACGGTCAGTCCAGTCGAGCGCACGTGTCATCTGCTCGGCGGCGACGACAAGCACGCGCTTGGCACGACCGCGGGCGATATAGCCCTCGGCGACATCGAGCGCAAATACAAAGCCGGCACAGGCAGCCGAGACGTCGAAGGCAGGACATGCGGCGCCCAGGCGCTCGGCAACGGCGCACGCTTCGGCGGGAACGAGATGGTCGCCTGTCGTCGTCGAGCAGACGATAAGATCCAGCTGGCTCGCGTCGATTCCGGATGTCTGGAGCGCTCGCTCGCTCGCTGCAACAGCAAGATCGTCGAGTGACTCGTTGGTGCAGACGTGGCGGCTCTTAATACCCGTGCGGGTAAAAATCCACTCATCCGAGGTGTCCAGGAACTCAGACAGCTCGTCGTTGGAAACGCTGCGCTCGGGGAGTGCCGAGCCCGTTCCCAGTATCGTAAAACCCATCACTACCCTCCTTTGAGTTGTTGACGTGTTTACATCGACCAAGAGAGGATAGCGCATTCTTTGCATTGTTGACGTGTTAACATTAAATTATCCAAATGCGACAAAGGCTTCACATTGTGTCTATCGCTCGACACCATGGCATGATTGCTTTGTTTATTAAGGAGGTAGCAGCCGCTATGGATGCTCATTTGACGGTGGTCGATGTAACCGGATCGACCAACGATGACCTGCTCGAAGCAGGAAAGCTGGGGGCACCCCACGGCACCGGCCTTGCCGCCCGCGCGCAAACTGCCGGACGGGGACGACGCGGCCACAAATGGGACTCGACGGCGGGAAACCTGCTGCTCTCGATCGTGGTTCGCCCAAATGTTAACCCTGCCAAGTACTCCGGACTCGCCGCGGTTTGTGGTCTTGCAGTGCTCAAAACCCTTGAGAAGCAGGGGCTCGCCACCGAGATCGGTCTCAAATGGCCCAACGACCTCGTCGCGCGAGAGCGCAAGCTCGGTGGCATCCTGGTTGAGGCGGCTCGCGACAACGAGGGTAAGCCCTTCGCCGTCTGCGGCATTGGCGTCAACGTGAACTACACGCCCCAAGAGGTTCCAGATGGCGGTCTGGAGGCGATTGGCCTCTCGGATCTGCACGAGAGCGTTCCCTCGGTCGATACGCTTCTCGACGAGGCATATCGCACGGTCATAGACTCTGTAGACGCGTGGGCAGAGCGGCTCAATGCCCTGGAAGAAGATGCTGGTCCGCTGGCGCCCGTACACGATGACTATATCGCGCACCTTAATTGGATCGGTGGGCGCGTTATCGCCCGCTCCCCTGCCGGAGACGAGCTGGCACGCGGCATCTTTCAAACCGTGGATGACTTTGGCCGTGCGAACATCAAAACCGAAGAAGGTTTGCGCTCCTTCCATTTTGAGGAAGCGTCATTGCGCCCCCTGAACGATTAAAGCGTTGCGGCCACCAACTCGCCAAGCTCTCACCAGCCATCCCAAAACCAGTGCTCAAAACAAAAGAGCCCCGCTACCGTAATGGCAGCGGGGCTCTTTAAGCTATGAGCGATATCGCTTAGAGCTTGATGTCGATGTCGACGCCAGCGGGGAGGTCGAGACGCATGAGCGAATCAACGGTGCCCGAGGTGGGGTCGAGGATGTCGATGAGGCGCTTGTGGGTGCGCATCTCGAACTGCTCACGGGAGTCCTTGTTCACGTGCGGCGAGCGGATAACCGTGTACAGGTTGCGCTCGGTGGGCAGGGGGACAGGACCGGAAACGCGAGCGCCGGTCTTCTGAGCGGTCTCGACGATGAGCTTCGCGGACTGATCGACGACCTCGTGATCATAGCCCTTGAGGCGAATGCGGATCTTCTGGGTAGCCAACTTAAACCTCCAAAGAGTGCGAGAGATGTTCTCGCGGATTACGTAACAGGGAGCTCGAACTTAGGCGTTCTTGCTCATGACCTCGTCCACGATGGACTTGGGCGCGGGCTCATAAGAGTCGAACTGCATCGTGTAGGATGCACGGCCCTGGGTCTGGGAGCGAAGGTCGGTAGCGTAACCGAACATCTCGCCCAGCGGCACCTTGGCACGGATGAGCTTGGTGTTCTTGCGATCCTCCATGCCCTCGATCTTGCCGCGGCGACCGGAGAGGTTGCCCATAACGTCGCCCATGTACTGCTCGGGGGTCTCGACCTCGACAGCCATGATCGGCTCGAGCAGCTGCGGGTCGGACTTCTTGAGGGCGTCCTTGATAGCCATGGAACCGGCGATCTTGAAGGCGGCCTCGGAGGAGTCGACCTCGTGGTAAGAACCGTCGAACAGGGTGACCTTAACGTCGAGGACCGGGAAGCCGGCGATAACACCGGTGTTCAGGGCCTCCTGGATGCCCTTGTCGATGGACGGGATGTACTCCTTGGGCACGACGCCGCCGACGATAGCGTTGACGAACTCGTAGCCGAAGCCCTCCTCCATCTTCTCGAGCTTGATGACGGCGTGGCCGTACTGACCGCGACCACCGGACTGACGGACGAACTTGCCCTCAGCCTTCTCGACGTCGTGACCAGCGGTCTCGCGGTAGGCGACCTGGGGCTTACCAACGTTAGCGTCAACCTTGAACTCGCGGAGCAGACGGTCGACGATGATCTCGAGGTGCAGCTCGCCCATGCCGGCGATGATGGTCTGGCCGGTCTCGTGGTTGGTGGACACCGTGAAGGTCGGGTCCTCCTCGGCGAGCTTGGTCAGAGCCAGGGACATCTTGTCCTGCTCGGCCTTGGTCTTGGGCTCGATGGCAACGTCGATAACGGGCTTGGCGAACTCGATCTTCTCGAGGACGATCTCCTTGCCCTCGGCGCACAGGGTGTCACCGGTGGTGGAGTTCTTGAAGCCGACGCAAGCGACGATGTCGCCGGCGGCAGCGTCGTCACGGTCGATACGCTCGGCGGCGTTCATCTCGAGGATGCGGCCGAGGCGCTCGCGCTGACCGTTGGAAGCGTTGATCACGTAGGAGCCAGACTCGGCGCGGCCGGAGTAAACGCGGACGTAGGTGAGCTTACCGACGAACGGGTCGGTCATGATCTTGAAGACCAGGCCGGAGAAGGGCTCGTCGAAGGAAGGATGACGCTCGATCTCCTCGCCGGTGTCCGGATCGGTACCGGTGACGGCCTCGACGTCGATCGGGCTGGGCAGGTAGTCGACGACAGCGTCGAGCAGCTCCTGGACGCCCTTGTTCTTGTAGGCGGAGCCCACGAAGACGAGGTTGAGCTCGTTGGCAAGAACGCCCTTGCGCAGAGCAGCCTTGAGCTCCTCGACGGTGAAGTCCTCCTCCATGAGGATCTTCTCCATGAGCTCGTCGTCAAAGCTGGCAGCAGCGTCGAGGAGCTCCTCGCGCTTGGCGGCAGCGATGTCGGCGAACTCAGCCGGGATCTCGTCCATCGGCTCGGGGTAGGTCATGCCCTTCTCGTCGGCCTTGAAGTCCCATGCGGTCATGGTGACCAGGTCGATGACGCCCCAGAAGTTGTCCTCGGCGCCCATCGGGACCTGAGCGGCCACGGCGTTAGCGTCGAGACGATCCTTCATGGTCTCGATAGCGTTGAAGAAGTCAGCGCCCACGCGGTCATACTTGTTGATGAAGGCGATGCGGGGGACGTTGAAGGTAGAAGCCTGACGCCAAACGGTCTCAGACTGGGGCTGAACGCCGGCAACAGCGTCGAAGACGGCGACAGCGCCATCGAGGACGCGCAGGCAGCGCTCGACCTCGGCGGTGAAGTCAACGTGGCCCGGGGTGTCGATGATCTGGATGCGGTAATCCTTACCGTCCTTGTTCCAGAAGCACGTGGTAGCAGCGGAGGTAATGGTTACGCCGCGCTCCTGCTCCTGAACCATCCAGTCCATGGTGGCAGCGCCCTCATGGACCTCACCGATCTTGTGGGTCTTACCGGTGTAGTAAAGAATACGCTCGGTCGTGGTGGTCTTACCAGCATCGATGTGGGCCATGATGCCGATGTTACGGGTATCGGAAAGCTTGTACTTAGGCTTAGCCATGTTAGTTCCTTACCTTAACTTACCAACGATAGTGAGAGAACGCGCGGTTGGCCTCGGCCATCTTGAAGACGTCCTCACGCTTCTTGACGGAAGCGCCCAGGCCGTTGGAAGCGTCGAGGATCTCGTTAGCGAGACGCTCGGCCATGGTCTTCTCCTTGCGAGCGCGGGAGAAGTTGACGATCCAGCGGATACCCAGAGCGGTGGAACGACGGGAGTTGACCTCCATCGGGACCTGATAGGTAGCGCCACCGACACGCTTGGGCTTAACCTCGAGCGTGGGCTTGACGTTGTCCATAGCCTTCTTGAAGGTAGCGAGAGCGTCGCCACCCTCGGACTTCTCGGCAACGATCTCGAAAGCGGTGTAAACGATGCGCTCAGCGGTGGCCTTCTTGCCGTCAAGAAGGACCTTGTTGATGAGCTGAGTCACCAGGCGGTTGTTGTAAACGGCGTCAGGCTGAACCTCACGACGATTAGCTGCTGCACGACGCGGCATGTGAAATCTCCTTAAGTGTCTACCGTGCGGCGCTTAGGCGGCACACGGCGAAAGTATCAAAACGTTATCTGGCTTATTTGGCCTTGGGGCGCTTAGCACCGTACTTGGAACGGGCCTGCATACGGTTCTGGACCGGAGCAGCGTCGTAGGCGCCACGGATGACGTGATAACGGACACCAGGGAGGTCACGGACACGACCGCCGCGGACGAGCACGATGGAGTGCTCCTGCAGGTTGTGGCCCTCACCCGGGATGTAGGCGGTAACTTCGATGCCGTTGACGAGGCGAACACGGGCAACCTTACGAAGAGCCGAGTTCGGCTTCTTGGGGCTCGTGGTGAAGACGCGGGTGCACACGCCGCGCTTCTGTGCGTTGTGCTGCAGAGCAGCGTTCTTGGACTTCTTGGGCACGGAATGGCGGCCCTGGCGAACCAGCTGGTTAATAGTAGGCAAAGCGTACTCCTTCTCGAATGATTCCAGCTTTCTGTAAAGTGCAACGGCTTGAATCGAGGGGTCAGCATCCCCCTACGAAACACGCAGTTGGATAGGATACGTGGCGTTAGCTGTGCCGTCAACAGACCACGCCGCCGGGCGTATCCTAAAATCGCCACATTTCCGCAAAGCCTCCATAACTGGAATCCCCTCCTGTGCGCGTAGGCGGATTCCAGCGGTAATCTGCTCTCATCTGTCTCATGGAGATCAACGGCGTTTTCGGAAGTATGCGGCAAATATTGGACTTGCCGAGCACACCGGGGTTTTCGATCACAAACCCGCAGGTAGAGCGCTTGGGCACATTGGGCGTGGTCAGCCTATCGATGATTTGCCGCATACTTCCGGAATCGAGACGTTCCCGATGCCTCCCTCAATTCGGAAGTGTGGGGAAAAATCGGAAACCTTTGACCAGACCGCTATTTTTGACAACAAAACCGCAGGTAAGCAGGGGTCATAATATCGGTGTGGTCTAAGATTCCGCATTTTTCCCCGCACTTCCGAAATCGGCCTCAAAATGATCCGTTTTCCTCCGTCCCCAAGGGATCATGAGCGGATAACTGGAACGCAACAGGTTGAGCATACGCAAGCGAGCGGCCCCCAGAGCGTACAAGGTGGCATGAAAAAGGCAGGGCATTGACCTTTTGGTCATGCCCTGCCTTTTGAATGACAGATTGTAGCTCTGGGGGCCGCGCAGCGACGGAGGTCGCCGCCGTTCGTTAGAACGGCGGAACTAGTTACTCCTCGTCGTTGTCCTTGGCCTCTTCGGCGTCGTCGGTGTCCACGAGCTGGTTGAGCAGCTCGTCGAGGGAAGCCATGTCCTCGTTGATGGCACCGTTGGCGGGAGCCTTCTTGTCGTCGATCGGGGCGCCCAGGAGCTCCTCGTCCTCGTCGGCGTGATGCGTCGGAGCAGCGGAGGTGCCCAGCAGGATGTCGTCCGGACCGTCGGGGCTAAAGACCATCTGCAGCAGCTGCGAGAGGTCTTCCTCGTCGGCAACGTCGTCGTTGTTCTCGAGGATGTAGAGCAGGTCGTGGGCCTCCAGGCCGTCACGGAGCTCCTCGATCGCCTTAGCACCAATACCATCGATGCGCAGCAAATCCTCCTCGGACTTGCCGACCAGGTCGCCGACCGTCTCGATGCCGACCTCGCTGAACTTGTTGGTCCAGCGCTGCGACACGCCCAGGTCGTCGAACAGGTACAGGCGAGCCTTCTCGGCGGAGATGGTGTGGCCGTTACGGGTGAACGAACCGTCAGCACCGCCGAACTCGTCGTAGCCGGCCCAGTCGAGCTGCTGCGGGAGCTGCTCGTCCAGATCCTTGAGCTCCACAGGAGCCCACTCGGGCAGCGACTTGGCGTTGGGCGAAGCCGGACCGTCGATGTCGACATAGCCGTCGGCCGTGCGATACGTCAGCTTGGCGTTGGCGTACGGCTTGAGGCCGGTACCAGCCGGGATCTTCTTACCGACGATGACGTTGGACTTAAGGTCGAGCAGGTGATCGACCTTGCCCTCGATGGCAGCCTCGGTAAGGACGCCGGCGGTACGGATGAACGAAGCGCTCGACAGCCAGGAGTCGATGTTGGACGCGACCTTGAGCGTACCCAGGATGACGGGCTCGGCCACGGGAGCCTGACCGCCCAGACGGGCAACGCGCTCGACCTCGTCGGCGAACTCGTAGCGGTCGACGTACTGACCAAGCAGGTACTTGGAGTCGCCGGGGTTGGTGATCTGAACGCGACGCAGCATCTGACGTGCGAGCACCTCGATGTGCTTGTCGTTCAGGTCGACGCCCTGGCTGGTGTAGACGTCCTTAACGCTCTCGACGAAGGTGTGCATCGTCGACTCGATGTCGGTCAGCTTGCGCAGGTTGCGGAAGTTGACGAAGCCCTTGGTGATCTGGTCGCCGGCGCGAACCTCGCAGCCGTCCTCGATCTCGGGCATGAAGCGCACCGAAGCGGGGACGCGGCGCTCGTCGAGAACACGGGTGTGATCCTCGGAATCGGTGAGCGTCAGCACGTACTCGGACTTCTCGGGCTTAATCGAGAGGTGACCAGAGTACGGAGCCAGCTCGGCCTCGCGACCCAGGATCTTCTCGTTGACGTTGCCGACGATATCGAACATACGGCTGACCGTAGGCAGACCCTGCGTAATATCGTCGACGCCAGCGACGCCGCCGGAGTGAATGGTACGCATCGTAAGCTGCGTACCGGGCTCGCCGATGGACTGGGCGGCAATAATGCCGACGGCAGTACCGATAGCGACCGGGCGACGGGTGGAAAGATCCCAGCCGTAGCACTTCTGGCACACGCCGTACTTGGAGCGGCAGGTGAGCAGTGCGCGAAGGGTGACCTTCTTGAGGCCGGCATCGACCATCTTCTGGATGTCGGCGACCTTCTCGATGTAGCCGTCCTGCTCAAAGAGCACGGTGCCATCGGGAGCCACGACGTCCTGGATGAAGCAACGGCCGACGAGGTCGGTGTTGAGGTCGGTGGTGCCGGGGATGATGAGGTTGTAGGTGACGCCCTCGTGCGTACCGCAGTCCTCCTCGCGGACGATGACGTCCTGGGCCACGTCGACCAAACGACGGGTCAGGTAACCAGAGTCCGAGGTGTGGGATGCGGTATCGACCAGGCCCTTACGGGCGCCGTAGGTCGAAATGAAGTACTCGAGCGGCAGCAGGCCCTCGCGGAAGTTCGCCTTAATGGGAAGGTCGATCGTCTCGCCGGACATGTCTGCCATCAGGCCACGCATGCCGCCGAGCTGACGCAGCTGGGTCTTAGAACCACGGGCGCCGGAGTCGGCCATCATGTACAGCGGGTTCTCCTCGTCGAACATGTCGAGCATGAGCGCTGCAACCTTATCGGTACAAGCGGTCCACTCGTTAACGACTTCGATGTGGCGCTCCGTCTCGTTAATGAAGCCCTCCTCGAAGTACTCGTTGATCTGGTCGACGTTGGCCTGGGCGCGATCGAGCAGCTCCTGCTTCTCAGCAGGGATGAGAGCATCCCACACCGAGATGGTGAGGCCGGCGCGGGTAGCGTAGTGGAAGCCGGAGTACTTGATGGCGTCGAGGATCGGGCCGACCTTGGCCTCGGGGTAACGATCGCAGCAGTCGGCAACCAGCTTGGCCACGTCGCCCTTGACCATCTTGTAGTTCATGAACTCATAGTCTTCGGGCAGGCACTGGCGGTTGAAGATGATGCGGCCGATGGAGGTCTCGAAGCGCGCGGTCTTGTTGCCGGTGACGTCGTAGTCGACGAACTCGTTCTTGCCGTTCTTGACGCGGAAGATGCGGGTGCCGTCCTCGTTGATGACGTTGGCGTTCTCGGCAGACACACGGACCTGGATCTTGGCCTGCATGTCGACCTCGGAGCGGCAGTCATAGGCATGCAGCGCGTCGTCGAAGCTCGAGAACACGTGGTTCTCGCCCGGCAGACCGTCGCGGACCTGGGTCAGGTAGTACACACCGATGATCATGTCCTGCGAGGGGATGTTGACCGGCTTGCCGGATGCCGGCGAGCGCAGGTTGTTCGCAGAGAGCATGAGCACGCGGGCCTCGGCCTGAGCCTGGCTGGACAGCGGCACGTGGACAGACATCTGGTCGCCGTCGAAGTCGGCGTTGAAGGGCGAGCAGACCAGCGGGTGCAGGTGGATAGCCTTGCCCTCGACCAGCACCGGCTCAAAGGCCTGGATGGACAGACGGTGCAGGGTCGGTGCACGGTTGAGCAGCACGACGCGGCCGTCGATGACCTCTTCGAGGATATCCCACACAAAGGTGGCACCGCGGTCGATAGCGCGCTTGGCGCCCTTGATGTTCTCGACCTTGCCAAGCTCGACCAGGCGCTTCATGACGAAGGGCTTGAAGAGCTCCAGCGCCATGGTCTTGGGCAGACCGCACTGGTGCAGCAGCAGCTTGGGGTCGGTAACGATTACCGAACGGCCGGAGTAGTCGACACGCTTACCCAGCAGGTTCTGACGGAAACGACCCTGCTTGCCCTTGAGGGCCTCGGCGAGCGACTTGAGCGGGCGACCACCACGGCCAGAGACCGGGCGACCACGACGGCCGTTGTCGAACAGGGCGTCCACGGACTCCTGGAGCATGCGCTTCTCGTTGTTCACGATGATCGCGGGGGCGTCCAGGTCGAGCAGACGCTTGAGTCGGTTGTTACGGTTGATCACGCGACGGTACAGGTCGTTGAGGTCGGACGCAGCAAAGCGGCCGCCGTCGAGCTGGACCATCGGGCGCAGATCGGGCGGAATGACCGGGATGACGTCCAGGATCATGTTCGCGGGGCTGTTGCCGCCCTTCAGGAAGGCGTCAACGACCTCGAGGCGCTTGACGGCCTTCTCGCGCTTCTGCTTCTGGGAGTCCTCGTCGGCGATGATGGCCTTGAGCTTCTCGGCCTCGGAGGGGAGGTCGATAGCAGCGAGCAGGTCGCGGACGGCCTCGGCACCCATGCCACCCTTGAAGTACATGGAGTAGTAGCGGGTCATCTCGCGGAACAGCGGCTCATCGGAGATGAGGTCGCGCTCGGTGAGCTTCATGAAGGCGTTGAAGGCGTCCGTGCGGAGCTGCTTCTCGTCCTTGCACTCCTCCTCGATGTCGACGATGCCAGAGGCGATCTCCTCGGGGGTCAGCGGCTCCTCGTCGGAGAACTCGTCAAAGTTCTCGGGGTCGCCCTGCTCCTTGAGGGACTCGATCTGACGGGCGCACTCGGCATCGATCTCTTCCAGATCGGCGGCGAGCTCCTCGCGCAGGTCGTCGGCATCGGCCTCGCGAGCCTCGTAGTCAACCTCGGTGATGATGTAGCTGGCAAAGTACAGAACCTTCTCGAGGTCCTTGGACTTGATGTCGAGCATACGGCTCATCGGGAAGCTCGTGGGGCTCTTGAAGTACCAGATGTGGGACACGGGAGCGGCGAGCTCGATGTGGCCCATGCGGTCGCGACGCACCTTGGCCGAGGTGACCTCGACGCCGCAGCGCTCGCAGACGATGCCCTTAAAGCGGATGCCCTTGTACTTGCCGCAGGAGCACTCCCAGTCCTTGGCGGGACCGAAGATCTTCTCGCAGAACAGGCCGTCCTTCTCGGGCTTGAGGGTACGGTAATTGATGGTCTCCGGCTTCTTGACCTCACCGTGCGACCAGGAACGGATCTGGTCGGCGGAGGCAAGGGAGATCTTTACCGAGTCAAAATCAGTAGCTTCGAAATCTGCCACAGTCAACTACTCCTTATCAGTGGTCGTGGCGGCGACAGCCTCGGGTGCCTCGGCGGTCTCGGCATCCTCGGCCTCGACGTCGGCGTCAACGCCGGCAAGCGCAGCCAGGTCGTCGAGAGCGGAGGTCTCCTCGGCGGTCACAGGGGCGGAGGCGTCCTCGTCTGCATCGTGCATGGGCTCGATGTCCAGTGCGAGGGAGCGGATCTCCTTGACGAGAACCTTGAAGGACTCGGGGATACCCGGGACCGGGACGTTCTCGCCCTTGACGATGGACTCGTAGGTCTTGACGCGGCCCACGGTATCGTCGGACTTGACGGTCAGAATCTCCTGCAGGACGTTGGAAGCACCGTAAGCGTACAGTGCCCAAACTTCCATCTCGCCGAAGCGCTGGCCGCCGAACTGGGCCTTGCCGCCCAGAGGCTGCTGGGTAACCAGGCTGTAAGGGCCGGTCGAACGGGCGTGGATCTTGTCGTCGACCATGTGGCCGAGCTTGAGGATGTAGGACGTACCCACGGTAATGGGCTCGCGGAACTCCTCGCCGGTGCGGCCGTCGAACAGACGGGTCTTGCCGCGCTCGTCAAGCTGGGTGACAAACTCGGGACGCATGTGATCGCCAAAGGCAGCGGTGGCCTTGTTGAGCATGTTCTTGTTGGCGCGACGGATGACCTCGGCGATCTCGTCCTCCTTGGCGCCGTCGAAGACGGGCGTCGCGGTGAAGAACGGACCGGGGATGTACTTGTCGGAGTCGGCCTGCTCGGTATCCCAACCGCAGGCAGCAGCCCAGCCAAGGTGGCACTCGAGCAGCTGGCCGACGTTCATACGCGAAGGAACGCCCAGCGGGTTGAGGATGACGTCGATCGGGGTACCGTCAGCCATGTAGGGCATGTCCTCGACCGGCAGAACGTTACAGATAACACCCTTGTTGCCGTGGCGGCCGGCGATCTTATCGCCCTGCTGGATCTTACGACGCTGGGCGACGTAGACGCGCACCTGCTCGTTGACGCCGGGGGCCAGGTCGTCACCGTTCTCGCGGCTAAAGCGGACGACGTCGATGACGCGGCCGTAAGCGCCGTGAGGCATCTTAAGGGAGGTGTCGCGGACGTCGTGGGCCTTGGCACCGAAGATGGCGCGCAGCAGGCGCTCCTCGGCGGTCAGTGCGCTCTCGCCCTTGGGCGTGACCTTGCCGACCAGGATGTCGCCAGGGCCGACCTCGGCGCCGATGCGGATGATGCCGTCCTCGTCGAGGTTGGCAAGCATGTCCTCGGAGAGGTTCGGGATCTCGCGGGTGATCTCCTCGGGGCCGAGCTTGGTGTCGCGGGCGTCGATCTCGTGACGGGTAATGTTGATGGTCGTCAGCAGGTCCTCGGCCACCAGGCGCTCGGACACGACGATACCGTCCTCGTAGTTAAAGCCTTCCCACGGCATGTAGGCCACGGTGAGGTTCTGGCCCAGTGCGAGCTCGCCGTGATCGGTCGAAGGACCGTCGGCCAGAGGCTCGCCCTGCTCAACGGTGTCGCCGACGCGCACGAGCGGACGGTGGTTGATGCAGGTGGACTGGTTGGAGCGCTGGTACTTGGCCAGGTGATACTCGTCCATGCCGCCGGCATGCTTGACGATGATCTTGGCGGCGTCGGCAAAGATGACCTCGCCGGCGTTCTTGGCCAGGGTGACCTCGCCGGAGTCCAGAGCGGCGCGACGCTCCATGCCGGTACCGACATAGGGAGCGGCGGGGTGAACCAGCGGCACGGCCTGACGCTGCATGTTGGCGCCCATGAGCGTACGCTTGGCGTCGTCGTGCTCCAGGAACGGAATCAGCGTGGCTGCGACGGAGAGCATCTGACGCGGCGAGACATCCATGTAGTCGACGTCCTCGACGGGCACGTCGGCGGGGGCGCCGAAGGAGCCGTCGAAGTCGCGGGTACGGGCGATCACGGTGTGCGGGCGGACGATCTTGCCCTCGGCATCGGTCGTGATGAACTCGTTGGTCTTGGGATCGAGCGGCGTGTTGGCCGGCGCGATGACGTGCTTCTCTTCCTCGTCAGCGGTCATCCAGTCGATCTGGTCGGTGGCAACGCCGTTCTCGACGCGGCGGAACGGGGCCTCAATGAAGCCGTACTCGTTGACGCGGGCGTAGAGGGCGAGCGAGCCGATCAGGCCGATGTTGGGGCCTTCGGGGGTCTCGATCGGGCACATGCGGCTGTAGTGCGAGTTGTGAACGTCGCGGACGGCCGTCGGCACGTTGGTGCGGCGGCTGGAGCCGGACTTGTGGCCGGCAAGACCGCCAGGGCCGAGTGCGGACAGACGGCGCTTGTGGGTCAGACCGGTCAGGGGGTTCGCCTGGTCCATGAACTGCGAGAGCTGCGAGGAACCGAAGAACTCCTTGATGGAGGCCACGATCGGGCGGATGTTGATGAGCGACTGCGGGGTGATCTCGTCGATGTCCTGGGAGCTCATGCGCTCACGGACGACGCGCTCCATACGGCTCATGCCGATACGGAACTGGTTAGCGACGAGCTCGCCGACGGTACGGATGCGGCGGTTGCCGAAGTGGTCGATATCGTCGACCTTGAAGCCCTGCTCGCCGGCAGCGAGGGACAGCAGGTAACGCAGCGTGGCGACGATATCCTCGTCGGTGAGCACCGTGACCTCTTCCTCGGTGGTGAGGTTGAGCTTCTTGTTGACCTTGTAACGACCGACGCGGGCCAGATCGTAGCGCTGCGGGTTAAAGAGCAGGCCCTCGAGCAGGCTGCGGGAAGCGTCCACGGTGGGAGGCTCGCCCGGGCGCAGGCGACGGTAGATCTCGATGAGGGCGTCCTCGCGAGTGAGGGCGGTGTCGCGCTCCAGGGTGCGCTTGATCACATCGGAGTTGCCGAGCAGCTCGATGATGTCGTCGTTGGTGACGGCGATGCCCAGGGCGCGCAGGAACATCGTGGCGCTCTGCTTGCGCTTACGGTCGATGGAGACCATGAGCTGGTCGCGCTTGTCGACCTCAAACTCGAGCCAGGCACCGCGGGACGGGATGATCTGAGCCTTGTAGATCTGCTTGCCCGAATCCATCTCGGAGCTGTAGTACACGCCCGGGGAACGGACGAGCTGCGAGACGACGATACGCTCGGTACCGTTGATGATGAAGGTGCCCTGATCGGTCATCATGGGGAAGTCGCCCATAAAGACGAGCTGCTCCTTGATCTCGCCGGTCTCCTTGTTGGTGAGACGGACGTCGGTCAGAAGCGGGGCCTGATAGGTCATGTCCTTCTCGCGGCACTCCTCGACGGTGTGCGCGGGGTCGCCAAACTGATGCTCGCCGAAGGTAACCTCGAGAACATGGTTCTGGCTCTGGATGGGGCTGGATTCCTTGAACGCCTCACGAAGGCCCTCGTCCTTAAAACGCTCAAAGGATTCCCTTTGAACAGAGATAAGGTTGGGGAGCTCCATGGCCTCCGGGATTTTCCCGAAGCTGACGCGCTTGCGCTCAGTGGCAGTGTATGCGTAGGTCACCAGGTTTTTCCTCCTTCACGGAAATGCTCGGTGGATTGGCGAGGCATAGCTTCGCCAGTTATCGCAACCTAATAGTTTATCAGGTACCGACCGTTGAGCAAGAAAAGCCTTGACGCGATTGAGTTTTTGGAGTAGCAAAGTTTTTCTATAGAGTATGCGCAGGTAGATCTATGTACATCGAACATCTGTTCATATATTTTCTGTGAACGAAGTTGAGGGCGCAGGCCGTCGAACGGCGAAATGGGAGCGTGGGTTGATCAGACGGAAACTGCATCCCGTTTTGAGGCCTCAGACTGGGACGCAGTTTCCGTTTGAGCCCTGTTTGGGAAACTGTATCCCGTTCTGAGCCGAAATTCCGGGTCGCACTTTCCGGAACAGCCCCGTCGGGGAAACTGCATCCCAGTTTGAACCAGCATTCCGGGATGTACTTTCCGCTAGGGCCCCAACCGGAAAGCGCATCCCGGAATTCAACCAAAGAGTGGGACGCGCTTTCCGGAGCAAAGTCGCAGCACGCATAAAAAACGGGTGCAGACCGAAGTCCGCACCCGTAGATATCGACGCCCGATGGTTTACTTGCGCATCAAGCCGCCGCGCTCGTCGATGGCATCCCAGAAGGCGTCGGCAAAGCGTGGATCGCTTGCGGCCATGAGGGCGTTAGTGGCCATCCAGCCAGACGGGGTACCGGTATCGTAGCCCGACAGCGGGTCGATGACGACAGCGTACATGGCCTCGCGGTCGAGCGAACGGGCCATGGCGTCGGTGAGCTGGATCTCGCCGCCCTTGCCGGCCTGCTGATCGGCCAGCAGGTCCATGACCAGCGGGCTCAGCAGGTAGCGACCGACGATGTACAGGTTGGACGGAGCCGCCTCGGGAGCGGGCTTCTCGACCAGACCGCCGATGCGCCAAACGGCACCGGGTTCGTCGTCGGCAACGTCCTCAGCGCCCTCGAGGGCACCAACGCGCTCGCCGGCGATAACGCCGTAGCGGCTGACTTCCTCGGGAGAGCACGCGGCAACGGCGATAACGGAAGCGCCGCCGTGCTCCTTGGAAACGGCGAGCATCTTGTCGCAGATGTCGCGGTTAGGCACAACGTAGTCGCCCAGAAGAACCAGGAAGTTCTCCCCTGCCACCGCGTCGGCGGCAGAGCGAATGGCGTGACCAAGGCCCTTGGGCTCGTACTGATAGCGGAAGTCGACCGGCATGCCGCCCGCGTGGGCAACGGCGTCGGCGTAAGCATCCTTGCCGCGCTCGCGCAGCAGGTTCTCGAGCGAACGATCGGGCTGGAAGTAGCTCAGCAGCTCAGGCTTACCGGGAGAGGTAACGATAATGGCGTCGTCGACCTCCTCGGGGTCGAGTGCCTCCTCAACGACATACTGGATGACCGGCTTGTCGAGGACCGGCAGCATCTCTTTAGGCGTGCACTTGGTGCCAGGCAGAAAACGCGTGCCCAGACCGGCGGCGGGGATGATTGCCTTCATGTTATTCAAGGATCCTTTCGCAGGCGCGCATGCGCCCTGTGCGTGCGGCACGGCGGCCGCAGACCAAATTGCGATACCGAAGTATCTTACCGCCGGGAGCAGGCGCAGCCGTAAGGCAAACGCAATTCTTCAGCAGGTCAACGCAAATTATTGCACGAATGGTGCAATTTTATCGCCCAACGGTATCGGCCCCAAAGCGACGCTAACGACGGCAATTTACATGCCGAGCGAGCGAAATAGAGGGGTCGCAACAAAAAAGACGGGGCTCGCAACGCGAACCCCGTCTGCAAAGAAATCTGGCGAGAAAGCCTGATTACTTGAGGGTGACAGCAGCGCCAGCAGCCTCGAGCTTCTCCTTGGCAGCCTCGGCGTCCTCCTTCTTGGCACCCTCGAGAACAGCCTTGGGAGCGCCCTCGACGACCTCCTTGGCCTCCTTCAGGCCAAGGTTGGTGAGCTCACGGACGGCCTTGATGACCTGGATCTTGTTGTCGCCGAAGCCCTCGAGCACGACGTCAAACTCGGTCTTCTCCTCGGCCTCAGCAGCGCCAGCAGCGGGAGCGGCGACAACGGCGGCAGGAGCAGCGGCGGAAACGCCGAAGGTGTCCTCGATAGCCTTGACGAGCTCGGAAGCCTCGAGAAGGGTCATTTCCTTAAGAGCATCGATGATCTCATCGGTGGTAAGCTTAGCCATTTCTAAGTCCTTTCGGTTTCCGTGCGAATGCACGGAGATCAGTTAAAACACGGCGCGAATGCGCCAGGGGTGCGGCGTTGCCGCCGCGGGTGAAAACAGCGACTAGGCTGCCTTCTGCTCGGAGACCTGCTGGATCGAACGAGCGAGACCAGAGGAAACGCCGTTGACGCAGACAGCGATGTCGCGAGCGAAACCGGAGATGAGACCGGCAATCTGGCCGAGAAGCTGATCCTTGGTGGGCAGCTCGGCGATAGCCTTAACATCATCAGCGGAAACGGCCTTGCCGTCGGAGATACCGCCCTTGATCTCAAGGACGCCCTTGGACTTAGCAGAGAAGTCCTTAAGGGCCTTAGCGGCCTCGACCGGCTCGGTCTCGTAGAACACATAAGCGACGGGGCCGGCGAGAATCTCGTCGAGCTCGGGCTGCTCCTGGTTCTTGAGAGCGATCTTGACCAGGTTGTTCTTGTAGACCTTCATCTCGGCGCCGCACTCGCGAAGCTGATGACGCAGCTCCTGAGCCTGCTTAACCGTCAGACCGTTGTAGTTGACGACGAACAGACCGGCGTTCTCGGCGATACGGGACTCGATCTCTGCAACCTTGTCGATTTTGTACTGCTGGGGCATGAATTACACCTCCTCGAATTCTTTCCGGGCACGGTCCGCCACAAGGACGTGACGGGGGCATGTCCAAAAAGAAAGCCCCCGCGCTGCATGAGCGACGGGGGCGAGAAGACATATCTACTCGACCACCTCGGCTGGCGGGATGTCCCATTAAGCTCGCGGGCAAAGCCCGTTTGCGCCGGCTGTCTCTGGCAGCGGATTCGTGCGTGAACCGAAAGTATTATGGCGGGGACCCCGGCGTCGGTCAACGGAAACCCTGGCTGCACACAATTCCACCATCTCGGTCGCGCCGCCAGAGGCCGGGCGCAAGCTTTTCGCTCGGTCAGGTCCTGGGCTCGCACGAAGAGCACATTAAGTGCTCTTCGGCTCGTGCGGAATCTACGAAAAGCTTGCGCCCGGCCTCTGGCGGCGCGACCTGTGTTGACTTTGGGGCAGCCAGGGTTTCCGTTGAGCGACGCCCCCACTCATAATGCTTAGGTCGGTGGGCTGATGGGTTGGGTCCCTGATGGCTATAGAGTTGAGACGAAGGTGGACAGGCGGCGGAGGCCTTCGTCCAGGTCTTTGTCGGAAACGCAGTAGCTTAGGCGGATGTGGTTTTCGGTGCCGAAGCAGTTTCCGGGGACTAGGGCTACGTTGGCTTCTTTGATGGCTTTGATACAGAAATCCTCGCTTGTTAGGCCGAACTTTTTGATGCTCGGGAAAGTGTAGAAGGCTCCTGCGGGTTCTACTACGTCCAAGCCCATGGCGTCTAAGGCTGCGAGGACTCGTTTGCGGCGGGCTCGGTAGACTTCGAGCATGGGGGTTGGGTCGACGGTGAGGGCTCGGGCTGCTGCGTCCATTTCGAAGGAGACGGCGCTCGACACTAAGTATTGGTGGGCTTTGGCAATCTCGGCGATGACGGGGGCCGCGGCTGCGAGCCAGCCCAGGCGCCAGCCCGTCATGGCCCAGGGCTTGGAGAAGCTCTCGATAATTACCGTCTGCTCGCGCAGCTCCGGGTGTCGCTGGGCAAAGCGCTCGTAGCCGTCCACATAGACGAGACGGTTGTAGACGTCGTCGCAGACTACGTAGATGCCCGCTTGCTCTGCCACGCGCGCCACGGCGTCGAGTGACGCTGCGTTGAGAATGCAGCCCGTGGGGTTGTTGGGCGAGCAGATGACAATGGCCTTGGTCGCCGGCGTTACGCAAGCGCGCAGTGCTTCCTCATCGATCTGGAATTGCGCAGGTTCCGTATCCAAAAAGACTGCCTTGGCGTGGTTGGCCACGACGATGCTCTCGTACAGGCCAAAGGCCGGCGTGGGGATGATGACCTCGTCGCCGGGGTTGAGCATAGCCATGAATGTTGCCGACAGAGCCTCGGTCGCACCGTCGGTCAGGATGACCTCGTCGGCCGAAAACGCAAGGCCCGCGTCACCCATATATTTGGACAGTGCCTCGCGCAGGGCGGGACGGCCGTTGTTGGGCGGATAGTGCGTGTCGCCGCGGTCGAGCGAGACGGTCACCTCGGCGCTGATCACGTCGGGCGTGGGAAAATCGGGCTCACCAAGCGCAAGCGCAATGCATCCCGGATGCTGTGCGGCAAGCGCATTGATTCGGCGGATGCCGGAAGGCTTGAGCGTGGCAAGCGAGGTGTTCATGGGCAGACGCATGGCATTCCTTTCGTAAGGGTTGCACTAGGATAGCGCGGCGGGGCGCCACCAGACGGTGTAACCTAAACGGAAACCAACCGGAAAGGAAATGGCATGGAGACGACCGCGCGCGGCGATGTACCAAAAACTCTGCAAACCATCGCGTATATCAGCATTCCCAATAGCGCCGATCTTGAGTTTTTGCTTTGGGACTTGCAGGATGCCATCGCGGCATATGCTCAGCTTTCCGGCACCGCGCTCCCCTGCCCGGTTGATTTGGGGGCGAATGATGACGATAGCGCGGCCGATACCGCCGATGGCATTGTGCTCGCCGTCGAGGATGTACTTGATGATGCAGCGATGGCAGCCATTGAACAGGCATTTGATCGCTTTGGTGGCGCAGGAACGCGCACCTATGTCGTCGTCCAGGCTGACGTTAGTGGCCCCGAGCGAGCACGCGGGCTCGTCGAGCGGCTGCGAGCGGCGTGCGACCTTCGCGATCTGTCGTGGTGCGGTGGCGTTATCGTCTGTAGTGGCAGCGGCATCGAGGCGCTTCGCCGCTCCCCGCGCATGGGCCTCTTGCGCCGGCCGCTTTCCGAAGCCATGGACAAGCTGGTGGGCGCCATTCGCATGGGCTGCTCGATTGAGCATGCGCAACGACTTGGCGGCGGCAATGCCGAGGACATCACGGACGATGGCACGGCTTGCGCCACGCCAGTCGTGCCTGCACCAATCTGGCATGCCGTCATCAGACACCTCGGCAGCCGCGCTCAATCAAATATCTAAATTAACGAACTGCCCAGTCGACGGCCTCGTGCCAACGCTCAACAAGACGCTCTAGGCGCCAGGCGGCATTGGCAGGACTTGTCGAGGGCAGGACGATGGCGGGCAGCCCCGTCCGCTCTTGCAGATAGCGCTTGTAGAGCCGTCCGGCCGTGCCGCCGTTGCAAACAACGACCTCGATCGGCGCGGCGCCGGCAATGCGCTCGATATGTGCCGGCACAACGTTGCGAATGCTGGCATCGCTCGAGCCTTTAATGTCACAGCTCTCAATCACATCCCACAGGGCCACGCCGCCGTTCAGCAGCATGGCCCGCTTGGCGGCTATCGAGGCATCGAGCGTCGCGAGCTCACCGCTTGCCAAAGGATCGCCCTCGTTGGGCGGCACGGACACACCGAGGCACGCGGCCATCACGCGCCAAAAGCGATTCTGAGGGTTGCCGTAATAAAAGGCATTGGCGCGCGAAAGCACCGAGGGAAACGAGCCCAGCACCAGTACGCGCGAGCGCTCGTCAAACACGGGGTCAAACCCATGCTCAATATGCTGATATCCCTCATCCGGCGTGGTCACGAGCTAGGCCCTCAGCAGATAGCGCACCTCGTAGGGTGCAAGCTCAAGCGTGCCCGACAGCTCGACCATGGGCGCACCGTCTGCAAGCAGGTCGACAAAGGACCCGTTGAACTCGCCGGCGCCAAAGGTGTAGGGCTCATTTACGGCGTTCACCGCCACGAGCACCGTCGCGTCGTCGCAGGCGCGCTCGAACAGCAGCTGCTTGTTCTGAATCACCACGTTGCGATAGGCACCGTAGTTGAGAGCACGGGTCGCCGTGTCGTCGGCCGAGCGAAGGCGCGCGAGCTGCGTGATAAACGCCGTCAGCTCGTTGGGTGCGGGCTCGTCGAGCGCGGGGCGCAGCGCCCAGTCGCCATCGGGGCCGCCCTTTTCGCCGGCAATCCCCCACTCGCTGCCATAGTAGACGCACGGGATGCCCGGCATGCCAAAGAGCATGCCATAGGCAGGGCGCAGGCAGGACTTGTCGGTGAGAATGCTCGCCAGGCGCGGCACGTCGTGGTTGTCGACAAACGACAGCAGATGCTTGCCGCGATAAATGCACCACGGGTCGCCGCCAAACTGGCGATGCAGCGAGTGGGCAATCTCGAACATGTTGACCGAGTTAAAGCTGGAATACAGGCCCTTGTAGCACTCGTAGTTGGTGCAGGAATCGAGCATCTCGTCGTTGACGATCTGATTGTAGTCGCCGTGGAGTGTCTCGCCGATCAGCACAAAGTCGGGCTTGAGCTCGTGGGTAAAAGCGTGCAGGCGGCGCATAAAGTCGCGGTCGAGCATATAGGCAACGTCCAGACGCAGGCCGTCGACGCCAAAGACCTCGGCCCAGCGACGCACGGACTCAAGCAGGTAATCGACCACGGCGGGATTTTGCAGGTTGAGCTTCACAAGCTCAAAATGGCCCTCCCAGCCCTCGTACCAAAAGCCGTCGCCGTAGCACGAGTCACCGTCAAAGCTGATGTGGAACCAATCCTTGTACGGCGAATCCCATTTGCGCTCCTGCACATCGCGGAAGGCCCAAAAGCCGCGGCCCACGTGGTTAAAGACGGCGTCGAGCACCACGCGGATGCCATGGGCATGCAGCGTCTCGCACACGGCGGCAAAGTCGGCATCGCCACCCAGGCGGCGGTCGATATGGCGCAGGCTGCGCGTGTCGTAGCCGTGGCTGTCAGACTCGAGCGGCGGGTTGATGAGCACGGCGCCAACGCCGAGATTCTGCAGGTAGTCAGCCCAGCGGGCGATCTTCATGATGGGGGCATCGGGGTTGACGGCGGCATCGGTGGCCTGGGCGAGCTCATCCTCGGCAACGGGCGCGGCATTCTCGCGCGGAGCTCCGCAAAAGCCCAACGGATAAATCTGATAGAACGTCGTCTCGTATGCCCACATAGCAACCTCCCGGTAAGCGCAACACAACGCCATCCATTGTATGCCCGGCTTGTATCCTCTTCCCCAAAATAAGTTGCGGTGGAATAGTTCCTGCTTGGGCCTTCAGAGGCCTTAAACAGGAACTATTCCACCGCAACTGATAAGGGGACGCGATTAGGCGACGGGCTTGGCGCGGCGTATGGCTGGGAACAGTACGGTGATGGCGAGGATGACGCCCACGACGGTAATCGCCCCGCCCGCGAAGCCAATCCAAGCGATACCGGGACCCGAAACCACGGCGCCACCGATTGCGGTGCCCGTGCCGATACCCAGATTGAACAGGCCCGAGAAGATCGACATGGCGACGGCCGACGAGTCTGCCGGCGTGTACTTGATGAGCTCGGCCTGAAACGCCACGTTAAAGGCCGTGGAGCAGCAGCCCCATAGCGCGCAAACAGCGAGAACGGCGACGAGCGACGGTGCAACCGGACCCATGAGCAGCAGGGCCACAGGCACGCCGGAGAGCGTGATAGCCAAGAACGGGAAGCGATGTCCATCGAACAGGCGGCCAAACAGCCAGCTTCCGAGCAGACCAGAGCAGCCAAACGCCGTCAGTGTCATGGTGATGGCGCCCGCATCGACGTGCGCGACCTGTGCCAAGAAGGGCTCGATATAGCTGTAACCCGCGTAGTAGCCGGTCGCCATGAACACCGTGACCGCGTAGAGCGCGATCAGGAACGGGTTCTTGAGCAGCTCGGGCAGCTGTTTGACGGTAAAGCGCTCGCCCGCCGGCATAGCCGGGAACACCGCGGCTTGGTACACCACCGCGGCGGCAGAGAA
This sequence comes from uncultured Collinsella sp., assembly GCA_934654585.1. Lineage (GTDB taxonomy): Bacteria > Actinomycetota > Coriobacteriia > Coriobacteriales > Coriobacteriaceae > Collinsella. The sequence goes on along the minus strand of CAKUGF010000008.1, from coordinate 49,717 downwards.
GGCCCCGACCGCGGCAAACGTCATGCGCCAGCCCACGGCCAGCCCGATGGCGCGGCCGATCGGCAAGCCAAAGATCTGCGCGATGGACGAGCCCGTGGCGATCATGCTGATGGCGAGCGCCCCGTGGCGAGTGTCAACCAGACGCGACGCCATGATCGAGGCGACCGACCAGAACACGGCATGTGCGCAAGCGACCACCAGGCGCGCGCAGACCAGGATGGGATAAGTCGGCGCCACGGCGGACAGGAACTGGCCCAGCGAGAACACGGCAAGCACGCCCAGCAGCATCCGCTTGAACTCAAAGCGCGAAGCGAACACCATGAGCGGCAACGACAGCAGCATGACGCCCCAGGCATAGACCGAGATCATGATGCCGGCCTGGGCCTCGGTGAGCGAGAACGACGCGGCAATATCAGTCAGAAGGCCAATGGGCATGAACTCCGACGTGTTGAATACGAACGCGCAACAGGCGAGCCCGATAAGCGGGAGCCACTGCTTAAGCGTGATGCCGTCTTGCCTTGCCTGACTCATATATAACGTCTCCAATCATTTTGAGCGGAGGCGATTATATAGCAACGGTCCCGCATCCGTCAGCAACAGATGCGGGACCGCAATCAACTCAATACACAGGGGTTGCGCCGTCAATAAATAGCTAAGCCAACCCCAGCAATATGCCCGCCGAATGCACGACAAACGCCACGATCCAGGCGACCGTCACCTGAAACGCGAACACGGCAACGGCGTAGCGCGCGCCCAGCTCGCTCTTGACGGCGCCGATGGACGCCACACAGGGCGGGTACAGCAGCGTAAAGACCAGAAACACGTAAGCGGTAAACGGCGAAAACATAGTTGACAGCACCGCGGGCGACGTTGCGCCCAAAAGCACCGTGAGGGTCGAGATGACGCTCTCCTTGGCGATAAGTCCGGTGACGAGCGCCGTCGAGGCGCGCCAGTCACCGAAGCCGAGCGGCGCCAGCACCGGCGCGATGATGCTACCCAGACCGGCAAGCAGACTCTGTGACTGATCGGCGACCACATTAAAGCGGATATCGAACGTCTGCAGGAACCAGATGACCACCGTAGCGGCAAAGATAATGGTAAAGGCCTTGGTAATAAAGTCCTTGGCCTTATCCCATGCCAGCATCACCGTCGTCTTGACGCTTGGCAGGCGATAGTTGGGAAGCTCCATGATAAACGGCACCGGGTCGCCCTTAAATGCCGTGCGGTTGAGCACCAAAGCCGCGATGCAACCGACCGCAATGCCAATCAGATAGAGCGAGACCATGGCGGGAACTGTCGCCTGCGGGAAAAACGCCCCGCATAGCAGGCCGTAGACCGGCAACTTGGCCGAGCAGCTCATAAACGGTGTGAGCATGACCGTCATCTTGCGGTCGTGCTCGGACGGCAGCGTGCGCGTCGACATAATGGCCGGCACGGTGCAGCCAAAGCCGACGAGCATCGGCACAAAGCTTCGGCCAGACAGACCAAAACGACGCAGGACCTTATCCATAACAAAGGCAACGCGTGCCATGTAGCCGGAGTCTTCCAAAATGGAGAGGAACAAGAAGAGCACGACGATGATCGGCAGGAAGGTCAGCACGCTGCCCACGCCCGTGAGAACGCCATCGACGGCGAGCGAGCGCACCACGTCGTTGGTGCCGAACGCCTTGAGGCCCGCGTCAGCCGAGGCGATGACGGCAGCGACACCGTCCTCCATAAGACCTTGTAGTGCCGCACCAATCACGCCAAACGTCAGCCAAAAAACCAAGCCCATGATCACCAGGAACGCCGGAATGGCCGTATAGCGACCGGTCAGGATGCGGTCGATTTTGACGGAGCGCACGTGTTCGCGGCTTTCGTGCGGCTTGACGACGCAGTGCCCGCACACGTCGCCGATAAAGCTAAAACGCATGTCGGCCAGCGCGGACAGGCGATCGGTGCCGGCCTCGCCCTCCATCTGGGTGATGATGTGCTCGATAGCATCGAGCTCGTTGCGGTCCAGGTGAAGCGCTTCGGTTACCAGCTCGTCGCCCTCAACCAATTTGGTTGCGGCAAAGCGAACCGGAATGCGGGCCGTTACGGCGTGGTCCTCGATCAGGTTGGCGATGCCGTGGATGCAGCGGTGCAGTGCGCCGCCATCCGGACCATCGGGCGCGCAGAAGTCCAGGCGACCGGGACGTTCGCGAAAGCGTGCCACATGCAGGGCATGCTCCACGAGCTCGCCGATGCCCTCGTTGCGCGCGGCGCTAATGGGCACGACCGGCACACCCAGCAGGCTCTCGAGCAGGTTGACGTCGACAGCACCGCCGTTGGCCGTCACCTCGTCCATCATGTTGAGCGCGATGACCATGGGGCGGTCGAGCTCCATGAGCTGCAGCGTCAAGTACAGATTGCGCTCGATGTTGGTAGCGTCGATGATGTCGATGATAGCGTCGGGGTTTTCGTCAAGGATGAATTGGCGGCTGACGATCTCTTCGCCCGTGTACGGCGACAGCGAGTAGATACCGGGAAGGTCGGTGACGCTCGCCTCGGGGTGATTGCGGATGGTGCCGTCCTTGCGGTCGACCGTCACGCCGGGAAAGTTGCCGACATGCTGGTTGGAGCCCGTCAGCTGGTTGAACAGCGTGGTCTTGCCACAATTTTGGTTACCGGCGAGGGCAAAATGCAGCGGCGCGCCCTCGGGCACGGCCGTCTTAGCAGCACGGGGCGAATACGTCCCCTCGCCCAGTGCCGGGTGCTCCGTCGTGCCGATTGCGGCGTTAACGCGCGGGCCGGTGTCGGTGTCGTGTACATCCACGAGCTCGATGCGCGCGGCGTCGTCCTTGCGCAGCGTCAGCTCGTAACCACGCAGGCGGATCTCGAGCGGGTCGCCCATGGGGGCGTACTTCATCATGGTGACCTCGGTGCCCGGCGTTAGGCCCATGTCCAAAATATGTTGTCGGAGTGCTTGGTCGTCCGATGTCACCGATGCGACAACGGCGTCCTTTCCAATCTCGAGTGTATCGAGTCTCACGTCCGTGTTCCTCCCCCGGCGCCCACAGGGCGTTGCATACATGTTTACCTTGGCTAACCGTTTGCCATGGCTAACCAATTGCATCCATGCATGATAGCGCGAACGCAGGGCGACGTTCAATTGCCATATTGGTGCAAGGGGGACAGGTTGCGTTGCACCAAAGCAATCCGGCAGAAGGGTTCCGGGGCGCAGTTTCCCAAACGGTGCCCTTGCGGAAAGCACGTCCCGCTATTAAAGCTCGAACCGGGTCGCAGTTTCCCAACGGGACCCCTCGGGGAAACTACGACCCAGAATTTGAGCTCGAAACGGGATGTTTCCCAAACAGGCCTGTTCCGGAAACCATATCCCGGAATCCGCACTCAAACTGGGACACAGTTTCCCAAGCAGGCCTCTTCCGGAAACTGCGTCCCACCTTGAAGGACAAAACTGGGATGCGGTTTCCGAGGCAAGAAGTCCGGCAATGTTGCGCAACAACGGGCGAGCGTTCGCCCTTAGCATGAGGACGGAAGGAAATGCGCCCGGCCTTCGCGCGGGTGCCGGTCGAGGGGAGAATCCATGTTCTGCCGAAATTGCGGATCGAAAATCGAGGACGGGGCCAAGTTCTGCCCCGTGTGCGGAGAGCCCGTCGCCGCCGAATATGAAGCCCCAGTCGAAGCGCAGCCTGACGGCGCAGCGGCCCCAACGGACGAGATGCCGGCCGTGGGCATAAACGCACCAGCCAATGAGGCTGCGCCGGCGCCGGCCAAGGCCAAGTGCTCGAAGAAGCCCCTCGTGATCGCCGCCGTCGTGGCCGCGCTGCTCGCCGCGGGAGGCGGCGCCGGCTACTACTTCGGCGTCTACGCCCCCGAGCAGGCACGGGAGGCGGCAGAGCAGGAGGCGCTCGCGGCCAAGCACGCCGTGCGCTTCAGCGTCTCGGCCCAGGGCTGGGACACCTCGGCCGGCGCGAGCAGGCTGCCGGTTCACATCACGGGCAAGGAGGAGCGCGGCGAGAAGGTCGACGCCGTGCGCTACGTGGACAGCGACGGCGAGGGCGTCGAGCTCCGCCGCGGCAGCTACAAGGTGGAGGTCGCCGCCTCCCCCATCGCGGCCGACGGCACGGTCTACGCCGTCCCCGACGAGAAGCTCAGCATCAAGCTGGGCGAGAAGGCAGACGGGAAGAAGGCCGTCGACGCGGGCGACGTGGCACTAGAGCCGGTCGAGGCGGCCGAGGTGACCGACGACCAGATAGCCGCGGCGAAGAAGTACGCCGAGGAGGACAAGGGGGCCAAAAAGGCCGGCTTCAACATTGACGCCGAGGCACTCGCGACCGCCGCGGCCAAGCGCCGCGACGACGCTGTTGCGGCTAAGCAGGCCGAGGAGGAGGCAAGGCGCCAGGCGGAAGAAGAGGCGAAGAAGGCCGAAGAGGCAAAGCGGGCAAGGACGTTTGAGACCGACTTCTTTACGATGGTCCTCCCCGACTGGTTCCCCATGGATTGGCTGGAATTCGAAACGACGTCCGACACCCTTACCGCCAATGACGTTAAAGCGCAAGATGTTGCCTCGAAAGCGAACTTTACGGTATACGCAACCGATGGATCGCCGCGCGGCGCAGAGACCGCCTTCTCAAAGACGATTGGAAAGACGTCATCGGGCAAGACTGTAGTGCTGTCCGGCGGGCCTTACTGGGGATATGTTCAGGATGGATACCGCCCGCTTGGGATCAATTATGATTTCACGGGAGAAACGTACTGCAACCTCCTCGCATCCTGCATTACGCTGAAATAGCAGCCTGCCGCCACTCAAAACGATCCGCTCTCCTCCGTCCCCGGTGGATCCGGGACGCGGTTTCCCAAACGGTGCCCTTGCGGAAAGCACGTCCCGCTATTAAAGCTCGAACCGGGTCGCAGTTTCCCAACGGGACCCCTCGGGGAAACTACGACCCAGAATTTGAGCTCGAAACGGGATGTTTCCCAAACAGGCCTGTTCCGGAAACCATATCCCGGAATCCGCACTCAAACTGGGACACAGTTTCCCAAGCAGGCCTCTTCCGGAAACTGCGTCCCACCTTGAAGGACAAAACTGGGATGCGGTTTCCGGGCCGGGCATCAAAAACAAAGTTGCGGTGGAATAGTTCCTGCTTGGGGCTTCAGCCAGCAAAAACAAGAACTATTTCACCGCAACTAATGAGGGCTGGGAAAATGCCCGCGCTGGCGACAAAATGTTACCTGCGCGGGCTTGGCGGGCACTCCCAAAGGCACGTTATTGAGGCCCACGTCAGTTATGGATTACCGAACAGCACCGATACGCGATGCCCGCCGGCTTACCAAGCAATGAAACTCGCCATAGCCTTAGACAATCGGCGCAATGCCGGCAAAGTGCAGATACAGCGAAATGATTGCCACAACAATGACCACCGCTGCGATCAGCTTGTCGTGCAGGTGCGGAAGTACCGGCTTACCGCGGCCTCGCTCGCCCAGCATATAAACGGGAATGGCCGGAGCAAAAAGGATCGTCGTGATCATAACGCCCTGGAGACCCGTCGACCACACCAGGAACAATGTGTAGATGAAGCCGAGCGTGCCGAAGAAGCGCGCCTTGCCGACGCTTGGCGCATGCGGCCCGTCCAGATGCTCGTTCTTCCAGCCAATCACCATGTAATAGGCTGCCGAGCACACGTACGGAACTAGGATCGTATTGACTGCGCAGCTATAGAAGAACTGGTAGGTGCTCGCCGCCACATACGAAACAATCAAGAAGAGCTGCGTGATGCCGGAGCTCACGAGGACCGTCACCACCGGGGCGTCGTGCTTGTTCGTCTTGGCAAACGCCAGAGGGAAGGATCCCTGGCGCGCCGCCTCGAACGGCGTCTCGGACGCAATGATGACATAGCCCAGCAGTGCGCCAACCAGCGAAAGGATAACGCCAAGGTTTACGATGGCAGCGCCAACTGGACCGATTGCGCACTCGAGAATTCCCGCCATGGAGGGCGTTGCGAGCTGCGCCATCTCCTCGCGCGGCATAATGCCGAGCGACAGCATCGAGATAATCAGATACAGCGTGAACACAGCCGCAAATCCGAGCGCCGTCGAGCGGCCGACGTCACGCACGTACTTTGCGCGACCCGAGATAACAACAGCACCCTCGATGCCCGTGAAGACCCAGACAAGGGCGATCATGGTCGAGACGACTTGCTCGCCAAACCCAGGACCAGCCGGCTCTCCCCAGAAGTTGTCCATAAAGATATCGACGTCGAACTTGCCCAGGAGCACAATGCTCAGCACGAAGAGTCCCAGCGGCACCAGTTTCGCCAACGTGACGATCGTGTTAATGCCCGCAGCCTCCTTAACGCCACGAAGCACAAGGGCGGTAAGGAACCACAAAAACACGCTGGCACAGACGATGGAAAGCAGGTTGTTACCCGCGCCAAACGCAGGGAAGAAATAACCCAGCGCGCTAAACAACAAGAGCGCAAAGCTCACGTTGGAAAGACATGCGCTGATCCAGTAGCCCCAGGCGGAGTTGAATCCAATGTAATCGCCAAAACCGGCCGCAGCGTATGCATAGATGCCGCCGGTCAGGTCGGGACGGGCCTGAGACAAACCGTTGAACACCATCATCAGCGCAAAGACGCCAATAAAGCAAATTCCCCACGAGACGATAACCGCACCGGTATTTGCCCCGCCTGCTGCCATATCGCCGGCAAGCGAAAAGATACCGCCACAAATACTGGCAGTAATGACCATCATGGTCAGACGAAAGAGATCGAGGCCATTAGGGTCGATAATCTCGTCGTTTTGAGCTTTAGAGGCCATTGTATGTGCACCCCCTTCATCATGTGATCGAGCGAAAGATGGCCCGGACGTCCCGAATCGGGTGCCGGGCCATCGGTCAAGCGATCATCAGACCGTTACAGCTATCGCGTTAGAAGCGCAGTGACAGGCAAGAGAGGCCGCCGTCGACCTTGCGATACTCGGAGGTGTCGACGACGAGCGTCTTGTAGCCCAGATCCTGCACGGCCTTGAGCACGGTCGGATAGCCCTCGGCAACGATGACCGTACCGTTGACCCAGATGCAGTTGGCGCCGTAAGCCTCGTCCTCAGGCACGACGATCTTGTTGTACTGGGCAAAGTCGGGCTTATCGATGAACTCACCAGAGACGAGCATGTTGTTGTCCTCGATGTAGTTGACGCCCGTCTTGAGGTGCAGGACCTCCTCCAGCGGAACCTCGGAGCCCTCGAGGCCCCAGCCCTCGAGAATCTCGCAGAACTGGCGGATGCCCTCTTCGTTGGTGCGAGCGGAGCGACCGACGTAGAAATGGTCACCGACCATCATGACGTCGCCGCCATCGAGCGTGCCCGGAGAAACGATGTGCTTGACGTGCTCATCGTCAAAGAAGCGACGGACAGCCGGCTCGATCTCGTCCTTCTCGCCGTTGCGGCTATCGGCGCCGGGGTTGGTAATGATGGCGCCGCAGCGAGTGATAACGGCGGGGTCCTCGACAAAGCAGCTGTCGGGATACTGCTCGAGTGCCGGCAGCACCGAGACATCCACGCCGCACTGCTCGAGCGCATGCTCGTAATCGTAGTGCTCCTCGATGGCGCGCTCGTAGATGGGCTGGCCAAGCTCGGGGGCGCTCGTGATGCCATTGCTCAGGGACTTGCCGGGACGGCGGATGATGACGTGGCTGAACTTGGTCATGATGATCCTCCTTGGATCTCTTAGCAGAGAGCGGGACTTCTTCGCGCCCGCCTTCCTTTCGATGGCTTTATCTTAGGGCGGTTTTCCTGTTTTGTATATTGTATACAATCATGAACGGTAGATATTCTTCGGTAAGCGTATTCTTGCTTATTGGCGCAAAGTAGCACGATTTAGCTGGTCGTTCTATACTTCAACTGAGCTATTCAAGCGAAACGTATTAAATCTTAGAAAAATACAGTTAAGGAACATAAGCTCATGGAAACGCTCAGAAGGCCCCTGAAGGACCACGTATACGACTATATTTCGAGCCGTATTGACGCCGGCGAGTTGTCCGCCGGCGACCGGCTGAGCGAGCAAGCGATCTGCGATGCCATGGGCGTGTCGCGCACGCCGGTTCGCGAGGCGCTCATCCAGCTCGCAAGCGACGGCTATCTGGACAATCTCCCCCGCCGCGGATTCCGCGTCCGTGGGTTCGATCAGCAAAACGCCGTTGAAGTCTTTGAGATTATGGGGCCGCTCGACGGGCAGGCCGCATATCTCTCCTGTCCGAACCTAACCGACGATGACATTACGCAGCTGAAATTTCTCGTCGGCTCTATGGATCTCGCGATCCAAGGCGGTCTCATCCGTAAGTACGACGATATTCAGCGAGACTTTCATCTGACGTACTTCAACCGCTGCGGCAATGACCGTCTGCGCGACATGATTTCGCAGCTCGAGCGCTGCTTTATCAAGCGCGATTACGAGACTGTCGACCAAGAGACGGCTTGTAAACTGCTCAATAAAGCCAACAACGAACATGCTCATATTCTTGAGTTGTTCGAAGCACGAGATGCGACGGGCGTACGAGACTATGTTCGCGATGTCCATTGGAATACGGAGAACGCCCAGTTCACCGTTTGGTAGGAAGGCGACGAGAGTGGATTTTCGGACGTTCGCCTCACGAGAGTGGATAATCTCCCACTTTTAGTCGAATAGCAGGCCAAAAACGGGAGATTATCCACCCTCGCGCTGCGCGAGCTAGAAGCCGTGGCGGCCTAAGAAGCGGAAGGCCAGGCGGATCCAGGGACGGACTGCCACTTGCTTGTCCTCGTTGTCGACCGCGGTGTTGGCGTTGCCGAGCGAAAGGCCGTGGCCGCCCTGGTCAAAGACGTGCATCTCGCAGGCGACGCCTTCCTCGGCCATGCGCTGTGCAAACGGATAGACCTGCGCGATCGGCGCCGTCTTGTCGTCCGAAACGCCCCACACAAAGGTCGGGGGCACCTGACGCGAGACGTGCGTGGTAGGACAAATGTCAGCCAAATGTTCGTCGGTCGCCTCGCCGCCCGTCACCATCGACAGATAGTCGTTGAGCAAATCGCGCCCCGTCTTGCCGCCGGTTTTGGGCACGCGCAGGTCGATGCGCGGGTCGCGCGTCTGCATGTCGCGCACATAGGCAAGGTCGAGCAGCGGATAGCCCAGAACCACGGCATCGGGGCGAATATCCTCCGGACGCGCCCCGGCAAGGCCCGCGAAGGGGCCGGTCTTCCACTGCGTTGCCAACGAGGCGCAGATCATGCCACCCGCCGAGAAGCCCACGACGCACACGCGCTTGGGGTCGACATGCCAGTCATCGGCGTTGGCGCGAACCGTGGCGACCATCTTGGCGAGATCAGCCTGCGGGTGCGGAAAACTCACATCGCCCGTGGCGCTCGTCACATAATTGAGCACAAAAGCCTGGTAGCCGTGATCCAAAAATGCAAACGCCACGGGATCCTGCTCATGCGGAGCGATGTGCGTAAACCCGCCTCCGCCGCAGATGATCACGGCCGGGCGGCGGCCATTGGGCTTATCGGGCAGCGGCTCGGCACCCAAATAGGTAAACGTCGCCGGATATTCCTCGGTCGGCTCCTCGCCCCACAGCGCGTGATTCTCGACAATCATATGTGCTCCCTTCGCGCAGATTATGCGCACTCATTTTTCGCACCTTAGCGTACCCCAGTTGGGCGCAGGACGCAGAAACACTCCAGCAATAAGTTTCCCTTCAACTGATATATCACATAATCCCAGTTCAGAGGTATCGTTGGGCAGCGTAGAATAGGGGCGTTGACCAAGCCGCGAAACGCATACGAAACGTTTCCGGCAAACCAAGCGCGCGATATGCGCCTATTTAAGTTGGAGGCAACTATGGGTCTGCTCGATTCGCTTAAGTCCACCTTCACCTCGACGGGCGAGGCATCCGTTCCGCCCGCAGCAAGCTTCGCCACCCGCGAAGGCGTCATCTACGCCCCCGTCAACGGCGTGCTCGTCAATCTGGACGAGATTCCCGACGAGACCATCGCCTCGGGCATGCTCGGCCAGGGCTATGGCATCGAACCCATTACCGACACCATTTACGCCCCCGCTAACGGCCGCATCGGCGCCACCACCGTCACCAACCACTCCATCGGCATGATTACCGAGGACGGCCTGCGCGTGTTCATCCACGTCGGCCTGGGCACCGTGGAAATGAACGGCAAGGGTTTTGCCCGCTTTGTCGAGATGGGCGACACGGTCAAGGCAGGCCAGCCGCTCATCAGCTTCGACCGCGACGCTATCAAGGCCGCCGGTCACGAGGACATCGTGACCGTCATCATCTCTGAGCTCGACCGCCTCAAGAGCATCGACCACGTCGGCGAATCTGGCACGCTTCTTGGCGGCAACCCGCTCGTCAAGCTCGGCGATCCGCTGTTGGTGGCCAAGACCAAGTAGCCGAGCACCGTCGCACAAAGGGTCAACCCCCTGCGCATCTTTGCCGCGTCTGTGTTGTTGTTTTTGCTTATGAAGAGATTCTGAAACGTTTCTACATAGGCAGCTAAGCATCAGCGCAGGTGCGGCTTTTGCATGGCGAGGCATCGCCCATCGGCGTGTTGTTCAACCATGCGAACCCCCTTCCTTTGTCCGCGCAGAGCGCTAGACTGCTAGGTCGACATTGGAGGAAAGATCGATGCAAAACACACCCACGGGCGCCGCACACGCAGCGTCTCAACGCAGCCAACGCATCGCCGCACTCGACGGGTTTCGCGCCCTCGCCATCACCGGCGTCGTCCTATATCACCTTCGCCCCAGCCGCCTGACCGGCGGTTTTTTGGGCGTTACACTCTTCTTTACGCTGAGTGGCTATCTCGCCACCAAAAGCATTATGCGAGCAACGGCGCGCGACGGGTTCTCGTATCCGCGCTACCTCACCCGCCGCATTGCGCGCATGATGCCGCCGATTCTTGTGACCATCGCGCTTGCCGCCGTCGTCACCTACATCGCGGCCCCGAGCCTACTCCCTAAGGTGCAGCAGGACGCCCTGCCGTCGGCGCTCTTTTTGAGCAACTGGTTCTACATCTTCCGCAACGTCTCGTATTTTGCCGCCGCGGGACTCCCCTCGCCGCTCACGCATTTGTGGTTCTGCGGCGTCACTATGCAGTTCTATCTGGTATGGCCGCTCATCCTTATGGTGCTCTGTAGCAAGACCCGCTCGCGCAACACCGCCATCGGCGTCACGGTCACGCTCGCGCTCGCATCGGCGGCGGCGATGGCCCTCATGTTTAACCCCGCCGCTGACACATCGCGCGTCTACTACGGAACCGACGCCCGCGCCGCCGAGCTTTTGTGCGGAGCCTTGGCCGCCATCGCCGCGCCGCGTCTGCGCGAGATACTGAGCGGCAACATCCCCACCCCCGGCACCAGCAAGGGTATCTCGAAGGTTAACGTAGTCTCCATCGTGTGGCTCGTTGCCGTTGTGGCCGGCGCGTTCACGCTGACCGGCGAGAACCCTCTGCTCTACCGCGGCGGCTTTTTGCTGCTCGCCCTGCTCACCGGGCTCCTTATCATCTGTGCGCAGAACACGGAATGCGTCGTGCGCCGCCTGCTGTCGGTCAAGCCGCTTATCTGGCTGGGACAGCGCTCGTTCTCGATCTATCTGGTGCATTATCCCCTGTTGCTTCTCATGAACCCCGCAACCCGCACCACTCGCATCGCCTGGTGGGAGCAGGCGCTACAGCTTGTGATGATCCTTGCGGTGGCCGAGGTCTTCTATCGTTTGGTCGAACGCCCCTGGTCACGCAAGCCGGCCCAGCAGAATGACACGGCAAAGAAGCGCGTCCTTTCGCCCGCCATGGCACTTCCCGCACTTGGCGCTGCATGCGCCCTCGCACTCGCCTTCGCACCGCTCGACTGGACGGGCATCGCCACCGCCCGCGCCGAGCAGCTCCGTCCCGAGCTTGCCCAGAATGCCGCCTCGCCCATGGACAGCAGCGACAGCGATAAGGATGCCAAGGCAACATCCGACCAAAACGCTCAGCCCAGCGACGCCGCTCAGCAAAAGCCCAAAGAGGGTCCCATCGCCGAAAAGGTTCCCAAGAACTTGGACTGGAAGAGCTTTGCCTACGACGAGGCGACCGGAACCTGCGATGCCCGCGTGCTGATGATCGGCGACTCGGTCACTGCGGGCGCACAGTCCGGTATTCAGGCCGCGCTTCCCAACGCGTACATCGACGGCGTGGTGAGCCGCCAGTTCTACACCTTCCAGGATGTCTATGCACAGGACAGCGCCAACTACGACCCGAGCGTGGTCATCTGTGCGCTTGGCACTAACGGACTGATCCGCGACCCGCAGCAGGTGCAAGACGTGATCAATGCCGTGGGCGGCAAGCCCATCTACTTTGTGACCGTGCGCGTGCCGCTCGAGCTGCAGGACCGCAACAACCAGACGATCCGCGATGTGTGCGCCCAAAACGACAACGCCGGCGTCATCGACTGGAACGGCGCCTCCGAGGGCCACAGCGAATACCTCGTCGACGACGGCACGCACCTCACCCAGGCGGGAATCGACACCTACGCAGCCCTCATCCGCCAAGCCATCTGCGGGCACTAGACAACGTAAAGCCCGCACCCGCACGGCGCCCACGCCACGCCCATACATCGCGTCTGCCGTTTTGCTACGCCCCCGCTCGCGGGTTAGAATGGTTAACTGTTTGGAAATAATCCGTACAACCGTTATGGGAGGATACGTGAACCGCACCAAAATCGCGCAGCTCTATGCCGATGCCGAGTCGCTCGGCGGCCAGACCGTCACCGTCGCCGGCTGGGTCAAGTCCGTCCGCGACATGAAGAACTTTGGCTTCGTTACGCTCAACGACGGCAGCTGCTTCCGCGACCTGCAGGTCGTCATGAACCGCGAGGCACTCGACAACTACGACGAGATCGCCCACCAAAACGTCTCGGCCGCCCTCATCTGCACCGGCACCGTCAAGCTGACGCCCGACGCTCCCCAGCCCTTCGAGCTCACTGCCGCCTCCATCGTGGTCGAGGGCACGAGCGCTCCGGACTACCCGCTGCAGAAGAAGCGCGCCACCGTCGAGTTCCTGCGCACCCAGCAGCACCTGCGCCCGCGCACCAACCTCTTCCGTGCCGTGTTCCGTATTCGCTCCGTCGCCGCGGCTGCCATCCACCGCTTCTTCCAGGAGCAGGGCTTTGTCTACGTCAACACCCCCATCATCACCACGAGTGACTGCGAGGGTGCCGGCGAGATGTTCCGCGTGACCACGCTCGACCCCAAAAACCCGCCTCTCACCGAGGCCGGCGAGGTCGACTGGAGCCAGGACTTCTTTGGCAAGCACGCGAGCCTTACCGTATCCGGCCAGCTCAACGCCGAGAACTTCGCCATGGCCTTTGGCGACGTGTACACCTTTGGTCCCACCTTCCGCGCCGAGAACTCCAACACCACGCGCCATGCCGCCGAGTTTTGGATGATCGAGCCCGAGATGGCCTTCGCCGACCTCAACGACTACATGGATAACGCCGAGGCCATGCTCAAGTACGTGCTCAAGGACGTCATGGCCACCTGCCCCGACGAGCTCAACATGCTCAACAAGTTTGTGGACAAGGGTCTCATCGAGCGGCTGAACCACGTGGCAAACTCCGACTTTGCCCGCGTCACCTACACCGAGGCAGTCGAGATCCTGGAGCAGGCCGTCGCCGCCGGCCACAAGTTTGACTACCCCGTCAGCTGGGGCATCGACCTGCAGACCGAGCACGAGCGCTTCCTGACCGAGGAGCACTTTAAGCGCCCGACCTTCGTGACCGACTACCCTGCCGAGATCAAGGCCTTCTACATGCGCATGAACGACGACGGCAAGACCGTCGCCGCCGCCGACTGCCTGGTGCCGGGCATCGGCGAGATCATCGGCGGCTCCCAGCGCGAGGAGCGCCTGGATCTGCTCGAGGGTCGCATCAAGGACCTGGGCATGGCCCCCGAGCAGTACAAGTACTATCTGGACCTGCGCCGCTACGGCTCCTGCAAGCACGCCGGCTACGGCCTGGGCTTCGAGCGCCTGGTCATGTACCTGACGGGCGTGGGCAACATCCGCGACGTCCTGCCGCATCCCCGCACCGTGGGCAACGCCGATTTCTAATCGCCGCACTTCCTCGTGTGCTGCACCGCACCGCGCCAGCGCCTCTCGGCAACAGCCGAGGGGCGCTTTTTTCAACAGCATCCGTCAAGCTTTTGGCAAGCTTTTGGTCAGTTGGACAGGGCTGTTGAAAACTCGACCCGCCGTTCGCCGGCTCAGACCGACCGTCCAAGACGTCAGGCGTTCTCGGTCGGACGCGACACCCTAGGCTCAAAGCCGCCATCGCCCGGGAACGGAAAGGATGTGGGCGCCATGACCGAAATCGCTGTTGAAAACTACGGGGCAACCACCAGGGGAGCCGCTTCGCTTGCCGCTTATCGCGCCGTGCGAATCCTGCAGGTCCTAAGCGACCACACCGGCGAGGACAAGGCCCTGCTTCCCGATGAGCTGGCCGAGCATCTCGCCCATCCCGATAACCCCGCCCAGATGCCCATCTCGGCAGCACGCCGCAGTATCTATACCGCCATTTCCGCACTACGCCGCGCCGGATACGAAATCGAATACAAGCGCGGCGTGGGCTACCGCCTGCTCACTCGCCCGCTCACGGACGAGGAGATCGTTCGTCTGCACGGCATGGTCATGCGAAACCGCTCCACGCCTGTCGCGATCAGAAAGCGCATGGCCAGGCACCTTGTCGACATGGCGAGTGTCGACGTTCGCGGCTACCTCAATGCGCCCGAGCCGGCACCGGTCATCTCCAACGCACCCGCCAAAGGCGCCAAGCCGCCCGCTACGCGCATCGACGCCTGCGAGCTTATCGAGCAGGCTATAGACCAAGGTACTTCTGTGAGTTTTGACCTCTTGGGCATCGGGCCGCACGGCGCGGACGAGGCAATTCGGATGACCATACAGCCGTTTGCCATCAGGCAGCGAGATGGGATCTCATATCTGCTGGGCACCGTCCACGACGACCGGGTCATCGATGACACCCTACGCACCGTAGAGGTCAGCCGCATGAGGAACGTCTGCACGCGCCTACTCGACGGCAAAAAGCTCTTCGCCGCCCTGGACGAGGGCGAGCGGCCCGCGCCCGCCGCCTAACCGCCACCGTCCATCGGCCGATTCCGCCGTCCGCGCAATTCCCTATTAAATAACCCGCCCAGATGTTGTAAAAATGGACATCCGCGTTACTATAGTTCCACTTGCACTTTTTCCCAGTGCAGTGTTTCCAGCCATTTTTATACTGGGGGTAATGATATGAAGGACATCACCATCAGCCGCAGGAGCCTTCTTGTCTCCGCTGGCCTGCTCGCGCTCGCTCCGCTCGCCGGATGCGGCGGCAACTCTGGTTCCGGCTCCGCTGCCGCCGGTTCCGACTACACCGTCGGCGTTCTGCAGCTCACCGAGCACTCCGCACTCGATGCCGCCAACGACGGCTTTGTCAAGGCCATCAAGGAGAGCGGCCTCAAGGTCAAGATCGACCAGAAGAACGCCCAGAACGACCAGTCCACGTGTAAGTCCATTGCCGACAAGTTCGTAGGCGACGGCGTCGACCTGATCTATGCCATCGCTACGCCCGCCGCGCAGGCTGCCGCCGGCGCCACCGCTGACATCCCCATCGTTGGCTGCGCCATCACCGACTACGCCGCTTCCGGCCTGGTCCAGGACAACGACAAGCCCGGCACCAACGTCACGGGCGCTTCCGATCTCACCCCGGTCGCCGAGCAGCTCGAGATGATGCAGAAGGTCCTGCCCGACGTTAAGAAGGTCGGCCTGCTCTACTGCACCGCCGAGTCCAACTCCGACGTCCAGATCAAGGCCGCCAAGAAGGAGCTCGACAAGCTGGGCCTCGAGTACACCGACTTCACCGTCTCGAGCTCCAACGAGATCCAGTCCGTCGTCGAGTCTGCCGTGGGCAAGGTCGATGCGCTGTACTCGCCCACCGACAACACCATCGCCGCGGGCGCCTCGCAGGTCGGCCAGATCTGCAAGGAGAACAAGCTTCCCTTCGTGACCGGCGAGGAAGGCATGTGCATGGCCGGCGGCCTGTTCACCCTCTCCATCAACTACGAGGACCTGGGCTACGCTGCGGGCGAGATGGCCGTCAAGATCCTGAAGGGCGAGGCCAAGCCCGAGGATATGGCTATCAAGCACCTCTCGAGCAAGGACCTGGTCGTCGTCAAGAACGACGAGATGGCCGAGGCGCTGGGCATCGACCTCTCCGCTCTGGACGAGTAGCGGCATGCGCGGCGATGCGTCTAGAGCCCGTGCTCGCGCCGTTGCTGTGTTATTCAATATCTGAGCCACAGGGGCGAACGCCAAAGACCGGCGTTCGCCCTGCTTGTTTCGGATGAGACAAAACGTCTGTCCGCAACTCTTTTATGCATGGTTACCGCTATCATGGTGACTCACGTGTCCACCCAATTCTAGGAGGTATGAAGCATGCTCATTGCATTGCAGGGCGCCGTTTCGCAGGGCGTCCTCTGGGGCATTATGGTGCTTGGCGTGTTTATCACGTTCCGCCTGCTCGACATCCCCGATATGACTTGCGACGGCAGCTTTGCCCTCGGCGGCTGCGTCTGCGCCGTGCTCATCGTCAACAATAACGTCGACCCGCTGCTCGCTGTTTTGGCCGGTATGTGCGCCGGCGCCATCGCGGGCGCCGTCACGGGCATCCTAACCACGGTCTTCGAGATCCCCGCGATCCTCGCCGGAATTCTTACGCAGATCAGTCTGTGGTCCATCAACCTGCGCATCATGGGCAAGTCCAACACGCCCATCCTTGCCAAGGGCACCATCTTCTCGTCCGTCAGCAACATGACCGGCCTACCGCAGTCCACCGTTGCCATTATCCTGGGCATCATTTTGGCCGTGGCGATCGTTGCCATCCTGTACTGGTTCTTTGGCACCGAGATCGGCTCGGCGCTGCGTGCCACCGGCAACAACGAGTACATGATTCGCGCCCTGGGCGTTAACACCAACACCACCAAGATGATCGCCCTCGTGCTCTCCAACGCCCTCATCGGCCTTGCCGGCGCGCTCATCTGCCAGAGCCAGAAGTACGCTGACATTGGCATGGGCACCGGCGCCATCGTCATCGGCCTTGCTGCCATCGTCATCGGCGAGGTGCTCGGTCGTCTGCTGCCCGGCGGCCTGACGCAGTTCTCCGTCCGTCTGGCCTCTGCCGTCTTTGGCTCCGTGGTTTACTTCCTCATCCGCGCCATCGTGCTGCAACTGGGCATGGACGCCAACGACATGAAGCTGCTCTCCGCCGTGATTGTCGCCGTGGCCCTGTGCGTCCCCGTGGTCTGGGAGCGCTACAAACTCCGCAGCTCCTACACGAAGGGAGATGAGGCAGATGCTTAAGCTCTCGCACGTCAAGAAGACCTTTAACAAGGGTACCGTCACCGAGAAGCGCGCGCTCACCGGTGTCGACCTTACCCTCAACGACGGCGACTTTGTAACGGTGATTGGCGGCAACGGCGCCGGCAAGTCCACCCTACTCAACATGATCGCCGGCGTGTATCCGCTCGATTCGGGCGTTATCGAGCTCGACGGCAACGATATCTCGCGTCTGAGCGAGTCGCAGCGCGCCAAGTACCTGGGCCGTGTGTTCCAGGATCCCATGCGCGGCACCGCGGCGGACATGCAGATTGCCGAGAACCTGGCCCTCGCCAAGCGTCGCGGTCAGCGTCGCGGTCTTTCGTGGGGCGTCACCAAGGCAGAGAAGGACGAGTACGTTGAGCTGCTCAAGCGCCTGGACCTCGGTCTGGACACGCGCCTCAACGCCAAGGTCGGCCTGCTGTCGGGGGGTCAGCGTCAGGCGCTCACCCTGCTCATGGCCACGCTCACCAAGCCGCGTCTGCTGCTGCTCGACGAGCACACCGCGGCCCTCGACCCCAAGACGGCCTCTAAGGTGCTCAACCTGACCGAGGAGATCGTCGACGAGAACCACCTGACCACGCTAATGGTCACGCACAACATGAACGACGCCATCCGTCTGGGCAACCGTCTGATCATGATGCACGAGGGCCATGTGATCTACGACGTGGCGGGCGACGAGAAGAAGTCGCTCACCGTGGCCGACCTACTCCAGAAGTTCGAGGAGGTCTCGGGCGGCGAGCTCGCCAACGACCGCATGCTGCTGAGCTAACACCTGCCAAAAAGGGACAGGTTTATTTTGGCAGGTTTTATCTGCGCAAACGTCAAAACCACCACGAAGGGGACAGGCACTTTCGTGGTGGTTTTGGCATATCATGTCGATATTGGCGATATTCAACCAGGCATTCTGGTTAAGGACTAAGGAGACTGCCATGAAAAGACTCCTCCCCCGCCTTGCGTTAACCGCCGCGCTGCTTGCCGGCGTGCTCACTGGCGCACCCAGCCTCGCCCTTGCGGGCGATCTGCCCCAGACAATCAACGGCAACGTGACCGTGATGCACACCAACGATATCCACGGCAGCTACAAGTACGACTACGACGCAAGCAAGGGCACCGGTACTGTCGGCTTCGACGGACTGGCAGTCCTCTATAGCGCCCAGAGCAACGCCCCCGATCTTTTGCTCGACGCGGGCGACACCTTCCACGGGCAATCCTTTGCCACCATGAGCGAGGGCAAGAGCATCGCCGAGCTCATGGACACCTTCTATGCTGACGGTTACGACGCGACCACACCGGGTAACCATGACTGGAGCTATGGTGCGGACAAGCTTCGTACCATGACCGGCTATAGCACCACCAGCTCGCCCTTCGCCATGCTCTGCGCAAACGCAACGTCCTCGAACGGCGTATGGAGCTCAAGCATCACCAGGACGCTCAGCCGCACCTGGAAGGACAACGAGGGCACCTCAACGTTTAACTACCAGATCAAAGTCGGCGTCGTGGGCGCTATGGACGAGTCGTTGGGTTCCTCGCTGCGCGCGGACCTGGTCACGGGCACCAGCTTCTCGAGTGCCGCCGGCGCCATCAATGCCGAGGCCAAGCGACTGCGCGAGGACCAAGGCTGCGATGTTGTTGTCTGCATCGCGCATACGCTCAACGCCAAGACCTTTGCCGCGCAGCTCAAAGGCCTCGATGCCCTGATCGCAGGCCACGAGCACATCAACCTGGATGAAAACGTAACGGGCGCCGATGGCAAGCCGGTCCGCGTCGTCGAGGCCGGCAGCGCCTTTGCCGAGGTGGGACTGCTTTCCATCCCCTATGGGTACAACACCAAGGGCACCGAGGCAACCGACGATGACGAGATTACGCTACCCGCAGACGAAAGCATCGAGAAGCTCTACACCGCCAAGGACGTCAGCGACCTTTTGGCCGACCCGAACAAGGGCTCCGACTACAAAAGCTGCCTTGAAGGCGTCCGCAACAAGATCAAGCCGCTCGACGAGGCCTTTAAAAAGGAATCGAACAAGGTCCTCGGCACATCCGCCACTAACTATTTCTACGGCGAGAATGCCGAGGGTACGCACGGCTGGGAAATGGTGCGCACTACCGATTTCCGCCCCAGCAAAGCGGGAGACACCACCAAGGAGCAGACCATCGGCCACGTGATCTGTGGCTCCTATCTTAACCTGACGGGCGCGGACCTTGCCATCGAAAACGCGGGTGGCATCCGCGGCGGCATCGCGGCGGGAGACGTGACCGCCGGCAACGTCATCGCCATCTCGCCCTACGGCAACACCGTCGAGACTTGGACCATGACCGGTGCGGACTTCCTCGCCGCACTTGAGCACTCGCTGGAGATCAGTAACAAATGCAACGACATCTACGAGCTGCAACAAGCCTATGTGGCAGAGGGCCACACCGAGCAGGAGGCGCAAGACGAGTACAAGATGCCCAATGACTCCGGCAGCGTCCTTTCCTTCGGCGGCGTCAACGTGACAATCGACTGGATGCAGCCCGAGGGCAAGCGCATCGTGAGCGCCACGCTTACCAAGGACGGCACCGCGCTCGACCCCGCCAAGACCTATACCGTCGCCACCAACAACTACATCATCACCAATACGGCTGACTTCCCCACCTTCGCAAACGCTGCCAAGCACACCGAGTGGGGCACGTGCGAAGCAGCGCTGAGGACACTGATCAGCCAAAACGACTGGGAGAGCAAGATGGCCTCGCTCGCGGGCACCATCAGCTTTGGCTCCGCCGAAAACCCCGCGCCCACGCCGGTCCCGACGCCCGAACCCTCGTCTAAGACGGCAACGACGGTCATCACCAAGAAGACGACCGGCAAGCTCGCCGCAACGGGAGACCGCACGCTGGCCATGGTCGGCGCATGCCTCATCGGCGGCATCGTCATCATCGTCCTCGGCATCATCTGGAAACGCCGCCGCTAATCCAGACGCCGGGCCTCGCTGCCCACACCTCGCAAACCTTATATCGAGCACAGAAGCCCGCCCGAATGTGATCGGACGGGCTTTTTGGTGGGTATCATGGTTGGACGATCATTAGGAGGTTTCCCTACATGGAATTGTTTGAGCCGATTCTTCATTTCTTTGCGCAGCGATGGGTCCACAACATCATCTGGGCCGGCATCTTGGCCTTGGGCACTGCCGTTGCCGCCAAAGTCGCGTCCAAGACCCTGCACCATCTGCTCAACCGCGACGACAACCCGCTCCCTGCATCGAGCATCTTCATCAACATCGCGCGCGCCGTCATCTGGATGATCGGCGGCAGTTTTATCCTCGACAACTGCTTTGGCATTAATGCAAACGCCCTCGTCGCCGCTCTTGGCGTCGGCGGCATCGCCATCTCGCTCGGCTTTCAGGACACGCTTTCGAACCTCATCGGCGGTATGCAGGTGACCTTTATGGGCATCATCAAGCCCGGCGACAATATCGAGGTCGGCGGCGTATCGGGCGTGGTCCAAGACATCACCTGGCGCCATACCACCATCGAGGACGCCTGCGGGCAGACCATCATCGTCCCCAACTCAAACATCTCCAAGAACACGCTCGTGCACCTGATGCCCTTTGGGCGCGTGGCCGTGCCCGTTGCCGTAAAGGACACGTCTAAGTGGGCTTCGCTCGATGCGCTGGCAGACGAACTCACAAGCGCCACCAAGGCAGCCGTCTCGCCCATCTCAGGCTTTGACAAGGACCCCTACGTGCTCTTTAGCGAGATCGGCGACTTTGGCATCAAGGGCAAGATCATCTTTATCGTCAGCGACGACAGCACCACCTTTACGGCAGCCGACGCCTGCATCCGCGCCATCGCCCCCATCATCGCCTAACCTGCCACAAAGGGGACAGGCACCTTTATGGTGGTTTCGCATCGTGGTACCATGGTTTATATCGTTGTTTAAACGACTAAAGGAGCGAATCCATGGAAGAGGCCTATCGTCAAGCACGCAAGCGCGGCGAGCAGGGACGTCGTCGCGCCATCAGCCAAAGTGAGCATCCGTATCTTACGGACCTCGATAGCCTTGTGGCTCAGCTCCCCTGTGGTCAACGAGAGAACATCGGCCTGAGGGACATTCCGCTCGAGATGGTCGTCGGCACGGTTACCAAGGGCCGCCAGTCTGCCTTTTCGTGCAACTTTATGCCCCTGCTGCCGTTTAACACCGAGTTTGCCCGCAAGTGGTCCAACCTCTACGACATTCAGGTGACCGAGGGCTATCGCGACCCCATCATCGTCACTGAGTTCATGCACCGGTTCTACGTCCAAGAGGGCAACAAGCGCGTCAGTGTCCTCAAATTCCTGGACGCCCCGACGGTCTCGGCCAAGGTCACCCGTCTCTATCCCGGTAAATGGGATTCCGTTGAAAGCCGCCTCTACGGCGAGTTTTGCGCATTTTGGTACGTCTGCCCCCTATACGAGATTGAGTTCTCGCGCGAGGGGAGCTACGAAACGCTCGCCAAAATGCTCGGCCAAGACCTCGTCGAAAAGTGGCCGCAGAAAAAGGTCGACTACCTGCGCCATACCTTCTTACTCTTTAAGCGCGCCTACCTTCGCGCCGGCGGCGACCATCTGGACATTACGCCCGCCGACGCCATGCTCGTCTATCTCAACGTGTACAACCAGGACCGTCTGCTGGATACGCCGACCGATATCGTCGTAAACCGCCTGTGCAAGATTTGGCGCGAGTTGGTCATTGCCGGCAAAAGCGACGAGGACAAGGTCGATCTTGTCGAAGCACCGAACGTCGATGAGGAAGAGGCGCCCGCCAAGTCGACCTCCGGCGTCCTCAACTTCTTTATGGGCAAGACCGTCTACTCGGCGGCCAATCCTCTGCGCATCGCCTTCATCCACGAATTTCCCTGCGCTACATCGAGCTGGGACAGCCTGCACGATCAAGGGCGCCAGTATCTCGACGAGCACTTTGGCGGCATCGTGCGTACCGAGGCATTCGAGGACTGCCACGATCCGGACGTGTTCTACGCCGCCGTGGAGACCGCCGTCAAACATGGGGCCAAGGTAATCTTCTCGACTTCGCACCGCCTGATGGAATACACGCTCAGGGCAGCCGTCGAGTATCCCCAGGTACGGTTCCTCAACTGTTCCATTGGCCTCCCCCATCAAAGCGTCCGCTCGTATTTTGGCAAGATGTACGAGGCCAAATTCCTGCTGGGCGCCCTCGCCGCCAGCATGGCGGATAACCACCGTATCGGCTACCATGCGTCGGTCTTCGCATCCGGCGCGCTCAGCGAGATTAACGCCTTTGCCATTGGCGCATCGCTGCTCGACCCGCGTGCCCAGGTAATCCTCACCTGGGGCGATGTGCCCGCCGGCGGTCTTGCCGAGGCCATGTGCCGCGAGGGCGTGAGCGTCATGACCGGCGCCGACATGTCAAAGTCGCTGGTGGACCCCACGGCCTACGGACTCCACCGCATGGTCGACGGCAAGGTCGCCGGCATCGCCATGCCGGTATGGAATTGGGGCCGCTACTACGAGCTCATCGTGCGCAGCCTACTGCACGGTACGTGGGACGAAACCAGCGATGACAACCAAGTGCGCGCCGTCAACTACTGGTACGGCATGAACTCGGGCGTCATCGATATTCGCTACGCTCCGGGCCTGCCCTATCAGACGCGCAAGCTCGTCCAACTGCTCCGCAACGGCATCGTCGAGGGCTCCATCAACCCCTTTGGCGGCGAGCTCCACAGCCAAGACGGAGTGGTGCAGATCGAGGGCTTCCCCCCGCTGCCGAGTACGCAGATCGTCGAGATGGACTGGCTGGCCGACAACGTGGTGGGCACCATTCCGCAGCTCGACGACGAGCCGGGAGTCACCGCCCTATGAAGATCCTTGCCATAGCCGATACCGAAGAGCGATGCCTTTGGGAGTGCTTTCGCAAGGAGCGCTTTGAGGGTGTCGACCTGATTTTGTCCGCCGGCGACCTGGACCCAGACTATCTTGAGTTTTTGGTCACCGTCATCAACAAACCGCTCATCTACGTACGCGGCAACCACGACGATCGTTACGCACGCCATGCGCCGGGAGGATGCATCTGCGTGGAAGACAGCGTGTACACGTACCGAGGGATTCGCATTGCGGGCCTTGGCGGGTCCATGCGTTATCGCGACGGGGCCAACATGTACACCGAGCGCGAGATGGCCAAGCGCGTGCGTAAGCTTTCCCGCAAAGTCAGGATGGTCGGCGGCTGCGACATCCTGCTTACCCACGCCCCCGCCGCCGGCATGGGCGATCTGGACGATCTGCCACATCGAGGGTTCGAATGCTTTAACACGGCGCTTGAGTCCTGGGGGGCCGACTACATGGTGCACGGGCATGTGCACCAATGCTACGGTTGCGATTTCCAGCGCGAGCGGCAGCACGCATGCGGAACGACGATTATCAATGCCTGCGGCTATACGCAGTTTGAACTCGACGAGACGCGCTACCCCATCCGCGGCTGGCAAGCAGCCTGGCTCAACTCGCAAACCATGCGCCGCGAGCTCAAACGCCACGACGCCATCGAGTCCTCATTCGGCAAGACTCCCTGGTAACAAGCCAAAACCACCACAAAGGGGACAGGCACCTTTGTGGTGGTTTTGACCGGCTTGCCCAGGCCGTTCTGCCGGTTTGTCTCAATCTGTAACAGTTAGAGCCCAAATACTCGGCTAGATGTTACAGATCGAGATTAACCACGATAACGAAACCGAAAATCTCAATCTGTAACAGTTAGGAGCTTTTTTGCCGTCCAGATGTTACAGATTGAGATGTTTGACGGCAAGCACTACAGCGCGGCGACGACCTTGTCTCCCATTGCCGCGGTGCCGAGGATTTTGTCGGCCGGGGTGTTGGCATCGGCGATGTCGCGGGTGCGCCAGCCTTCGTCGAGCACACGTGCCACGGCATTTTCAATCCAAGCCGCCTGCTCGCCCATGTCGAGCGCATAGGTGAGCAACATTGCCGCGGAGAGAATCTGCGCGAGCGGGTTGGCGATGCCGAGCCCCGCGATATCGGGCGCGCTGCCGGCGCTCGGCTCGAACAGCGACACGCCATCGCCCAGCGAGGCAGAGGCGAGCATGCCGAGTGAGCCCGTAATCTGCGCCGCCTCGTCGGACAAGATATCGCCGAACATGTTCTCCGTCACCACGACGTCAAAGTCCGCCGGTCGGTTGATGAGTTGCATGGCGGCGTTGTCGACGAGCAGGTCCTCGAGCTGCACATCGGAGTACTCCCCATCATGCACGCGATGCACGATCTCGCGCCACATGCGGCTCGTCTCCAGCACGTTGCGCTTATCCACGCTCGTCACCTTACCGCGACGCTTGCGAGCCGCTTCGAACGCCCGACGAGCAATGCGCTCGATCTCGTACTCGCGGTACTCCATCACGTCGACCGCGCGCTGGCCGGCAGTACCGCTGGCGCCCGCACCGCTCTCATCGTAGAAGCGCTCGTGCTTGCCAAAGTAAATACCACCGGTGAGTTCGCGGACGAGCACCATGTCAACGCCCTTGATGATCTCGGGGCGAAGCGTCGACGCGCCGGCCAGTGCATCGTAGATCTTGACGGGACGAAGGTTGGTATAGAGGCCGAGCTCCTTGCGGATGCGCAGCAGGCCTTGTTCGGGACGCGGAGCCGTCGGATCAGTCGAATCCCACTTAGGGCCACCTACGGATGCCAGCAACACCGCGTCAGACGCCTTCGCCGCCGCAAGAGTTTCGGTAGGCAACGGATCACCACACGCATCAATCGCCGCGCCGCCGATTAGATGGTCTTCGAAGGCAAACTCGACGCCAGCACGCTTTCCCACGGCAGCCAGCACTTTCTTGCCCTCGGCAATAACCTCGGGCCCAATGCCGTCACCCGGAAGGCAGCAAATCTTATAGTTCTTCTTCACGTTGCAGCTCCAGCTCTCGCTACTCGGCCCGCTTGCAAACGGATTTTCCAACTTGACCGTCATAATCGCCTACGCCTCCTGAGCCTTTGCCGCAGCAATCTTGGCACGCGTGCGCGCGACCAGGCCACCAGCCTCGATAATCTCGGCAATAAACGGCGGAAACGGCTCAGCCGTAAAGGTCTCGCCGGTGCGCCCATTTGTGATAACGCCAGCTTCGGTATCGACCTTCACGATGTCGCCAGCACGAATCGCATCGACGGCCTCAGGGCACTCCATAATGGGCAGACCCACATTAATGGCATTGCGATAGAAAATACGAGCGAAGCTCTTAGCAATGACGCACGACACTCCCGCAGCCTTAATAGCAACCGGAGCATGCTCACGCGAAGAACCACAACCAAAGTTCTCTTCAGCCACAATGATGTCACCAGGCTTCACCGTACTGGCAAACGCGGGATCAATGTCCTCCATCGCATGAGCAGCCAGGTGCGCATGATCCGACGAGTTGAGATAACGAGCCGGAATAATCACATCCGTGTCGACGTCACGACCGTACTTAAAAACCGATCCTTCAAAGTTCATATCGTTCTCCGTTCAAAAATGGGATGTGGGGGATTTGATATTTACTTGCTTATTCGGACAGTCCTGCTCGCACGGAGAGCACATTAAGTGCTCTCCGGCTCGTGCGGAACTCAACGCAAGCAAATATCAAATCCCTCGTTCTCGTTTCGACTACAAAAAAGCTCATGCTTCAATATCAGATAAGACCTTTCCACGGCGCGGGTCCATCTGGCCCCACTCGGCAGTACTGCAGCCCCTACCGTGGCGAACATGTCATGTCAGACCTCATCGCAGCAGGGTCTTGGGTATTTCGTCCGCCGCGAGTTCCGCACGAGCCGGAGGCCACTTAATGTGGCCTCCGTGCGAGCCAGGACTGTCCGCAGTAGCGAGCAAAGGTCGAAGGGCCCCGTAGCCCTTACAGGTCAGACGGCAAGCAGATATGCCCCGCCACGGCAGAAGCCGCAGCAACAGCCGGCGAGGCCAGATAGACCTCGGACGTGGGGTCGCCCATGCGCCCGACAAAGTTTCGGTTGGTCGTGGAGACACACCGCTCCCCCGCCGCCAGGATGCCCATATAACCACCCAGGCACGGACCGCACGTGGGCGTAGAGAACACGCAGTTGGCCTCCAGGAAGATGTCGGTCAGGCCCTCCTGCATGCACTGACGGAAGACCGCCTGCGTCGCCGGAATCACGATGCAGCGCACGCCGTCGGCAACCTTATGGCCGCGCATGACCTCGGCAGCCGCACGCATGTCCTCGATGCGGCCATTGGTGCACGAACCGATGACCGCCTGGTCAATCGTGATATGGCGGCTCTCACTCACCGGATGGGTGTTGCTCGGCAGATGCGGCCACGACACGCACGGCTTAATGTCGGCGGCGTCGATGGTAATGACCTCAGCATACTCGGCATCCGAATCGGCATGATACTCCACGTACTCGCGCTCACAACGACCCTTGAGCCAGGCGCGCGCGACGTCATCGACCTCGATAATGCCGGCCTTGCCGCCCGCCTCGATCGCCATATTCGAAATGGTCATACGGCCTTCCATCGAAAGGCC
Organism: uncultured Collinsella sp.; assembly: GCA_934654585.1. GTDB lineage: Bacteria > Actinomycetota > Coriobacteriia > Coriobacteriales > Coriobacteriaceae > Collinsella. The sequence goes on along the minus strand of CAKUGF010000008.1, from coordinate 22,757 downwards.
CTCGATGGTGCTACCGGCAAACTCCATAGCCTGGTAGAGAGCCCCGTCCACGCCGATTATGCCGATGATGTGCAAGATGATGTCCTTGGCCGTGGCGCCGTCCGCGAGCTCGCCGTTAATCTCAAAGCGAATCGTCGGCGGCACCTTAAACCACGCGCGACCCGTCGCAATGCCCACACCGGCATCCGTCGAGCCCACGCCCGTCGAGAACGCACCCAGCGCGCCATAGGTGCAGGTATGCGAATCGGCACCGATGATCAGGTCGCCCGGCACTACCACGCCGCGCTCGGGCAGCAGGGCATGCTCGATGCCTGCGCACCCCTGCTCGTAGTAATGCGTCACATGCTGCTCGTGCGCAAAATCGCGCATCTTTTTGGTCTGCTCGGCGCTCTTGATGTCTTTGTTGGGCGCATAGTGGTCGGGCACCAGACAAATGCGATCGCGATCGAACACCTCGGTCGCACCCAGCTCGCGAAAGACGTCGATCGCGATAGGCGCGGTAATGTCGTTGGCGAGCACAATGTCCAGGTCGCATTCGACCAGCTGGCCCGGCTTGACCTCATCCAAACCCGCGTGTGCTGCCAAAATCTTTTCTGCTACGGTCATGGAACGTGCCATGTGATTCCCCTCTCATGCGGGCTTGCGCCCTGCCGGATATCGTTACTTGCCCGCCTTGGAGCGATTGGTCTGGATCATGCGGTTGATGGCGTTGATGTAAGCCTTGGCCGAGCTCACGATAATGTCGGTGTCCGCGCCGCGCCCGGTGTAGATATTGCCGTCCTCGGCGGTAATACGCACCGTTACCTCGCCGATGGCATCGATGCCGCGCGTGATGGCCTTGACGTTAAACTCCGTCAGCTCGCCATGGGCAGAAATTGCCTTATCGACCGCCTTATACGCCGCGTCGACCGGGCCGGCGCCCGTTGAGCACACCACGTGGGTCTCGCCCTCCTCGTCCGTAATGGTCGCCGTGGCCGTGGGAATGAGCGGGTCGCCGCAGGAAACCTGAAGCGCATCGAGCGCGTAGATCGCCTTGACCTCGCGCTGACGCTCCTGGATCATCGACTCCAGATCCTCGTCAAAGACTTCCTTCTTTTGGTCGGCAATCTCCAGGAAGCGCTGGTAAATGGCCTCGAACTCCTCGTCGCCAAAGGTATAACCCAGCTCGGCGAGGCGATGGCGCAGCGCCGCGTGACCCGAGCGCGCCGAAAGGATAATCTCGGAACCGGCGGCGCCCACGTCTTTGGGATCGATGATCTCGTAGGTATCACGCGCCTTGAGCACGCCGTCCTGATGGATGCCCGAGCTGTGGGCAAAAGCGTTGGCGCCCACGATGGACTTGTTGGGCTGCACGTTGATGCCGGTAATAGAGCTGACGAGTTTGGAGGCGCGCGTGAGCTCGGTCGTCACGATGTCGGTGTGTGCGTCCAGATCCTGCTCGTGCATCTTCATGGCCATCACGACTTCTTCGAGCGCCGTGTTGCCCGCGCGCTCGCCCAGGCCGTTGATCGTGCACTCAATCTGCGTCGCGCCGTTGCGAACGGCCTCGAGCGCAAGCGCGGTGGCCATGCCCAGGTCGTTATGGGTGTGGACCGAGATCGTGACATCTTCGATACCGGCAACGCGCTCGCGCAGGTCACGAATGCGGGCGCCAAACTCCCAGGGCATGTTGTAGCCCGTGGTGTCGGGAATGTTCACGACCGTGGCGCCGGCCTTGACCGCCGCTTCGATAATGCGAACGAGGAAGTCCTGATCGGAGCGACCCGCGTCCTCGGCATAAAACTCAACGTCGTCAACAAACTTGCGAGCATGCTTCACGGCGTGGATGGCGCGCTCAATAGCCTCGTCCTCGGTCATATGGAGCTTGTCGCGCAGATGGCTGGGGCTCACACCCAGACCGGTGTGGATACGGGGCCTCTGAGCCGTTTTGAGGGCTTCTGCGGCTACTTCGATGTCCCTGTCCACCGCACGGGTGAGGCCGCATATCGTACAACGGTCGCCCGCAATCTTGCCGATCTCCTGCACCGAGCGAAAATCACCGGGGCTCGAGATCGGAAAGCCCGCCTCGATAACGTCCACGTTCATGCGCACGAGCTGGCGAGCGATAACGAGCTTTTCCTCGGTATTCATGCTGGCGCCGGGAGACTGCTCTCCGTCGCGCAGAGTGGTGTCAAAGATTGCGATTTTACGGCTCATGATTTCCTCCTGATAGGCCTGAGATACAGATGGCTTTCAGGAGAGATGGAGTGCCCCAAGATAGAAAAATACCCGTGTCGCTCATCACGCCCAAAAGCGGCGGACGATAGCGCACCCGGGTACAACTTATCGTTATAGCGAGATTACAACCCTAGCGCGCTATCCCATCTAGTAGCGCTAGGCCTAGGAGCTGTTGCGTGTTCTTGAACATGTTCGGCTCCTCTCGGCCTCGGGTATTCACTACATCGCGCTAAAGTGTAACACAGACGAAACTATATCTGGCGAACATTTGGACCAAAACCACCACAAAGGTGCCTGTCCCCTTTGTGGTGGTTTTGGTGGCGCGATAGCAAGAAACCCGGTCCTGCACGAGGCAGAACCGGGTTTCTTTAGCAATGCTTGCTTTGCTCAGGCAGTAACTAACAGTTACTCAGCCAGGAAGTCACGCTGGACAGCGGGATCGACCTTGACGCCAGGGCCCATGGTGGAAGACACGGAGATGGACTTGACGTACTTACCCTTAGCAGAAGAGGGCTTGACGCGCAGGATCTCGGTGTACAGGGCAGCGTAGTTCTCGACGAGCTGCTGCTCAGAGAAGGACTTCTTGCCCAGGGGCACGTGGCAGATGCCATAACGGTCGGCGCGGTACTCAACGCGGCCAGCCTTGAGCTCGGAGACCATCTTGGCGACGTCCATGGTCACGGTGCCGAGCTTGGGGTTCGGCATGAGGCCACGGGGACCAAGGATCTTACCGATGCGGCCAACCTTGGCCATCATGTTCGGCGTAGCGATAGCGGCGTCGAAGTTGATCTCGCCCTTCTGGATCTGGGCGACGAGTTCGTCGGAGCCGATGATGTCGGCGCCGGCAGCCTCGGCCTCGCGGGCCTTCTCGCCCTCGGCGAAGACGGCAACACGAACGGTCTTGCCGGTGCCGTGGGGCAGGGAGATGGAACCACGGATGTTCTGGTCAGCCTTACGAGTATCGATGCCCAGACGGAAGTGGACCTCGACGGTCTCGTCGAACTTGGCGGTGTCGAGCTCCTTGACGAGCTTGGCAGCCTGAAGGGGGGTGTGGAGCGTGGCGCGGTCGATCTTCTCGGCAGCGGCCTTATAGCTCTTACCATGCTTAGCCATGTGCATTACCTCCTGTGGTTAAACGGGCGTGAGCCCTCCCACATCGTATCGTGTGCCCTATTGCACACATATAACGGGCGCCCCGGCTGGAGCACCCGTCATTACCTAAAGAAATCGCTACTCAGCGATGGTGACGCCCATGGAGCGGGCGGTACCGGCGATGATCTTCTTGGCGGCGTCAATGTCGTTGGCATTGAGGTCCGGCATCTTGATCTCGGCGATCTTGGTGAGCTGCTCCTGGGAGAGCTGACCGACCTTGTCGGCCTGGGGCTTAGCGGAACCAGACTTGAGGTTCAGCTCCTTCTTGATGAGGTGAGCCGCCGGCGGGGTCTTGGTGATGAAGGAGAAGGACTTATCCTCGTAGACAGAGATCTCAACGGGGATGATGTCGCCCTTCTTGTCCTGCGTCTCGGCGTTAAAGGCCTGGCAGAACTGCATGATGTTCACGCCAGCAGCGCCCAGGGCGGGGCCGACGGGAGGAGCGGGGTTAGCGGCACCAGCAGGAATCTGGAGCTTAATGACGTTGGCAACCTTCTTCTCAGCCATGGTCATTCCTTTCGAATCACGAGTGTGAAGTACTTGCTATATCGTAAGCACGCACGTGTTAGAAGCACTCCTGAGATGAGCAGTCACAGAAGAAGCACGCTCGCGCGAACGGACGAAAACTTAAGCGATGACAGCGACCTGGTTAAAGTCAAGCTCGACCGGCGTCTCGCGGCCAAAAATCATCAGCGTGACCTTGAGCTTGCCAGCCTCGGTGTTAACCTCGGAGACCTTGCCATCAAAGTCGGTAAGCGGGCCATCGGTGACGCGGACGGACGTGCCGACCTGGATATCAACCGAGGTGCGCTTGGGCGAATCGCCCTTACCGGGACGACGAGTCATCTTGTTGTACTCGTCGCGAGAAAGCGGAGCGGGCTTGCCGTTGCCGCCCAGGAAACCGGTGACGCCGGGCGTGTTGCGAACACACGTCCATGCATCGTCATCCATCTCCATGCGGACCAGGACATAACCCGGGAAGATCTTGGAATCCTTGGTCTCGCGCTTGCCACCCTCTTTAATCTCGGTGACGCGCTCCATAGGAATCTCGATATCAAAGATACGGTCTTGCATGCCCATGGTCTCGATGCGGTGCTCGAGATCGGACTTAACGCGGTTCTCGTATCCAGAGTAAGTGTGAACGACGTACCAACGCTTAGACATGGTTTAGCCCCTCAATCCAGAAAACAGAGCAAGAGCCTCGCCAAAGCCAGCATCGAGCAGAGCGATGACGACGCCGACGACGATAAGAGAAGCGCAAACGACGACCGAGTAGTTCACGAGCTCCTTCTTATCGGGCCACGTGACACGCTTCATCTCGGACTTCACCGAAGCGAAATACTTCTTGGTGCGGGCGAAGAAACCAGGCTTCTCATTCTTCTTGGACTTCGCAGCCTTCTCGTTCTTCTTGGCAACGGCCTTCTTGGCCTCAACCTTGGAGTTGGCGGCAGCGTTGTTGGCAGGTGCCGGCTGCTGAGCCTTCTTCTTGTTCTTCTTGTTGGCCATTTGGGTTACCTCCGCGCAATGCGCTTATACATGAGTAAACCGTAAGCCCCCTTGTGGGAGCTTACGGAATAATGACTGGCACGCCAGGAAGGACTCGAACCCTCAACACTCGGTTTTGGAGACCGATGCTCTACCAATTGAACTACTGGCGTATGTGACTAGAGACTAGCGAGTCTCTTTGTGCAGCGTGTGGTGACGGCACCAGGGGCAATACTTCTTGATCTCCATACGATCAGGCATAGTAGACTTGTTCTTGGTGGTCGTATAGTTGCGGCGCTTGCACTCAGTGCACGCAAGAGTAACTAGAGTACGCATGTATCCTGAACCTTTCATTTCCGCCCCGTACGGGCACGAGTTGGTACTTTATCAGCTCTACGTAAGTGCTGTCAACGAAAACCTCGAGTCAATTGGTTCTCGGTGGATCCATTCATATTTGGAACACATCAATGAAGCCATCGAGAGCTAATCGACGGTGCGACCAGGACCGCTATCGACCCTCACAGCACCAGCAATGGCTCGACATCCATTGCAGAAAAGAACCCGGCACCCAAATAAGTGCCGGGTTCTCTAAGTCAGCTATATCAGAGAGCTAATTTACTCAATGATCGTGGAGACGATGCCCGAACCGACGGTGTGGCCACCCTCGCGGATAGCGAAGCGCAGGCCCTCCTCCATGGCGATCGGGTGGATGAGGTCGCCCTCGATGGTGATGTGGTCACCAGGCATAGCCATCTCGGTGCCCTCGGGGAGCTTGACCGTACCGGTAACGTCGGTGGTACGGAAGTAGAACTGAGGACGATAACCATCGAAGAACGGGGTGTGACGGCCGCCCTCCTCCTTGGTCAGAACGTAGATCTCGCCGGTGAACTTGGTGTGCGGGGTAACCGAACCGGGCTTGCAGAGAACCTGGCCGCGCTCGATGTCCTCGCGCTTGATGCCGCGGAGCAGCAGACCGACGTTGTCGCCAGCCTCGCAGAAGTCCATGGACTTACGGAACATCTCGATACCGGTAACGACGGTGTTCTGGGTATCCTTGATGCCGACGATCTCGACGGGCTCGTTGAGCTTGAGCTCACCGCGCTCGACACGGCCGGTAGCAACAGTACCACGGCCGGAGATGGTCATAACGTCCTCAACGGCCATCAGGAAGGGAAGGTCGTTGTCACGGGCGGGCGTCGGGATGTACTCGTCGACAGAGTTCATGAGCTCGCGGATGGCGTCCATCCACTTCTCCTCGCCGTTGAGGGCGCCGAGAGCGGAACCACGGATGACGGGGATATCGTCGCCGGGGAAATCGTACTCGGAGAGGAGCTCACGGGTCTCCATCTCGACGAGGTCGATGAGCTCGTCATCGTCGACCATGTCGCACTTGTTCAGGAAGACGACGATGTAGGGAACGCCGACCTGACGGGCGAGCAGGATGTGCTCGCGGGTCTGAGCCATGGGGCCGTCGGTAGCGGCGATGACCAGGATAGCGCCGTCCATCTGAGCAGCACCGGAGATCATGTTCTTGACGTAGTCAGCGTGGCCCGGGCAGTCAACGTGAGCGTAGTGACGGGCAGCGGTCTCGTACTCAACGTGGGCAACGGAGATCGTAATGCCGCGCTCGCGCTCCTCGGGAGCCTTGTCGATGTTCTCGAACGCAGTGAAGTCAGCCTTGCAGCCCTCGGTCTCAGAGAGAACCTTGGTGATGGCAGCGGTCAGCGTGGTCTTGCCGTGGTCGACGTGACCAATGGTGCCGATGTTAACATGCGGCTTAGTGCGCTCAAACTTCTCTTTGGCCATAAAGCCCTCCTCTTAACAGGTCGTCCCCGGACGGGACTTTGCCTTTATACCATAGTGGCCTCTCAACATACTATTGAGAAGCCACCGTGTTACCTATGGTAGCGGTGACTGGATTCGAACCAGTGACGCCACGGGTATGAACCGTGTGCTCTAACCAACTGAGCTACACCGCCGGATGGAGCCTGCAACCAGACTTGAACTGGTGACCTCTTCGTTACCAACGAAGTGCTCTACCGACTGAGCTATACAGGCACTTGACGGGTGGGAGCTATAGGATTCGAACCTATGTAGGCAGAGCCAACGGGTTTACAGCCCGTCCCCATTAACCACTCGGGCAAACTCCCAATCGTTCAAGTATCCGCAGGTCCTTTGGTCTTTTGGACCGCCGCCCCCGCGAACGAAAAAGATAATACGATGTGACCTTGGGGGCTGTCAACGAAAACCTCTAGATACACGGTGCCGGGCGTATCTATGTACCTCTGACCTGCGGGTTTGCTGAGTTTGGATATAATGGGCAGAGGATTTGCATGTCGTGGTGACATTTCCCGAGGGAACACTTTGGTGTAATGGAGTGAACGTGCCGGGCAATGCTTCGATACTGGCCCATTTGTACTTATATATAAGGCGAGATCGGGCTTTCCCGACAATATCGAGGGTGGAATATCTCCCGTTTGAATTCGAGCGTGGATAATCTCCCACTTTTGGCGTGATTCCAAGGCCAAAGTGGGAGATTATCCACGCTCGTTCCCCAGGCGGGAGATTTTCCACGCTCGTCTGTCTGAATATCCTCGCTCGAGGTGAACAGCTGGACCCGCTCCGACCTTTGTCTCGATCTGTAACAGTTTTAGAACATTTTCTCACCTATCTGTTACAGATCGAGACACTACGCAGCGACCCCAGCTTACGTCTCGATCTGTAACAGGTAGAACGGTTTTCCGCTCCTTCGTGTTACAAATCGAGACATTCCCCGGGCGTCCGGCTCTATATCTCAATCTGTAACAGTTAGACGCCGAATGGTGATCTTGGTGTTGCAGATTGAGATTCAGCTCTTCTCTTCTGATATTAGAGAGTCAGTCCCACACTTTCCTTAGAGTCCGATCTCCGCGATTATCTTTTTCATCTTGATGGCCCATCCGAGCTGCTCCTCGATATACCGGGGCCATGCGTCCTGGTGGCCCTTGATGGGGTGGCCCGCCTTGTAGAAGCGCAGTCCCGAGGCCTTTTTCGCATCGAAGGGTGCCGCCGTCAGCCCGAGGCGCTCCTCGAAGACCCCCTTGTTGGCGATGGCGCGGTGCCCGATCTCCTTGTCGTCGTCCACGTACAGCTCGATGCCCGTGCGGCCCTTGTGCGTATCGATGAGCAGGGCGAGATGGTATGCCGAGACCCCCAAGCGAAGCGTCGACCAATGGTCCTTGCTGGGCTTCTGCGGGCTGAACTCCTTGAGGAACTCCGGATGGTCGTCCGCCACCTCGCGGTAGGTCGTCCAGTACGCCAGCTTGACCTTCTCGGTCTCGCTGAGCCCCTCGGAGAGCCTCACTGTCTTGGTCCACTCGTTCGGCTGCTCGACCACGTTGAAGCGCGGGGCGGGCAGGGATTCCCCGATCCTCCAAAGCTCGACCTCGACCAGGAAAAAGCCGAAGTCGCTGTCGGTGTGCTGGTTGAGTCACTCGATCGCCTGGCGGTGTTCGTCGCGTGCGCGCGCCACGACCCAGATAACGACCTCGGCGTCCTTGCCGGCGGCATACGTGATCACCTTGCCGAGGTGGTCGTGGTTGGTGTCCTCGAGCTGGTTCTCGATGATCACCTTGCGGCCCGTGCCGGACTCCTGCGCGTAGATGTCCACGTTGAACGAGCCGACCGACGACTCAGTCTCTATGAGCTCGAGCTCGATTCCAACCGCAAGCCCGAGGGTTGCGAGGTTCTGGTCCTCGGCCAGCCACTTGGTGAAGTCATGGGCCTCATGCGGCCACACCTCGCGCAGGGGAACCTTCTGGATGGTATCCAGGTTATAGGTCTTCATCAGCCACTCTCTCGACAGATACTCCTGCACCGTTATAGAGTCTCATGCCTTCAAACGATCGCAGCAAGAGTTCGCAACGTTCATCAAGGTCTTTTAGCTCGCAGGGGAACACGAACAGCATCACATTTTGATGGTACTTGTAGTCGGCATACACATCCGGATCGCCCAAGCGCGTAGGCACGGACACGATATCTTCCGACATGTGCTCACTCGAGCCCACGTAAATACCCAGGTAATCGCTGTAGTTCTTATCGTGGTCGCCCTTTTGATACTTTGCGATAAGGTAACAGCCGGGCATATCGAAACCGTTAAAAGCAGCATCGGCAGCTTTGTCCTGCTGACAGACAAACTTGTGTAGGGGCATCACCGTCGACGCACCTTCAAAAATCGATTGCCTTGCAGCGTTGATCCTCTTACGAGCCTCGGCAGCTTCTCTTGAATCCTGAAGCGCTTTCGCAGCACCGCCCAGTGCGCCAACTGCCGCGCCGACGCCGTCGGCTGCCGCGCCGAACCCTTTACCAATACCATCGGCAACGGCTCGCGCACCGTTAGCAGCGCCGCCTGCCGCATCCTTTACGGCGCCGCCAACGGCGTCGACATCGACACCGAGCTCCTTTGCGCCCTCAATGACAGCAGCCGCAGCGCCCAGGACCTCCACCGCAAGGTTTACCGTATCTTTAACGTTTTTGAGATTTACAGCCATCCAACCATTCCTTTCGCCATTCCACTCACCGTACCGGTTCAAGTCATCTCCCTTTGCAGGTGCACCCATACACAACGTCGCCGGGACGCTCCACTGTCTGCCTTCCGCATGCGTGGCACTTCACAAGTAGCAGGTCATCGCCAGTCTGTTTTCCTGAGATGAGGTCGATAAGCTCGTAGCCATTTTCTTCGACAAGGTCGCGAGCTTCGAAAAGGCGAAGGGCAGTTCTTTCGTCCATTACACCCTGTTTGACCAGATCGTTATAGTTATAGCCCTGGGAAAGCAGCGATTGAATCGCCTCGTTCCTCAGCACGCGACAATCGGCATACCAACCCGTCCAATAGCAGGCTCGACATACTTTATCGCCAATGCTGTTTTTGTCCAAGATGTACTTGAGGCGGAAATGCGCCTGCGTTCCGCACGTCGTGCAACGTGTAAATAGATACTGGTCCTTGCGATACTTGCCTTTCTCGTCATACGGCTGAGCAAGTTCAAGTCCCGCCTCGGCAAGGGCTGAATCGAGTTCTTCATTCGATAGTTTCATCGTTCCGTCCTTCTCGATTTGCTTGATGCCCCATCCGATTCTTTTGATTTAGACAAAGCACCTGCATAGCCAATCGTCAATCGGATCCCGGCATGCCCCTTAATACGTCGTCCAGCAACGAGTTGCCGACAGTCTCTCGGCATTATCAAATCCCATCAGAGCCTAAGCCATCAGTCTAATCCGAGATGCTCAGAACACCCTTCTTGGATGTCAATTATTCGGTCAGTGCCGTGCTGTAAATACGAGAATGGCGCGCAACGCCATTTAACGAACTGCCGAGGGTCCCGGCTTTCGTCTCGATCTGTAACAGCTAGAAGCGAATTTCCCGTCTTGGTGTTACAGATCGAGACAAACTGAGGAATGAGACGAACGCTGAGCCCGATGATCCATCAAAATAGAAACGGGCCCTGTCCCACGAGGGAACAGAGCCCGAAACTCTCATGGAGCCAGTGACAGGAATCGAACCCGCAACCCACTGATTACAAATCAGTTGCGCTACCGTTGCGCCACACTGGCACACTTGGCGCTTTCGCGCGAAGCCAGTTAAGAATAATGGAATTGAGAACGAGGCGCAACAGGCCTGCACAGCGTTATGCAAATATGCAAAATCCAGCAGCGATCTGGCGCCAAACCCGTTCATTTCAGCCAGTTCGTCCTCAATCTCAAAACTATTCGTCAGAACGAATAGTTTTAATTACAATGGAATAGATAAAACTATTCGTTCTGACGAAGGGTTTCGCGATGCTGACCACAAAGGAAGCTGCTGAGTTGCTCGACATCACCCCGCGCAGAGTTCAGGAGCTCATTAAAAACGGAGCACTTGAAGCACGTAAGGCTTCTGGTGTGTGGCTCATCGACAAAGACAGCGTCAACGCACGACTCCGCTCCGTGACCAAAACGGGAGGACGCCCCCGTCGCGGCCATGGAAAGAGCGAAATCACGTTTACCCTCATGAACCGCACACACGAAGTCGCTCAACTGGTCTACAGCACATCACGAAAAGACTTCACCCACATCGGCACCGACATCGATTACGCCCACGCCCCTATTGGAGTATTTGGCCCCAATAGTCCTATATCGCTCGATTCTTTCCGTATTTGGTGGCGTGGCCGCGGCATCCCGCTCGCGCGCATTGGGTTGTCATCCCTGCTGGCAGAAGCCGCAGTCGACGTTCCCGATGAACTCGTCCAGCGAAATCTCGGCCTCTCCCTATCCGACCAGTATTGGATTAGGCCCCAAGATTCCGGTCTCGCGTGGGAGGATATTAACTTCTTCAATAATGCTTTTGACGACGTCTCGTTGACCATTGCGCCCTTTGCCCCAGAGGGTAAAACAGCCGCCGCAAAGCCCGACAACACCTCGGACGGCAATCTTCAGAAGTATTGGACATGCGAAGGCAAACATCGAGTTCTCCACAAGGCAGGAGCGCATTTAAACCAAGAACCGTATAACGAACTGGTGGCAACCGCGCTTTACCGCCGCATCCTAAACGCCTGCGATTTTATACCCTATTCGCTCGAAGGCACGGGCACGTCGGCCCTGAGCACATGCGATGTATTCTTAACTGATGAAGAAGAGTATGTCCCCGCATTCTATGTAAACCAGCATGCAAATGCAGATGGACGACTGACCGACTACGAACGGTATGTGACAAACTGCGAGGAACTCGGAGCGACAGACGTCAAGGACGCTCTCGACCGCATGATCGTATGTGATGACATCCTCGCCAACTACGACCGACATTGGCGAAACTTTGGCCTCGTACGAAACGTCAACACACTAGCCTGCAGACCGGCTCCCATCTTCGATTCGGGCTCATCACTCTGGTGCAACATATCTCTTGAGGAACTTCGGGCAGGAGAACACAGTTTTACCAGCGCGCAGTTTCATTCAAGCCCCGCCAAACAGATGTTGCTCGTCGAGGATATGAGCTGGTTCGATGGAAACAAACTCGAGGGTTTTGTCGACGAGGCGATTGAGATTCTGTCTAAAAACGATGCCCTGACAGCAAGACTGTCTTATCTAAAAGAGGCGCTAGCATGGCGCCTCGAGAGAATGATCGATATCGCTGAATGGAGTTAGCGAGGCAGCATCGCCCCGCCAACTCCCCTACCTCCCGCGGAGGGCTTTGAGCTTGGCCAATGCCTCGGGGCTCAGGCGGCTGCCCAGGGTCATCTTGATCTGGGGGGCCTCCTCGGCCTCGTGCACGTCGTTGTCGATCTGCTTGAGCTCGTCCACCAGCATGCGGCTCGAGATACGCGTGACACCCTTGCCCATGACGACGGCTTGAATAGTGCCGTCGCTCGACACCACGGAGCACGCACGGCCTTCCTCGCGCGCCTCGATGCAGAGCTTTTGCACCACGGTATCTGCCGAAACGCCCGTCGGCGAGAACTCGATTCGCACGCCGCGGGCCGGCAGGTTGGGACGCTCACTGGAAATGTTTCCCGCGCCGTCAAAGACGATCACGGCCTCGTAGCGGCCTTGGGCAAACGCCGCAACGTCATTGATGAGCGCGGTGCGCGCTATATCGTGGACGTCGCTGGAATACGGATCATCGGAATGGTCGTATACGAGCTTTTCGTAGCGCGGCGTGCAGTGGATCACGTTGTAGCCGTCGACCACCAACAGCTCGGGCTTGTTGGAGTGCACCGTCGAGACCGGGTCGGCGATGGCCTGCGCAAACGCATTGCCACCCACGCCATAGGTCGCGGCCGAAACGATCGGCTTGGCCGAGCCCTCGCCAAAGCGCTTGGCCTTGGACTTGGCGCGGTTCTTCTTGGACATGCGCTACTCCTCCCCCATGAGCTCGCCGGCGTTGCGGCGCAGCCACTCAAAGCACAGCGCCGTCGTTGCCTGAGCCACGTTGAGGCTCTCGGTCATGCCGCGCTGGGGAAGCTTGGTCAAAAAGTCGCATTTCTCGAGCACCAGACGCGAGATGCCATCGCCCTCGGAACCCATGACGAGCGCCACGCGACCCTCGAAGGGAGCATCCCAGCAGCTGCCCTCGGCATGCTCGGAAGCGCCGCCCACCCAAAAGCCGGCGGCCTTGAGGTCGTCGAGTGCACGGGCGATATTGGGAACCTGCGCGATGGGCAGATGCATGACAGCACCGGCGGAGGTCTTGTAGCTGCCCACGGTCACGCCGGCAGCGCGTTTGTTGGCGATGACAACACCGGCCGCGCCCACGACCTCGGCAGAACGCGCAATCGCGCCAAAGTTACCGTCGTCGGTCACGTGATCGAGCACGACGACAAGTGCCGGGCCGTCGCCCGCACGGTCGAGAATGTCGGCGACATCTGCGTAGGGGAAGGTGCCCACCTCGAGTGCAATGCCCTGGTGAGCGCCATGGCTCGACAGCGCATCGAGCTGCGCGCGCGGCACATACTTGATACGTACGCCCGCGGCGTTAAGGTCATCGACCAGACGAGACAGAGCGGCATCGCGCTCCCCGCCCTCGGCAATGAGCGCGCACTTGACGGGAAAGCCGGTGCGCAGCGCCTCGGCGGCAGCACGGCGACCTTCGATAAACTCACCCTTGGGGGCCTGAACGTTGTCGCGGTTGCGATCGCGCTGCTGACGTGCAGCCTGGGAGCGCTCGCGCTGGCCCTTGGGAGTGACAGCGCGGTCGTTGCGGCGAATCGGACGCGAGCCAGAAGCAGCCTGTTTGCCACCACGAGGCGCACGCTTGCGATTGTCGGCCATAAAGCGACCTCCTAAATACAACTATCAAACGAAACAAAATAAACGACCGCCCATGAATATTAATTCGGGCGGTCGGTACGGGTTTTCCAAGTGCCCGAGATTGCCGTGAAAGAGGAGCGACGCGTACTTGAGTACGCGAGCGACGGTTTGAACGGCAAGGTCGGGTGCTTGGGAAACCCGCGGGGATTAGAGAGATTTGATACGGGTGCCGGCGGCAGTGTCCTCGATCGTCAGCCCCAGGTCCTTGAGCTGGTCGCGGATGGCGTCGGCCAGATCCCAGTTCTTGGCGGCACGGGCCTCGGCGCGGGCCTCGAGAATCTTGGCAGCGGCCTCGTCCACGTCGTCGCCCGTGTAGGCGACCAGACCGGCGGCAACACCCAGCAGGCCCAGCGGCAGCTCGACCTTGGGCTCGGGAAGCTCAACACCAAAGGTGTCGAGCAGCTCGGCCAGCGTGTCGGCGGCGGCCAGGGCAGCAGCCTTGTCGGCAGCGTCGCCGGCCTGCTCCAGGTACTGGTTGCACTCGGTCACAAAGCCAAAGACGGCACCCATGGCACCGGCGGTGTTAAAGTCGTCGTCCATACACTCCTTAAAGGTGGCACGGGTCTCGGCGGCCTTGGCGGCAAATGCCTCGGCAGCAGCATCATCGGCAGCGGCCGTCGCGTGATTCGCAGCCCAGCGCAGGTTCTCGACCGTACCGGCGATACGCGTGAGCGAGTTCTCGGCACCCTCCAGGCGCTCCCAGGAGAAATCGAGCGGCGAGCGATAGCTCGTCTGCAGCATCAGCAGGCGCAGAGCGGCAGCGGAGTGCTGCTCGAGCACCTCGGCCAGCGTAAAGAAGTTGCCGAGCGACTTGGACATCTTCTCGCCGTCGACCAGCAGCATGCCCGTGTGCATCCAGGTGTTGGAGAAACCCTGGTGCCAGGCGCAAGTGGCCTGGGCGCACTCGTTCTCGTGATGCGGGAAGGCCAGGTCGGAGCCGCCGCCGTGGATGTCGATCGGAGTGCCCAGGTAGCGATGCACCATGGCGGCGCACTCGGTGTGCCAACCGGGACGGCCTTCGCCCCAGGGGCTCGGCCAGCTGGGCTCGCCGGGCTTGGCGGCCTTCCACAGGGCAAAGTCGAGCGGGTCGTTCTTGTCCTCGTTCTCCTCGATGCGCGCACCAACCATAAGGTCGTCGATGTTGCGGCCCGAGACCTGACCATAGTTGGGATCGCTGCGCACGGCAAAGTACACATCGCCGTTATCGGCTGCGTAAGCGTGGCCCTGCTCGATAAGCGTCTTGATCATGGCGATCATGGGGCCGATCTCCTTGGTGGCGCGGGGGCGCACATCGGGATCGAGCACGTTGGCGGCGCGCATGACGCCGATGAACTTGTCGGAGAACTCCGTCGCGACCTCGGCAGCCGTTCTGCCCTGCTCGTTGGCGCGCTTGATGATCTTGTCGTCGACGTCGGTGAGGTTCTGGGCAAACGTGACCTCGTAGCCGCTCGCGATGAGCCAGCGGCGGATCACGTCGAAGCTGATGAACGTGCGGGCGTTACCGATGTGGATGTTGTCGTAGACCGTGGGGCCGCACACGTACATGCGGACCTTGCCGGACTCGATGGGCTGGAACTCTTCCTTTTTATGGGTAGCGCTGTTGTAGATACGCATTCGTTACTCCTTAACGGTTTTCTGTAGCAGGCAGACGGCCCAGGCGCCAATTCCCTCGCCCTGGCCTTCCCAACCGAGCTTTTCGGTCGTGGTGGCGGCGACGCCCACGTTTTCGACGTCGACGCCCAGGGCATGGGCCAAGTTGGCACGCATGGCATCGCGGTGCGGGGTGATCTTGGGCTGCTGGCAGGCGATGGTGCAGTCGGCATCGACAAACTCAAAGCCCAGCTCGCGCGCATAGTCCATTACGCGGGCAAGCAACACCATCGAATCGGCGCCCTCATAGGCGGGATCGGTGTCGGGGAACAACTTACCGATGTCTCCCCCGCGGCAGGCGCCCAGAATGGCGTCTGCCAGGGCATGCGCGAGCACATCGGCATCCGAGTGGCCCAACAGGCCGCGCTCGTAGGGAATATCGACCCCGCCGATGATACATCGACGCCCCTCCACCAGACGGTGGACGTCGTAGCCGTGGCCAATGCGCAGGTTACTGAACATGGGGAAGGTCCTCTCCCTCGGCCATGCGGCCGAGCAGAATCGCGGTTACGGGACGCAGGTCCTCGGGCATCGTCACCTTAAGGTTGTCGCGCGGGCTCTGGACGCAGCGGACGCGCCCGCCCATGCGCTCGACCAGCGACGAATCGTCGGTACCGATAAAGCCCTCGGCAATAGCGGCGGCGTGGGCGCGCTTCATGGCGTCGACGCTAAAGATCTGCGGCGTTTGCGCAGCCCAGTAGAGCTCGCGCGGCGGCGTCTCGACGATGTTATCGCCGTCGACGATCTTGAGCGTGTCGATTGCAGGCTGGCCGCACACGACACCGTCGAGTGAGCGGTCGCCCACAAGCACGTCAATCGCATGGTCGATGGCCTCGGTCGTGATGAGCGGACGGGCGCCGTCGTGGATGGCGACGTATTCAAAGCCCGCCGGCACCGCATGCACGCCCGCACGGGTGGAATCCTGACGGGTATCGCCGGCATCGGCAAAGCTGATGGGCGTGTCGTAGTCAAACGGACTGATGGCCAGGCGGCGCATCTCGGCGCGGCGCTCGGCAGGGCAAACCACAACGATGTGGCCGACCCTGTCGCTACGATCGAACGCGCGAATGGACCAGCTCATAAGCGGACGGCCCGCCACGTTGACGAGCTGCTTGCCGCCGGGGTTGCCAAAGCGCTGGCCGCTGCCGCCGGCAACGACCACGGCGCATACGGGCGCCATTATGCGTTCCCCTGTTTAGTGCCCTTCATGCGGTACAGCGAATCCGCAAGAATGGCAGGGTTGTTGACACCAAAGTCGCCCAGGCGCTCGGGGTCCTCGCTGATGTCGTCCATGAGCTCCTGCAACGAGCCGTACTCGTCGACGATCTTCTCGGCCACGCCGTCACGCACGACGGACACGCGCGAGAGCGTGCGCAGGCCCAGCGGCGTCATGACGGAGTCCTCATCCAGATCGTCGTAGCCCAGAACCGCCGCCACGTGCTGCGGGTCGGACAGGTCCTTAGGCGTCATGCGGGCGAGCTCGGCGCGGATCTTCTCGGCGTTGGCTTCGGAAGAATCGCTCGCGTAGTCGCGGATCATCAGGTCGTACTCGGTATCCATGCTGGAGCCTGCGAGCTGCTCGAGCTGCATCTGCACGAGCTTGCCCTGGTTGCCCAGCTTGACGATGCAATCCTTAAGCTCGGTCTTCGCCTGCTGCATAATCTCGAAGCTCGAGAAGATGCCGGTGATGTCGGCGAGCGTGACGTAGTCGTCCAGCTCGAGGGCCGTCAGGCGCAGCAGGGAGCGATCGAGCGACTGGCGGGTGGTCTGGAGCGTGGCGACGAGCTGGTTGACCGAGCTCATGATGGTGGTGACGGGCTGAATCTCGTAGCTCTTGCCGTGGACGTACACGTTGACGACGGCACGACGGGCCGAGACCGAGATCACGATGGCGTCGGTGAGCACCGACATGCGAGCGGCGGTGCGGTGACGCATACCCGTCTCGCTCGTGGCGAGCGAGGGATCGGGGTTGAGGTGGAAGTTGGCACGCAGGATCTGGGTGAGGTCGCCATCGATGACGATGGCGCCGTCCATCTTGGAGAGCTCGAACAGGCGGTTCGAGGTGAACGAAATGTTGAGCGGGAAGCCGTCGTTACCGGCGGCGAGCACGTTTTCGGTGTCGCCGACGCAGATAAGGGCGCCCAGGTGACCGGCAATGATCATGTCGAGGGCGGTGCGGATCGGCTGGCCAGGTGCCGTCAGGCGAATGGCCTGCTCCATACGCTTTTGCAGCTCGTTCTTATCCAAGGCATCGCTCCCATCGTATACGCTCCATAAACGCTAAATAGTTTCTCACGGTTTGTCCCCGCGGCGCCCGCGAAATCCGATGCTTACAGAATGAGCGAACACATCCGGGGTAGTTAATTTGGGACGGGGCTCTTTTAGCTGCCCCGGCAGTCAATCGGCCAAATCGTTTGCACTATCAACCGGGGCAGCTAAAAGAGCCCCGTCCCAAATTAACTACCCTGCCAAAAAGGTTGGTCTTGTGGTAGCATCGGGATTCACATAAATGAGGGAGTAGTCGCGTGACCGGTTTCGCCTCCGGTAGCGCGGCAAGTCAACATACTGGCCGAAACGGTCTGGCTTGCCTTAATGAACGAGACTCGTGGTTGTGCGCGCAACGCGTACGCCACGGGTCTTTTTTGTTGCTCCCCCCACTAGAGGTACACGCGGGTTCGCCCGCAAGGAGGGAGCCAAACCATGGGACTCGCAGAGCTTGTGCTGCTCGCCATCGGGCTTTCGATGGACGCCTTTGCCGTGTCCATCTGCAAGGGCCTTGGCATGAAGAGGATCAACCTTAAGGTCGCCGTGGTGCTCGGCCTGTTCTTTGGCGGCTTCCAGGCCGGCATGCCCGTTATCGGCTGGGCACTCGGCAGTCAGTTCCTGGGAATCATCGGCCCCATCGACCACTGGATCGCCTTTGTCCTGCTCGCCTTCATCGGCGGCAAGATGCTGTGGGAGGCATTTACCGAGGACGATGACGAAGGCGACGGTAAGGACGCCGAGAAGATCGACCTGGGCGAATATCTAATCCTGGCCATCGCCACTTCCATCGACGCTCTGGCCGTGGGCATCTCGTTTGCCGCGCTCTCGGTCGATATCGTCCCCGCCGTGTCGCTCATCGGCGTCACAACCTTTATCTTCTCCGTCGCCGGTGTGGCGATCGGCCACACCTTCGGCGCGCGCTACGAAAAACCCGCCACCATCGTGGGCGGCGTCGTGCTCATCCTCATCGGCCTCAAGATTCTTCTGGAACACTTGGGGATTTTGATGTTGTAAGACACCCTTCAAAACCAAACGTTTGGGCAAGGCCTCATGCAGAGTATTGCATGAGGCCTTTTCGTGCAGACTTTTGCATGTCATACTTATTTGCAAAAGTCTGCACGTTAGGATATCGCCATGGATACTCTTCCCATCACAACACCGCGCCAAGCCGGAATCTACGTACGCCAGGCGCGCGAGGCGCAGGGGATCACCCGTGCCGCCCTCGCTAAAAAAGCCGGTGTTTCGGAGCGCCTGCTCGCATCGCTCGAGCTGGGAGACGCCACCGGCATTCGGCTCGACAAGCTGCTGGCTGTCTTTAACGCACTCGGCATAGGACTCTTTGTTCAGAGCGATAACGACTCCATCACATCGCCCGCCAAACAGCCAGCGACGGAAGCGGACCTCCGTATCGCGAACTCAAATGTCCTGTCAAAGCCGAGCACAGGCAGACGGCCCCCTCGACAAGGAACGCCATCTTCCTACGGTGCCTTGCTGGCCCAAATTGCAGCCGAACAAGGCCTTTCCGGCACTTCGGACCTCTCCTTTGGCTGTAAGGTTGTGAAATAAATGGCGGCGATGGAACTTACAACCCTCATTTGTGGCGAAATCGCCGGCACACTCCGGCAAGACAAGCAAGGACTCTGCAGCTTCACATACGCCCCAACCTATTGCGGAGCACCGCTATCGCTAACAATGCCGCTTTCCAATCGCACATATGGCCACAACATCGTCCGACCGTTCCTATTTGGCCTTTTGCCCGACAGCCAAGAGCAGCGTCGCGCTATTGCCGCTGAGTATGACGTTGCATCCAACAACCCCGTCGCCCTCTTGCGTCATATCGGTCTTGACTGCGCGGGCGCCGTTCAGTTTTGTCAAACCGATCAATTAGACGCCATCCGCGGCAGGGTCTCGGAATACCGCCCGCTTTCCAATTCTCAAATCGCCCATAAGCTTAAAGCAATTCGCGACGACGAAAGTGAGACATGGATGGGTTCCAACGAAAGCTGGTCCCTGGGTGGCAACCAAGGCAAATTTGCACTAGCTTGGCATGGTGGCCAATGGTGCGAATGTCTGGGGTCATCCCCCACTACCCATATCTTCAAAAATGGAGTTGTTGGGTTCAAACATCAGGCCTTAAACGAATTCGTCTGCATGAAAACGGCTCAGCGTGTTGGCATTCCGACCGCCAACGTCTCCTATTGCATATTTGAAGACGAAGTCGCACTCGTCGTTGAACGCTACGACAGAACGGTCAATGCCAGCGGAAGTATCGAAAGACTGCATCAGGAAGACTTTTGCCAGGCGCTCGGTGTATTACCAAGCCAAAAATACACTGCCGATGGAGGGCCGACAACGCGAGACATTCAAGAACGACTAATTAGCACGGTCCCCCACCACATGAATCTTGTGCTCTTTACCTATATGTTGTTCTATAACGCCATTATCGGAGCGCCTGATGCGCACGCCAAAAACTACTCGCTCATCCTAGGCAAAGGCACAAATGCGGCGCTCGCACCCATGTACGATGTCGCGTCGGGTTTGGCGTACGAACGCATACGGCGCCGGGCGCGCCTTGCCATGAGCGTTGGCGGCGAGAATCGCGTGGGACGCATCGGACCTAACGCCATCCGCCGCTATCACGGTATGGGCGACCCCGCGTTGGAAGCGGCACTCGTCGATGCCGGGCTAACCGAGAAGTTTTGCTTTGCGACCATGATGGACCTCGCCTACGAGGTGCCCATTTGCATGGAAGAGGTCATGGACGAATACGCCGATCTGCCTGGCATGACGGACCTGCGCGAGCATATGCTCGGCCCTGTCCGCGAAAACTGCCAGCGGACCCTCGACCTCATCAGGGCAGAAATGGACTAGACGCCCGCAATTTCCCATTTCTCAAACAAAAGAGAGGGGGCACCCGTCGCAAAAGACCGGGTGCCCCCTCTCGTAATGTCATTTGCAATCCAACAGCATAGGTTTTGGATCGCCGTTAGCGTGTCCTTTACGCGGCGAGGCGCTTGAGAACGTCGATGAGCAGCTCGTAGAAGCGCTCGGCAGAAGCGAGCTCCATGCTCTCGTCCGGGGTGTGAACGTCGGAGAGCGTCGGGCCCACGGCGATGGCGTCCAGACCGTGCAGGGCCTCGGCAAACAGGCCGCACTCAAGGCCGGCGTGAATGGACTCAATGCGCAACTCGGAGCCAAAGAGCTCGCGATAGCTCTCGACAAAGACGTCGCGGACCGGCGAATGCTCGGCATAGCTCCAGCCGGGATACTCGAACTCAAACTTGGCGTCGAAGCCCAGGACATCGGCAAGCGTCTGCAGACGATCCTTGAACTCGTTCTGCAGCGAGGTGATCGAAGAGCGCGGGGACAGCATGATCTTGACCTCGTCGTCAGAAGTGGCAACCACACCGATGTTGGAGGAAACCTCGACGGAGCCGTCGGTGGCGACGTTGCGGCGAATCACGCCGTTAGGGGCAAGACGCAGGGCGCGGATGAGGGCAAGCGCGGACTTCTGGTCCATGGCCTCGACCTCGGCGTCGTCGGCAATCTCGACGGTGCAGGTAAAGCCGGGGTCGAAGACCTCGAGCTCGGCAGTGACGTCGGTGATGATGCCCTTTGCGATCTGGGCCGCGGCCTCGGCGGCAGCGTGGTCGGCGTAGACCAGAACAGCCTTGCACTCACGGTTGATGGCGTTGTCCTTAGTGCCGCCGTTAAAGCTGACGATGGCGGGCTCGCCGGCGACCATCAGGCGGTCGATGATACGGGCCATGATGAGGTTGCCGTTGCCGCGCTCCAGGTTGATGTCGGAGCCGGAGTGACCGCCCAGCAGGCCGGAGATGTCGAGCGTGAGGGTGCTACCGGTCTTGTGCTCGCGCGCGATCGGGCAGGTGTAGGTAACGACGACGCCGCCAGCGCAGCTGACGGTAGCAACGCCCTCTTCCTCGGAGTCAAGGTTAATCATGGTGCGGGCGCTAATCTGGGACTTGTCGAGCGTCTCGGCACCGACCAGGCCAGTCTCCTCGTCGGTGGTGAATACGCACTCGAGGGCGGGGTGAACGATCGAATCGTCATCGAGAACAGTGAGCATCAGAGCGACGGCGATACCGTTGTCGGCGCCCAGAGTGGTACCGTTAGCGGTGAGGACGCCGTCCTTGACGACCAGGTCGATACCATCGGTCGTAAAGTCGTGCTCAACGGAGCCCAACTTGTCGCACACCATATCGATGTGGCCCTGCAGCATCACGGTCGGGGCATTCTCGGCACCGGCAGATGCGGGCTTGCGAATGATAACGTTGTAGACCTCGTCCTGGTACACATCGAGGCCGCGCTCCTTGGCAAACGCAACCAGGAAATCGCTGATGCCCTTCTCGTTGCCAGACCCACGGGGGATCGCGCTGACCTCCTCAAAGAAATGGAACAGCTGGGCGGGCTCGTAGCCGGTAATCTTGTAGTCCATGGTGCCTCCTTGGCGCAACTGGTTAGACAGTAAGACATGCGCCTTGTATATTCCCAGACTTCGTTTGCATAAACCAGTCGAAAACGCCGAGCGCCCTTGCATCATCGGCTAACGGCGAGGAAACGCCACTTTATCAAGATAAAGCAGGCTAGATGGGCTGCACAGAGGGGTCTTTGGCCTCGCCAACCAACCTCAGCGCCTGCTCTACGTCAATGCATACGCCATTGGCATGTTTAATGAGAGCTTTGTCCTCTGTCACCACGTAATCGGCATCGATACGATTGGCGACGCCCATACATAGAAATAGGGGCGCTTCCCTTTCGGAAACGCCCCCATCTTGCAAGGTTATGTTCAATCCCTACAACGCGCCGGAGCCGGCTTGCATCATGCCGCCGGGGCCCGAGCTCACGCCGCCACCTACGGGTGCGGCGTTGCCGGTGTGCGGTGCCGCCGGAGCGGTATCGCCGCCGAGCGTACCCGCCGGACGCGGCGCCGGGATTTCGCCCGTGCCGCGACTGAAGACAAACTTGCCGTCGGCCACATCGCACAGGACGGTATCGCCCTCGCCCCACTCGCCGGCCAAAAGCTCCTCGGACAGCGGGTCCTCGATGAGCTTTTGGATCGCACGACGCAGCGGGCGTGCGCCGTTGGTGAGGTCGGTGCCCTCGGCCACGATCTTGTCGTAAGCCGCATCGGTGAGCTTGATGTTCATACC
>CAKUGF010000007.1 GCA_934654585.1 uncultured Collinsella sp. | reverse complement strand
CGTACCAGACAGGAGGACTGCATGGGATCTGATGTGAAGATCGCACGCGCGTTGATCTCGGTTACCGATAAGACGGGCGTCGTCGATTTCGCACGGACGCTGGTTGACGACTTTGGCGTCGAGATCATCTCTACGGGCGGCACGGCTCGTGCTATCGAGGACGCGGGAGTTCCCGTAACCCCCATCGAGGAGTTCACGGGCTATCCCGAGATGATGGACGGCCGCGTCAAGACGCTGCACCCCAAGGTTCACGGCGCGCTGCTGGCCCGTCGCGATTCCGAGCAGCACATGCAGGAGGCCGCTCAGCACGGCATCAAGATGATCGACCTGGTCGTCGTCAACCTGTACGAGTTCGAGAAGACCGTCGCCAACCCCGAGGTCACCTTTGCGGACGCCATCGAGCACATCGACATCGGTGGCCCCTCCATGCTGCGCTCTGCTGCTAAGAACGCCGCGAGCGTCACCGTCATCTCCGACCCGGCCGACTACGACGCCGTCCTGGCCGAGATGCACGAGACCGGCGGTTGCACCACGCTTTCCACCCGTCGTCGCCTGCAGGTGAAGGTCTACCAGACCACCGCCGCCTACGACACGGCCATCTCCCGTTGGCTCGCCGCCCAGGCAAGCGACGTGGCCGACACCTCTGCCAAGCTCGAGATCTCGCTTGAGAAGGTCGACGATCTACGCTATGGCGAGAACCCGCAGCAGAAGGCCACGGTCTACCGCTTTGCCGAGGGCTGCGAGAACACCGCGAGCTCGCAGTTCCCGCTCGTGGGCTCCGAGCAGATTCAGGGTAAGCCGCTCAGCTACAACAACTATCTGGACGCCGACGCCGCCTGGAACCTGGTCCGCGAGTTCGACGAGCCGGCCTGCGTGATCCTCAAGCACCAGAACCCCTGCGGCTCTGCCGTTGCCGAGGACATCACGGCCGCCTACGACCTCGCCTTCGCCTGCGATCCCAAGAGCGCTTTCGGCGGCATCATCGCCTGCAACCGCGAGGTTCCCTATGAGCTGGTTGAGCATTTCGCCGACCAGAACAAGCAGTTCGTCGAGGTCATCATCGCCCCGGGCTACACCGACGAGGCGCTCGAGCGCATGGCCAAGCGCCCCAACCTGCGCGTGCTGGCTACCGGTGGCGTGGACCACGGCGCCCAGGTGGAGCTGCGCTCCATCGACGGCGGCGTGCTGGTGCAGGAGGTCGACCACGTGACCGAGGATCCCGCGACTTTTACGTTCCCCACCGACCGTAAGCCCACCGACGCCGAGATGGCCGAGCTTGAGTTTGCCTGGAAAGTCTGCAAGGGTGTCAAGTCCAACGCCATCCTGGTCTCCAAGGGCAAGGCCGGCATTGGCATGGGCCCCGGCCAGCCCAACCGCGTGGATTCCGCGCTGCTGGCCTGCGAGCGTGCCGAGGACTTCTGCGAGCGCGAGGGCGTGGAGAAGGGCGGCTTCGCCTGCGCAAGCGATGCGTTCTTCCCGTTCCGCGATAACGTGGACGTGCTTGCCGCGCACGGCGTGACCTGCATCATCCAGCCCGGCGGCTCCAAGCGCGACGACGAGAGCATTCAGGCCTGCAACGAGCATGGCATCGCGATGGTGTTTACAGGGGCCAGGCATTTTAGGCACTAAGTTCCGCCCTGGGACAAAATAATCTCTGCAAAAGACGGCTGCTCCGTTTGGAGGGCCGTCTTTTTGGTATAAGAGGACGGAATGACGAGAACGAAAGGTACAACCATGCCCCAGATTGATGATGCCGAGCTGTTTGGCAATGCCGAGGATCAGCGTGCGTACGAGGACTTTTGCGCTAATCAGGAGGCGGTCGAGAAGTTTACGCTCGACAAGCCCGCGCTCATCTGCCGTTGGCGCATGTCCAACAAAAAGGTGCCTATGCTCAACCGTCACATCCGCGCGCTGTCCGAGCGCCTGGTGCAGGGCGAGCCGCTCACTCATAACATGCTCAGCTGGGCCAAGCAGCACGTTGAGTGGTCGCTTGCCGAGGGCGACTACACCGCGCGCGACGGCGTGCTCATGCTGGTGATCGATGTGAACGGCAATGCCGCCATGACGGTGGGGGAGTATGAGCCGCTGGCCGACACGTCGGCCAAGGCGCTGCGTGCCCGCTCCGCCGAGGCGCGCTCCGAGGCCGACGAGACCGGCGTGGCGCCCGAGTTGCTCGCTGCCGTCAACAACGGCGAGCTGGCATTTGTGGCGCCGGCGGACGAGTGCCTGTGCGGCACGGCAACGCTCATTGAGCAGCTTGCTCAGACCAAGGATATTCCGGTTGCGCGCGTGGATATCCCCGCTCAGCTCAAGGGTGCGCTGTTCCTGGTGAGTGACGAACACGGCGTGGTTCCCACCACCGACGCCGATGCCGCCGACGCGGACGCCGCCACGGTCGCCTTCTTCGCCGACGGCTACGAAAAGCTCCGCGCCCGCCGCTAAATGATTTTCTGGGACGGGGATTAAAAACAATTTGATCCCCGTCCCCGCCGCGAGCGTGGGACAGACCAAACGTCTCCGCTCGCGAACAGTTCTGTCACCTTGGCGTCGTGCGCGGCGCACACCTGCAGTTTCGCGGTCATAATGGTGGCAAGACAACCAAGAGGGGAGCGGAATCCATGGCGCTGATTTATATCGTTGAGGACGACGAACCTATCCGTCGTGAGCTCGCCGACATTCTGGCCCGTGCCGGGTTTGAGGTCGAGGCCTGCGAATCGTTCGAGCACGTCTCGCGCGACATCCTTGCCGCTGCACCCGATCTGGTGCTGCTCGACCTCACGCTTCCCATCAAGGATGGCCAACATATCTGCCACGAAGTCCGCCGCGAATCCGAGGTTCCCATCATTGTCCTCACGTCGCGTACGACCGAGATCGACGAGGTCATGGCCATGACGCTCGGCGCGGACGACTTTGTCCCCAAGCCCTATAGCGCCCGCGTGCTCGTGGCGCGCATCAATGCGTTGCTGCGTCGCACCGCGGCAGCCGGCGAGCGCAGCACGCTCGTCCACAAGGGACTGGAGCTCGACCTCGCCCGCTCCATGGTCACCAACATGGCAACCGGCGACGCCACCGAGCTCACCAAAAACGAGCTGCGCATTCTCTCGCTGCTCCTGAGTCGCGCGGGCAAGATCGTCTCGCGCTCGGCCATCATGCAGGACCTGTGGGACTCCGATGCCTTCGTGGATGACAACACACTTACCGTCAACATCAACCGCTTGCGCACCACGCTCGAAAAAATCGGCATCAAGGGGTATCTGACCACACACCGCGGCCAGGGCTATTCGGTCTAGGGGCCGGCCATGTCGTTTGCCAAGTTCTTTAAAGACGCGCTGCTCCCGGTTGCCGTGTGGACATGCGGTGTGCTGCTGAGCTGCTTTGTGCTGACGGTTGCCGGGGCGCCCGTCTCCATCGTGGTTGTGGCGGTCGGCGTCTCCTTTATCTTTGGCATGCTCGGCATCGTTATCGAGTATGCGCGCCGTCGTCGTTTTTTGCATCAGCTGGAGCGCGCGGCCGAGGAGCTGGAAAGCCCCGCATGGGTGCAGGAGATGGTGCAGTGTCCGACGTATGCCGAGGGTGAGCTCGAGTACGAGGTCCTGCGCCGCGTGGGCAAGGCGGCTTGCGATGAGGTGGCGGAAGGACGCCGTCAAACCGATGACTATCGCGACTATATCGAGAGCTGGGTCCACGAGGCCAAGCTGCCCCTGGCGGCAGCCCATCTGATCCTGGAAAACCTGGACGGCAGCGAAGACGACCTGTCGCGCGTGGACGACCTGGGCCGCGAGCTCGCTCGCGTGGAGCGCTACATCGACCAGGCGCTCTATTATGCGCGCTCGGAAGTGGTGGAGCGCGACTATCTGATCCGCCGCTGGGATCTTAAGGCTCTGGTGACGGGTGCGATTAAGGCCAACGCACGTGAGCTCATCGCGGCGCACGTGGCGCCGGTGTGCGAGAACCTCGACTTTGAGGTCTTTACCGATGAGAAGTGGCTTGAGTTTATCTTGGGTCAGCTCATCCAGAACAGCATTAAATACGCGCGCGAGGACGGTGCGAAGATTACGTTTTCGGGTGCGTTGTTGGACAAGGGCCTGGCGAGCGAGCGCATTGAGCTTACCGTTGCCGACAACGGTTGCGGCGTGAGTGCGGCAGATCTGCCGCGCGTGTTTGAGAAGGGCTTTACCGGCGACAACGGCCGCACCACCAAACGCGCAACGGGTATCGGCCTCTACCTGGTGGCGCGCCTATGCTCCAAAATGGGCATCGACGTCACCGCGGCATCGGAACCCGGCAAAGGCTTCACCGTAACCTTCGCCTTCTCAACGAACAAATTCCAATACTTCGAGTAGCCGGTCCGCGTGGCTCGATCGACGGAATCTTCCCATTTGGGAAGATAACGATTGCTTTGGCTGCTATGTTCCCGAACGTAAACATAAGTATTATTCGCAGAGCTATATTCCCGTACAGGAACATTACGCTATAGTTCTATACTATATTCACGAACGGGAATATAGCTGAGGAGCGACATGAGAACGGTGACAACGACTAAAGTGCTCGATGGGCGCATCAAACTTAAACCGTCTGAAACTGCTTTCTCGGAACGCATGGTTTTCGATCCGGGCGAGATGGGGAAGGCCCTTAGGCTTAGAAGACGTGAGCTCGGCCTGACTCAACGCGACGTCGCGACTATGACGGGTCGCAGCCTTCGGGTGATAGGCGATATAGAGCGGGGGCGGACAACGGTGGAAATCGGCGTCATTTTCGACTACGCCTCCATCGTGGATATCGATTTTATTCTGAAGGTGAGGGGAAAATAATGGGTGGCACGCTGTTCGTTCATCGTGAGTTTAAGGGGTCCTACCAGCTAGTTGGCATATTGGATGAAAACGCAGGGCTCCCGATATTCACCTATGCCTCCAAGTACCTCAAGAATGCTGACGCGGCTCCGATTTCGTCTTCGTTGCCCTTGTCGGCCGAGGCGTTCAACCCGGACGTAACGAGCTCCTTTTTCTCCGGCATTATTCCAGAGGGACAGCTCAACAGAGATCTTGAGAAAAAGGCTCGGGCGGAAGGCGATTACTTTAAGGTCCTCGATTTGGTTCGCAACGAACCCGTCGGCGCTTTGATTTTGACGCGAGAACCGTCGGCCGACGGTCTCGAAATGGGCTATGAGGAAATAGGTGAGAAGCAACTGAACAAGCTGGCGTATGCGCCGGCGGCGGTAGCTTTTGATCTGGCCCTTGAGAGCCGGATCTCCCTTGCTGGCGCCCAGGCGAAAATCGGCCTGTACCATACGGGCGATGACCCATGTGGCGGATGGTACCTGCCCCACGGGGCGGCTCCGTCAACGCATATTCTCAAAGCGGGGTCGAAAGCCTTTCCAGGCGAGACGGTATGCGAGGCCATGTGCGTAAGAGCTGCTTCACTGATGGACCTATCAGCCGAAGAGTGCTTTCTTATTCGTGTTGAGGACGCCGAACCGATTATCGCCGTGAAGCGGTTTGACCGAGCAATGTCCGATAGCGGTCGTTCGGTCGACGGGCTGCCGGTTCCAAGTCGCTTGCACCAAGAGGATATTTGTCAGGCAAAGGGCATCTCGCGTGAACTGAAATATGAGCCAACGGGCGTCAATTACCTGGGGCTTGTCGTCGACGCGGTACGAAGGGTGTCGACGAATCAAATGGAGGATAGGTTCCTTGTCGGCTATAACCAACTGTTCGATTATGCCGTAGGAAACTGCGACAACCATCTTAAGAATTGGTCACTCGTATGGGGTGAGGATTGGAAGCAGGTGAGGCTGGCGCCGCTCTACGACGTGCTGTGTACGACGATTTACCCTAATCTTGTTCGCGAGATGGGCGTTTCATTTGGCGGAAGCCGAAAAATCGATGACGTGAGTCGCGAATCGGTGTTGAGGCAAATGACCGAGGCGGGTTTGCCCCAGGGGATCGTTACCGGAATGATTAACGACACCTGCAGTGAGGTGCCAGATGCACTGAGAGATGCAGCGCGCAGCCTCAAAGAAGAAGGTTTCCCCGAGGCAGAAGCAATGCTCGATAAAATCATTCCAGAAGTACAAGACCGTCTAAACAGAATCTCCCAATAAAAACGTGCCGCCCCACCCAAACAAAAACGTGCCGCCTGCCCAAACAAAACGTGCCGCCCCAAACGGGGCGGCACGCCATCTTTCAATTCAGCCAACTCGCTGAAGTACGGTGACGAAGGCGCAAGGCCGGGAGGGGTTATCTAAGCCGGCATCCCGCAGCCGCGAAGCGGCGAGGACGTCGGCGTGATAACCCCGCAGGCCTTGCGCCGACGGGAAGGAACCTACTTCACGACCAAGATGTCGCAGTCCGTGTTGCGCAGCAGGAACGTCGAAATCGAGCCCAGTAGCGCATACTTGATCGAGGACAGGCCGCGGGCACCGCAGAGCACCAGATCGGGCTTGACCACGTCGAGCATCTCGTCCTTCAGCGTCTCGCGAATGCGGCCGGCGCGAATCATGACTTCGACCTCGGGAATGTCGGGATTTGCCTTCGCCTCTTCGAGCTGCTTGGCGATGGAGTTGTTAAAGGCCTCCTCCAAGCCGTTGACTAGGTCGACCGGATAAGCCCCTGCGCTCTCAAGCGCCGTGGAATCGATCACGTGGCCGATAATCAGCTTGGCGCCGTTGTTTGCGGCGACCTTGATGGCGCGTGCGAGCACAAAATCCTGCTGCTCAGTACCGTCGAGTGAAACAAATACCTTGGTGTAGCCCTCGTTCATGGTTTCCTCCTTGGTCTATCGCACGGGCGCGGGGCTCGTGCGTCGGGCGGGCGCGGGCGCGTGGACCGCCGGACACTTTACCTTGTTGCAGTTATACCCAAGGATTTCGGTTTGACCGCCTGCAATTCTGTGAACGGGCGAGATTTTTGGTAAGGGTTGTCGTGTGCGCGTCGTCAACGGTTGATAATGGGACATCGCCCGCACCGTCCGCAGAAGTATCTATCGGCGGGTGTTAAACGAGGGGGTCCCTTTGGATATTATCGAGCTTCTAAAATCTGCCTTCATGGGCCTGGTCGAGGGCATCACCGAATGGCTGCCTGTTTCGTCGACGGGTCACATGATCTTGGTGGACGAGTTCGTCAAGATGAACGTGAGCGAGACGTTTTGGAATATGTTCCTGGTCGTGATTCAGCTTGGTGCCATTCTGGCCGTCTGCGTGCTGTTCTTCCATGAGCTCAATCCGTTCTCGCCCAGCAAAGGCAAGGAAGGCCGTCGCGACACGTGGGTGCTGTGGGGCAAGATTGTGCTCGGCTGTATTCCCGCCGCGGCGATCGGTCTGCCGCTTAACGACTGGATGGAGGAGCATTTCTACAACGCCCCCGTCGTGGCGCTGGCGCTCATCGTGTACGGTGTGCTGTTTATCGTGATCGAGAACTGGCGTGCCAGCAAGCGCGAGGAAATGGTCCTTGCCGGCTCGTTTGGTTCGCGTGCCGTGGTGGCTGGTGGGCGTCCCGCCGGCGCGCACTTTGCGGCGCCCGCCTCGGCTGTTGTCGAGGATGAAGACGATGACGAGGACCTGGACTTTGGCTCCATTACGACGCTCGAGGACCTGAGCTGGAAGACGGCGCTGGGCATTGGCTGCTTCCAGGTGCTCTCGCTGGTGCCGGGTACGTCTCGCTCCGGTTCCACCATCATCGGCGGCCTGCTGCTGGGCTGCACGCGTTCGGTAGCGTCCAAGTTCACGTTCTTCCTGGCCATTCCCGTTATGTTTGGCGCGAGTGCGCTCAAACTGGTCAAGTATTTCATCAAGGGTGGCACCTTTGGCGCCAACGAGATTGCCATTCTGGGTGTTGGCTGCGTCGTTGCCTTTGTGGTTTCGCTCATTGCCATTAAGTGGCTCATGGGCTTTGTCCGTCGTCATGACTTCAAGTGCTTCGGCGTCTACCGCATTATCCTGGGCATTGTGGTCCTCGCATACTTTTTCGTAGCGGTGCCGATGCTCGGCCTGTAACTCAGTTGACGCTGCGCGGCAGCCAGAGCGACAACTTGTCATTCAAAGAGGGCGGCATGACCAAAAGGTCTATGCCGCCCTCTTTTCATGCCAATTTGTTCGCTCTGGCTGCCGCTCGCTGCTGTGTCCAAATACGCGATGCCGCCGTTGTCAAGAGATTGGTGCAATGGGGTCAGGTTTGTCTGCACCAGGTTGGTGCAAAGTAACCTGACCCCATTGCACCAAGGTGGGGCTATCTTGCTACGGCGTGCTCTGGCTTGCGGTGAAAGACGAGCTTGTCGACTACGGCTTGCAGGGACATGCGGCGCACGGTGTCGTAGGCTTCCTTGGTGCTGTAAGCGCAGTGGGGCGTGACGATGCAACGCGGGTGGGCGATCAGTGCCTGATTGGGCGTGGTCTCGTCGGCAAGCACGTCGAGTGCCGCCCCGCAAATGCCGCGTGTGCCAGCACTGGCGATTCCCTCGTCCAGCGCGGCGATTAGGGCGCCCTCATCCACAATGGGGCCGCGGGCCGTGTTGATCAAAAATGCCGAGGGTTTCATAAGCGTAAGCTCGCGCTCGCCGATCAACTTCTCGGTTTCCGGAATCAGCGGGCAATGCAAACTGACAACGTCGGACGCGGTAAGAAGCTCGTCGAGCGTTTGCGCCTTGTTACAACCGGCCTCAGCCAGCTCTTCGACGGTCTTGGTCGGCGCCCATACCAGCACGTCCATGCCGAGGGCTTGCGCGATGGGTGCAACGGCGCGCGCGATGCTGCCAAAAAAGACGAGCCCCAGCGTGCGTCCCTGCGTGCGGTGCATGGTGTAGCCGCCCAGCGGGTTCCAAGTGCCGCCTCGCACATCGCGGTTGAGAAACGTGACCTGTCTCATCAGATCCATCATCAGGGCGATGGTGTGCTGAGCGACGTCGTCCGAACAATATCCCGGGCAGTTGGTGACGGTGATGCCGTGGGACGCCAAGCGTTCGACGGCCACATGGTTGAGTCCGATGGACATGTTCGAGACAATCTGCATGCCCGCGGCGGCCATGGCGTCGGCGCACGCGGCGTCGACGGGGCCGAACTCGCCGACAAAGCCCTCGCACCCGGCAAACTGCTCAGCGGTGGGACAGACATTGGGTTCGTGCGCGCAGCCCACCAGTTCAACCTGATTGCCACCTTCGACGGTGTCGAGCACAGCCTGTCCGGCGTCGGTCGAGCCATCGACCATGTAATAGAGCACCCTATGCTTCACAGCAACCTCCTGCCACTTGGGGACGGGGTGGAAATGGTAGATATTCTATCCCTCTAGACCTTGACAGAGCGCGAAGTCGACCTGAGCCACCCGCGATGGTGCAAAGGGGTCAGGTTAATCTGCACCAACTTGGTGCAAAGTAACCTGACCCCATTGCACCAAACCGCAACTTATTTTGGGGTGCTGGGGCGGCGGTGCGCGGAGTCGTGGTGTGATTTGCGTCGGTGTCCGCGCGGCTCGGTATACTGGTACGGCTCAAACTATGGCGCTGCCCGCAGGCGCGCCGTCCGTCAGATGAGGAGTCGCCCATGACCCAGCCCTTGCCCTGGGAAAAGAACACCGCCGCGCCCGTCCCGCCCGCGCCGGAGCCCGTGCCGCTCGATGCGTACACTGCTCCCGCCGCGCCGGAGCCCGAGCTCGTTCCGCTCGACATCTACGACGCCCCGGCTCCCGCGCCCAAGCCCGCCAAGCCGCTCGTCGACATCGATAGCCTCAATCCCGCCCAGCGCGAGGCGGTTCTGACCACCGAGGGCCCGCTGCTGGTCCTTGCCGGCGCCGGCTCGGGCAAGACCCGCGTCCTGACCTTCCGCATCGCTCACATGCTGGGCGACCTGGGCGTTAAGCCGTGGCAGGTCCTGGCCATCACGTTTACCAACAAGGCCGCGGCCGAGATGCGCGAGCGTCTGGCGGCGCTCATCCCCAACGGCACCCGCGGCATGTGGGTGTGCACCTTCCACGCCATGTGCGTGCGCATGCTGCGTGAGGACGCCGACCTGCTGGGCTACACCGGCCAGTTCACCATCTACGATGACGACGACTCCAAGCGCATGGTGCGCGACATTATGCAGGCGCTCGGCATCGAGCAAAAGCAGTTCCCCATCAATATGATCCGCAGCAAGATCAGCTCGGCTAAAAATGCCATGATCGGCCCCGAGGACATGCTCAAATCCGCCGACAGTCCCAACGACAAAAAGGCCGCGCAGGTCTATATGGAGCTGGAACGTCGCCTGCGTGCCGCCAACGCCATGGACTTCGATGACCTGCTCGTGCGCACGCTCGAGCTGCTGCGTACCCGCCCCGAGGTGCTCGACAAGTACCAGGAGCGCTTCCGCTACATTAGCGTCGACGAGTATCAGGACACCAACCACGTTCAGTACGAGATCGCCAACCTGCTGG
Organism: uncultured Collinsella sp.; assembly: GCA_934654585.1. Lineage (GTDB taxonomy): Bacteria > Actinomycetota > Coriobacteriia > Coriobacteriales > Coriobacteriaceae > Collinsella. The sequence continues at coordinate 88,848 of CAKUGF010000007.1, read as the reverse complement.
CTGCCAAGTATCAAAACCTCATGGTCGTGGGCGACGACGACCAGTCCATTTACAGCTGGCGCGGCGCCGACATCACCAATATCCTGGACTTCGAGAAGGACTTTAAAAACTGCAAGACCGTCAAGCTGGAGCAGAACTACCGCTCCACGGGTCACATTCTGAGCGCCGCCAACGCCGTGGTGCGCCACAACTCGCAGCGCAAGGACAAGCGCCTGTTCACGGCCGAGGGCGACGGCGAGAAGATCCAGGCCTTCCAGGCGAGCGATGAGCGCGACGAGGGTCGCTGGATTGCCGGCGAGATCGAAAAGCTGCACTCCAAGGGTACGAGCTACGACGACATCGCCGTGTTCTACCGCACCAACGCCCAGTCGCGTATTCTCGAAGATATGTTCCTGCGTGCGGGTGTGCCCTACAAGATCGTCGGCGGCACGCGATTCTTCGACCGCGCCGAGATCCGCGACGTCATGGCCTACCTCAAGATGATCGTGAACCCGGCCGACGAGATGAGCGTCAAGCGCGTCATCAACACGCCGCGCCGCGGTATCGGCTCCACCTCGATCCAAAAGATCGAGCAGCTGGCGCGCGATAACCGCTGCTCGTTCTTCCAGGCCTGCGAGATCGCGACGGCCGAGACGGGCATGTTTAGTGCCAAGGTGCGCAACGGCCTGTCGAGCTTTGTGGCGCTGGTGCGCGAGGGTCGTCGCATGGACGGCGAGCTCAAGGACGTCGTCGAGATGATCGTCGACAAGACGGGCCTGCTGCAGGCGTTCCGCGCCGAGGGCACTATGGAGTCCGAGAGCCGCGCCGAGAACATCCAGGAATTCCTGGGCGTTGCCGCCGAATTTGAGGAGACGCACGAGGATATCGAGGGCACGCTCGAGAGCTTGGAAGAGCTGCGTGCGGCTGGCGTTGCCGATGTGCCGGCCGGCGCCGAGCCCGAGCCCGTTGTGGTGAGCGCGCCCGCGCCGGAGCCCGGCCCGTCTGCGCCCGCGTCCTCGTTTGAGGCGCTGGTCGGCGTTCGCGACGCCGCGGGCTCCAATCCGCTCGATAGCCTGGCAGCCCCGGCGCTGTCGCCGCAGGATGCTCTGGCCGCCGCCATCGCGGGCAACGCGTATGCCGCGCCGACGGAGCTGCCGGCTGGCGCCGTGCATGCCGACGAGATCGAGCGCACCTATGGCCCGCTCACCTGCAAGGCGCTGCCCGCCCTTATGGAATGGCTGGCCCTGCGCTCCGACCTGGACTCTCTTGCCGGCGAGACGCATGCCATCACCATGATGACCATCCACTCCGCCAAGGGTCTGGAGTTTCCGGCGGTGTTTGTGGCTGGCATGGAGGAGGGTATCTTCCCGCACGTACACGATTTTGGCGGCAGTGACGATCCGGGCAAGCTCGAGGAGGAGCGTCGCCTGGCCTACGTCGCCATCACGCGCGCCCGCAAGCGCCTGTTCCTAACATATGCCGCAACGCGTCGCACCTACGGCTCGACCTCGGCCAACCCGCGCTCGCGCTTCCTCAACGAGATTCCGTTTGAGGATATCGAGTTTAGCGGTATTGGCTCTGCCGGCTTTGAGGGCACGGGCTGGGAGAAGCGCGGCGACCGTCACGGCACCTTTGGCTCGGGCATGGGCTCGGATATGTATGGCGGCAAGGTGTTTGGCTCGCGCACGCGCTCGACCGGCGGTTCCGGCTCGCGCGGTGGTTCGAGCTTCGACGATTTCTTTGGCGGCAGCAGCTATGGAACCGAGCGCCATCGTGGCGTTTCGCCCGATGCCGGCCGCGTTGCCTCGACCTTTGGCTCGGGTGCACCGCGCGCTAAAACGCCGTCGTCCAAGGTGTCGCCGACGGTGGAGCGCAAGGTCGATCGCGCGAGCGCGTCGCAGGACTTTGCCGCGGGCGATACCGTGAGTCATAAGACCTTTGGTGCCGGTACCGTGATCTCGGTCGCCGGAGACATGATCGAGGTCCAATTCGAGAAGACCGGCCAGACCAAAAAGCTTATGAAAGGTTTTGCACCGATCGTCAAGCTGTCGTGATCCCGGCGGACCTGGGCGGGCGTATAGGGCAACATCGCCTGCTCGGACAGTCCTGCGCAAGACGGAGGCCACATTAAGTGGCCTCCTTTGCGTGCGGAACTCGCGATCGATGTTGCCCCATACGCCCGCCCAGGTCCTTGGGTAACGTTGCAGGACGAACGTTGCTTTGCTCGTTCGCTTTTTGATCTGGAGAGCCGGGTGGGCTGAATACTTAGACATGGCAAGGGGCTCCTCCGTTGATGAACGGGGGAGCCCCTTGTTTCGTTTTGGTTGTTGGTGCGACCTAGAGATGCGAGACGATCAGTTCCATCTTGCCTTTGAGGTCAATGGAGCTGACGGTACTGGGTGCCAGCAGGTGACTGCCCTTGTGGACGGGGTCGCCGCAGACGGTGCCTTCGCCGTCGATGATCGACAGGCACATGAAGGGCCAGCGCTGCTCGAGCGTCTTGCTGCCGTCCACGCGCACGCGATCAACGGTGTAAATCTTGTTGCTCTCGAGCTCGGTCACGCCATCGACCTCGGGTGCGGTCACGGTGCCGTCGGTCGGGGCCTGAGCGTTAAAGTTGATGCAGTCCAGGCTCTGCTCAATGTGCAGCGGGCGCAGCTTGCCGTCGGTGCCCGGGCGGTCGTAGTCGTACAGGCGATACGTCACGTCGCTCGACTGCTGCGTCTCCAGAATCAGCGTGCCGGTCTTGATGGCGTGCACGGTGCCGGAGTCGATCTGGAAAAAGTCGCCCTTGTGGATCGGCAGGACGTTGAGCATCTCGTCCCAGCGGCCGTCTTCGATCATTTGCGCGGCCTCGGCGCGGTCGTGCGCGCGCTGGCCGACGATAATCGTGGCGCCGGGCTCGCAATCCAGCACGTACCAGCACTCGGTCTTGCCCAGGCTGCCGTTCTCGTGCTCGGCGGCGTACTCGTCGTTGGGGTGGATCTGGATCGACAGGTCGTCCTTGGCGTCCAGAATCTTAATGAGCAGCGGGAACTCCTTGCCCTCGCAGTTGCCAAAGAGCTCGCGGTGCTCGGCCCACAGCCACGACAGCGTGTGGCCGGCGTACGGACCCTCGGCGATCTGGCAGTCACCGTTGGGATGTGCCGAGATGGCCCAGCACTCACCGATGGAGCCCTCGGGAATGTCGTAGCCAAAGACGGTCTCCAGCTGACGGCCGCCCCAAATCTTCTCGTGGAAGATCGGCGTGAGTTTAATCAAATCGGACATGTTCATACCCCTATCAGGTTGTGCGGGCGCCGCGCAAAACGGCTCAAAGCGGGCGCCCGCCGGATTACAAAACTAGGCCAACGTTACGTTGTGAAGCTCAAAACGGTCGCCAACGTTGCGCGAGATTGAATACTCAAACGCGGTGCCGCTATCTAAAAAGCCAATCTGGTTGAGCTCGAGCAGGGGAGAGCCGGGCTTGGTATCCAGGCGCTCAGCCTCTTCCTCGGTTGCCGCCACGGCACGAATGGTGCGGTGGAAGCTCGAGATTTTCAGCCCGCACTGCTCGCGGATGAAGCTATAGACCGATCCATACAGATCCTTCTTTTTAAGACCCGGAATCAACTCGAGTGGCATATAGGTGTACTCGATAACGATGGGCTGACCATCGACCTCGCGTACGCGCACGATGTGATAGGCAAAGTCGTCTTCGGCCATTCCCAGCTGGGTCGCAACCTCTGCCGGCGGATTGACGATCGAGAAATCGTAGACCACCGAGGTCACCTTCTCCCTGCGATGCTCGTACGAAAAGCCTTGGGCACGGTCGTTCTTGCCTTGGAAAAACGCTTTTCCGGGAAGCCCTGCCGTATCCTTAACGTAGGTACCCGATCCGCGGCGGCTGGTAACAAGACCTTCCTCGGTAATCTGCTCAATTGCTCGTTTGACGGTGATTTTGGAAACGCTATAGAGCTCGCAGAACTCGACGACGGTAGGCAGCTTGTCGCCTGGTTTCAGAGCGCCGTCCTCGATGCTTCGACGGATGTCTGCAGCTATCGCCTCGTATTTGGGAATCATGGAACCTCCTTTCCAGCTCGATTGGATATAAAAGAAAGTATAGCCAGCACCTAAGTATCCCTATTACGGTTTTAAAAGTTCGAGAAATAGAATAGATAAAAACGCTTTGCTTTTAAATTAAAGCGCTTCTGGGCGACAACCATTCGAATATTGTCGTAATGAGTAGATTGATCGGTTCAGGGGCGGGGCCGAATCATGTTGCCGAACGGCGTACCGAATTTCACGTCTCGCGTTTCCCCAGATAAAACCTGCCAAAACAAACCTGTCCCTTTTTGGTAGGTTTTTGCCTTGGGAGCGGTACCATACAGGCAATGTTTAAACGAGAAAGGTGGGCTCCCATGGAACCTAAGCAGTACTACATCGGCATCGACGTCGGCGGCACTTCGGTTAAGGAGGGCCTGTTCGACGAGGACGGCAACCTGCTTGCCAAGGCCAGCGTACCTACGCCTCCCATCGTCGACGCTGCGGGCTTTGCCGCGGTGACCGAGGCTATCGACCAGGTGGTCGCCAAGGCCCAGATTCCGCGCGCCTTTGTTGCGGGCATTGGCCTGGCCGTTCCGTGCCCCATCCCGGCATCGGGCGATGCCAAGGTCAAGGCCAATATCGCCATCAACCTGCCCGAGCTCAAGATTGCCATCCAAGAGCATTGCCCCGATGCGGTCGTGAAGTACGAGAACGACGCCAACGCCGCTGCCATGGGCGAGGCCTGGCTCGGTTCTGCCAAGGGCGTGCAGAACGTGGTGATGGTTACGATCGGTACCGGCGTGGGCGGCGGCGTTATCGTCAACGGCGACGTGGTGTCGGGCGTTGTAGGTGCCGGCGGCGAGATTGGTCACATGTGCCTGAATCCCGACGAGGAGCGTACCTGCGGCTGCGGTGGTCATGGCCACCTTGAGCAGTATTCCAGTGCCACCGGCGTGGTGAGCAACTACCTGGCCGAGTGCAAGGCCGCGGGCGTCGAGCCCATCGAGCTCACCGGTCCTTCCGATTCCAAGGACGTGTTCCAGGCTTGCCGCGAGGGCGATAAGCTCGCGCTGGCTGCGGCCGATACCATGGCCGATTACCTCGGCCGCGCCCTGGCGCTCATCGCCAACGTGGTCGACCCCGAGATGTTCCTGATCGGCGGCGGCGCCTCCGCCTCGGCCGACGTTTACCTCGACAAGGTTCGCGAGCACTTTAAACAGTACGCGCTCTCCGCCTCACGCGAGACGCCCATCGAGGTCGCCTCGCTCGGCAACGACGCCGGCATCATTGGCGCCGCCTACGTAGCCCTGCGCGCCGCCGGCAAATAACTGGTGCAAGGGGGTCAGATTACTTTGTACTAACATGGTGCAAAGGGGATAGACTTGGCCTCCACGGTTGCCCCAAAATATGCCGCGGCCCTTCCGTCTGCGAAGGCTCGGCATCGGCGTGCTACCATAGCTACGTCCAAGTACACATATCAAGTGGAGGATATCCATGGCAAACGTTCTTGTCTTTGGTCACCAGAACCCCGATAACGACGCCGTCATGAGCGCCGTCGTTCTGTCTCAGCTGCTCAACCAGGTTGAGTATGCCGGCAACACCTATGAGGCCTGCGCCCTGGGTCAGCTTCCGGCTGAGTCCGCCAAGCTGCTCGCCGACGCCGGCATCGCCGAGCCCCGCGTGATCGAGTCCGTCGAGGCCGGTCAGCTCGTCGTCCTCACCGACCACAATGAGTCCGCCCAGTCCGTCGCCGGCCTTAAGGACGCCACGGTCTTTGGCGTCGTCGACCATCACCGCATCGGCGACTTCGAGACCGCCGGCCCGCTGCACTACATCTGCCTGCCCTGGGGCTCCAGCTGCACCATCGTCACCAAGCTCGCCGGCGTGCTCGGCGTTGAGCTTTCCGACGTCCAGGCCAAGCTGCTGCTTTCGGCCATGATGACCGACACGCTCATGCTCAAGAGCCCCACCACCACCGATGTCGACCGCGCCGTCGCCGCCAAGCTCGGCGAGCAGGTGGGCGTCGACCCGGTCAAGTTTGGCATGGAGGTCTTCCTCACCCGTCCGTCCGGCTCCTTCACCGCCGCCGAGATGGTCGGCAACGACATCAAGATGTTCGAGCCTGCCGGCAAGAAGCTGCTCATCGGCCAGTACGAGACCGTCGACAAGACCCGTGCTCTCGGCATGATCGACGAGATCCGCGAGGCCATGCGCGCCTATGCCGCCGAGAAGGGTGCCGACGGCATCGTCTTGTGCATCACCGACATTATGGAGGAGGGCTCGCAGGTCCTGCTCGAGGGCGAGACCGAGGCCGCTCAGAAGGGCCTGGGCATTGCCGACGAGCACGACGGCGTTTGGATGCCGGGTGTTCTCTCCCGTAAGAAGCAGGTCGCTGCCCCCATCATGGCCGCCTGCTAGGTTCTTTTGACCTAACACCGACGACCGGATCGCGGACGCCCCGCGCTCCGGTCGTTTTTTGTGCACGGTGTCGCATCGTCTCTTGGACAGGCGCGCCCGTGCCGTTGAGCAAATAATGTTCAACCTGTGGTTCCGCTTTTCGGCCGCGCCTGCGTGCTTGTCGTGCAGGGTAGGCTAGATGCAAGCGTAATACGTTAGAGCGCGGCGCCGCCACTTGGGCGGGCCGTGCTTTTTTAAGACGGGAGCCTTCCCGTGAAAGGAGCCGCCCATGGCAGCACCCGAGCAGCTGTTCAACGTCCGTGAGCGCAAGCGCTTTGAGCGCCACGACATCTGGGAGCGCATCGCCGAGAACGGCACGATTTCCGCCGCCGTCATGGTCTTCGCCGCCATCGCCGCCGTTATCTGCGCCAACACCGATGCCTACGAGGCCATTCATCACTTTTTGGAGACCCCGCTGTATGTGGGCCTGGGACATTTGACGGCCGGTCTCACCGTTGAGCTTTTCGTCAACGACTTCCTCATGGCGATCTTCTTTTTGCTGGTGGGCATTGAGCTCAAGTACGAGATGACGGTCGGCGAACTCAAGAACCCGCGCCAGGCCATGCTTCCCATGCTGGCAGCCGTGGGCGGCGTCGTCGTTCCCGCCTGCATCTACCTGATCTTTAACCATGCCGGCGCTCGCAACGGCTGGGCCATTCCCATGGCGACCGATATTGCCTTTGCGCTGGGCGTGCTGTCGCTTTTGGGCAATCGCGTGCCCAACGGCGTGCGTGTGTTCTTCTCGACGCTCGCCATCGCCGACGACCTGATCTCCATCGCCGCCATTGCCATCTTCTACGGTCAGAGCCCCAATCCGTTTTGGTTGGGCGCCGCCGCGCTTGTGACCTGCGCGCTCGTGTGGCTCAACAAGACGCAGCACTACCGCCTCGCCCCGTACTCGGTGCTGGGCCTGCTGCTGTGGTTCTGCATGTTCAAGAGCGGCGTGCATGCCACGCTCGCCGGCGTCATCCTGGCCTTTACCATCCCGGCCAAGTGTGGCGTCAAGCTCGATAGCCTGACCGATTGGCTGGGCGAGTGCCTGCCGCTGCTCGATGACCGCTACGATGACGAGGCACACATCCTGGGTCAGCACGACTTTACCGTCTCGACTACCAAAGTCGAGCGCGTCATGCACCGCGTGACCCCGCCGCTCATCCGCATGGAGCGCCTGATCTCCACGCCGGTCAACTTTGTGATCCTGCCGATCTTCGCATTTGTCAACGCGCAGGTTCGTCTGGTGGGTGTGGACATGAGCACGCTGCTGACCGATCCGGTGACGCTCGGTGTGTACTTTGGCATGCTGCTGGGCAAGCCGATCGGTATCTTTGGCATGACGTTTGCCCTGGTTAAGCTCAAGATTTCCGAGCTGCCGCACAACGTTAACTGGCACATGATCGCCGGCGTGGGCATTCTGGGCGGTATCGGCTTTACCATGTCGATTCTCATCAGCGGCCTTGCCTTCCCAACGGCCCAGTTCGAGGTTCTGGCTGCCAAGGCCGCCATCCTTGCCGGTTCGGTCACCGCGGCCGTACTCGGCATGATCTACATGAGTGTGGTCTGCAAACACCCCGCGCCCAAAGACGAGTAAAAGCGCAAAACTAGGTTTGGCACCGACTCGAGCGCGTGCAAAATGCGGTTTAGAGCAGTGTTTGGTATCCGCCGGAAACCCCTGTGGTCAAAAAACGCCGTTTGTGAGTACTGTCACAAACGGCGTTTCATTTTACGTGCGAAAAATAATGAACAAATCTGTAAATACTGTACGTTAATAAGCGGTCATCGGCTTTCAATTAAGCGCCGGTTGACGGTGAATAAGGAGTTTCGGGCTCAAGTTTGTTGGTTTTAACCAAAAATCGCTGTTACTAAAAAGATAACAGTACTCATATTTGCCCTTTTTTGACCACAGCACCTAGAACGGACCTCGCCAGAGCCGGGAAATGGGTTAGATGACGGGCATCGAGGCCTATTCCACCGTTCCGTAGACGGCGCCCCAGCCGTGAGCGGCCAAGGCCGAGTTGAGTTGGTCGCAAAGGGACTGACGGTCGTAGTAGCCGGGCGGCAGCAGGTTGACGATCTCCATGAGGTCGGGCGCCAGATCCAAGATCTCGGCCTGCACAATCAGGTCCAGGCGGTCGATGGCGTGGCGATCGTAAAACAGTCCGTCGACCAGGCGCTGCAGGTCGCCGAATTCCTCGGCCTGGATCGATCCGTATTCCATAGTGCCTCCTTGGGCGCACCACAGCATGCGCGCGGCGATGTCGTAATTCATTGCGATGGACTTAATCTATCACGGCTTCATAACGTTGCGACGGTGGCGGTCTATACTTAGACGAACTGCAACGTACCGCTTCGCGAAAGGTCGCACCCATGCAGACGATCTACCAGAAGATGGAAACCACCGAACTCGATGCCGCCATCAAGGCGCTCAAGGCCGAGGTCGCCGAGGTCAAGGCCAAGGGCTTGGCGCTCGACATGGCTCGCGGCAAGCCGTCGCCCGCCCAGGTGGACATCTCACGCCCCATGCTCGATATCCTCAATGCCCACGCCGACCTGCACGACGGCAACGTCGACTGCTCCAACTACGGCTGCTTTGAGGGCATTCCCTCGGCCCGCAAGCTGGCAGGGGAGTTCTTGGGCTGCCCCGCCGAGCAAACGCTCGTGCTGGGTTCATCGAGTCTGCTGATCGAGCATGACATCGCCGGCATGTTCTGGCGCTGCGGCTCGTGCGGCAGCGAGCCCTGGGATGCCTACGAGGCCGCGCACGACGGCAAGAAGGTCAAGTTCCTGTGCCCCGTTCCCGGCTACGATCGCCACTTTGGCATCACCGCCGACCTGGGCATCGAGAACATCCCCGTCGCGATGACCGACAACGGCCCCGACATGGACGAGATCGAGCGCCTGGTTGCCGCCGACGATTCCATCAAGGGTATCTGGTGCGTGCCCAAGTATTCCAACCCCACGGGCATCACCTTTAGCGAGGACACCGTGCGCCGCCTGGTCGAGATGCCCACGGCCGCGCCCGATTTCCGCATCTTCTGGGACAACGCCTACTGCGTACACGACCTGTACGACAAGACCGACGAGCTCGCCAACATTTTTGACCTCGCTCGCGCGGCGGGCACCGAGGACCGCGTGGTGGCCTTTGCCTCGACGTCCAAGATCACCTTCCCGGGCGCCGGCATCGGCTTTATCGGCGCGAGCCCCGCGGTCATCGCCGAGTTCTCCAAACGCCTGAAGGCCGGCCTCATCAGCGCCGACAAGCTCAACCAGCTGCGTCACGTTCGCTTCCTTCCCACTATCGAGGCGGTCAAGGAGCACATGAAAAAGCACGCCGAGTTCCTGCGCCCGCGCTTTGAGGCCGTCGAGCGCAAGCTTACCGAGGGCCTGGGCGACACGGGCTGCGCCACTTGGACGCATCCTCGCGGCGGCTACTTTGTGAGCTTCGATGGTCCCGAGGGCTCGGCTCAAAAGGTCGCCGCGCTCTGCGCCAACCTGGGCGTTAAGCTCACGCCGGCTGGTGCCACCTGGCCTTACGGCAAGGACCCGCGTGACACCAACATCCGCATCGCGCCGAGCTACCCTACGGTCGAGGACCTGGAGGCCGCGCTCGACGTGCTGGTGTTGGCCGTTAAGCTCGTTGCTGCCGAGCTGGCACGCGCCGAGCGCGCCTAACGCGCGACTCCCCACACTATCCGCACCCTCGATACGCAAAGGAGCGCATACATGGATTTGGGTATTTCAACCAACCCCACGCCGGAGCTCTACACCATCAAGGTGACCGGCGAGATTGACATCTCCAACGCCGACAGCCTGCGCAACGCCATCGACCTGGCGCTCGAGCAGCCCACCGAGGCCGTCGAGCTCGATTTTGCCCAGGTGAGCTACATCGATTCGACGGGCATTGGCGTGCTCGTGGGCGCCGCACACCACGCGGTCGATCACGGCAAGCGTTTTAGCTGCGTCAACGTGCAGCCCCCGGTGATGCGCGTGGTCCAGCTGCTGGGCGTCGACCAGGAGATTTCGATCACGGCAGCATAAGCCCTGCCCCAAAAGGGCCGTGCCGTTTGGCATATGTTTGTGATGCGCTCGGACGTTTTGGCGTCCGGGCGCTATACTTGACCGAATGAATAGACGAGTTCCGGCCGAATGGCGCGGTGCGGGCTCGACTCACATCGAGCCTTGGAGGTATGTGTGTTTGGTATTGGAGAGGGTGAGCTCGCGATCATCGTGGTCTTCGGCTTTTTGCTGTTTGGCCCGGATAAGCTCCCGCAGATGGGCCGTACGATCGGCCGTGCCATCCGTCAGTTCCGCGATACGCAGGAAAAGATGACGGCTGTTGTTCAGTCCGAGATTATCGATCCGGTAACCGAGGCCGCGTCTGCCCCGGTCAAGCCCAAGAAGGCTGCTGCCGACGATGATTCTGATGCGGACGAGGATGCCGCCGAGACGGCTGCGCCCGCCAAGAAAGAGACCTTTGCCGAGCGTCGCGCCCGCCTTGCCGCCGAGAAGGCCGCAAGCGAGGGTGCCGCCGAGGGCGAGGGCGCCGCTGAGGAGGCAGAATCCGAGGCTGCCGAGCCCGAGCCTGCCGCCGCCGACGACGCTGTCGAGCCCGAGCCCGTTGCAGAGCCGGAACCCGAACCCGAGCCGGCAGAGCCCACGACGGCCGACCTGTATGCCCGCCGTCCCCGCAAGCGCAAGGCCGTCATCGACCAGCTCGCCCGCGAGCTCGAGGCCGAGGACGATGCCGCTGCCACCGCCGACGCTCCGAAGGGAGGCGATGAGTAATGCCTATCGGACCTGCTCGAATGCCGCTCCTCGATCACCTAGGAGAGCTCCGTCGCCGCCTGACGATCATTATCGTGTCGGTGCTTGCTGCGACGATTGTCATGTATTTCGCCACCCCTGTGATCGTCGATATCCTCGAAGCCCCGATTGCGCCGTTTGTGCCCGAGGGCAAGTTCTTCATCACGAGCTCGCTTGGCGGTTTTGCCATTAAGTTTGGCATTGCCATAAAGGTTGCCGTGGTCATGTGTACACCCATGATTGTCTGGCAGATTTTGGCGTTCTTCCTGCCCGCGCTGCGCCCCAACGAGCGCAAGTGGGTCGTGCCCACGGTGCTCGTCGCGACGGCCCTGTTCTTTATCGGCGCCATCTTCTGCTACTTCATCATTATCCCCGCTGGCTTTGAGTGGCTTATTGGTGAGACCTCCGGTATCGCCACGGCGCTGCCCGACCTCGAGGATTACATCAATATCGAGATTCTCCTCATGATCGGCTTTGGCATTTCCTTTGAGCTGCCGATCGCGGTGTTCTACCTTGCTGTGTTCCAGATCGTTCCCTATGCCAAGTTCCGTTCCGCCTGGCGCTACATCTATGTAGGCATGCTCGTGGTCGCAGCGTCCATCACCCCGGATGCCTCGCCGATCACGTTGATGCTCATGTACGCGGCGATGCTTTCGCTCTACGAGATCTCGCTTATGGTCACGCGCGTCGTCGTGGTGGCCCGTGGCGGTAAAAAGGCCCTCACGACGAGTCGTGTCGGCTTCTTTAGCGATGATGACGAGGACGACGAGGAGTAAATCGGTATGCATGAGGTTGGCATTGTCAACGGCATACTCGATACAGTGATTCGCGCGGCGCGTGGGGCGGGGGCCTCGCGCGCCGTTTTGGTAACGCTGCGTATCGGGGATATGACCGAAGTTGTGCGCGAGGCGCTCGACTTTGCGTGGGAGACATTTCGCGACGAGGACCCGCTCACGCAGGGCTGCGAGCTCGCGGTAGAGGAGATCCATCCGCAAAGCGAGTGCCTGGACTGCGGCGAGGTTTTCGATCACGACCGATTCCATTGCCGCTGCCCCCAGTGCGGCGGCGCCAACGTACGGCTGCTGCACGGTCGCGAGCTCGACATTGCCAGTATCGAGATCGAGACCCCCGACGATTAACTGTCTCGCCATCTCGTGGCGGAACAGAAGTGAGGAGTGCCAACTATGGCCGAGAAAACGATTGATATCGCGTCGCCGATTTTGTCGCGCAATGAGCGTCTGGCAGATCAGCTGCGCAAGCGATTCGCAGAGACAAGCACCTATGTGATCAACGTGCTGTCGAGCCCCGGCTCGGGTAAGACCACCACGATTCTGGGCACCAACGAGCGCCTGCGCGACAAGGCCGGCCTGCGCTGTGCCGCCATCGAGGGCGATATCGCCTCGGATGTCGACGCCATCACCATGAAGGAAGCCGGCATGCCCGCCATTCAGATCAACACGGGCGGCCTGTGTCACCTCGAGGGCAACATGATCATGGAGGCCGTCGATGCGTTCGACCAAGCTGTGGGTCTGGAAAACATCGACGTTATCTTTATCGAAAACGTGGGCAACCTGGTCTGCCCGGTCGACTTTGACCTGGGCGAGAACCTGTCCATCATGATCCTCTCGGTTCCCGAGGGCGACGACAAGCCCATCAAGTACCCGGGTATCTTCCAACACGCCGGCGCACAGTTGCTCAACAAGGTCGACGTGGCCCCGGCTTTCGATTTCGACATGGATAGGTATACTAAGACACTCGATGACCTCAATCCGCAGGCGCCGCGGTTTGCCGTGAGCGCGCGCAAGGGCGAGGGCATGGATGCCTGGTGCGATTGGCTCATCGGGCAGATCGAGCAAGCAAGGGCGTAAGTCGGCCGCCAAAAGGGCGGGCGTAGCCGCAGAGACACGAGATAGGAGCCTCTTTTGAAGCTCATCATCGCCGAGAAAAACGACGCCGCGCGTCAGATCGCCGAGCGTCTGTCCACGGGCAAGCCCAAAAAGGACAAGGTGTACAACACCGCCATCTACCGTTTTGAGTGGAAGGGCGAGGAGTGCGTGACCATCGGCCTTGCCGGTCACATCCTGGCGCCCGATTTTTGCGACAGCGTGCTGTTCGATAAAAAACTCGGTTGGTATTCGGTGACCGAGGACGGCGAGATGCTGCCGGCCGATATGCCCGATGGCCTGGCCCGCCCGCCGTACGACACCAAGCGCAAGCCGTTCCTTGCCGACGGCATTTCCATCAAGGGCTGGAAGCTCGAGAGCCTCCCTTACCTTGCCTGGGCGCCGGTCATTAAGCTGCCGGCCGAGAAGGAGCTCATCCGCTCGCTCAAGAACCTGGCCAAGAAATCCGACAGCGTCATCATCGCTACGGACTTCGATCGCGAGGGCGAGCTCATTGGCTCGGACGCCCTCAACAAGGTGCGCGAGGTTGCGCCCGACTTGCCGGTTGCCCGCGCCCAGTACTCTTCGTTTACCAAGGCCGAGATCACACAGGCCTTCGATAATCTTGTCTCGCTCGACCAGAACTTGGCCGACGCCGGCGAGAGCCGTCAGCACATCGACCTCATCTGGGGCGCGGTGCTCACGCGCTACCTGACGCTCGCCAAGTTTGGCGGCTTTGGTAACGTGCGCTCTGCCGGCCGCGTGCAGACGCCGACGCTCGCCCTGGTGGTCGAACGCGAGCGCGAGCGCATGGCGTTTGTGCCCGAGGACTATTGGCAGATTCGCGGCATGGGCGCCGCGCAGGGCGCTGCTGAGGACGATCGCTTTAAGATCGCGCACAAGACGGCGCGTTTTACCGACAAAGATGCTGCCGAGACAGCGTATGGTCACGTTGACGGCGCCACGACGGCGACCGTCGCCGCGGTGACCAAGCGCTCGCGCAAGCAGCAGCCACCCACGCCGTTCGCGACGACCTCGCTGCAGGCTGCCGCCGCGGCCGAGGGCATCTCGCCTGCGCGTACGATGCGCATCGCCGAGTCCCTCTATATGGCCGGCCTCATCAGCTACCCGCGTGTCGACAACACCGTGTACCCCGCAACGCTCGATCTGGGCGCCGTGGTGAGCGACCTGGCAAAGATCAACCCGGCGCTGGCGCCTGTGTGCAAAAAGGTGCTCGCCGGCCCCATGAAGCCCACGCGCGGCAAGGTCGAGACCACCGACCACCCGCCCATTTACCCCACGGGCGAGGGCGATCCGTCCACGCTCGATGGCGGTCAGCGCAAGCTCTACGACCTCATTGCCCGCCGCTTCCTGGCAACGCTCATGGGCCCCGCGACCATCGAGAACACCAAGCTCGAGCTCGACGTCAACGGCGAGCCGTTCGTTGCCTCGGGCGACGTGCTCGTGACCCCGGGCTTCCGCGAGGCCTACCCGTACGGTCTTAAGCGCGACGAGCAGATGCCGCCGCTGGAGCAGGGCGATACGGTCGACGTGTTCGACATTAAGCTCGAGGCCAAGCAGACCGAGCCACCCGCGCGCTACAGCCAGGGCAAGCTCGTGCAGGAGATGGAGAAGCGCGGCCTGGGCACCAAGTCCACGCGCGCGAGCATCATCGAGCGCCTTTATGCCGTGCGCTACCTCAAAAACGATCCCGTGGAGCCGAGCCAGCTGGGCATCGCCATCATCGACGCGCTGACGCAGTTTGCCCCGCGCATCACGAGCCCCGATATGACCAGCGAGCTCGACGGCGACATGACCCGCGTGGAGCGCGGCGAGGATACCGAAGAGCATGTCGTGACGCACTCGCGCGCGCTGCTGGCCGGCGTGCTCGACGAGTTGCTCAAACACACGCAGGAGCTGGGCGACGCCATCAGCGACGCCGTCACGGCCGATGCGCGTGTGGGCGCCTGCCCCAAGTGCGGCAAGGACTTGGTCATGAAGACGAGCGCCAAGACCCGCGGCAGCTTCATTGGCTGCATGGGTTGGCCCGACTGCGACGTGACCTATCCGGTGCCGAGCGGCGTCAAGGTGAGCCCGCTCGAGGGCGAGGCGGCCGTGTGCCCCGAGTGCGGCGCCCCGCGCATTAAGTGTCAGCCGTTCCGCCAGAAGGCCTTCGAGATCTGCGTGAACCCCACGTGTCCCACCAACTACGAGCCTGACCTTAAGGTGGGCGAGTGCAAGGTGTGCGCCGAGGCCGGACGCCATGGCGACCTGATCGCGCACAAGAGCGAAAAGAGCGGCAAGCGCTTTATCCGCTGCACCAACTACGATGACTGCGGCGTGAGCTATCCGCTGCCGGCGCGCGGCAAGCTCGAGGCGACGGGCGAGACCTGTCCCGAGTGCGGCGCCCCCATCGTGGTAGTCAACACAGCGCGCGGCCCATGGCGCATCTGCGTGAACATGGACTGCCCGACCAAGGAAAAGAAGCCCGCCCGCGGCCGCAAGACTGCGACCAAGACGAGCGCGGCAAAGAAGACGACGGCTGCCAAGAAGACCACGGCTGCGAAGAAGACGACCGCCAAGAAGACGACGGCGAAGAAGTCGACCACGAAGAAGGCCGCTGCCGACAAGTAGCGGCACAGCCGAAACATTGCCCAAAACAAAAGCGAGCGAGGACCTCAAAATCCTCGCTCGCTTTTTAGGTAGTCATTGGGGACGTTCTTTAATGACTAGTCGTTTAAGAACGTCCCGAACGACTACTTAACTTCGACGGGTGCGGCGCCGGGATAGCGATCCTCAAAGTCCAGACGGTACTTGTTGTCGTTGGTGCCCGCCACGTTGTCGCGTGCCAGCGGCGCCACAATCTCGTCCTTGTGGTTGGCGGGGCTGGAGTACTCAAGGCTGATCTCCCAAGCGTCGCAAATCACGTCGATGCGGTTCTCCAGATCATCGTAGAGCGCGATGATGTCTTTCCACGAGCTGTAGTTCTGCGAGTCGACGGGAACATCCAGGTCCTCGACCTCGTCCTTAAGGTCGCTAATCTGGTCCTCGAGCGCCTCGGCGGTATCGCTTGCCGACTGACGCGAGCTACGATCGTCCTTGAGGTAATACGTGTTGAACGTGGTGGCGCAGTCGCGGACCTGCTGGTCAAGATCGGAGAGCCTGTTGTAGTAGGAGCTCAGCTGGTCGTAGATGTTCTGCTCGCCGATGGCGTCGTCATCGTCGGCGTCATCGTCGTCATCATCGTCAAGCTTGTTGGGGTCGCCTTTGACGGAGACGTCATCATCGTCGTGGTCGATCTTGACCTTTTCGATCGTCGTGCCCTTGGAATCGTCGGCACCCTTGTCGAACGGCTTGATCATAAAGAACACGACGAGCGCAAAGATCACGACAACGAGCACGGCGATAATGCCAATGAGCAGCGCATTGTTGTTTTTGGGAGCGGTGGGGGCGCTGGCTTGCGGAGCGGCGGTCGGTATGGGCTGCTGCGGCACGGCGTTGGCCGCTGCCCATTGCTGTGTCGTACCAGCTTCCGGCTGAGGAACGGGCGTGGGCTGATGGGCGGACTGCGCGGTTACGTCCGGGGCTGCCATGGGCTGCGCAGGCTGAACCGTGGTCGCGGCGGTGTCGAAGGCGGCATCGGGCGCGGCGACATGTTCGCCCGGCTGCGCCCCCTCTTGTGCCTGAGTGGTCTGGCCATCATCAGTGGCAGGCGTTCCGCAGCTGGTGCAAAAACGCTCGTCATCTTTTAAAAGCTTGCCGCAATGGGTGCAAAACCGGGGCATGTCGGTTCCTTTCGTTTGACGTGTTGGCTAGATTATAAGGTGGTTGAGGTTCGGATGGGCTGCGCCGACCCAACTGGTTACGTGAGGAAAGTTGCGCAACGCCCCAGACCGCCGTGTGCGTCACAATGGGCGCGGCATAGTCGTTTGTCGACGGCAATTCGAATGAGAAGGTAGGGAGAGGGTCTGTGTACTGCGGCGAGCAAAGGAGTGGGAGCGGCGATAGCGTGGGAGCGACTCGACTCCCGCGTGGGGACGCGCCCCTTGCCATGCGCGATTGCCCGCGCCGGGTGTTTTGCGCGGCCGTGGTGACTGGAGCGCTTGCCTTGGTGGCTGGCCTCGGCGGCTGTGCTGTGCGCCGCAACGAGGCCGAGGGCTCCGCTGTCCCTGCCAAGCATAAGACAAATCGGTCGTCCGCCAGGAAAACAATTGTTCCCACGCCGTCTTGGATTGCCGACCTCCAGCAAGATATCGAAGCCCTTGCCGAGCCGTATGGTGGATCTGTCTCGGTCTATGCCGTGGCGCTCGATCCCCAAACGTTCGACACGCTCGATGGCGAAGCCGCCGTGGCACCCGATGAGCGTCGGGTCGCGGCGAGCATCATCAAACTTCCCATTCTCGCGTGTGCGCTCGATACCGTGGCGGCGGGTAGGCTGTCCCTCGACGAACGGATAACGGTGACGCAGAGGGATATTGTGGGCGGCAGCGGCAATATTCAAGCACGCGGCGTGGACGTGTCGTACAGCGTGGATGAGCTGCTGCGAGCCATGATCGCTCAGAGCGATAACGTGGCGGCGAACCTCATTATCGGCAGACTGGGCATGGACGCGGTCAACGAGACGTGTGCTGTACTGGGGCTAACCCAAACCGTACTCGCTCGCCTGATGATGGACACCGATGCCCAGGCGCACGGTCGCGAGAACTATACAAGCGCCCGCGATGCCGCGACGGTGTTGGAGCGGCTGGCGGCGGGCGCGATCGCGACGCCCGAGCTCTGCGAACGAGCGCGCGGATATCTGCTGGCCCAGGAGGACGTACGCGGTATTGTCGAGGGCGTTCCCGGAGACGTTTCGGTCGCGCACAAAACGGGCAGCCTGGCGAATGCTCAGCACGATGCCGCAATCGTCTACGCCGAGCTCCCTTACGTGCTGACGGTCCTCACCCAGGACCTCGAACGCGAACAGGCCCTAGCCCTGGAGTGCGATATCTCCTCCGCTATCTACACCCACGCCCACTCCTAACTTGCGGTGAAATAGGGACTGTTTTTGCTGCCAGAAGGCCTATTCAGTCCCTATTTCACCGCAACTTAGGGAGTCGGCAGTTAGGGACGTTCCTTTTCTGCCGGCACTTTGGGAACGTCCCTAACTGCCACCTAGTCCCTGCCCCTGGGGTATCATGGCTTAGTTGCTATACCTCGCATTTACGCGCCTTGTAGGAAGGGGCTGCGCCCATGGCTTTTGAGCCCGCTCAACATAGCTTCATTACGCTCGAGGGCGTCGATGGCGCCGGCAAGTCCACGCAGGCGCGCCTGCTCGCCCGCGCGCTCGACCTCGCCGGTTACCAGGTTGTGACCCTGCGTGAGCCGGGCGGTACCGCCATCAGCGAAAAGATTCGCGCCCTGCTGCTCGACCCCGCCAACACGGCGATGGGCGACACCTGTGAGCTGTTGCTCTACGAGGCTGCGCGTGCCCAGCTAGTGCACGAGGTCATCACCCCCGCGCTCGCGGCAGGCAAGGTGGTCCTGTGCGATCGTTTCTACGATTCCACGACCTGTTACCAGGCGTTTGCCGATGGCCTCGACCGTCAGATGGTGCGCGATGCCAACAACCTCGCCGTCGCGGGAACGCATCCGGCGCTCACGCTCGTCTACCACATCACGCCCGAGCAGGCGGCGCTGCGCATGGCAGCCCGTGGTGCGGCAGACCGCATGGAAGCTAAGGGCATGGCGTTCCAGGAGCGCGTCTACCAGGGCTTTTGTGCCATTGCTGCCGAGGAACCCGCCCGCGTAAAGCTTATCGACGCCACCGCGCCGATTGAGGACGTCTTCGCGCAGACGGTTGAGCAAGTTCGCGCGTACGGTCTCGACATCCCGCAGGATGCCGTCGCCGCCGCGCTTGCCCAGGAGGCTGAGTAAGATGGCCCCTGCGCAGACAAGCTTGCTCGCCAAGCTCGATACCCAAGAGCGCGTACGCGACTTTTTGACCAACGCCATCGCCAGCGGCCGCGCGTCGCACGCCTACCTGTTCTTGGGTGCGCCCGGTGCCGGCAAGCTCGACGCCGCATGGGCGCTCGCCCAGGCATTCCTGTGCGAGCAGGACGGCTGCGGCTCGTGCGATAGCTGTGTGCGCGTCGCCCGCCATACGCACCCCGACGTGCACTATTACACGCCGGAGAGCGCCACGGGCTACCTCATCGCCCAGACCCGCGAGCTCCTCGACGACGTGCCCCTGGCGCCCATCCGCGCCAAGGCCAAGGTCTACATCATCGATCGCGCCGAACAGCTGCGCGCCAACACCGCCAACGCGCTGCTCAAAACACTCGAGGAGCCGCCCGAGGGCGTCATGTTCATCCTGCTGGGCACCTCGTCCGACGTAATGCTGCCTACCATCGTGAGTCGCTGCCAATGCGTGCCGTTTCGGCTGGTATCGCCCATCGTGGCCGCGCAGGCCGTGAGCCGCGCCACCGGGCAGGACCCTGCGCGCTGCCGCATGGCCGTCGCCGTAGCGGGAAGCCCCACGCGCGGTATCGAGTTCCTTAAGAGCGCCGAGCGTCAGGACGCCCGCCGTCAGATGGTCCGCGCTATCGATTCGCTCATCGCCGCCGACGAGGCCGACGTGCTCAGCCGCGCCAAGTCGCTCATCGTCGCTGTCAAGGCACCGCTGGCCGAGGTCAAGTCCACGCAGGAAAAGGTGCTCGAGCAAAACGCCGACTACCTGTCGCGTGGAGCATTGAAGCAGCTTGAGGACCGCAACAAGCGCGAACTCAACGCGCGCGAGCGTTCGGGTATCATGGAAGCGCTGGCGAGCGCGCGGACGCTCATGCGCGACGTGCTGCTGACGCTTCAGGATGAGGCAGCCGACGTGGTGAACGAGGACGTGCGCGATACGATCGGTCGGCTTGCCGCCGCGACGAATGTTGCGGGTGCCACCCGGGCGCTCGAGGCAGTCGCGACCGCCGAGCACAACATCGCCAGAAACGTTACTCCCCAGCTGGCCATCGAGGTCATGCTGTTCGATATCAGGAAGGCACTGAAATGCCGTTAGTCGTACCCGTTAAGTTTACCTACGCCTCGCGCGACCTGTGGTTCGACCCGCAGGATCTGGATATCCTCGAGGCCGATTACGCCATCTGCTCCACCGAGCGCGGAACCGAGATCGGCCTGGTCACGGCCGATCCCTTCGAGGTGCCGCAGGACGAGATCGGCCAGCCGCTCAAGCCCGTGTTGCGCGTGGCGAGCGACATCGACCTGCAGCTTGCCGACGACCTGGCCATCCAGGGCGACGAGGCCATGGTCGATTTCCGCCGCCTGGTCAAGGAGCTCGACCTCGAGATGAAGCCGGTGGGCGTCGAGTACCTGTTTGGCGGCGAGAAGGCCGTGTTCTACTTTGCGGCCGAGGAACGCGTCGATTTTCGCCAGCTCGTCAAGGACCTGTCCTCGACGCTGCACATTCGCGTCGACATGCGCCAGATTGGCGTGCGCGACGAGACCCGCCTGGTGGGCGGCTATGCCCAGTGCGGCCAGGAGCTCTGCTGCACGCGCTTTGGCGGACAGTTTGAGCCCGTCTCGATCCGCATGGCAAAAGAGCAGGACCTGCCGCTCAACTCGTCCAAGATCAGCGGAGTGTGTGGTCGCCTGATGTGCTGCCTGCGCTACGAGTTCGAGGCGTACAAGGACTTTAAGAGCCGCGCGCCCAAAAAGAAGACGCTCATCGATACGCCGCTCGGCAAGGCGCGTATCCAGGAATATGACACGCCGCGCGAGCAGCTGGTGCTGCGCCTGGAGAACGGCAAGGTCTTTAAGGTCAACTTGGCCGATATGACCTGCTCCGAGGGCTGCAAAAAGAAGGCTGCCGAGCAAGGTTGCAACTGCCGCCCCGACTGCGTGACGCGCGACGTGCTCGAGCGTATCGAGTCGCCCGAGATGCGCCTGGCGCTCATGGAGCTTGACCGCGAGAACGGCGTCGACGTGGGCGATGGCCTGTCGAGTGCCGACCGTCTGGCCGGAACGTCGATGCCCAAGCGCCGTCGTCGCGATGCCGATTCCGACGCCCGTGCCGGTCAGAGCCAGGGTGAGGGTCGTGGTCGTGGCAAGGGCCGCGGCAAGGCTGAGGCACCCGAGGCCGAGGAGGCCGCCGGTGGCCGTCGCCGCCGCAAGCGCGCGGGCTCGGGCGATGCCGGCGAGGCCGCAGCTGCGGGCAAGAACGCTTCCCGCGAGCGCGAGGCTCAGCAGCCCCAGCAGCAGAATCGCGGCGGTGGCATGAATCCCACGCGCCGTCGTCGCCGTCATCTGTCGAGCGAGGAGCGCGAGGACGCCTTCCGCGCTGCCGCCGCTCGCGAGGCCGGTGCCGCCCCCAAGGGCGGCTCGGGCTCCGATGCGCCCGCGGACAAGGGCGGCAAGCCGCGTGGCGAGGAAGAGCGCGCACCGCGTCCGCGCCGCCGCCATTCCTCGGGCGCGCAACAGAAGCCCTCGGTGCCCTCTGTGGCCGATCAGGTCTCGGATGGCGAGGTCAAGGTCACGCGCCGTCGTCCCGGAGATGGCGGGGGAGCGGCTGCCAAGGCTGCTCGCGGCGCCTCACGCGACGAGCGCGAGCCTCGTGAGGATCGCGGGGGCGAGGGCTCGGCCGATCAAGGCCAGAAGCGCCGTCGCCGTCGTCGTTCCCGCAAGCCGCGCCAGGACGGTGGCGAGGGCTCGACCCCGTCTTCGTCCGCACCGCAACCGCCTGCCGGCGAGTAGCGCCCGCACGCGGTTTTGTTCGTCTAGCCCGGAAAGCCCCCGGGGTACCATATCGCTGATCGGCAACCCTCCCCGCGTCTGTGCGTAGGGAGGGTTGTGTCATGAAGAGCTATGTAACTGTTTTGGACCGCCTGCAAGGTGGTGCTTACCTGCCGCTTACGGACAGATTGCGACCGTTCGTCGAGCGCGCGGCCCACGAAGTACTTGAGGTGTTGTCGCCCACGCGCTGTGCTGGCTGCGAACGCGCCGGTGCACTGATTTGCCAAGATTGCTTGGCCGCACTTACGCTTATCGACCCATGTCACAGTTGCACCCGATGCGGCGCTCCGTTTGGAGACTTGCTGTGCACCGAGTGCTCGGTCGAGGGCGCGTCCTCGGCAATGGCCGAGGCGCTCGATCGCTGCCTGGCGTGTGCTGTTTACACGCATCCGCTGCCGCGGATCATTAAAGCGTACAAAGACGCGGGCGAGCGACGCCTGGCGCCGTATCTGGCAGAGCTGCTATACGACACCGCCTTACATGCCCAGGTCGCGGCACCCGATCGCTACGGCGGTGTGTTGTCTGGCGCCGATGCGGTGGTGTTTGTGCCTGCGACGGCGGCGGCGTTTCGGCGGCGCGGCTTCGATCATATGGAAGCCATTGCGCGCCCATTTTGCGAGTTGTCCGGTGTTTCCCTGCTCGATGCCCTCGTCAAATATGGCCATGGTGACCAGCGTGAACTCGGCCGCGAGGAGCGCCGCGAGCGCGCCCGAGGCATGTACGAGACGGTCGAGGACGTGCAGGGCCGTCGCCTACTGCTCATCGACGACGTCATCACCACGGGCGCGACCATGGCAGCGGCTGCGGCGGAGCTTAAGCGCGCCGGCGCCGTAGCCGTAGACGGCCTCGCTATCGCACGTGTTTGGTAGGGGTGGTTCATGTGGCGATTACAATCAACCGGCGCAACAAGCCGACAAAAGACCAGCTTGCGGCTTCCGTAATCCTGACGGGCGCCTCGGCGTTGCGCATGATGCGCGCCGAGCGCCGGCAGATGGGCTACATCGGTTGGAAGGACCTCGATCCCGATGAGGAGCGCCGCGTGCTACACGCGTCGTCGCCTTCGGCCGAGGACATCTATCTTCCCGACTTGGTGCGAATCGGAGCCGCAAGCGGCGAGGTGCAAGAGGATCTGTGCCTGCTGGTAGGGTCTGCAGCGCAGCGCCGTCGCATTCCCAGCGCGAGCTGGTCCGTGTGTTCCGCGGGACTGCCGGCTGGGTCGATTCTGGAAGTGGAGCCGGGGGTATACAGCCTGTCTCCCGAGGCTCTTTGCGTTGCCGTTGCACGCGAGGTTGGCTGCATCCAAGCATTTGCCCTTGCCCAGGAACTGTGCTCCAAGATTTCGCTGAGCGATCGCGGAAAGTTTCTGCCTCCCTACACCTCGCCTGTCGCGAACAAGCTTGCAAAGGACAAGGACCAGCCGCCAGACGTAGGGTACTTTGAGGTCGAGCCGGTTTTGACGCCCGAGCGGCTTACGGACTATCTCGCAGCATGCAAGGGGAGCGATGCCAAACGGCTGCTACGCCTGTGCCCCTACCTGTCAGAAAACCTGCGCTCACCCATGGAGTGCATCATGCTTGCCATGTTTTCACTTCCGTTTTCCTATGGGGGATTTTCCTGCGGTCCCTTTAAGACTGACTGCAAAATCGAGTTCGACGATCGCGCCCAGGCAATCTCGGGGATGCCTCATGCAATTTGCGATGCGTATCAGGAAGCGGCCCGGTTTGACCTGGAATACAACGGTGAGCTGGGCCATTCCTCCCGGAGGGGACGTATCCACGACGAAAAACGCAACACAGGCTTGATTACTATGGGAATCGAGGTCGCGACGGTCAACAACGAGATGCTCTGCGACATTGAAGCGATGGAGGCACTCGCGTGGCGCATTTACCAACGCATGGGTAAGCGGTACCGGAACCGGGTCGACGCCCGCAGGAAGAAGCAAGAGGCGTTGCTTAACACGCTACGGGCGTGTTTTGGGCTTAAACCTGCCTGATTTTGCTTTGAATACAGGGGGTTACTTATATGCCCTGGCCAAAAAATGGCAAATATGAGTACTGTCACTAAATTAGTAGCAGCAAAATCAAGGAATTTTGGACTCGGAACCGCCAAAAAGTAAGAAGATAATAAACAAATGTGGAGTATCTAGACGCTAAGCAGGGCGAATTGAGATCGAAACCTGCTCGTGAGGTTGAAAAACGCTGCGACTAAATTGGTAACAGTACTCATATTTGCTATTTTTTGGCCACGGCACCCTAAGACGGGTGCCCCGGAGCTCCCCGCAGGGGAGCTCCGGGCTTCATGGGGTTATGAATAGCCCCCTTCAACCTGCAAAATCTGTGCTCACGGTGCGAATGGCGCCCCTAACCTTAAACTTTAGCTTGAACTTAGCTATAATGCGCTACGTTCCTGCCAGGCTGTGGTTGCGGACGGACGAAATGTCCATCCTAGTCCAAGACAGACGCGGTCAAAGGGATCCACGTAAGCGACCGCGTACGCGCGGCGCGATCATGGCGCGTCCTAGATGTAAGCCGTACCGTCCGTTCTACTTTCTTTGGGGCAATACCGCCTCGCGGGCGAGCGGGCCAGTCGTGAAGGTGGCTACGGCCTCCCGAGCAAACACCCCGGTGCGCAAGTGTGGGGTCAAATACCAGGTCAGCTGGTGGGAACAACCCGATATTCCGCGCAACGCACGGATCGTATACGACTCAGAAGGCAGGGTAGTGGACATGATGAGGGGCAGCTTGATGCACGCGGCTCGGTTAGGCGCTGGGACCGCGGCGGTCATCGCCGTATTGGGCCTGAGCGGATGCGCGTTCAATCCACTGTCCACGTTCACGACGCCCACGGTTGACCAGATCGAGCACGAGACCGTCGCCCCCACGGTGTCGGATGATGCCCTGGTCACTCCCGGTACCCTGACGGTTGCCCTCGACACCTCCGATGCCCCGCAGGCCATGCAGGGCGCCGACGGTGAGCTCACGGGTTACGCGGTCGATGCCGCTCACGCCCTTGCAAGCCGCATGGGTCTCAAGGTCGCCTTCGTCGATGCGTCCTCTGCCGGTTCCGCGCTCGGCGATAAAAAGGCCGATATCTTCATCGGTGACGTCAATTCCACGGACGGCGATGTCAGCACGCTTGGCACCTGCCTGTATGACGCTGCAGCCGTGTTCGGAAAGACCAGCGACGGCGAGTCACTGAGTGTTTCCACCGAAACGCTTAACACGGCCACCCTGGGCGTTCAGACTTCCTCGGCCTCGCAGGAGGCACTTGCCAAGCAGAGCATTACTGCCAATCAAAAGACCTTCTCCAACATCAACGAGTGCTTCGAGGCGCTCGAGTCCGGCGAGGTCGATTACGTGATCTGCGACTCCACGGCTGGCG
The DNA here is from genome assembly GCA_934654585.1 of uncultured Collinsella sp. GTDB lineage: Bacteria > Actinomycetota > Coriobacteriia > Coriobacteriales > Coriobacteriaceae > Collinsella. The sequence goes on along the minus strand of CAKUGF010000007.1, from coordinate 63,547 downwards.
GCTACCTTGCGCGCCTGATGAGCCAGGTCTCCTACGTCGGCGCTCTCGAGACGCCCTCGACGCTCGGTGTCGCAGGCCTCGCGGCCAACGACGAGCTGTGCCGCGCCGTGAGCGATGCCCTCGACGGTATTACTGCCGATGGTACGCTCGAGGCGGTTCACTCCGTCTGGTATGGCACGATGCCCTATGACCTCACCGCCAAGACGGTTTCGGGCGCCAGCGTGCAGTCGGCTGGCTCTGGATCCAGCGAGACCGTGTCTTCCGGCGATGAATCCTCCGATTCGGGCAGCGAGGGTACATCCTCCGAGGACAAATCGTCCAGCCAGGAGGGCACCATCACCGACGACGACATTAACAAGCTCAACAGCTAGTTATTGCTAGGGGTGGTGTCTCCTATACGCTGGAAAGGACACCTCTTCACGGTTTCAACACGCATTGCCGGGCTTCTCCACCAGGGGAGCCCGGCTTTTTCATTTCCATAAAACCAGCAGGTCAAAGACATTTTTTAGGTGCAAAACCAAGGTCGCCGTCGCATTCCCATAGCGCACTTTGCCACAGAAAAGTGCGAGACTTCGGTATGCGGTATCAAGCAATCGTTATTCGGGTCTTTAAGAATCCGCGTGATTAAATGCACGGCAATGGGTACATAGCCAGTACAGTAAGTCCCCGAGGCAGATTGGAGCCACGTATGGATATCAAGGTTTCTGGACGCAAGACGACGGTAACCGATGCTCTGCGTGCGCATGTGGATGAGAAGATCGGCGAGGCGCTCAAGGTTTTCGATATCGAGCCCATGACGGTCGACGTTGTACTTCGCTATGAGAAGAACCCCTCGAACCCCAACCCGGCAATCGTCGAGGTTACGGTTCGTGCCCGCGGTTCCGTGATTCGCGTTGCCGAGCACGGTGCCGATATGTACGCCGCCATCGACCTCTCCGCCGATAAGGTCACCCGTCAGCTGCGCAAGTTCAAGACTAAGGTCGTGGACAACCGCCAGGGTGGTGCCAGCGCTGCGGACGTCGCACCGGTCGAGCGCGTTGACGATCTGGCCGACCTGCTGCTGCCCGAGGAGGACGACGACCTGCTCGTCCGTGAGAAGGTCATCGACGTCACCCCGATGACTGAGGAGCAGGCGCTGGTGCAGACCGATCTGCTGGGCCACGACTTCTACGTGTTCGAGAACGCGACGACGGGCCTCATCAATGTGGTGTATCACCGTAAGAATGGTGGATATGGCATCATCAAGCCCCGTATCGAAACGCTTGACGAGTAAAATACGTTAACTTGCATGAGTTAACGGCTGGCGGCCATCCCATGCGGGTGGCCGCCTTTTTACGTAAGGAGTCGCTTTGATGGACAAGGCTGCATCCGCCGGCCATTCTGACCGTTGCCGCATCGTCGTCGATACCTGCTGCGACTTTAGCCCCGAGGTCGCCGCGAACCTCGATGTCGATATCCTGGGATTTCCCTTCATCATCGATGGCGAGGAGCGCACGGATGACATCTGGTCGAGCATCACGCCCAAGGAGTTCTACGACCGCATGCGCGCCGGCGCCCGCGTGTCCACCTCGGCTGTGTCGCTTGGTCGCTATATCGAGTTCTTTACCGAGTGCGCCAAAGAGGGCACGCCCACGGTCTACCTGTGCTTCACCTCGGCGCTGTCGTCGAGCTACAACTCCGCGTGCCAGGCGGCAGATGCCGTGCGCGCCGAGTATCCCGATTTTGAGCTGTATGTGGTCGACAACGCCCTGCCCTGCGCGACCGGCGAGCTCCTGGCGCTCGAGGCCGTTCGTCAGCGCTCGGCGGGACTGACCGCCAAGCAGCTGGTCGACTGGGCAAACGAGGCCAAGACCTATGTCCACGGCTACTTTACGCTCGAGAGCTTCGACGCGCTGGCTGCCGGCGGCCGCATTCCGCCCGCGGCGGCGCAGCTCACGGCAAAGCTCGACGTTAAGCCCGAACTCTCCTACGACTTGGCTGGTTCCCTGTCACTGATCGGCGTCAACCGCGGCCGCAAGAAGGCACTCAAGTCCATCCTCAAGTCGTTCCGCGAGAACTATGTGCCCGATCGCACCATGCCCATCGCCATCATGACGGCCGACGCCGAGAAGGACGGCGATTGGCTCGAGGCCGCCATCCGCAAGGAGGAAGGTTGCGCCGACGTCACGATCATCCGCAGCTCCGTGGGTCCCACCATCGGCTCGCACGTGGGCCCCGGCATGGTGGCTTGCGCGTTTTGGGGCAAGAACCGCGCCGAGAAAGCCTCGCTTTCCGACCGTATCGCGCGTCGCGTACGTGGCGAGTAGGTGGGCGCTGCGTCTGTAAGTGCCCTCAGCTCAAACGCTGGCGCCGAGTATTCAACCTGGTAACAACACCCAACCCAAAAGGAAAGGTTTCATGGCAAACAAGCTCTCCGTCGCATTCATCGGCACCGGAATCATGGGTGCCCCCATCGCCGGCCACATCCTGGATGCCGGCTATCCCGTCACGGTCAACAACCGCACCAAGTCCAAGGCTGCCGCACTCGTCGAGCGCGGCGCCGTCTGGGCCGATACGCCGGCCGAGGCCGCGGCAGGCGCCGATGTCGTCTTTACCATGGTGGGCTATCCCTCCGAGGTCGAGGAGCTCTACCTGGCGGGCGACGGCCTGCTGGCCTGCACCAAGCCGGGCGCGGTCCTGATCGATCTCACCACGAGCTCGCCCGAGCTCGCCCGCGACATTGCCGAGGCCGCCCAGGTCTCCGGTCGCATGGCGTTTGACTGCCCCGTCACTGGCGGCGAGTCGGGCGCGATCGCCGGCACGCTCACGGCTATCGTGGGCGCTACCGAGAACGACATCGCGCCGGTCCGCGATATCCTTTCCACCTTTGCGGCAACCATCTGCTGCTTCGATGGTGCCGGCAAGGGCCAGGCTGCCAAGCTCGCCAACCAGGTGTCGCTGGGCGCCTGCATGGTCGGCATGGCAGACGCCATGGCATTTGCCGAGCTGAGCGGCCTTGACCTGGAGAAGACCCGTCAGATGATCCTGGGCGGCACCGGCAAGTCCGGCGCCATGGAGAGCCTGGCCCCCAAGGCGCTCGACGGCGACTACAAGCCCGGCTTTATGGTCGAGCACTTTATTAAGGACCTGCGCCTGGCGCTCGCTTACGCCGACGACCGCGAGCTCGCGCTGCCCGGCGCCGACGTGGCCTTTACGCTCTACGACATGCTCGACGCCATCGGTGGCGCCAAGCTGGGCACCCAGGCCATCACGGTGCTCTACAAGGAGGAGGCCGACGCCATCGCCGCCGGTCTGGACTGGTCGCAGTATCGCCCCGAGGAGCACGGCGCTCACGAGGACGGCTGCGGTTGCGGTGAGCACGGCGACGACCACGAGTGCGGTTGTGGCCACCACCACGGCGAGGACCACGAGTGCTGCGGCGGCCACGGCCACGATGACGGCCACGAGTGCTGCTGCGGCCATCATCACGAGGAGTAGCGCCCATGAGCTGGACGTTCGTGGTGCTCGCGCTGGTGCTCTTTATCTTTGCGATCTACATTGGCTTTTTGTGCGGCCAGTGGGCTTGCGAAAAGCGCGTGATCACCAGGCGCGACTACTGGATCGCCAACTTTGCGGGTGCGGCGGCAGTCGTTCTGCTGACCTGGGTTTTCTCGCTGTTCCCGCTGGTGCAGTTTGCGCCGATCGGCTGGCTCGGCGGTTTTATCGCCGGCCTTAAGATGAGCTTTGGCGAGTCCGTCGGTCCGTGGCGCAAGCATGACGAGGTCTTTAACGTCAACAAGGCCCATCGCGCCGCCGCCGACGCGGGCGACGCCGAGGAGCGCCGCCGCGCGCGTCGCAACGGCGCTGCCGACCGACAGCTCATCTCGGTCACCGATGACAGCAAGGGTGCTGGCAAGCACACCAAGAAATAAGAAGAGGTAACTATGGCAGAAAACAAAGACGAACAGCTTACCGATGAGGAGCTGGCACAGCTTCAGCTGGCAGAGGAGAACGAGAACGCCGTCGACCGCCTGGTCCAGGAGCTCGGCTGCCCCACGCGCCGCATCCGCCAGTTTGCCGCCCGCGTGCTGCACCTGCTGGCCGAGCGCGACCCACAGCGCGTCGTGCCCTGCGTGCCCGCGCTGATCGAGGCGCTCGACCGCCCCGAGGCTCAGACCCGCTGGGAGGCCCTCGATGCCCTGACGGCGCTCGCCACCACCTGCCCCGAGCAGATGGGCGATGCCTTTGAGGGCGCCGAGACCGCGCTGTTCGACGAGCTTTCCTCCACGCTGCGCTACGCCGCCTTCCGCCTGTTGTGCGTGTGGGGCGCCACGAGCGTCGAGCGTTCGCGCGAGGCCTGGCCGATCCTGGACGAGGCCATCCAGTGCTACCACGGTGACCTCGAGTATCGCGACATGCTCGGTTGCCTGTACGAGTTTGGTCAGGGCGAGATCGACGCCGAGGTCGCCGAGAAGCTCGCACTGCGCCTTAAGTTCGACGCCGAGAACGGCAAGGGCAGCTATCTCAAAGCCCGCTCGAGCGAGATTTGCGAAATGCTTGTTAAACGTTTTGGCCTGGATCTCTCCAAAAAGAAGAAGCGTGCTAGCGTTAAAAAATCTGACGACGCCGAAGACGAGGAGTAACAGATTATGGCGCACGATGTAGTCCTGATTCCCGGTGACGGTATCGGTCCCGAGATCACCCAGGCCATGCGCCGCGTGGTCGAGGCCACCGGTGTCCAGATCAACTGGAACGTCCAGGAGGCCGGCGCCGGCGTCATGGACGAGTTTGGCACCCCGCTGCCCCAGCACGTGCTCGACGCGGTCGCCGAGACCAAGGTTGCCATCAAGGGCCCCATCACCACGCCGGTCGGCACGGGCTTCCGCAGCGTCAACGTTGCCCTGCGCAAGCACTTTGACCTGTACGCCTGCGTGCGCCCCTGCCTGTCGCAGCCGGGCGACGGCTCGCGCTTCCGCGACGTCGACCTGGTCATCGTGCGCGAGAACACCGAGGATCTTTACGCCGGCATCGAGTTCGATGAGGGCGCTGCCGAGGTCGAGGAGCTCTCGCAGCTCGTCGAGCGCTCGGGCCAGAAGACTTTTGCTGCCGATTCCGCTATCTCGATCAAGCCGATCTCCATCGCCAAGAGCCGCCGCATTGTGGAGTACGCCTTTGAGTATGCCCGCCGTTGCGGCCGCAAAAAGGTGACGGCCGTGCATAAGGCCAACATCATGAAGGCGACCGATGGTCTGTTCCTGCGCGTTGCGCGCGAGGTGGCCGCGAACTATCCCGATATCGAGTTCAACGACAAGATCGTCGACGCCACCTGCATGGGCCTGGTCCAGAACCCCAACGACTTCGATGTCCTGGTACTGCCCAACCTGTACGGCGACATCGTCAGCGACCTGTGCGCCGGCCTGGTGGGCGGCCTGGGTATGGCCCCCGGCTCCAACATTGGTGCCGACTGCGCCATCTTCGAGGCCACGCACGGCTCCGCACCCGATATCGCAGGCCAGGATATCGCCAACCCCACGGCCGAGATTCTCTCCGCTGCGATGATGCTCGACCACCTGGGCGAGAACGACGCGGCCAACCGCATCCGCGCTGCCGTCTCTGCCACGCTCGACGAGGGCGAGCAGGTTACCGGTGACGTGCGCCGCGCCCAGACCGGCTCCGTTGAGGGCGCCGTGGGCACGCAGGCCTTCGCCGATGCCGTCATCGCGCACCTTGCCTAAAGCAAATGGCCCGCAAACGCCTAAATAGTACTTAAGTGTTTGCGTTTAACCTAAGAAACAATACGCCCGGCGCTCCGTCGGGCGTATTCTATTGAGGACTTTGTTTCCCATCAAGGAGTAACTGACTATGGGTCTGATTCAAAAGAAGGACGAGAAGGACGAGATCGACGGCATCCAGATCATCGAGCGCGGCGAAGGCCCCGACGGTGACGAGGAAGAGAAGATCGACCTGGTCGCCGGTACGTCTGCCGAGCACATTGCCGCTGGCACGACCGCCGAGGAAGAGGACGCCCGCCTGGAGGCTCAGATCGCCGCGGACGCTGCCGACGAGAACCTCATGCCCGAGCCGCAGGACGAGGACGACGACGTCGATACCGACGAGGACGACCACGCATCCAAGCACAAGAAGACGATGATTGCCGCCTTTGTGGTCGCCGTCGTGATCGCTGCTGTGGTCGGCTTCTTTATCGGCAACGGTGGCTTTGGCGGCAAGGGCATTGGCTCTTCGACCCTGACCGAGGATCAGCTCGATTCGACCGTGGCGAGCTACAGCTACAACGGCAAGAAGAGCGACATTACCGCGCGCGAGGCCATCGAGAGCCAGTACAGCCTCGATACTGTCAAGGACGACGACGGCAACTACGCCGCTCCTTCCGCAGACGTTATCCTGTCCTACGTGCGCAACCAGATTCTGCTGGACGCCGCCGAGGACGAGGGCATTACCGTCTCTTCCAAGGAGATGAAGAAGTACGCCGAGGACTCTATCGGCACTTCGGACTACAAGACCATGGCCACGCAGTATGGCGTGTCCAAGGACCAGGCCAAGCAGATCGTCCGCCAGTCCGCGACGCTGCAGAAGCTCTACAAGAAGAAGGTGGGCGATAGCTCCGCAAGCATGCCAACCGCCCCGACCGAGCCTTCTGACGGCAACGAGGAGACCGCGAGCAAGGACTACGCCGATTACATCATCAACCTTGCCGGCGACGAGTGGGATAGCGAGAAGGGCACTTGGAAGGACGCCGATGGCACCTACGCTAAGGCGTTCGCCGACGATGCCTTTACGGCCGATAGCGCCACCTACAAGCAGGCCATGACCGCCTACTACACCGCCTATCAGCAGTATTCCTCCCAGGCCTCGAGCGCCAGCTCCAAGTGGACCGAGTACGCCAACGGCCTGTACGCCAAGGCCAACATCAGCATCTACGGCCTGTTTGCGTAAAGGTTTGCCTGCACTACTGCGCGCAACCGATCTTTCTGATTAAGCCCGCTAGAACGGACAACGTTCTAGCGGGCTTTTTGCGTTGAGGGCGTGATTGGCGGCTTAATTATGGCTATTCATCCTTAAGTCCAAAAAGGCTATCGGCTTCATCGTCGGATATATATTCCAGTACATCGCCCGGTTGGCAGTCGAGCGCCCGGCATATCGCGTCAAGAGTTGAAAAGCGCACGGCAGAAACCTTGCCCGTCTTGATGCGCGACATATTGACCTGGGAGATACCCACGCGTTCTGCAAGTTCCTTGGATGAGATCTTGCGTTCGGCGAGCATGCGATCGAGTCGCAGAACAATCATGAATCCCCCTAGAGCAGCTCGTCATCTTGTTTTTGCAGGATACACCCATAGCGGAAAACGATGGCGACTAGGCTTATGATCAGACCTGCAAAGAGCATGGAAGGTTCGAATAGCTGTCCAGCGAAGGCATCTGTAAAGCACCCGCCAAATCCGGCAAGAATCAATCCCGTGACCATGGCACCAAAAGGCTTCACGACGGCACCACCAATAAAGAACAGGTGTCCTGCTTGACGGAGGATGCAGATGCATTCAAGTTCAAAGGGCCTGCCTGTCTTTTCGATACTGGAGAAAAGACTACAAACGCTTAGTGCGATAGCAAACGCGAGGCAAGCCATCAAGAGACTGCCTATGGCCGTGTGGCCATCGCCTGCAACGAGCATAAGCGGGGACTGCGCATCGGAGCCGACGAGAGCGAGGCACGGCCCTTCGCCGCTCTTGAGATCTATGGATTGAAGGTGCATTCCCTGGAAAAAACTAGGCCTTATAACCAGAAGATAGATTGCCGCGACCGCAAAGACCCCCAGAGCAATCAGCGCGGCAATGCCGGCTGAGACCCATTTGCACATACGTGCGAGTTTCTTCAGCTCGGTTATTGTCTGTTCACGATTGATGACTTCATTCGATTCATATTTGTTGCTGCGAATCATGACTCCTCCAATCATTACTTCTTCTGATACTTGTATCTTACAATAAAATTAACGATAAACGATAAATAGTTACGAATATCGAGAAGATAATGCTTGCTCCATGAAGCCGGAGGCAATGATCTTGTATTGAGTACCGGTGTCAGACACATGGGGTATAGGCTAAGAGCTGAGATATCTCTCGAATATGCAAGTGCTCCACCACGTTCCCCAATTCATCAGGAAAAACGGCTGTAAATGATTGCAAATGACCGGTGAACGGTCAAAAACTACCGTTCACCGATAATCTCAAAACTGGTTCTAACTGGTATTAAGTCAAAAAGACCAATTCACAAATCTTCATAATGACCTGCATTTTTTCTACACGCGATTTTTAGCCACCCTACGTTGTTTAGACGCAGAGCAAGACCCGATCGGACGCCGAATCATTTCGAAACGGTTTCAAAACCGCAGGTAGAAGTGTTAACGAGCGGTAAACGGTCGATTTTTTGCCGTGAGCGGTGCAAAAACGTTTTACTGTATGAATCAACGAAAGCGACCTCTTCTGTGGTGATATAGTGACAACAACACGTCACGTGGTTACTACCAGTTGAGAGACCACTGGTCTTCAAAGAACGCTTTCAAAGAAGCTTTAAGGGCGCCCGCCCGCTGGCTTCCGAAAACCATCGAACTCAGATCGTACACACCTTCGGAAGGGAAATTTGAATGGTTGGCTTTATTCTTACCGGTCATGGACAGTTCGCACCCGGCCTTGCAAGCGCTATCGCTATGGTCGCTGGCGACCAGCCCGCTTTTACCGTCGTGCCTTTCGAGGGTGACCAGGCTGCCTCCTACGGTGAGGATCTCCGCGCCGCCATCACCGCCATGCGCGAGGAGTGCGATGGCGTGCTCGTCTTTACCGACCTGCTTGGTGGTACCCCCTTCAATCAGTCGATGATGATTGCCCAGGATGTCGACAACGTCGAGATTCTGACTGGCACTAACCTCCCTATGGTTATTGAGCTTCTGTTCCTCCGCGGTAACGCCACACTTGCCGAGCTTGGCGAGCAGGCCGTGACCGTTGGCCAGACGGGCATCACCGCCCAGACGGTCGCCTCCGTCGCTGGTGCCGAGGAAGAGGATATCTTCGACGACGAGGATGGCATCTAATGGCCGATTTCGGAGCCAGTGTCCTGAGCTCTTCGGTCGCTCTTTTGGGCCTGCTTGTCATCATGGGTGTTATTTACACCATCTGGTCTCAGATCAACATGAAGAAGAAGCAGAAGTACTTCAAAGAGCTGCACACCGAGCTCAAGCCGGGTCAGGAGGTCCTTTTCGCCGGCGGTATCTACGGAACCGTCAAGGGCATCGAAGGCGAAAAGGTCCAGATTAAAGTCCGATCCGGTGCCGTCGTAGATGTTTCGCGTTACGCGATCCAGGAGATTAAGTAACTGTCGTCAGCAATCAACGAAAGGAAGCTGATCAACATGGCAGAACCCAACATTCTTCTTACCCGCATCGATAACCGACTGGTTCATGGTCAGGTTGCCACCCAGTGGAACTCCACCCTGGGCTCCAACCTCATCCTCGTCGCCAACGACGACGTGTCGACCAACACCATGCGCCAGAACCTCATGAAGATGGCCGCTCCCACCGGCGTCGCTACGCGTTTCTTCTCGCTGCAGAAGACCATCGACGTCATTGGCAAGGCGAGCCCGCGCCAGAAGATCTTCATCGTGGCCGAAACACCGGAAGACGTGCTTACGCTCGTCAAGGGCGGTGTGCCTATAAAGAAGGTAAACATCGGCAACATGCACATGTCGGAAGGAAAGCGCCAAGTCGCCACCTCCGTCGCAGTTAACGACGAGGATGTCGCTGCGTTTAAAGAGCTGCAGGAATTGGGGGTGGAGTTGGAGATCAGGCGCGTTCCGAGCACGCCTGTTGAGGATACGAGCAAGCTCTTCTCGTAATCCTCGTGATCCACGTTGTCAGGAGTGAAACCCTGACATTCTGTACGTGAAATCCAAAGTGCGTACATACATTTTGAAAGGAGGAGCAAGATGGAATACTCGATCATCCAGGTCGCTCTGGTCTTCGTCGTCACGTTCATCGCGGCAATCGACCAGTTTAACTTCCTCGAGTCTCTCTATCAGCCCATCGTCACCGGCGCCGTCATCGGTCTTATCCTTGGCGACCTCAACACCGGTCTTCTCGTGGGTGGTACTTATCAGCTCATGACGATCGGCAACATGCCGATCGGAGGCGCTCAGCCGCCTAACGCCGTCATCGGCGGCATCATGGCAGCCATTCTCGCTATCGCTACGGGCCTCGAGCCCAACGCGGCCGTCGGCCTTGCCATTCCGTTCGCTCTGCTTGGTCAGCTCGGCGTTACCCTGGTCTTCACGCTTATGTCGCCGCTCATGTCCTCCGCGGACAACATGGCCCACAACGCTGACACCAAGGGCATCGAGCGTCTGAACTACTTCGCCATGGCTCTGCTCGGCCTGATCTTCGCTGTCGTCGTCACCCTGTTCTTCATCGCTGGCGCCACCATCGGTCAGACCATCGCTTCCGCCATCCCGACTTGGCTGCAGACCGGTCTCTCCGCTGCAGGCGGCATGATGCGCTTCGTCGGCTTCGCCGTCCTGCTCAAGGTTATGATGAACCGCGATATGTGGGGCTTCTTCCTCATGGGCTTCGGCCTCGCGCTCATCACCGTTGCCAACGATTCTCTGGCAACCCCTGCCCTGCTCATCCTTGCTCTCATCGGCTTCGGCATCGCTTTCTGGGACTTCCAGCAGCAGACCGAGCTGAAGGGTGCAGCTGTTTCTGACGGAGGTGACTTCGAAGATGGCATCTAATGAGTATGTGATCCCGGAGCACTACGAGGATCTCACTCCTGCTCCGCAGCTCGACCAGAAGACCCTCAACAAGATGGCTTGGCGCTCCTGCTTCCTGCAGGCCTCGTTCAACTACGAGCGTATGCAGGCCGCTGGCTGGCTCTACTCCATCATCCCCGGTCTGGAGAAGATCCACACCAACAAGAACGACCTCGCGGCTTCCATGAGCCACAACCTGGAGTTCTTCAACACCCACCCGTTCCTCGTCACCTTTGTTATGGGCATCGTGCTTTCGCTCGAGCAGAACAAGGTTGACATCCCCACGATCCGCGCCGTCCGCGTCGCCGCAATGGGCCCGCTCGGTGGTATCGGTGACGCCCTGTTCTGGCTGACGCTCGTGCCTATCACGGCCGGCATCACCTCCAACATGGCCATCAACGGCAACGCCGCTGCGCCGATCATCTTCCTGGTGATCTTCAACGCCGTCCAGTTCGCTCTGCGTTTCTGGCTCATGAACTGGTCCTACAAGCTTGGCACCAGCGCTATTGACGCTCTGACCGCCAACATGCAGGCCTTCACCCGTGCCGCTTCCATTATGGGCGTCTTCGTCGTCGGTTGCCTGGTCGTCACCATGGGTGGCACCCAGATCAACCTCCAGATCCCCAACGGCACCACCCGTGGCCTCTCCGCCAATACCGTGATCGTCTCCGAGAAGGAGGCCGAGAACTTCACCGGTATGGAGGGCATCGACACCGAGACCGCCGAGGCTGGCACCATCGCCATGACCGATGAGGACGGCAACGCCCTCACCGCTTCCGATGCTGACGGCAACGCTGTCGAGTGCGGCGTCACCGATCTGGGCAACGGCATGGAGTCCGTTACCTACGGCACCGTTACCGAGGATCCGGTCAACTTCTCTGTTGCCGACACCCTCAACACCATCGTCCCCAAGCTCGTCCCGCTTATGCTTACGCTGCTGCTTTACTACATGTTCGCTAAGCACAGCTGGACCCCGACCAAGGGCATTCTCCTGCTCTTCGTCCTGGGCATCCTGGGCGCTGGCCCGCTTGGTCTCTGGCCGAGCATCTGGTAAGGCTCTAGCTTGAGGGGTGTGTCCCTACGCGGCTCACACCCCGACCCCTTAAGCCATGTGTATGTTAAAAGCCGCGTGCTCGAAAGAGCGCGCGGCTTTTGTTTTCTTGATGATTCGGGTGCAGCAGTCAGATAATGCTAAACACCCTAGGTAGTAGCTAAATTCGAGCAAAAGGGAGGATAGGATGGCGATCGGAGCGCGCAAGCAACCGCTGTACGATCAGCTGGTCGATATTCTGACCGAAAAGATTGACCACGAATATCACGCCGGTGACATGATTCCTTCCGAGCGCGAACTTTCGGAGCGCTATGGTCTCTCGCGCACCACGGTGCGCCTGGCTCTGCAGGAGCTGGAGCGTTTGGGACTGGTGGTTCGGCAGCACGGTCGCGGCACCTTTGTGACCGACCGTTCGGCAAAAGCAACCAATCTTATGCAGTCCTACAGCTTTACCGAGCAGATGCGTGCGATGGGTCGCGATCCAGAGACTACGATTCTCGAGTTTTGCGAGATGGAGGCCGATAAGAATCTGGCCGAGCATATGGGATGCCGCATCGGCGACCGTATCTTTAAGCTCAAGCGCCTTCGTTCTGCCGACAACATGCCCATGATGGTCGAACGCAGCTATCTACCGGTTCGTCAATTTCTGTCCCTCAAGCGACCGCTCTTGGAGCGCAAGCCGCTTTACGATGTGATTGAACAAGACTTTCAGCAAAAGATACGCGTGGCCGAAGAGGAATTCTATGCGAGCATCGCGCGTCCCACCGACGCCCATCTCTTGGGCATCGTTGAGGGTTCGCCCGTGCTCGATTTGGTCAGGACTACATATAACGAGTCAAACGAGGTTGTGGAGTATACGCTCTCGGTTGCTCGTGCCGATCAGTTTAAATACAAGGTCTATCACCAGCGCAACGTTTAACGTCTCCCGTGTTTTCATGTGATGATTCTTTGCATTTAACTGGTTACTACCAGATAACCAACCGAAGTGTATAATTGCACGTCAGAGGATTACTTCTAGAGAGAGGTATTAGAAATGTTCGAGAAGAGTGTCGAGGAGCTCACCGAGCTCGGCGCCCAGATCACCACGGCCGAGATTGCTCAGCAGCCCGAGCTTTGGCGTGATACGCTCAACATCTATCGCGAGAACAAGGAGGCCATCGAGGCATTCCTGGCCGAGGCTCGCGCCATGGGCGAGGGCCGTCTGTCCGTTGTCTTCACTGGTGCCGGTACGTCTGACTACGTGGGCGATACCTGCGCTCCGTACCTGCGTCACGCTGGCAACACTGATCTCTACGACTTTAAGCCCATCGCCACGACCGACATCGTGAGCGCTCCGCGCGACTTCCTGCGCGCCGAGGATCCCACGCTCGTGGTTTCCTTCGCCCGCTCCGGCAACAGCCCCGAGAGCCTTGCCGCCGTCGCCGTTGCCAAGGAGCTCGTCCACAACGTCAAGTTCCTCAACATCACCTGTGCTCCCGAGGGCAAGCTTGCCGTCGAGTCCGCCGATGATCCCAACGCGCTGACGCTGCTCATCCCGCGCGCCAACGACAAGGGCTTCGCCATGACCGGCTCCTACACCTGCATGACCCTGCTCTCCACCCTCATCTTTGACGAGGCATCCGATGAGCAGAAGGCCGAATGGGTTGAGACCATCGCCAAGATGGGCGAGGAGGTCATCGCTCGTGAGTCCGAGGTCGCCGACTACCTGGCTGGCGACTTCAACCGCGTGACCTACCTGGGTTCCGGCTCCTTCGGTGGCCTTGCTCAGGAGAGCCAGCTCAAGATCCTCGAGCTTGCTCACGGCTTGGTTGCCACCTCTTACGACACCTCCATGGGCTATCGTCACGGACCCAAGTCCTTCGTCGACGACAAGACCCTCGTCTTCGTCTTCGTTAACAACGACGCCTACACCCGTCAGTACGACATCGACATCCTCAACGAGATCGGTGGCGACGACATCGCTCAGCACACCGTCGCCGTTCAGCAGGAGGGTGCCACCGTCTACGAGGGTGAGTCCTTCACCTTCAAGGGCTATGAGGCACTCCCCGAGGGCTACCTTGCTCTGCCGTTCGTGATGTTTGCCCAGGCCATCAGCCTGCTCAACTCCGTGCGCGTGGGCAACACGCCCGATACGCCGAGCCCCACCGGCACGGTCAACCGTGTGGTCAAGGGCGTGACGATTCACCCCTTCACCGCTTAATCGCGTCCCCCTGTAAGGGCGCCCGTCCGCTCATAACGGCGGGCGGGCGCTTTTTGTTTTACGTGAGCTGGGTATAAGCATCACCACAGTCAACTGCTTTTAGAAGCAAGGAGTGCATATGAGCACGTACGCAATTAAGGCCGACAAGTTCTTCCTGCCGGCGGGCCCGCAGCTGGGCGGCTATCTCATGGTCGAGGACGGCGTCTTTGGCGCTTGGCAGGCCGACGAGCCCTCTTGCGAGATTAAGGACTATACGGGATCGTGGATCGCGCCGGGCATGGTCGACACCCACATCCATGGCTTCTATAACCATTCGACTACCGATAACGACCCCGAGGGCATTGATATCAGCTCGACCGAGCTCGCCCGTCGCGGCACCACCAGCTGGCTGCCCACGACGTTTACCGACGGCGTTGAGCAGATCAGGGACGCCTGCGCCGCCATCGCCCAGGCCGATGAGGGCCGCGGCCCCGACTTCTGCGGTGCTCGCATTCAGGGCATCTACCTGGAGGGTCCCTTCTTTACCATGAAGCACGTGGGTGCACAGAACCCCGCCTATCTGATCGATCCTTCCGAGGAGGTCTTCGACCAGTGGCAGGAGGCTGCCGGCGGGCGCATCGTTAAGAGCGCCATGGCTGCCGAGCGCGACGGTGCCGCCGCCTATGCTGCCGCCCTGAACGCCAAGGGCGTCGTGACCAGCATTGGCCACTCCGATGCCACCTACGATGAGTGCGTTGCCGCTATCAACGCCGGTGCCAGCTGCTTTACGCACACCTACAACGGCCAGCGTGGCCTGCACCATCGCGAGCCCGGTGTCGTGGGTGCTGCCATGGCCACCCCCGAGACCTACGCCGAGATCATTTGCGATGGCAAACACGTGAACCCCGCTGCCATCAAGGCGCTGCTGCAGGCCAAGGGCTGGCAGCACACGGTGCTCATCACCGACTGCCTGGGCTGCGGCGGCATGCCCGAGGGCAGCTACACCAGCGGTGGTATGGACGTCATCATGAAGGACAACCTGTGCTGGCTCGCCGACGGCAAGAGCATTGCCGGCTCGGTGCTCACGCTTGCCCAGGGCGTCAAGAACATCGTCGACTGGGGTATCGCCAGCGCCGATATCGCCATTCGCATGGCAACCGAGGTGCCGGCTCGTTCCGCGCACATCGAGGATAAGTGCGGCAGCATCATGCCGGGTCGCGACGCCGACTTTGTCGTGTTCGACCACGAGCTTACCCTCGTTGAGACCTATGTTGGCGGCCAGAGCGTCGGCAACGCATTTACCGAGTAACGACAGAAAAAGACGGCGGGCCCGAATTTGCTCGGACCCGCCGTATGGGTTAACGCTCAAAAGCACCTTAACAGTTACAGCTTGTTAGCGATCTTCTTTGCCGTGCGCTTAACGCCGGCTACCAGGCCTCCTGCAGGATGCTCCTTTTCGTATGCCAGGCGCTTCTCGCGTTTGGCATACTCTTCGACGATGATGTCGCCGTACTCATCTTCGATCTTATCGAAGAAATCGACAGCGCCCTTAATTTCCTCAGCGGTCGGGTGTCCCTTCTGGACGCCGCCCATGAGCTTGAACGGGCCCCACGTATCAAAGCCGGTGCAACCGTAGACACCCATAAAGATGGCCTGCCTCATGCGGCAGATGCCATCGATATCCTTGCCGTACCACTTGTTTTTGCCGCCGTAGGTCATAAGACCAAACACCTTGTCCTGCGGCTGCAGCACGTTGGTGAGCACACGCGCCATGTCCTTGTCGATCTCGGAGTAATAAATGCCCGTGGCCACACCAATCAAATGGTACTCGTGCAGGTCGGGATACTCGTTTTTACCGAGTGCCTTTACGTCGAGGGTATCGATTTCGGGATGCGCCTCGACAATGGCGTCCACGAGCTTTTTCGTGTTGCCATGGTGGCGCGAGGCATAGAGGATGATGGTTCGCATAAGAAGGCCTTTCAGCTGTAATGAAGTCAATGTCAATATGGTACCCCGTTGGGTGGCTGGGATACCGGACACATCGATGAACGTGCGGGTTTGCCCTTTAGCCAGTGCTGGGATGGGTGCTTGCGAGCGATGACAGAGCAGTTGTTCGAAAGGATGGGCAATGGAATACGCTCTTTCCAACGATTCGATTTCTATTACGGTGTCCACAGCTGGCGGCTCGTTTACCTCGATTGAGGCCGACGGTCGCGAGTATCTGTGGCAGGGCGACCCTGCCGTGTGGTCCGGTCAAGCACCGATCTGCTTCCCGATCTGCGGAGGCCTGCGCGATGGCAATGCCATGACGTTTGCTGGGCACCACGTGAAGCTCGCCCGCCACGGATTTGCGCGCAAGCAGGAGTGGAAACTGCTGAGCCAGAGCGAGAACGAACTGGCGATGTGCCTGGCTTCGGAGGATAACGCCGCGTTGCTGAGCGATTATCCGTACCCGTTTAAGCTCGTCGCCCGCTATGCGCTTGAGGGGACTGCCGTGCGCGTCTCCTACGAGGTGACCAACGAGGGCACCGAGGACATGCCGTTCTTTATTGGCGGTCATCCCGGCTTTAGGTGCCCGCTCGACGAGGGCGAGGCCTATACGGACTACGAGCTGCGTTTTGAGAAGGACGAGGCCGCTGAGCTTTGCACTGCCGTCCCCTCAACTGGACTGATCGACGTGGCAAACCGCTCCAAGAACCCCATGGTGGGAAAGACTCTGCCGCTGTCGCATGAGCTCTTCGATTTTGCGGAGACCATCTTTGACGTGCTTGAGAGCCGTCAGGTCACGCTTTCTAAGAAGGGCGAGGACAAGGGCGTCCGCTTGAGCTTTGAGGGCTTCCCGTATCTCATTGTGTGGAGCAAGCCCGAGGGCGATTTTGTGGCGGTTGAGCCTTGGGGCGGCCTTTCGACCTGCTCTGATGAGGATGACGTGCTTGAGCATAAGCGCGGCTGCCTTGTCGCCAAGCCCAAGGAGACCGTCGTCCGTTCGTTCACGATTGAGATTCTGTAATTCCGTTTTGTCGACTCGTATCGCGAGGCACAAGAAGCCTGCGAGATAAGGAGCTAAAAATGATCCTCACCGTTACGATGAACCCGTCTGTCGATACGCGCTATCAGCTCGATGAGCTCGTCATCGATGACGTTAACCGCGTGACGCCCGAAAAGACTGCCGGTGGCAAGGGCCTCAACGTGGCCCGTGTCCTGGGTCAGCTGGGCGACGATGTTGTGGCTACCGGCCTGCTCGGCGGCCACATGGGCGCCTACATGGCTGAGCTCATGGACGCTAACGGCATCAACAACGACTTCGTGCCCATCAAGGGCGAGACCCGCATCTGCCTCAACATCCTCCACGCCGGCAATCAGACCGAGCTGCTCGAGAGCGGCCCGACGATTGCCCCCGAGGAGCTCGATGCCTTTACCGCCAAGTTTACTGAGCTTGCGGGCAAGGCCGACGTCGTCACTATCTCGGGTTCGCTGCCCCGCGGCGTCGAGGCGGACTACTATGCCAAGATCACGGGCATTGCCGAGAATGCCGGCGCCAAGGTGCTGCTCGATACCTCGGGCGCTTCGCTCGAGGCTGCCCTCAAGTCTGAGGTCAAGCCCGAGCTGGTCAAGCCTAACCTGACCGAGATCAACGGTCTTTTGGGCACGAGCTTTACCACCGACGATGTGGACGAGCTCCGCGCGGCGCTTGCCTCCGACGCCCGCTTCTCCGATATCCCCTGGGTCGTCGTGTCCATGGGCGCTGCTGGCTCCGTGGGCTTCCACAACGGCCGTGCGTTCCGCGCTAAGACGCCCGATATCCCCGCTGTTAACGCTACGGGTTCCGGTGACTCCACCATCGCCGGCTTCGCGCATGCCATCGCTGCCGGCGCGGACGACGAGACGGTGCTGCGTACCGCCAACACCTGCGGCAAACTCAATGCCATGGACCCGATGACCGGCCATCTGGTCATGGACCGCTGGGACGAGGTTTACAACGGCGTAGTCGTAACTGAGCTGTAAGAGTTTGGATTGCGCCCCGGTATTGCCTGTCCGCTTGTTCGTCCGCGTGGACGACAAGTGCGGTAGCATTATGCTGGGGCGCGACGCCGACTTTGTCGCGTTCAATCCCGACCTTACCCTGGTCGAGACGTATGTGGGCGGCAACAGCTTTGGTAGCGCATTTACCGAGTGGCTGCCAAAGTGACGATCCGAGAGGGGATTTAGATGATTTACGGTGCACTGGGCGATATCGAGGAATACCGCGGCATGCTCAAGGGTCTCGACGTGCTGATCGATTGGCTCGAGGAGAATGACCCGGCGGAGCTCGAGGTCGGCAGCCATCAGATTCTGGGCGACAAGGTCTTTGCGAACGTCATGGCCCCCACGACGCGTCCCGAGGCCGAGGCTCACTATGAGACGCATCAGCGTTATCACGACCTGCAGATCGACGTCGAGGGTCGCGAGGCCTTTAAGGTCGCCACGGGTAGCCTGACGCTGGTCCAGGAGTTCGACGAGAAGGACGACTACGATCTGGTCGATTCCGACGCCTCCATCGCCGGCGATCTTGCCGACGACAAGTTTGCGCTGTTCGTTGCCGGCGAGCCGCACATGCCCACGCTCGAGTTCCCGGGCGATGGCGCGCAGCCGGTCAAGAAGATTTGCTTTAAGCTGCTTGCTGACGCCTACTGGGAAGAGTAGCGCACTGCTCGGCTGAGCTGTTTATATGCTGGCGCGATTCTCCTGAGGAGGTTGCGCATGAGCCCCGTTGATCGTGATTTCCCGTTTGGGGAACACGGTTGGCGGGGCTTTTGTTTTTGAACAGGGGAGTTGCCGATGGCACGGCGCTTGCATTGGCGATACGCTCAGGAAAATCCGCAACAAAAAAGCCGCCCGAAGGCGGCTATCTTGTGCAATGGAGCCAGCGACCGGGCTCGAACCGGTGACCCCCGCTTTACGAGAGCGGTGCTCTACCAACTGAGCTACGCTGGCGGCCATGTGGTGACGCAACTGAGGCGTCAACGGCTGTCTATGATACGGGACATCGCACATCCGCGCAAGGGTTCTGACGGCTTTTCTCACTTTAAATGCACTAATATTGGAGACGCGATGTCTTGCTCTTACGGGTCTCAAACAGAATGAGGCTGCCATGGCTCAACCCAGGATTCTTCTCACACGCATCGATGATCGGTTTATTTACGGGCAAGACGTTGAGCTGTGGAATGAAGCGATTGGTTCCAACCTTGTCCTGATCGTCAACGACGAGATTGCGGAGGATTCGCGCAAGTGGGCACCTATGAGGGTGGCGGCGCCCGAGGGCGTGTGGACACGGTTCTTCTCGGTGCAAAAGACCATCGACGTTATTCATGCGGCAACGCCGCGCCAATGGATTCTGATCATGGTAGCGTCGCCTGCGGACGCATTGGCGCTGGTTAAGGGCGGCGTGCCCATCACCAAGATCAGCATCGGCCATATGCAGGCAGGGGAGGGTAAACGCCCTGTAACGCCCGCAGTCGCCGTAGACGACGCAGACATCGCCGCCCTCAAAGAGCTGCGAGAACTCGGCATAGAGCTAGAAATCCGCTACCTCCCCAGCTCCGACCCCGACCCCATCGACAATCTGCTCAACTGATCCCTCATACAGTGACAGCGAAATTGAGCTCTAGGCACGAAAAAGCGCCCGTCGGCGGTGGTGCCGGCGGGCGCTGCTATGCGATATGTTGCATTGTGGGCTTAGTGCCTCATAAAGTGGTACTCGATCACATTGCTGTAGGGGTGACCCGGACCCACGATGCCCTGCGGGAACAGCGTGTGATGCGGGGTGTCGGGGTACATCTCGGCCTCGAGGGCAAAGCCAGCGCCCCAGCCATAGTTGGCGTCGTCTTTGGCATGCTCGTCGCCCAGCCAGTTGCCGGTGTAGAGCTGCACGCCCGGGGCGGTGGTGTAGTAATCCATCTCGCGACCGGTCCACATCTCCTCGACGTGCAGGGCGCGGCGCAGATTGCGGCCGTACTGATAGCCGCCGATGCACAGGCAGTGATCGTAGCCACGGGCCTGCTTAATCTGCGGGTCGTCGGCCTCCATGCCGGGTGCGACGGGGCGCAGCTCGCGGAAGTCAAACGGCGTGCCCTCGACCGAGGCAATCTCGCCGGTGGGGATGTTCTGCTCGTCAATGGGCAGGTAGTGGGCAGCGTTGGCAACAAAGAAGTGCTCGCAGTCCATGCCGGCGTTATGACCGGCAAGGTTAAAGTACGTGTGGTTGGTCATGGACACGTAGGTGGCGCGGTCGCTCTCGCAGCCGTACTCGATGCGGAAGCGGCCCGTCGGCGTCACGGTAAACACAGCCGTAAACGTGCGGTTGCCGGGAAGACCCAACTCACCGTCCTCAAGCGAGGTGGTCATGCGCACGGCATTGTGGACCTCGTCGAGCTCGACGTCCCACACGCACTTGTGCAGACCGTGCTCAAGATCGCTGTGCAGGTTGTTGACACCCTCATTGGCCGGCATATGCCAGTCCGTGCCGTCGATGGTGATCGTAGCGCCCGCGGTGCGGTTGGCCACAGGTCCGATGGTTGCGCCAAAGCAGGCGGGGTTGTCAAAGTAATCCTCGAGCTTATCGAAGCCCAGCACCACATCGCGCACGTTGCCGGGGATGTCGGGCACGTCGATGCCCAGTACGGTGGCGCCATAGTCCATAATGCGAACGCAGATCTCGGGCCCGTTGAGGGTGTAACGATGAACGGGGGTACCGCACGGCGCGGTGCCGAAAAGCTCGGAAGTGATCATTTGGTTCCTAACATCGAGGTATTTCGGACAAACTGTAGCGCGAACAGGCGAGATTATCACTACACCTCACTAAAGCAGGGGGTATTTTTCTCAAAAAAGTGATGATTGCGCAGTTGAAGCGTCCATTTTTGGTCCGCGCGAGTCTGATACAATTTGTTCGTTACTGTTTGAATTGATGTACGCGTGGAACAGCGAGGACTCATCGTGATTAAGGCAGAGCGACAGGATAGGGTTCGTCAGCTGCTCGAGGAGCAGGGAACGGTCTCAGTCAAGGAGATTTCGGACGCGCTGGGCGTCTCGGACATGACGATCCGTCGCGACCTTGAGGAGCTCGCGAGCCTGGGCGAGATCGAGCGCGTGCACGGCGGTGCCCGCAGCGCGCAGGGTCGCCCCCATGCGATGCTGCGTCACGAGTACTCTCATAGCGAAAAGCGGTCCAAGCACGCTGAGGAAAAGCTGCAGATCGCGCGCCGTGCCGTGGAGCTCATCGAGGAAGGCTCGACCATCTTTTTGGGTACGGGCACCACGGTGGAGCAGATGGCCTCGATGCTGCCGGCGTGCCGCCTGCGCATCGTGACCAACTCGCTTTCGGTCTTTAACCTGCTCGAAGCGCGCGAGGATTGCGATCTGTGCCTGGTGGGCGGCATGTACCGCCGTCGTACGGGCGCGTTTGTGGGGCCCACGGCTGAGGACACCCTGCGCGCGTTGGGAATCGACGCGGCCTTTATCGGCGCCAACGGCATCCTGGACGGCGATGTGTCCACGTCTAACATGGACGAGGGCCGCATTCAGCAGCTCGCCTTTAGCAAGGCCGATTCGCGTTACCTGATCGCCGACTCCAGCAAGATCGGCAAGCGCGACTTCTACACCTTCTGCCGCCTGGACAGCCTGGACGCCGTGGTATGCGAGCCGGGTATCGCCGCCGAGGACCGCGCCGCCATCGAGGAACACACACAGGTTATCTGCTAGCTAACGCTGCAGGAGATACTTCTGCCCTCTGACAACGCGGGGGTTACCGCTTCAATATGACGCGCAAATGTAAAAACGCCATTTGCGCGTCAAAAAATATGACACGTAAAAATTTGCGCGTCATTTTGCACGTCAACGTGACGCGAAATGACGCGCAAATGTGGGCGGATAGCAAGAACGAGGTTATTCCGAGAAATGACTAGATTCCGTATTTTGCCCTGATGTCCCTTGAGAATGAATCGTAGTCTTCGTAGAGCCCCTCGCCGCTTTCGTCCTCGGCTCGGTTCATGCGCTCAAGGAGCTTATCCCTTGGGGGTTCTTTTGTAATTGCTTGCTCGCCATCGGGTGTTGTGGATTGCATGAATAATTCCAGAGCGTGGTCGTCTTTGATTATGTAGCCCGTTGAACGACCTGCTCCTGTTTTTTCGATTGCACCGCAACCAACAAGCTGGCTGAGGGTCCGTTTTACGGTCACCTCGCTGATATCGGGACAGTTGGACTGAATGTCGGATTTCTTTATGACACCAGGTCTCTGCTGGAATAGAGCGGCGATACGTGCTTGCTTCGATATAGGGCGCGTGCTGGAGTCTATCAAGGTGCGCTGCTCGAGTTGTCGGTAGACGGCCAGGGTGGTTCCAAGCATGAAGCGGATAAAGGGTGCCTCGATGTTTTGATTTTCATCCCATCCAGCGGAGCTCGCGGCGAGGGCGTCGTAATAAAGCGCCTTGTTGTCTTCTATGAGTCGTTCGATGCTGATGTAACGCGCAACGTCGTATCCGGTCTTTTCGAGCAACAGCGTTGTGAGGAGTCTGCTCATCCTGCCATTGCCATCGTTGAAGGGATGAATGCTGACAAAATCGAAGATGAAGCGGAATGATATAAGGAGGGGGTCGCAGACTTGGCGAGATAAAGCATCGTTGAGGGATTGACAGGCTTCTTCGATAAGCCCCGGGGTTGCTAGGGCCGAAGGGGGCCTAAAGCGCACAAATCGATTACCTTGATCGTCGATGGAGACGATTTCGTTATCGCTGTCTTTCCAACGGCCCCCATACGAGATTGCCGTGTGTGCCATAAGGTCACGATGCAGCTGCAGAATGACCGACGGCGTAATGGGAATGGAGTCATGTTGCTCGTGAATAAGCGAAAGCACATCTCGGTATCCGGCGATTTCTTCCTCTGCGCGGGAGTTTGGCTTGGCGGAATACGCCATGATCGCTTTGAGTCTTTTTTGGGTGGTAACAATTCCCTCAAGTCCGTTGGAAGATTGGGTGCTTTGGATTTTGGCCTCCTCCATAAGGGACGATAGAAGCTCGGGTTTAACTTGACTCAGAACAAGCTGCCTGCCTTTATGTTCTCGTATTGAGAGAAGGAGGTTGGTGATTGGAGTTGCTTCGAGTTCCGCTGGAACTGTGGCGTAATCGAACTGGCGCATGAGGTTCCTTTCGGTATCACGAACATACTTTCGGTATCATAATACCATGAAATGATACCGAAAGCTTGTTCGTGATACCGAAACCAAGGATAGAAGTGCGCGTCGTAGCTGCTTGGAAGGCCTTGGTTTCACCGTCTAATTGTCTCAATCTGTAACAGGTAGGGCCGAGAAACTCGGCTACGTGTTACAGATTGAGATATTGGTGGAATGGTTCTCAGGTTTGTCTCGATCTGTAACAACTAAACGGCAAAAACCGGTCTAGATGTTACAGATTGAGATGTTTCGGCTCGGGCTGTGACCTTTGTCTCGATCTGTAACAGTTAGGACCGAAAAACCCTGCTAAATGTTACAGATTGAGACAAACGTGCAGTGCGACCCGCCCAAGCGAAAACAAAAAGGCCGCATGCGATCCCGTGGGGGATTCGCATGCGGCCGACAGGGGGTATGTGGCAGAAACTAGGCCATGAGCAGGCCGGTCTCCGCGACGTTCTTGTACCAGTACGCGCTCGCCTTGGGATAGCGCTTCTGGGTCTCGAAGTCGATGTAGAACAGGCCATAGCGCTTGTTGTAGCCGTTGGTCCAGGAGAACTGGTCCTGCAGCGACCACACAAAGTAGCCGTCGACGTTCACGCCGCCGTCGATTGCCTTGAGGATCCACGCGAGATGCTGGCGCATGTAGTCGATGCGAGGGGCATCGTCGATAAAGCCGTCCTCGAAGTCGTCCTTATAGCCCATGCCGTTCTCGGTGATGTAAATCTTCTTGTAGTTGGGGTAATCGTTCTTAATGCGGAGCAGCAGGTCGTACAGGCCCTCGGGATAGATAATCCAGTCCCAATCGGTGGTGGGTACGCCTTCGCGCACGCATGCCTCACCAACACCCTTGAGGAACCAGCGCGAGGAGCCCTTGTCGCCAGTGCCGTTGTGGTTGATGTCGTTTTCGCCCTCGGCGGCACGCAGGAACTGACACTTGTAGGTGTTGACGCCCAGGCAATCGTTGTAGGGGAGCGCGGCGGTCAGCGCGGCGATGTCCTCGTCGCGGATGTCGAGCTCGCCGCCGGCGATATGGGCCAGCTTGGTCGCAGCCTCCATGGTGTCGGCTGCATAGTGGCCGCGGAAGGTGGCGTCGAGTACCCAGCGGTTGTTGATGACGTCGGCCATGCGAGCTGCCTCGCAGTCGGCGGCGTTGTTGGGGTTGAGGGGATACTTGGGCTCCAGGTTCTGGACAATGCCGATCTCGCCCTCAAAGCCGCCCTCATGGAAGGCGACGACAGCCTTGGCGTGGGCCACCATCATGTTGTGCATGAGCTGGAAGGCCTTGTCCAGGCGGTACTTCTCGCCGTGCGGCCAGTTGCCGACGATAAAGCTGCCCTCGGCGGTTGCGGGAATCTCGTTAAAGGTAAACCAGTGCTTGACCTCGGTGAACTCGGCAAAGCAGAACTTGGCGTACTCGACGAAGGCGTCGATCGTCGTGCGCGTCAGAAAGCCCTCGCCGCCGTCCTGGTAGAAGGCCTCGGGCGTATCGAAGTGATCGAGCGTGACATAGGGGATAACGCCAGCTTTGTTGCAGGTGGCAAAAAGCTCGTGATAGAAGGCGACGCCCTCGGGGTTAATCTCGCCGGTGCCGTTGGGGAAGATACGGCTCCAAGCGATGGAGACACGGATACCGTTGATGCCGAAGTGCTGGCACAGGTCGATATCGACCGGATACTTGTTGTAGAAGTCGCTTGCAGGATCGGGGGAGAAGCGACCCTGAGCGGCCAGGAAATCGTCCCAGGGCACTTTGCCCTTGCCGTGCGTGCGGGTCTCGCCCTCAACCTGATAAGCGGCGGTGGCGCCGCCAAACACAAAGCCGTCGGGGAACTGCATGGGGTTGGTCATGAGTCATCCTTTCTGTGGGATACGAATAGGGAGAGGTGCCCGAACTGGGGATTCGGGCACCAACAGGGGAGAAACTAGTCGAGGTTCTCGCGGAGCCACTTGATGGCGCCAGCAGGGTCGCGAGTAAGGTCGATATATTCCTTACCGCGCGGGGCGAGCAGCTTAATGCCCAGGCGATCGGTGTCGGCCTTCATGTCGTTGTAGTAGCTACGGACCTGCGGGGCGAGCACGATGACGTCGTACTGATCCATGATGGCAGTGTGCTGGCCATAAGCGCCGGCAGAGGAAGCGATGTTCTCTCCGGTCTGCGCGGCACCTTCCTTGATGGCATTGGCAAGCATGGCAGAGGTGCCGGCGCCGGCGCACAGGACGAGGACCTTCAGACCGTCGACATCCTTCTTGACGGATGCGTCGGCGGCGGGCTCGGGCTGATCGGCGACAGGCTTGCTGTCGGCGGCAGCGGCGGTCGGCTCGACGGAAGCGGTAGTCTGCTCGACAGCGGGCGCAGAGGGCTTGACGGCGATGGCAGCGGCGCCATCGGACTCGAGACCCAGCTCGGCGGCGCGCTCGGCCTCCTGGTCGCAGAGCAGCTTATCGTATGCCTTCAAGAACGGCAGGTAGATGATGGCGTCCAGCAAGATGATGATCGCGACAAATACCAGGGCAATAAGCTGGAAGTTCGTGGTGATGAAGATACCGATGGGGGCGGGGGTGGCCCAAGGCACCACGAAGGAGAAGCCGTTCATACCCACGTTATCAATAAAGAACTTGGCAACACTCACGTTGACGCAGCCGGCGGCAACAAAGGGAATGAGCATGTAGGGGTTAAGGATCATCGGCGCGCCAAAGAGCAGCGGCTCGTTGACAGCAAAGGCAACAGGAACAATCGAGGCCTTACCGACGGCCTTGAGCTGCTTGGACTTCATAAAGAGAATCAGCAGAAGCGGCACGATGAACGTGGCGCCGGTGCCGCCGAACTCACCCACGAGCGACATGTTAAAGGTGAGGGAGTGGGCAGGGTGGCCACCGGCCAGCAGAACCTGCAGGTTCTCGGCCTGGTTGGCAAGACGGATGGGGTCGATGCCCGGCTGGACGATCGAGGGGCCGTGGACGCCAATGAACCAGAAGAACGCGGTGGCTGCCTGGATAAGGATGAGGCCAGGATAGGTTTCTGCGGCGGTAAAGAGCGGGGAGAGCAGTTTGATAAGCAGCTCGGAGAACGGAACGCCCATGAGGTTGCGCACGACGACATCGATGATGCCGCAGATGATGACGGCGCCGCCAAAGGGGATAATGTCGCGGAAGTTCTGAGCGATGGCGCCCGGAACCTCCTTGGGCAGCTTAATGGTCAGATCGCGCGAGACGCAGAATTTATAGACCCACACGGTAATGAACGCGGCGATATAGGCCGAGAACAGACCGCGCGTACCCATGCTGGTGCAATCGAAGACCGAAAGCTCGGAGCCGTCGAGCTTGGTGGTGAACTGCGTAACAGCGAGCAGCAGCATGCTGCACTGGGCAGCAACCATGGTGGAGCCGTCGTTGAGCACCTTGCCGGCGGGCATACGACGGTTCATGGATGCCGTGAAGTTCTTGGCAGTGGTGCCGGCAACCATGATGCCCATGACACCCATGGTGAAGTTGTAGAGCTTGTTGCACCAGTCGATGAGCGGCTGGGGCAGCGTGATGCCGACCACGCCGGGAAGCGTGGCGATCAGCAGAAAGATCGAAGAGGTGAGGACGATGGGCATGCACCCAAGGAATCCGTCCTTGATGGCCTGGAGGTAGATGTTCCTCGAGATCTTCTCAAAGAACGGTTGATGCTTTTCGAGCATCTTTACGATGGCGTCCATAAAGCTCCTTTGCTACTTGATGCGCGATGCATGTGGATGGAACTGGTCGTCGATGGATGGTCAGGACTGCCCGGAAGCCTTCCTGCGTAAGGAAGGCATTGCGAAATGACAACGTTGTCATTTCGTTAATGACAACGTAAGACATTTTTGGAAGAGCAACAAGGATATACGGGTGAGTGGTCGATTTTGTCCGGTAAACGGTTGATTTATCAGTCAGGCAGGTAGTGTATGCTAGAACGCAAAAAACAAGCGATAGAGACCCGAGTGGAGAAGCAGTGACAACGATGGACAAGAAAAACGTCTCAATGAACGATGTGGCGGTTGCCGCCGGCGTGTCTCTCAAGACGGTATCTCGTGTAATCAATGAGCCCGATAGCGTGCGCGAGTCGACGCGCGAGAAGGTCCATGCGGCCATGGAGGCGCTCGGATTTCGAACTAACTTTGCCGCGCGCTCACTCAAGTTGGGCCGTTACGGGTGCATCGGCGTGGTGCTATTTCACTTGTCGGGCGGTGCCGTGGACATGATTGACGGTATCGCCGATGCCGCCGAGGAGCGCGGCTTTGCTCTCACGATGATCAAGAAACGAGCGGGGGAGAAGATGACCCTCGCCGATGCAGCGCGCAGGATGTCGCAGCTGCCCGTCGATGGCATGATCTTCAACTTGCGTCAGATGGTCGATGACTTTGATACCTTTGAGGCGCCGAAGGACCTTAAGACGGTGATTATCACGTCGATGGAGCATCCTACCTGCTCTACCGTTAGTGACGACCAAGAGGGCGGCGCGCGCATGGCGTGCGAGTACTTCTTGGATCATGGTCACAAGAACGTGTACTTCGTTTCGGGTAAGAAAGAGTCGCTGTCGAGCCAGTGCCGTATGAAAGGTTGGCGTGCGGCACTCGAGGCGCGTGGCATCGAGCCGCCTGAGCCGCTGCGGGGTGATTGGAATGCGGATAGTGGCTATGCCGCGGGCCTTGTGCTTGCCGATAAGCCCGATTGCACGGCGGTCCTCGCTGCTAACGACTGCATGGCAAACGGCGTGATGACGGCTCTACGTGACAAAGGGCTCAGTGTGCCCGACGACGTGTCCGTGATCGGCTTCGACGATGAGCTCTACAAGACGATTCCCAACTCGATTCTGACATCGGTGAAGTTCCGCCACCGTGAGTTGGGCATCCGTGCGCTTAACGAGGTCGTCGCAGGCCTGGAAGCCCCGAGCTCCAGAAGCCGTACGCTCGTCTCGGGCGTGTTGGTCGAGCGTTCCAGCGTAAAGGACCTGCGGGCGTAGACGTGCTCGGCTCGTTCATCTTAATCTGTAACAGGTAGGACCAAAATACTCGGCTACGTGTTACAGATCGAGATAAACGGCTTCCGACCTGCACAAAAAGGCCGGGGGCGGCGCGCCGTGTGACGTGCCGCCCCCGGCTGAGAAATGGGGACAGGTTGTGTGAGCGGGCAACCCCGCCAGCCGCTAGTCCAGACGACGGGTCTGCGCCACGTGCTTGTACCAGTAGGCGCTTGCCTTGGGCGTGCGCTTCTGGGTCTCAAAGTCTACGTAGAAGAAGCCGTAGCGCTTGTTGTAGCCGTTGGTCCAGGAGAACTGGTCCTGCAGGCTCCACAGGAAGTAGCCGCCCACGTTGACGCCGACCTCCATGGCCTTGAGCAGCCAGCGCAGGTGCTGCTCGATGTAGTCGATGCGCGGCTGGTCGTCCACAAAGCCGTCCTTGTAGGGATCCTTGTAGCCCATGCCGTTCTCGGTGATGAAGATCTGCTTGTAGTTGGGGTAGCGCTGCTTAATGTAGACGAGCAGGTCGAACAGGCCCTCGGGGTAGATGATCCAGTCCCAGTCGGTGGTGGGGATGCCGGGCTTGTTCACGTGCTCGCCAATGCCCTTGACGCGCCAGCGGCCGGTGCCCTTCTCGCCCGTACCGTTGTGGTGCAGGTCGTTCTCGCCATCGTAGGCCTTGAGGAAACGGCACTGGTAGTTGTTAACGCCCAGGTAGTCGTTGTAGAGCGCGGCTTCGCGCATAATCTCGAGGTCCTCGTCCAGGATCTCGATGGTGCCGCCCGAGACGGCAGCCAGGCGGTTGGCGCACTCGAGCGTATCGGGCGCATAGTCGCCGCGGAAGGTGGCGTCGAGCAAAAACTGGTTCTGCAGCACGTGCTCGTTGTTGGCGGCCTTGATGTCGGCAGGGTCGTTCTCGTTGAGCGGGTACTTAAACTCCAGCGACTGGATGACGCCGATCTTGCCCTTAAAGCCGCCGTTGTGGAAGGCGAGCACTGCCTTGGCGTGGGCGAGCATCATGTTGTGCTCGCACTGGAAGGCCTCGGCCAGATGCGCCTTAACGCCGCCGGGGAAGGTGCCCTCGATGTAGGTGTTGGAGGCGTCGGCCCAGATCTCGTTAAAGGTGAACCAGTAGGTCACCTGGTCGGCGTACTCCTTAAAGCAGAAGGTGGCAAAGTCCACAAAGGCGTCGATGGTTTCGCGGTTGAGGAAGTCGCCCTTCTCAAAGAGGGGGAGCGGCGTATCGAAGTGATGCAGCGTGACGAACGGCTCGACGTGGTGCTTGTGGCACTCGGCGAAGAGGTCGTGGTAGAACTGCACGCCCTCGGGGTTGATCTCGCCGGTGCCGTTGGGGAAGATACGGCTCCAGGCGATGGAGAGACGGATGCCGTTGATGCCGAACTCCTCGCACAGCTCCAGATCGACGGGATACTGGTTGTAGAAGTCGGAAGCGGGATCGGGGGAGAAACGGCCCTGGGCCTCCAGGAAGTCGTCCCAGGCAACCTTGCCCTTACCGTGAGTGCGGGTCTCGCCCTCTACCTGGTAGGCAGCAGTGGCGCCGCCAAAGACAAAGTCCTCGGGAAACTGCGCAGGCGGGTTGGTGACGCTAGCGGGGGAAACGGACATGATGAAGTATCCAATCATTTGAATAATGAAAACGATGCAGAGCTGGTCAAAGTCAGCGAGCGGCGCCCAGGCGAGTCAGATTGCCCCGAAACAAGGCGGCGCTGACCTTGTGGTCGCGCCGCCGAAGTTGAGCGGCAATCTGGCCGGCTGGGCGCCGCGCAGCGTCGAGCCGGCCGCTGTTCGTTAGAACAGCGGACTAAAGGGAGAGCTGCTCGGAGACGAAGGCGAGAGACTTGTCGCCGTTCTGGGAGAGCTCGATGTACTGCTTGCCGCGGCAGGCGACGCACTTGTTGCCCACGCGCTCGCAGTCCTTCTGCAGGTCGGCCAGGTAGCTCGCTGCCTGCGGGGCCAGGACGACCAGATCAAAGTCGGGGAGCATGTCGACGTGGTTGCCGTAGGCGTCGGCAGCGGTCTCCAGGTCGATGCCGCGCTCCTTGGCGGCCTTTGCCAGTGCGTTGGCGAGCAGGCCCGAGGTGCCGCCGCCCTGGCAGAGCACGAGCACGCGCTTGCCGTTAAGGTCACTGGCGGCCGTGGCCTCGGCAGCGGGGGCTGCAGCGGCGGGGGCGTCGGTCTTCACGGCCTCGGCAGCGGCGCCGTCGGCAACGCTCTTGGCATCGGCCTTGCCCTGGAAGGCGTCGTTGAGCTTGGCAGCCTTCTCGGCGTTCTTGGCGGCGAGCTCCTCCTGGGAAATCTCGGCCTCCTCGGCGCACTTCTGGGCGTCATAGGCACGGAAGAACGGGTAGTACAGAAGGAAGTCGACGACCAGGATGATGGCGAGCATCACAAAGGCGAGCGGCTGGAAGCCCAGGCCCATGATGGTGCCGATGGGGCCGGGGACGGTCCAAGGCAGGGTGTACATAAAGCCGTTCATGCCCAGGAAGTCGATAAAGACCTTGAGGATCCAGACGTTGGCGATCGGGGCAAAGACAAACGGGACAAAGAAGACGGGGTTGAGCACGATGGGCGCGGCGAACAGCAGCGGCTCGTTGACGGCGAAGCAGACCGGGACGATGGAGGCCTTACCGACCGCACGCATCTCCTGGGACTTAGCCAGGAAGCAGAACATGAAGACGAGGACGAGCGTGGCGCCGGTGCCGCCCATGCAGACGACGAAGTACTGGGCGCCCTGCGTCAGGACGGCAGAAGCGTGTTGACCGGCCTGGTAAGCAGCCAGGTTGTCGGTCATGTTGGCAACGAGGGCGGCGGCGATGGCAGGCTCGACGATCGAGGGGCCGTGGACACCGACGAACCAGAAGAGGCTCATGGCGCCGTAGATCACAGCGAGGCCGATGTAGCCGTCGGCAGCGGTGAACAAGGGCTGGAACACCTGGATGACGCCCTGGGCAAAACAGAAGCCAAAGGCAGAGCGGAAGACGATGTCAAAGACCCAAAAGACGGTGATGCAGACGGAGAAGGGGATGATGTCCTTAAAGGTCTGCGAGATGTTAGGCGGAACCTGCTCGGGCATCTTGACGGTGATGTTGCGCTTAATGAAGAACTTGTAGATGATGCCAGTCACAAACGCAGCGATGAAGGCGGTCAGCAGGCCCTTGGAGCCAAGGTAGGTGGTGTTGAAGCCGCTGGCGGCATCCGTGGAGATCGTGTCGCTCGAAAGGAGCAGGAAGCCGATGATGGCCGCGCACATGCAGGAGATGAAGTTGATCTGGTTGTTCTTGGGCAGGTCACGGTTCTGGGCGTCGGCGAAGTGCTTGGCGGTGGTGGCGGCGCAGGCGATGGCCAGGATGCCCATGGAGTAGTTGTAGCACTTCCACAGAGCGTTGTTGATGTCATCGGGCCAGTAGAAACCCCAGATGTTGGGGACCGAGGCTACCAGGCAGAAGATGGACGAGAAGATGATGATGGGGATGACGGAGATAAAGCCGTCGCGAATCGCCTTGAGGTACTTGTTGCGGGCGATCGCGTTGAAAAAGGGCTGGCCCTTTTCGATGGTGGCGATGAGTTGCTCCATGCAATGCTCCTAAGAGTCGGTGGGTTAGCAACGATGGAAACTTCTGGCGTTCGCTTGCCAAAATGTTGACGTTGCCATTTTGTGACACAAAAAAAGAAGCGAACCGGTGGTTCCTGTGCCTGCGAACCGTCGATTTCTTACGCGTAAACGTTTGAGCCGCCCGGTGGCTCTGCGTTTGCACAATGGCAACGTTAACATTTGGGCGACAAAAGCCGTTCGGGGACGCAGGATTGTCGGTGAACGGTAGGTTTTGGGTGGTGAGCGTATGGCGGGGGAGGCGTTGGATATACTTGGAGGCGTTCATTTTGTCTGTTGGGATGCCCGCGATGGCATCGTTGACATAGAAAGATCGACCTATGGCCGCTGTTAAAAAATCGGTATCCGTTAAGGACGTGGCGCGTCTTGCGGGCGTCTCGGAGCAGACGGTCTCGCGTACCGTGCACGATTCACCCAGCGTTCGCCCCGAGACCAAGGAGCGCGTGCGCGCCGCCATGCGCGAGCTCGGGTATCGACCCAATTTTGCCGGCCGGTCGCTGCGTCGCGGCAAGTTCAAGACCGTCGGCGTCGCCATGTTCAACATTACCGGTACCGGAAACCTCGACCGCATGGAGGGTTTTGCTGCCGCGGCCGACAAACACGGCTATGCCATCACTCTTACTAAAGTAGATGGGCATCCCTATACCCTCGAGAGTGCGTCGTCGCGTATGAGTGCGCTTCCGGTGGACGGCATGGTCGTGATCATGAACCGTATGCCGGCGGACTTTGGCACCTTTGAGCCGCTGCCCGGCATGCAGACGGTGCTCGTTACCATGCTGGAGCACCCGCTGTGCTCGACGGTCGATAACGACCAGTTCGATTGCTCGCGCCAGGTGGTGGAGTACTTGCTGGGGCAGGGGCACAAGAACGTGCACTTTATCTCGTGCCCCGAGCGCTCGCTTTCGGGCATGCAGCGCGAGGAGGGCTGGCGCGAGACGTTGCGCGCGCATGGCATTGAGCCGCCGCGGCTTATCCGTGGTGACTGGACGGCGCAGAGCGGATATGCCGCCGGGCAGGCGTTGGCGGACGATTCGAGCTGCACGGCTATCTATGCCTCGAACGACGCCATGGCCTATGGCTGCATTCGCGGGCTCGAGTCGCGCGGGAAACGCGTGCCCGAGGACGTGAGCGTGGTGGGCGTTGACGATAGCCTGGGCGATATCGTGCCCGATCGTCGCCTAACTACGGTGCGCTTTGATAACAAGCGCGTTGGCATGTGGGCGGTCGACAAGATTGCCGGCGCCGAGGACGTCGCACCGGGCGTGGAGCACATGCTGATCCCCGGTGTGCTCGTCGAGGGCGATACGGTACGCAGTCTGCGCTAGGGTGCGGACCTGTTTGGTTGTCGATTTATGTGTTCGATATTGTTCAGAATAGTTTAAAAACCGTTCACGGGCGAAAATCGACCGTTCATAGCCTGAAACTACGTTTTGCATTGTTCTTTTTTGTTTGAATGTTAATGTTTCTGGCATACACAACGCAGCGCGTATGCCCGGACGCGATGCTCTCCATTGGTTCATATGTGAAAGGAACGCAATATGGCAACCAAAGAAGAAATCTCGATGGTTGGATTCGAGATCGTCGCATACGCGGGTGACGCCCAGACCGACCTGCTCGCTGCACTCGATGCTGCCCGTGAGGGTGACTTTGAGAAGGCCGAGCAGCTGCACAAGGATGCCAGCGACGCGCTCATCGGTGCTCACGACACGCAGACCAAACTGCTTTCGCAGGAGGCCGGCGGCGGCGAGATGGAGATGACCTTCATCATGGCTCACGCTCAGGATACTCTCATGACCACCATGATCCTGGAGAAGCAGACCCGCTTTACCATCGATGCCTACAAGCGCATCGCCGCACTCGAGGCCAAGCTCGCCTAACGAGCCCCCACAACCAAGTCCCCTTCCAAAAGCCCTGCCGCAACCCCGCGGCAGGGCTTTTTGCTCCCCCTCCTAAGTTGCGGTGAAATAGGGACTGAATAGGCCTTCTAACAGCAAAAACAGTCCCTATTTCACCGCAACTTAAAGAGGGCTGGCAGCTCGGAGCAGTCTTTGGGCGCGCTGGGTGGTCTGCCGTTCGGTTCTTCGCTCGCTGGGTATACTTCCATCCGCAATACACGCCGGAATGAGGAGGTATCCAAATGCCGGACAACGGATTGATCCAAAAGAGAGACGCGCATGAGATGGCTCATGGGCGCCCCGTCCAAATAACCGAGCATACGACAGTGACCGAGCTGCAACCCAGCCTGTCCGATGTCGTGTGTGCAAACAAAAAGTTGCAGATCGGGTTCATCGTTGCGCTCGTGCTACTGGCGCTTCTATCGGGCTTTGTCGCTCGTCCGCATTTTGCCGACACCAAGACCTGGGACTCAACTATCGAGGTCATCGATCAAAAGAAGGGCAACGTTTTGGCGCTCACGACGTCGTGCGTTGCGCTGTCTGCGGGCATCACCGCGCTGCCGGGTGACACGGGAACACCGGTCGCCGAGCAGCTGGCACAGCTTTCGGGAAATCTGGGCATCGTGCTCGCCGTGCTCTACCTCGAGAAATATTTGCTCACTATCTTATGGTCGGTGGGCTTGGGCATCCTAATCCCGTTCTCGCTCGTACTCTTTGCGGTGTCGCTTGGCATTCACGGACGCTGGAGCACCAGCGCCGTCCTGCGCCGCGTGGCAACGCGCGTGCTGGTGGTCGCCATGATCGGCATGGCGTTGGTGCCGGCGAGCGTATGGGTGTCGCAGAAGGTCGACGAGACGTATAGGGTGAGCATCGAACAGGCCGAGCAAAAGGCGACCGATGCCGCAAAGACGGCTGAAACCACGGAGAAGTCCAGCGAGACCAGCTCAAAATCGAGCAAGAAAAAGTCCGAGGCCACGGAGTCCAAAAACGTGCTTGAGCAGCTGGCCGATGGGGCATCGAGCCTGGTCACGTCGGTGACCAGCGGCGCCAAGCAGATGACCGATGAGATCGTGCAGCAGGTGACCAGCCTGATTGAAGGCGTCATCGTGATGATCGTGACCTCGTGTGTGATTCCGCTGTTGGTACTCGTGGCGTTCCTGTGGCTGGGGCACGTGCTGCTGGGGATTGATATCTCCGGCCCCGCGAACTACTTGACGGGCCGTTTTCTGAGCGCTCCGTCCAAGCATGCCAAGAAGAGCGGAGAGGCTGAGTAGGCGACAAGGCCCACTACAGTAGACCGAACCGTAAGAAGGGCGGCCGAGACGCGTTCTCGGTCGCCCTTTTGTTTGTTGAACACGTGACAGGCTGGGCCTTCGTCGAACCCAAACGGTCAGCAATCATCCGCGAACGGTCTTTGTTCAAAAAAGAACAAAGACAAACAAATAGTTGTTGCAGTTACTGTTCGAATATGTTCAAATAAACATGAACAGTGAAGAACCGCACATTCAGATGCCCGGACCTGAACGCGATTCAACACTTCCAAACAGAAACTACGCACCTGCGTATCTCTCAAGGAGGATGTCATGAGGGTTGTAATCGCTTCCGATGCCGACGGTATGTCGATGAAGGAGTCCATCAAGGAGATGCTCATCGCCGACGGTCATGAGGTCGTCGACTATTCCGAGACCCCTGCCGCGGACTTTGTCGATTCCGCGACCGCCGTCGCCAAGGACCTGCTGGAGCACAAGGATTCCCAGGGCTTTGCCTTCGATAAGTACGGCGTCGGTTCCTATATGGCCGCCGTCAAGATGAAGGGCATGGTCGTCGCCAACATTTCCGACGAGCGCTCCGCCTACATGACCCGCGAGCACAATGGCTCGCGCATGGTCACCATGGGCCCGGGCGTCGTTGGTACCGAGGTCGCCAAGAAGATCGCCCGCGAGTTCCTGCGCGCCCAGTACGCCGGCGGTCGTCATCAGATCCGTGTCGACATGCTCAACAAGATGGCCTAACGAGAGCCACCGAGAACTCGAACTTCTACCTCAACTTGTGAATTCAGACGAAAGGACGTTCTGATGAAGAAGACCATCGCAATCGGTTGCGACCATATCGTTACGGACGAGAAGATCTATCTCGCCGACCGTCTTGAGCAGGCCGGCTACCAGGTGCTCGACTGCGGTACCTACAGCCACAGCCGCACGCACTATCCCATTTACGGCAAGGCCGTGGGCGAGGCTGTTGCCAGCGGCAAGGCGGACTTTGGCGTGGCCCTGTGCGGCACCGGTATCGGCATCACCAACGCTGTCAACAAGGTCCCCGGCGCCCGTTGCGCCCTGGTCCGCGACATGACCTCTGCCCTGTATGCCCGTCGTGAGCTCAACGCCAACATCGTGGGCTTTGGCGGCAAGATCACCGGTGAGTTCCTGATGGCCGACATTATGCTCGCCTTCCTGGAGGAGCCCTACGAGAAGACTCCCGAGCACGATGCCCTGATCGCAAAGATCGATGCCTGCAACAAGGCCGACGCCGAGGCCCAGGCCGACCCGCATTTCTTCGACGAGTTCTTGGAGAAGTGGGACCGCGGCGAGTATCACGATTAATTGGGTTACGCGGTTTTACCAAACCGCGTAACTGGCCGACGCTGCGAAGCCATCTGGCGGGCAATATGCCGTTCAGCTTCGACGGCATGACCAGAAGGTCAATGCCGTCTCGCTTCACGGCACCTTGCCTCGCCAGCTGGCTTCTCGCTGACGTTGGGGTGACTTGTGGGGTCGCTTTGGTTGTTGCGATGCTGCGTTTGGCGTTTTAACTAGTCCGTTGACGGCTCGCGTTTCTGTGAGGGGGCGCGGGCCGGTTTTCTATCAGCCCAATTGACTTGGCGGGCTGTCGTAAGAAAGGGAAGGCTCCTATGGAGTTTGTTCTTGATAACGGTTCTATTCGCGTGGCTCTAAGCACAGCAGGCGGATCGTTTACCTCTATTGCGGCTAACGGTCGTGAGTATTTGTGGCAGGGCGACCCGGCGGTGTGGTCGGGTCAGGCCCCGATCTGCTTTCCCATCTGCGGCGGCCTGCGCGATGGCCGCGCTATGACGCGCGCCGGCCACGAGATCAACCTCGCGCGTCATGGTTTCGCCCGCAAGCAGGAGTGGAAGCTCGAGGAGCAGGGCGACAGCATGATTGCGCTGAGCCTGAGCTCTGCCGACCACGCCGAGCTGCTCGAGCAGTATCCGTATCCGTTTAAGATCGTTGCACGCTACACGATCGATGCGGCAAAGGTGGTCGTGTCGTACGAGGTGATCAACGAGGGGACCGAGGACATGCCGTTCTTTGTGGGCGGTCACCCCGGCTTTAAGTGCCCGCTTGACGAAGGCGAGTCTTATGACGACTACGAGCTCCGTTTTGAGCAGCGCGAGGCAGCAGAGCTTTGCACTGCCGTTCCCTCGACGGGCCTGATCGATGTTGAGCATCGCAGCAAGAACCCGATGGTTGGCCACGATCTGCCGCTCACCCATGAGCTCTTCGACTTTGCCGAGACCATCTTCGACGTGCTCGAGAGTCGTGTGGTCACGCTGACCAAGAAGGACGAGGACAAGGGCGTACGCCTGACGTTCCCCGATATGCCGTACCTGATTGTGTGGAGCAAGCCCGAGGGCGACTTTGTGGCCGTGGAACCGTGGGGCGGCCTGTCCACCTGCTCCGACGAGGACGATATCCTGGAGCACAAGCGCGGCTGCCTGATTGCCAAGCCGGGGGAGACCGTCACCCGCGGCTTTGAGATCGAGATCCTTTAACGAGCTATAGTATGTTTGGGGCCGCGCGTGCCGCCCCGGAACAGGAGTTCAACATGATTCTGACCGTTACCATGAACCCGTCGATCGATACGCGCTATCAGCTCGATAAGCTGATCATCGACGATGTGAACCGTGTGACGCCCGAAAAGACCGCTGGTGGCAAGGGCCTCAACGTGAGCCGTGTGCTGCTACAGCTGGGCGACGACGTGCTCGCGACCGGTCTGCTCGGCGGCCACATGGGTGCCTATATGGCCGAGCTTATGGATGCCGACGGCGTTAAGAATGATTTTGTGCCTATCGCCGGCGAAACGCGTATCTGTCTGAATATCCTGCACGAGGGTAATCAGACCGAGCTGCTGGAGAGCGGTCCGCAGATTGAGCCGGCAGAACTCGAAGCTTTTACGGCCAAGTTCGCCGAGCTTGCTGCGAAGGCGGACGTTGTGACGCTTTCGGGCTCGCTGCCGCGTGGCGTCGATGCCGGCTACTATGCCGAGCTCGTCAAGATTGCCGAGGGGGCGGGCGCCAAGGTGCTGCTCGACACCTCGGGTGCATCGCTGAAGGCCGCGCTGGAGTCCGACGCTAAGCCTGAGCTCGTAAAGCCCAACCTGACCGAGATTAACGGCCTGCTGGGTACGTCCTTTACGACTGACGACGTCGATGCCCTGCGCGAGGCGCTTGCCGCCGACGGCCGCTTTGCCGGTATCCCCTGGGTTGTCGTCTCGATGGGCGCTGCCGGTTCGGTGGGCTTCCATGAGGGCCGTGCGTTCCGCGCCAAGACGCCCGCGATTGAAGCTGTGAACGCGACGGGTTCCGGTGACTCGACCATTGCCGGCTTCGCGCATGCTATCGCTGCTGGTGCCGACGACGTCACAGTGCTCAAGACTGCCAATGCCTGTGGCAAGCTCAACGCCATGGATCCCAAGACCGGCCACCTGGTCATGGACCGTTGGGACGAGGTCTACAACAGCGTGGAAGTCACTGAGCTGTAGGGTTACGCGGTTTTACCAAACCGCGTAACGGCTCGACGCTGCGCGGGCCGCATTTGGACAATCTGACGTTCAACTTCAAGGGCGCGACCAGAAGGTCAGCGCCCTTTCGTTTCACGTCACCTTGTCTCAAATGCGACCCGCTCGCTGGCATTGCCAAAACATCGGCGTTTCCGGCACTTGGGGACGTTCCTTTGCGGCAGATGGGGACGTTCCTTTTCTGCCGGCAGTTTGGGACACTCCTTGCGGGGCACCCCCCCCGCAGCGACTATGTCAACTTGCCGATTTGCCCAATCTCCCAGAGCGGAATGTTGACGAGCGTGCCCTCGTCTCTATATGCCGCTAACGATGTTCTCGCGCAGCGCTCGAGCTTGAACTTCTCGCAGGCAATCCTCAGGCTCTTTGCTTTGAGATTCTCTGCCGCCTTGACCTCGAGCGGAAGCACGGTCCCCGCATGGTCGATGGCAAAGTCAGTCTCTGCATTGCCGGAGGAGGATGACCAATACGCGGGAGTTTTGCCTTGGAGCAAAAGCTCCTGTGCGACGTATTGCTCGGTCAGCGAGCCTTTGAACTCCGTAAAAACAGCGGGCCCGTTCAGAACAATGGCAGGCGAGAGGCCGGAGAGCGCCCCGAGTATGCCGGTATCAATGCAGAACAGTTTGAAGCCCGAGAGATCCTCGTAGCTTGTGAGCGGTGCTCTTAGGGCGGAAACACGTGGTACCTTATGAACGATTCCATAGTCCATGAGCCACTGGAGGCTTTCCTCAAAATCGCGTGCTCGTGCCCCGGGGCGAAGCGCGCCGTAGATGAACTTCTTGTTTTCCTTTGCGAGCTGGCCGGGAAGGGATTTCCAAACCAGCCTCATGCGCTCGACGATGCGGGCTGGTGCATGCTTGCCAAAATCGGATTCGTAAGCTTCGATGATTTGCTGCTGAAGCCTGCGGGCCTCGATGAAATCGTGGGAGGCGGCGAAAGCGGAGACAACTTCTGGCATGCCACCGACAACGAGGTATTCCTTGAGCAGGCGCTCGAGCTTTTCGGAAACGTTTGCCAGCAGGTCCATGTTTGCGGCAAGGATGGCATCTGCGAGCGGACCGCCATCGACGGCACGAACGAACTCGACAAACCCCATGGGGCGCATGGTGAGCTGGTCGATCTTGCCGACGGGGAACGACTCGTTTTCTCGCCGGAGCGCAAGGCCCATATAGGAGCCGGCTGCCACGATATGGTATTCCGGCGCCAGCTCGTTGAAGTATTTGAGCGAGGTGATGCCGCGTGGCGCTTCTTGGATCTCGTCGAAGATGATGAGTGTGTCCGCCGGCGTTATGGTCTGGCCGCGCAGGAGCTCTATCTGGGAGATGATGCGCTTGGGGTCAAGGTTTCCATCGAACAGCGAATGCGCGCCCGGTTCGAGCATAAAGTCAAAACGGATGACGTTTTGATACTGCTGGCCTGCGAATTCGTTGAGAAGCCAGGTTTTTCCCGTCTGGCGGGCCCCCTTAAGCAGGAGGGGCTTGCGGTTTGCTCTAGATTTCCAAGCGATGAGTTCGTCCATTAGCTGTCGCTGCATGCTGCCTCCTAACGATCATGGTTAGTATAAGACTGTTTTGGTTTTTCCATCGAAAAATGTGGGAGAGAACCACGTTTTTCCATCGAAAAATGTGGGAGAGAACCACGTTTTTCCATCGAATAATGTGTTGGTTTAGGTCGGCACCTGGGGACGTTCCTTTTCTGCCGGCAGTTTGGGACACTCCTTGTTTTGGTGCAAACTAACCTGACCCCTTTGCACCACCAAGATGCCTATCAATTCCATGCAGGGCGGAGAAGCCAAAAAAGTTGCGGTGAAATAGGGACTGAATAGGCCTTCTAGCAGTTAAAACAGTCCGTATTTCACCGCAACTTTGGAGAGGGTGTCGAGCGATGTAAAACGGCGCCCGTCGGTGATGTTGCCGGCGGGCGCCGTTGTCGTGTGGGCGCTATTTGTCGAGCGCGAGCGTCGGGGCCTGCGTCCTACAGCGAGTCGATGAAGCGCTGCTGGGCGGCGCGGCCGGCTTCGTCCCATTTAAAGACGCCGGCGTTGTCGAGTACGTGACCAAACACCACACCGACCTCCTCATGCAGGATATCGATGGCATTATCGGCCGTAAGCTCATCGGCACGACGGGCATAGACGTCCAGGGCCCATGCGGCGTGGCTGCGGCAAAGGTCGTCGCCCTCGAGCGCGGCGGCAAGATCGTAGCTGGCGTCGACCTTGGCGGCCAGCAGGTGCTCGCGGACGGCGCCGAGCTCGGGAACCAGGCGCGGTGGAAGAATGGCCAGGCCCATGACCTCGATCAGACCGATGTTCTCCTTCTTAATGTGGTGATACTCAGCATGCGGGTGGAACACGCCCAGCGGATGCTCGTCGGTCGTGATGTTGCAGCGAAGCGCTAGGTAGGCCTCGTAGATCTCGCCGCCGGCATTGCCGCGGGAGTCGACGCGGCGGATGACGGGCGTCACGGTGTTGTGAGCCACGCCGTCAGCCGTGTGTGCGATGACACCCACGGACTCGTCGGTCCACTCGCGCCAGGCGAGGATGATCTTCTCGGCGGCATCAAGCAGCTGAGCGCGGTCGTGTGAGCGCAGACGCAGCACCGAAAGCGGCCACTGCAGCACGGTACCGGTGACCTTGTCAAAGCCGGGCACGCTAAACTGCGAAACCTCGGCCGCGTGCATCATGGGGAATTCGTGCGCGCCGCCCTGGAAGTGGTCGTGCGACAGAATCGAGCCACCCACGATGGGCAGGTCGGCGTTGGAGCCGATAAAGTAGTGCGGGAACAGGTCCACAAAGTCGAGCAGGCAGGAGAGACCCTTGCGATCGACGTGCATCGGACGATGCTCGGAGCTCATGGCAATGCAATGCTCGTTAAAGTACGCGTACGGGCTGTACTGGAAGCCCCAGCGTTCGCCGTCGAGCTGAATGGGGATAACGCGCAGGTTCTGGCGAGCGGGGTGAGCGCCACCGTCGGCTGCAGCGGAGCGTCCGGGGTACCCCTCGTTTTCGATGCAGAGCTGGCAGGCGGGATACTTCTCGCCCGTGTTTTTGGCGGCACCGGCCGCGGCAATGTCGCGCGGGTCCTTCTCGGGCTTGGACAGGTTGATGGTGATCTCGAGATCGCCCCAGTTGGTGGGGGTGCTCCATTTGATGTTGCGCGCGATGGCGGCGCGGCGCACATAGCCGGCGTCGCAGCACAGGCCGTAGAACCAGTCGGTCGCGGCGCGGGGCTCGTTGACGCCCATGCGTCCATTGAACTCCTCGTTTACAACCGAAGGCCTCGGCATAAGCACGCCCATGATGCGCATGGCGATGCGGTCGCGGCCTGACGCCGTGTCCTCGGCGGCGCCGTTGACAACGGCGGCTTCGGAAAGCGCGGCGAGCGTGCCCTCCAGATCAAAGTCGGGGAGGGTATCGGGGTGCAAAAGCGAGAGCTTCTCGGTCTGCAGCGCCCAGGTCATGTCGAGCGCGGGGCCCGTGGCGCCGATGCACTCCAAAATGGT
Source organism: uncultured Collinsella sp. (assembly GCA_934654585.1). Lineage (GTDB taxonomy): Bacteria > Actinomycetota > Coriobacteriia > Coriobacteriales > Coriobacteriaceae > Collinsella. Next base: position 21,508 of record CAKUGF010000007.1, on the reverse strand, counting down.
GTTGTAGGCCCAGATGCGATCGTCCTGCCCAATCATTGATCGGTGGATGGCGTACTCGATCAGGTCCTGCGCGGCCTCGCGCACGTCGGTCATTACAGCCATGCCGCGTAAGCCCCCTTGTCAGAGATAGCGTAGTGACGGGCAGAGCCCTCGCCCAGCCAGCCGTTCATCTTGGCAATGAAGGTATCGACCAGATCGAGCGGCACGAAGGCCTGGATGGTGCCGCCAAAGCCGCCGCCGTGGATGCGGACGGCGCCGCGGCCGTCGAGCACGTGCTCGGCCAGTGCCAGGGCATACATGGAGGGTTGCTCGGAGCCCAGCTTGGCAACGACATTCTGCAGGTACATGGCAGAGCTGGCGCCGGACTCGCGCGTCAGGACCAGGAACTGGTCGATGTCGCCGGCGTTAAGAGCCGTCCAGCGCTTGTCGACCAGACCGTTCTCGTACCAGTAGTGAACAGCGCGCAGGCAGGCGCGGTCGCCCAGCTTGGCGCGCAGCTCGGGCAGCTTGGCGTCAAAGTCGGCAACGTCGACCTCGCACAGACGTGCCTTGCCAAACTCGGCGGCGACGTCCTGCATCTCGCGCGGCACGGCGGCGTAGTCGTCGGTGGCTGCCACATGGTCGGCACCGACCTTAACGAGCACGAGCGCATAGCCGTGATCCTCAAAGTTGAGCTCGAGCTTCTGAGTTTTAGGCTGAGCTTGGTCCTCAAAATCCATGTAGGCAAGGCCGCCCAGGCACACGGCAGCCTGGTCCATCAGGCCGCAGGGCTTGCCGTAGTAGTTGTTCTCGGTGCGCTGGCTCATCTGCGCAAGCGCGACGGGCTCAATGGCGGGCGCGCCCCAGAGCGTCTCCATGGCGCGGCCATATGCGGCCTCGACGGCAGCAGAGCTGGAAAGGCCGCCACCCGAGGGGACGGAGCAAGTGAAGGCGAAGTCGAAGCCGTGGGGCTCAACGCCCAGAGCTGCGATTTCGTGGGCCATGCCGCGAACGAGGCTTGCAGACGTGCCCTTTTCGGACTCCTGAATATCTAGTGTGTCGAGCGTGATCTCAAAGGTGGGGTAGCCTTCGTCGGCAACGCGGACCTTGTTGGTGTCTGTTGCCACGGCAATGCCGTCGACGGCGACATCGAGCGAGCCGGCGATAACGTGGCCGCCCTCGTGGTCGGTGTGGTTGCCGCTGATCTCGGAGCGGCCGGGCGCGTGCACATAGAGCACCTGGCGGTCGCCGATGGGGCCAAACTCCTCCTCAAACAGCTTGGTGAGCGTGGCGAGCGTCTTTTCGTCGGGGGCGGTCATGAAGGTCCTTTCTTTGGCGCGAACAGGTGAGTTTTGCGTCGTTATGAGTACGTTAACAATTTGAAGCGGCGTGAACTCAGCATCCACGATGCCGCACGTTAAGGGCTATGTTAACGTACTCATAACACAACGCATATCACTTTTTGAGAATCTGGTAATCGGTAGATTTTCAGCCGCGAACGGTAGTGCCGTATGGACTTATGGAGCAGAAGAGCTGCAGCTAGAAAAAGTAGAGTACGTTAACATGCGTCCGACGATAGCGGCCCTCCGCGCGGGCTCATTTCTGCACGGGGCCGGCATGCACGCTATTCTGATCTCGCAAGGGTGAAGGTGATCTTGTGGCAAGGCGCCCCTCCAACGATACAGGCTCGCGTCCGGTTTCCATGGCCGACGTCGCCCGCGCTGCTGGCGTTTCGCAGCAGACGGTCTCGCGCGTCGCCAACGGCCTGCCCAATGTGAACGAGCAGACGCGCCAGCGCGTACAGGCTGCCATGCAAGAGCTCGGCTTTCGCCCGAGCTATGCCGGCCGCTCCCTGCGCGACGGTCGCTACCATTCGGTCGGTCTATGCGTCAACGATGTCACCAAGTTTGGGAATCTGACGATGATCGACGGCATCGCCAGCGCCGCCCGCGAGCATAGCTGCGCCATCACGCTGGTCGAGATGTCCAAGACCGAGGAGTTTTCGCTTGCCGAGGCCACCCGCCGCATGGCGGCGCTGCCGGTTGATGGCATCATCATCGGCATGAGCCGCATGGCACCCGACTTTGAGACGTTTGATCCACTGCCGGGCATTGGCACGGTCATCGTTACCATGTACGCGCATCCGCGCGTAACCACGGTCGATTCCGACCATTACGGCTGCTCGCTATTGCTTATGGATCACCTGTTTGAGCTTGGCCACGAGCAGATTCGCTATATCGGCGGCCCGTCCTTCTCGGTGGACGAGCAGTTCCGCCGCGCCGGTTGGCAAGACGCGCTCGAGCGCAGGCATATCGAGCCGGCAGAGCCGCTCGAGGGAGACTGGTCTGCCAACAGCGGCTACGAAGCCGGCAGGTATCTGGCAGAACACGACCGCGCCATGACGGCGATCTATGCGGCAAACGATCAGATGGCAAACGGAGCGATTGCCGCGCTGCGCGATAGCGGCCTGCGCGTGCCCGAGGACGTGAGCGTGGTGGGTGTCGACGATTCGCTCGATGATTTTGTCGCACACAACGAGCTCACGACCGTGCGATTCGATCTGCATCAGCGCGGACGCGAGGTGTTTGAGCATGCGGTTCCCGAGGCGGGTGCGGTGGGCAAAACCGTTGCCATTCGTATTCCCGGCCAGCTCATCATTCGACATAGCACGGCGATACCGCGCTCATAGTTTCCGCAGGTCAACGGTGATATGTTGAACATCAATAACAATCGGTAAGGATGTCGGCAGATAGCTGTTGGGATGCAGCCGAGTGCTATGATAGACGGGTTCTTTTGTCTATCTAGGAGGCTTTGCCTGATGGAGATCACCAAGGATATCCGCTACGTTGGCGTCGACGATCACGACATTGACCTGTTCGAGGGCCAGTACGACGTGTCCGAGAACGGTATGGCATACAACAGCTACGTTATCTTGGGCGAGAAGATCGCTGTCGCCGATTCGGTCGACGGTGGTTTTGTTGACGAGTGGCTCGGCAATATCGAGGCCGTGCTTGACGGTCGCACGCCCGATTATCTGGTCGTTCACCACATGGAGCCCGATCACTCCGCTGGCATCGCCGCCTTTATGGAGCGCTATCCGCAGGCCCAGATCGTGGCCAGCATGGGCGCCTTCCGCATGATGGTCAACTACTTTGGCACCGATTACCCCGAGCGCAAGATGGTCGTCAAAGAGGGCGACGTGCTCGACCTGGGCGGCCACAGCCTGACCTTCGTCGGCGCCCCCAACGTTCACTGGCCCGAGGTACTCTTCTCCTACGAGGCCACGGACAAAGTGCTCTTTAGTGCCGACGGCTTTGGCAAGTTCGGCGCCAACGACATCGAGGACCCGGAAGGCTGGGCCTGCGAGGCGCGTCGTTACTACTTTGGTATCGTGGGCAAGTTCGGCAAGTTCGTGCAGGCCGTGCTCAAGAAGGCCGCCGATCTGGATATTCAGATTATCTGCCCGCTCCACGGCCCCGTGCTGACCGAGAACCTGGGCTACTACCTCGACACTTACAACACTTGGTCGAGCTACCAGCCCGAGGACGAGGGCATCACGATTGCCTACGCGAGCGTCTACGGCCATCTGAAGGCAGCCGTCGAGGAGCTCGCTTCTGCGCTCGAGGCTCGCGGCCAGAAGGTCTCCGTCTTTGACCTGGCTCGCGACGATATGGCCGAGGCCGTTGAGGACGCGTTCCGCTACGACCGTCTGGTGCTCGCCTCCATCACCTACCAGGGCGAGATCTTCCCATTCATGAGCACCTTCATCCACACGCTCGCCGAGCATGCCTACCAGAACCGCACCGTGGCGCTTGTCGAGGCTGGCTCCTGGGCACCCGCCGCTGTCAAGGTCATGACCAAGGAGCTCGAGGGCATGAAGGACATCACCCTGGCGCAGAACAAGGTGACCGTCCTGGGCTCGCTCAACGACGCATCGCGCGCCCAGATCGAAGCCCTCGCCGACGAGTTGTCCAAGTAGCGACACTCCACTTTCACCGTCAAAACCACCACAAAGGTGCCTGTCCCCTTTGTGGTGGTTTTTGTTTTTAGGCGGTGGCGATGATGAGGGATGGGGTGGTGCCGTTGGTGGCTTCGGCGATTGAGGTGGCGACGGCTCCTTCGGGGTCGCGGTCCATCACGATGGTATTGACATCGGCGAGCTCAGCAAAGCGGTACATGCCGCGTCCGTTGACCTTGCTGGCGTCCATGAGGGCGACGCTTTGGCGGGCGGCGGAGATCATGGCTGTTTTGGTCTCGGCCATCTGCGGAAAGTCGGTCGTAAAGCCGCAGCCGGGAACAAAAGCTCCAGGGCACATGATGGCGAGGTCGGCATGAACCATCTGCAGCGCCTGCATGGTGAGCGGACCGTACAGATAGCGGTGGCCTTTGCGCAGCGCGCCGCCCAGCATGACGACATCGACCGAGGGCATGCTCTCGTCGATGTAATCGGCGATGGTAATGTCGGCCGTGATGACGGTGATGCCGTCGCGCTGGTCGAGGAGCCGGACAAATTCGAGCGCGGTGGTGCCCGAGTCGACAAGCAAGGTGTCGCCGTCGTTAACGAGTTCGATCGCGCTTTGTGCGATGGCCTGTTTGGCGGCAACGTTGACGTTGATGCGGCGATCCTGCGTGGAGACAGTCAGGCGCTTGTGGAGCGATACGGCGCCACCATGCGTGCGGCGCAGCTTGCCGGCCTCGGCGAGCGCGTCCAGGTCGGCGCGGGCCGTGACGGAGGACACACCAAAGGTCTGGGCGATTTCTGCCACCTGCACCGAGGCATTATGCTCGAGCATTTCCATGATGGCGGCACGGCGTTCGTCGGCAAAAGCTCGGGTTGCAACTTGGACCATGTCAGCTCCATTCTCAGCCAAATTTGCAGGAATTGTGTTGAGTTCATTTTCGTTCATTTTCTTTTTGAGTAAGAAAACGCCTTTCGATTACTTATCTTTTCTATAAAAGAAAGACACTCAAGGCTCAAAACTCAATATCGAACGCATGCGCTCGGCACAAAACCCTTCCGTTTGCTTTTCAAAAATGAAGGCTCGACCTCGCGCGACGACAACATCCCGCACATTCATACCCGCTGAATTTCATACAATGAGCGCAGCAAAACGCAAGGTAAAACGCCTTGCGAACACGTACGCCCGATGTCCAGATGCGGGCGAGGGAGAGGAGCAAACGCTCATGGCACTTGTTACCACCGAAAAGATGCTCAAGGACGCTCAGGCCGGCCACTACGCCGTCGGCGCGTTCAACGTCGAGAACCTCGAGTTTGTTATGGCCGTTCTGGCCGCTGCCGAGGAGACCAAGTCCCCCGTCATCATGCAGACTACCCCGGGTACCATCAAGACCGCTGGCCTGGATTACTTCTACGGTATGGTCAAGGCTGCCGCCGAGCGCGCTTCCGTGCCCGTTGCCCTGCACCTCGATCACGGCGATGGCTATGACCGCTGCATGCAGGCCTTCCGCACGGGCTACACCTCCGTCATGATCGACGGCTCGCACGAGTCCTTCGAGGACAACATCGCCCTGACCAAGTCCGTTGCCGACGCCGGCCGCGCCATGGGCGTGCCCGTCGAGGCCGAGCTTGGCAAGGTTGGCGGCAAGGAGGACGACGGTCCCGCGGTTGAGGGCGAGAGCCCCTACACCGATCCTGCCGAGGCCAAGGAGTTCGTCGAGCGCACCGGTTGCACCTCGCTGGCTATTGGCGTTGGCACCAGCCACGGCGTGTACACGAGCGATCCGCACATCGAGCAGTCCGTGGTCAAGGCCATCCGCGACGCCGTCGACGTGCCGCTGGTCCTGCACGGCACCTCCGGTGTGCCCGATGAGCAGGTTGCCGAGGCTGTGAAGAACGGCATCTGCAAGGTTAACTATGCCACCGAGCTGCGTCAGGCCTACACCAAGGGTTTCATGGCCTACATGGCCGAGAACCCCGGCTGCTTCGATCCCAAGAAGCCGGCCAAGGAGGGCATGCGTGAGATCACCGAGCTGGTTAAGATCCGCATGACCAACCTCAACTCTGTGGGCAAAGCAGAGTAACAGCAAGGGTACTCCGACTCGCTACATATCCCGGGGAGGGACGAGGGCTTAGTTCCCCAATCGTCCTCGGGCATGCAAAAAGCCTCGCTGCGCACTTCGTGCGGCGAGGCTTTTTGCCCCCTGCGGAAAGATTGGGGAACTAAGCCCTCGTCCCTCCCAAGTTGACCTTCTCGAGGTCGTCGCCCTTGTGGCGTTGGGGCGGAAAAGTTGGGTTGGACGGGTTACTTGGTTGTTAGGGTTAGCAGGTCGTTGGGGGTTTTGAGGTTGTAGGTGGCGTTTGGGATGTCTTGGTGTGATCCCCATGCTGCTCGGGCAAAACTGACCCCTGCCGAAGTTGCACATTGTTCGTCGTAGACGGTGTCGCCAACGTAGATGACGCTGTTGGGGTTTGCGCCCGTACGTCGGAGATATTCGAGCATGGGTGCGGGTGCGGGTTTGTGTTCGGTTGTGTCTTCGACAAGGATGATGTGCTCAAAATACTTGTCGAAGCCAAGGGGTGCTATTTCTTCTGCGTATTCGTCGCGCGCACGTGAGGAGACAATGCCAAGATTGCAGCCGTTGTTGGCGAGTGCGGCGATAACTTCCAGCAAGCCGGGAAACACGCTGATGGTGTTTTTAAGGCTAGCGGCAACTTGGCACCAGCGATCCAACGTTGCCTGCGAGTAGATCCCAAGTTTCTCAAGGGCATTCTTGCCGGGTATGCCGAGGGCAAATTCAAGCTCGTTTCGGGGGAGCGTTTTACCGGTCTCTTCTTGGACTATCTGGGCAAGCGATGACAGAACGCTTTCTTCTGTATCTGCCAATGTTCCATCAACGTCAAACACGACATGGTCGAATTGTTTCATGGCATTCCTTTCTCTCATCTGTCTGATAGTGTGGGATAGGTGAGGTGGAAGCGCTAGCGTTATTTCTGCCCCGTAGTATCGAAATTCTGCCTCATGGCTCGATACTCAGAAGGGGTACAGCCAATTTGTTCCTTGAATACCTGCCCAAGGTGGCTCGCCGTTGCAAAGCCGCATTGGTGAGCGATCGTCTGTACCGTTCGCGTGGTGTGCGTCAAGAGCGTGCAGGCGCGGGTGATGCGGTATGCGCGTAGATACGCGGCCGGGGTTGTTCCCGCGCAAGCTTTGATGGTGCGATAACAATCTCTTTCGCTGATGCCGACCGCGGATGCAATTTGGGGAACATCTATGCTGTCTGCATAGTGTGTGCGGATGTAGTCCAGAATTTCCCTGAACCGAATTTCACGGCTGGTCATCAAAGAACTGTTGTCCAAAGCGAATTGTGGTTCAGCTTTGGCATAGATCTGAACCCAGAGTTCTGACAGGCTATTTCGAAGCGCCATCTCGCTCTGCGGCTGTTGAAGATCGTGGCTGAAGGAGCTCTTCAGCAAATCGATAAAGGGCATATCGTCGGGGTTGGTGGGCGACCATTTGAGTATATCGACGCCTCGACATTGCAGCAAAGGATTGATGTAGCGCTTTTGAAGGCGTCCCGCGGGATCGCCGAGCATTGACGGCTGGAAGATATGCAGCATTTGAATGGCTGGCGCCGAATTGGGCGATTGCAGGGTGCTGTGCAAAACGCCGCCGTTGATAAAGCCGGCGGACCCTTCCTCAAAGCGCATGTGCTCATGAGCCGCACGCGTGCGATAGTCAATTGCTCCCTGCTCCATGTAGAAAAGCTCGACTTCGGAATGCCAGTGCCAGGGGACGGAGTTGCCCGGATAGCGAGCGAATTCTGCGCGTTCGGCAATATAAGGCCAGTCTTCGGCGGTCTCGGGAAACGCTTCCTCGCGTCCTCCGCGGTGCAATTCTATGTGATCCATGTTTCGCATGGCATCAGTATAAAGCGCGATGGGCTTAGATTGCCCTTGCCTGTTCGGGGAACGCCTTGTCTAGGGATGCTTGGAGCTTTTCGAACGATGCTCGCAAGTTGAGGCTCTGATTAGTTGAGCGTTTGGCTTTTGTGGTGGGGGAGTCGAGGAGACCGTCTCTCTGTGTCGGGGGGAAGGAGAAAAGGTCCGCATGTTTTAGGGATGGCTGTGCTGCGTCATTGGAAGAATGCATGCGTGCGGCCTCCTCGATGTCCACCAAAAGGTTGCGCACGGGGTGTGCTGCTAGGTCCCGTGCGTTGGCAGTATTATGACGCGGTCGTTGCAAAGGAGCGCTAAAGAAAGGCTTAATGAGGTTTGCGATTACGGTGAAACCGCAGGTCAAAGCTATCGAGTAACACTCTTGAAAGGTTTTGAGCTTAAGGGCTTTCTAAGGTTTGTGGCACGGATGTGGCGCGGGCGTGTGGGGCGTGTGAATGGCTCGTTTTAGCGTTGCGGGGTCGCGGCCCGCACCTGCTCGATGACCTGTTCCATCGTGGCGTCGATGCGGTCCTTTTTGAGTTCGCATTCCCAGATAGTTATGGGTGTCCAGCCCATTTCGGTGAGCGCTGCCACGGCGGCGCGGTCGCGCTCGACGTTGCGGCGGAACTTTGCTTCCCAAAACTCAACGTTGCGCTTGGGCTGGCTCGGATTGCACTTGGGGCAGCGGTGCCAAAAGCAGCCGTTGACGAAGATGGCGATCTTGCGTCCGGGGAAGGCGATGTCGGGCTTGCCGGGAACTTTCCATTCCAGGCGATAACCCGTGAGTCCCGCGGCGCGCAGGCGCTGGCGAACGAGCAGCTCGGGCTTGGTGTTGGCGCGCTTGTTGCCCTTCATGGACTTTTTGATGGCGGCGCGACGGCGCACTAGTTCACGCTCGTCGGCGGAGAGGTCCGAGGTGTCGATGCCGTCGAGCAAGCCGGGTTTGGGGCGTTTTTTGCTGCGGCGCTTAGGTGCGCGCTTGGGTTTGGTGGCGGGCTCGTTGGTTGTGTTGGACGCGGCATCATCGGCGGCGCTTGCCTTAAGCCGGTCTTCCTTGAGCTCAATCAGCGCATCGATCAGCCCTTTGTCGGCGGGCATCCACTCTACCGTTGCCAGCGAGGTGCGTGGAATCCAGCGGATATCGAGCTGCCGGTCGTGCTTCTGGGGTTCACCGGACTCATCGGCGAGCGAGCAGTAATAGCACTCCATGGAGAGATGAAAATCGGGATAGTCGTACTCGACGGTATAGAAATCGCGCAGGTTGGTGACCTTCACCTGCAGCTCTTCCATGAGCTCGCGGCGCACGGCGTCCTCGGGCGACTCGCCGCGCATGAGCTTGCCGCCGGGGAACTCCCAAAGTCCCTGCATGTCGCCATAGCCGCGCTGCACGGCTAGCAGCTCGTCGGATCCTTCCTTGCGAATGATCCCAGCAGCAACATGAACGGTCTTCAACAGGAGTCCTCTCTCAACATCAACACGTGACTACCCAGCGCTACCTTACACAACGGTAAGGCAAGCGTAAGCCATATCGATGGTAGCCGACTCGTCTTCTTGCGACTATAGATGCCGTAGACTAATCGCAAGAAAGGACTCGGTATGCAAACCATGCAAGCAGCGACCCCGGTACTGGAGGTCGCGCATCTCGAAAAGGTATACGGCGCGCTGGGCAACGTGACCCGCGCGCTCAACGACGTCAACTTTACCGTCAACCGCGGCGAGTTCGTGGGCATCATGGGTGCCTCGGGCTCGGGAAAGTCGACACTGCTCAATTGCGTGTCGACCATCGACAGCGCCACGAGCGGCATGATCCGCATCAACGGCCAGGATGTGACGCGCATGAAACAGGCCAAGCTTTCGCAGTTCCGCCGCGAGGAGCTGGGCTTCATCTTCCAGGACTCCAACCTGCTCGACACGCTTACGGCGCGCGAGAACATCGCCCTGCCGCTCACCATCGCCCGTATGAACGCTGCCGAAATCTCGACCCGCGTGCAGGACGTGGCCGCACGCCTGTCCATTAGCCAGGTGCTCGACAAGTACCCCTATCAGATGTCCGGTGGCCAGCAGCAGCGCGTTGCCGCAGCTCGCGCGCTCGTCACCGACCCCACCATGATCATGGCCGACGAGCCCACCGGCGCCCTCGATTCCAAGAGCGCCCGTCTGCTGCTCGAGAGCCTGGAGGCCCTTAACCGCCGCCTACGCGCCACCGTGCTCATGGTCACGCACGACAGCTTTGCCGCCAGCTATACGAGCCGCGTGCTGTTTATCCGCGACGGCAAGATCTTCACCGAGCTGCGCCGCGGCGACACCGACCGCCGCGAGTTCTTCGACCGCATTATGGAGGTCGTTGCCATGATGGGCGGTGAGGGCTCCGATGCTCTGTAAACTCGCTTGGGGCAACGTCCGCCGCGCCGGCCGCGACTACCTCGTCTACCTGCTGACGCTTACCCTGGGCGTCACCGTTTTCTATGCCTTTAACACCGTCTCGATGCAGGTCGACATCGCCGGAATCGATGAAGAGGGCTTGGCACAGGTTATGGGCAGCATGCTCGGCTACCTTACGTACTTTTTGGCCGGCGTCATGGCCTTTTTGATGGTGTATGCCAATAACTTCATCATGAAGCGCCGCAAGAAGGAGTTTGGCCTGTACCAGGTGCTCGGCATGGGGCGCGGGCGCGTCGCCACGATTATGGCGCTCGAGACCGTGATAGTATCGGTCGTGGCCTTTGTCGCCGGCATTGTGCTGGGTGTGGGACTCTCCCAGCTCATGACGTTCTTTACGGCCTCGCTCTTTAAGACGCAGATTGCCGACTTCCACTTCTTTTTCTCGGTGCATGCGTTCAACCTGACCCTTGCCTGCATGCTCGTGATGTTTGTGCTCACGCTGCTGCTGAACCTTCGCGCCGTGCGTCGCACCAAACTCATCGAGCTTATGGGTGCCGAGCGCCGCAACGAGAGCATCAAGACGCGCAATCCTTGGATCGCGATTGCTATCTTTGCCGTGGGCGTGGCACTCGTGGGCGTGGCCTATTACCGTCTGCTACGTGATGGGTTCCCGCTAACCGCGACGGACAGCAAGCTGCAAGAGGCCATGAGCCAGTTTGGCATTACGACCGCTATGGTTACCGTGGGCACCTTTGCGCTGTTCTGGGGACTCTCGGGCATGCTCATCAAGCTGCTGCAGAGCTTGCGCGGCGTGTATTGGCGCGGCCTCAACATGTTTACTGTGCGCCAGCTTGCGGCCAAGGTCAACACGGTGTGCTTTTCGATGGGCGTCATCGCGATGATTCTGTTTTTGGCCATTACCTCGGTGACCTGCGGTATGTCGATTGCCAACGTGATGAACGAAAACCTGGAGCGCTATAACCCTGTTGACGTGTCTCAGACGTATGTCTATTACACGCCCGAAACGCTCGACTACTACAAGGAGTATGTCAATCCGTCTGAGGCCGATCGCATGGTGCTGGCAGATGCAACGGTCGATTTGTACGCTGCATGGCATGGCGAGCGCAAGTCGGCGGACAACAACGACGAGACCGGCAAGAAGGTCAATATTGCCGATGTTGCTGGTGAGCATGTGCAGATCGATTCGTATCTGAGTTACCCGCTTGGCGGCTCGGGCCCCTCGGTGGTGGCGGGTGAGATGTGCAAGGCCATGGGCAAAAAGCTTCCCAAGGCGCTCGAGGGAAGCAACGCCGATGCGATGGGTCTGTTTGTGACGCCGGCGAGCCAGTACAACAAACTGCGCCAGATGATGGGCGAGGAGCCGGTGAGCATTGGCCGCGACCAGTATCTACTCACGTGTGATATGGGCGGTGAGCTGGGCGACCTGTACACCAAGTACATGGCCGGCGGCCATACCCTCACCTTGGGCGGGCATGAGCTCAAGCCCGCAACCGATAAGTCGGACGAGGACACGGCGGCCATCGCCAACTCGGCGATGGGCAGCAATCCCGGTACCGTGGTCGTAGCCGATGAACTGCTGTCCCAGCTTAATCTGCAGCCGTATTCCAGTAATCTGCTCGTTAACTACAAGCAGGGGATGGATGTGACCAAGGCCGATGAGAGCATTAAATACACCCTGCTTGACGATCTGCTCGTTGACGGCAAGAAGCCGGGGTCATGGGGAGTCTTTATGACGCGCTCCGAGATGTATACGCAGGCGGCGCAGATGAACGGCATGATTAGCTATCTGGCCATCTACATTGGCTTTGTACTGGTCGTTGCGTGCGCGGCGATTCTGTCGATCCAGCAGCTCTCCAATGTGGCCGACGGCAGCCGCAGCTATCGCGTGCTGGTACAGATCGGCTGTGACGACCGCCAGATTCGCCATTCGGTGATGGCGCAGCAGGCGGTGTTCTTCCTGTTCCCACTGGCGGTGGGCCTGGCGCACTCCTTTGTGGCGCTCAAGGTGATTATCGAGCTGGTGAGCACATTCGGCTACATGAGCATCGGCGGCACGGTGGGCCTCACCTGCGCAATCTTCCTAGCAGCCTACGGTGGCTACTTCCTAGTGACCTACCTCATGAGCACCGGCATGGTACGAGCCGCCATTGCCACCCGCTACAGCGAGTAACTTTCTAGTCCAAAACCACCACAAAGGGGACAGGCACCTTTGTGGTGGTTTTTGCCTGTCGGCGGCGTGCCGTTCCTCCGTCTATCTCAATCTGTAACATCTGGCTGGCAAAATCGCCTCTATCTGTTATAGATTGAGACGACGAGCGCTCTATTTGGAGGGAATCTTATGCGTACGATCACCGAGTCCGAGTCCACCCCCAAGGCCGACGGCTTCTTTATGCCCGCTGAGTTCGCTCCGCAGGATCGCGTGTGGATGGGTTGGCCCCGCCGCACCGACACTTGGGCCCATGGTGCCAAGCCGGCTCAGAAACAGTATGCGGCCGTTGCCCGTGCCATCGCCGAGTTCACCCCGGTCACCATATGCGCCAACCAGGCCGACTACGCCAACTGCAAGGCTGTCTTCGAGGAAGACGAGAACGTCACCGTTATCGAGATGACCACCGATGACGCCTGGTTCCGCGATACCGCCGCCACCTTTGTCATCAACGGTAAGGGCGAGAAGCGTGCTGTCCACTGGCACTTCAACGCTTACGGCGGTCTTGTTGATGGCCTGTACTTTCCGTGGGACAAAGACGAGCAAGTCGCCCTTAAGATTGCCGAGCTCTCCGGCTGCCGTCGCTATCGTCCCGACGACATGATCCTCGAGGGCGGCTCTATTACTGTCGACGGCGAGGGCACCGTGGTCGTGACCGACCAGTGTCTGCTTTCCCCGGGTCGCACCTGCTCGGCGGTTCTGGAGGAGGAAGAGGACCCCGAGTCCATCTGGCCTAAGTTCAAGAAGAAGTTTGAGCCCTGGAGCGAGGAGCTTCGCGCCTATATGGATGAGCACCTCAAGGATTACCTGGGTGTCGAGAAGGTCATTTGGGTCAAGGAGGGCATCGACCCCGAGGAGACCAACGGCCACATCGACGACGTCGCTACGTTCATCGCCCCGGGCGTCATGGCCTGCATCTGGGCCGACGATCCCGAGTATCCGTTCTATGAGCAGTGCCACGCTGCCTACGAGACCCTCTCCAACGCCGTTGACGCCAAGGGCCGCAAGATGAAGGTCTACAAGCTCTGCATGCCCGTGAGCCCGCTGTTCATGGACCAGGCTTCCTGCGATACCATCGACGCCGATGAGAACGCCGAGCCGCGCGTTGCCGACGAGCCGCTGATCGCTTCTTACATGAACTACCTGGTCACCAACCACGGCGTTATCGTCCCGCAGTACGGCGACGAGAACGACCAGCTGGCTGTTGACACGCTCCAGAAGATCTACGACGAGGTCTGGGGCGAGGGCGTCTACAAGTGCGTCGGCGTTCAGTCCGAGCAGGTCGTCTTCGGCGGCGGCAACATTCACTGCATTACGCAGCAAGAACCCTCCGCTTAATCGTCTTGCTTCCTGAGGCACGGCACCTTCCCGTTCATTCGTCGCTTGCGTACCAAAGTACGCGGCGCTCCTCTTTCACGGGAATCTGCCGCACCTCAGAAACCCAGTCAATCAAGCGGACCGGCGTAACTCAGGCCCGCCACCTTGCAGCCAATCAAGCGGACCGGCGTAACTGACCACCACAAAGGGGACAGGCGCCTTTGTGGTGGTTTTGATCCCTATTGGCAGGTTAATCCTGCGTGTCGCCGCCGTACATGTAGACGATGAAGCCGTCGCCGGTGTCCTGGCTGTGGTCCTCGAGGATGCGTTTCATGTTGAGGTGCTCATGGAACTGCCAGTCGGAGTTGCAGTCGCTCATCAGGAAGAACTTGGTGCAGCCGGCCTTGGCGAGCTCCGCGCGCGCAAGGTCGATGAGCTTGCGGCCGAGCCCCTCGCCCTGCCACTCGGGCACGATGATGATCAGGTTGAGCTGGCCCTGGGCATACTCGTTGCCTGTGGCGGCAAAGCGGTCTGCCGTTGCCTTTTCGCGGCTGTCGCCAAAGAGCGAGTCCTCGAGTTTGGCATCGGCGATTTTTGCCATCTCGGTTGCCTGGGTGAATAACTCGTCGTAGCAAGGCTTCCACGTTGGGTTTTTACGTGGTTTGCCGTCTTCGAAGACGCCGATGCAGCAAGCAGCGATGATCTGGCCTTCAGCTTCGGCAACGAGCGTGGATTTTTGGACGCATACCAAACGAGCGTGGAAAATCTCCCACTTTCGACTGCGGCGCAGGCCAAAAACGGGAGATTATCCACTCTCAAGCTGAAAGGGCTCGTGCCAATTCTTTGGCTGGTTTCGCTTGCACTTTAGCGTGCGACAGCGGATAATGCCGAGCATTCGACAATGTTCTCGTTGCCATCAATTACCTGAGGAGGCCCCGTATGGCCATGGAATTCAAACGCAGGCTGCCGATCCCTATGGAGATTCGCAAGGAAATGCCGCTTTCCGCCGAGCTTATCGCCAAGAAGCAGGCATTCGACGCCGAGGTCGCCAAGGTCTTTACCGGCGAGGATGCGCGCAAGGTACTCATCATTGGCCCGTGCTCTGCCGACCGCGAGGATTCGGTCCTCGAGTACATGAGCCGTCTGGCTAAGACCGCCGAAGAGGTCAAGGACAAGCTCATCATCATTCCGCGCGTCTACACCAACAAGCCGCGCACCAAGGGCACCGGTTACAAGGGCCTGCTGCACAACCCCGACCCTGAGGCGCCCGACGACCTGCTCGAGGGCGTCAAGGCCATCCGCCACATGCATCTTCGCGTCATCGAGGAGACGGGCTTTTTCACCGCCGATGAGATGCTCTACCCCTCCAACTATCAGTACCTCGTCGACCTGCTGAGCTACGTCGCCGTGGGCGCACGCTCGGTCGAGAACCAGGAGCACCGTCTGGTGTCGAGCGGCATTTCGGTGCCCGTGGGCATGAAGAACCCCACTGCCGGTTCCACCACCGTCATGCTCAACTCCATCTACGCTGCTCAGGCGCATCAGAGCTTTATCTTCCGTAACTGGGAGGTCGAGTGCGATGGCAATCCGCTCGCGCACGCCGTCATGCGCGGCTACATCGGTCTCGATGGTCGCACCTACCCCAACTACCACTATGAGCACCTGGAGCGCCTGGCGGAGCGCTACACCGAGCACGCCGGCTACGCCAATCCGGCAGCGGTCATCGACTGCAACCACGACAACTCGGGCAAGCGCCCGCTGGAGCAGTACCGCATTTGCAAGGAGGTGCTCGACAGCTGCCGCCGCAACGAGTCCATCTCCAAGCTGGTCAAGGGCTTTATGATCGAGTCCTACCTGGAGGACGGCAACCAACCGGTCGACGGCGGTGTCTTTGGCAAGTCGATCACCGATCCGTGCCTGGGCTGGGAAAAGACCGACTACCTCATCCACGAGATCGCAGAGCGGATTTAGTTACGCGGTTTTACCAAACCGCGTAACGGCTCGACGCTGCAAACGCCCCTAAGCGGCAATCTGACGTTCAATCGTCGGTCGCGTACCAAAGTACGCTTCCCTCCTCTTTCACGTCACCTTGCTCGCTTAGGGGCGTTTTCGCTGACTTATGCTCAACCTGCGACGTTATCCTGGTCCTATATCGGCAGATGGGGACGTTCCCTATGTGCCGGCACTTGGGGACACTCCTTGTCAAGGTTTTGGTGCAAAGGGGACAGGTTACTTTGCACCAGGTTGGTGCAGATTGACCTGTCCCCTTTGCACCAGGATGCGGTCTGGCTGCTGGCATTGCCGGATCTTCGGCGTTCTCTAAGCCCGGTGTGCAAAAAATGGCAAATATGAGTACTGTTGCCATTACGGTATCATATCGACCTAACAAGATAATAGACATAACGGTAAATATGTCCATTAACGTTAGCGCATCTGGGCCCACTTTGAAGCATTCGGATCAATTTAGGGGCGCATACAAGCCGCGAGAGAGCAATTTGAGGCTTTTTTCGCTGTTACTAAAAAGGTGACAGTA
This sequence comes from uncultured Collinsella sp., assembly GCA_934654585.1. Lineage (GTDB taxonomy): Bacteria > Actinomycetota > Coriobacteriia > Coriobacteriales > Coriobacteriaceae > Collinsella. The sequence goes on along the minus strand of CAKUGF010000007.1, from coordinate 5,173 downwards.
CTCATTTTTGGCATTTTTTGCACACGGGGTCTGGAAAAGTCCGTCAGCATGGGTCCGAGGGGGGGCATTCCGACGGCCATGGAGCACAAAAACGGGGGCGCAGGTTGTCCTGCGCCCCCCGCTCTCTGGGTATTGCGGTTGTTTGCCGTCGGTTTTACGCCGCCTCGTCGAACTGCGAGTTGTACAGGTCGGCGTAGAAGCCGCCCTGAGCGAGCAGCTCGTCGTGCGTGCCCTTCTCGACGATATCGCCGTCGCGAATCACCAGGATCACGTCGGCGTTGCGGATCGTGGACAGGCGGTGCGCGATGACAAAGCTCGTGCGGCCCTGCATCAGCGCATCCATGGCGCGCTGGATGAGCTCCTCGGTGCGGGTATCGACGTTGGAGGTCGCCTCGTCCAGGATGAGCGCCGGGCGGTCGGCCAAAATGGCGCGGGCGATGGTCACGAGCTGGCGCTGGCCCTGCGACAGGTTGGTGCCCTCCTCGTTGATCATAAAGTCGTAGCCGCCGGCAAGCGTATGGATAAAGTGGTCGCAGCGTGCGGCGCGTGCGGCGGCCTCGACCTCGGCATCGCTCGCGTCGGGGCGTCCATAGCGGATGTTCTCACGGATGGTGCCGTTAAACAGCCAGGTATCCTGTAGCACCATGGCAAACTCGCCGCGCAGCGCCGCGCGATCCCAGTCGCGCACGTCGATGCCCTCGACGCGTAGCGAACCGCCGTCCACATCGTAGAAGCGCTGTAGCAGCTTGATGAGGGTGGTCTTGCCGGCACCGGTGGGGCCGACGATGGCGATGGTCTGACCGGGCTTAGCCTCGCAACTAAAGTCGTGGATGATGGTCTTGTCGGGCGTGTAACCAAACTTGACGTGGTCGAACTCCACGTGGCCGGGACGCTTCTCGGGAATCTGCGCGTCGGCCTTCTGCTCTTCCTCGGGCGCGGCCAGGAACTCGAACACACGCTCGGTGGCGGCGGCCATCGACTGCATCGTGTTGCTCACGTTGCCCAGCTGCTGCACTGGCTGCGTAAAGTTGCGCACGTACTGGATGAAGCTCTGGATGTCGCCGGGAGTGGCGTTTCCGGTCAGCGCGAGCTGCGCGCCCACCACGACAACGCCCACATATCCCATGTTGCCCACCAGGCTCATGAGCGGCATCATCAGGCCCGACAGGAACTGCGAGCGCCAGCCACTAATAAACAGGCGGTCGTTTTGACGGTCGAACTCCTCGATCGACGCCTCGGCGCGGTCGAACACCTGGATGACGTTCTGGCCGGCAAAGTCCTCCTCGATAATGCCGTTGACGGTGCCCAGGACCTGCTGCTGCTCGCGGAAGTACGGCTGCGAGAAGTGAATCATCACGGCCAGGATAATCGCGGCGGCCGGCAGCGTGAGCACGGTGACGCCGGTGAGCGGCAGACTGATCGACAGCATCATGACGAGTACGCCGATAATCTGCGTCACGGAGGTAATAAGCTGCGTCACGCTCTGGTTGAGCGACTGACCGAGCGTATCGACATCGTTGGTGATGCGGCTAAGCACGTCGCCCTTGCTGTGGCCGTTGAAATAACTCATCGGCACGACAGCGATCTTGGCGGCGATTTCCTTGCGCATGCGGTAGCAGATCTTCTGTGTGACGCCGGTCATGAGCCAGCCCTGGATCAGGCTGCAGGCAGAGCTTGCCAGATACAGGCAGAGCAAAAAGCCGAGCGTCTTGGCGATCCAGTCAAAGTCGACATCGCCGGTGCCGTTGACCTTGGCAACCAGGCCCTCGAACAGCTTGGTGGTAACCTGGCCGAGCACCTTGGGTCCCACAATGTTAAAGACGACCGAGCACACGGCGAAGGCGACGGCGGCGAATACGGCAATCTTGTGCTGGCCGATATAGCCGAGCAGCTGTCTCATGGTGCCCTTAAAGTCCTTGGCCTTTTCGCCGCGGCCCATGCCGCCCATGCGGCCCATGGGTCCACGCTGACGGGTGGGCTTGGGAATCTGAGTCTTGGTCTCGTCTGCCATTAGCGCTCGCCTCCTTCCATAACGGCTGCAATCTCATCTTGGGTAAGTCCCAGCTCCTCGGCGGAAAGCTGCGACTGTGCGATCTCCAGGTACGCCGGGCAGCCATGCAGCAGCTCCTCGTGCGTGCCGGTGCCCACTACGTGGCCGTCGTCAAGCACGATGATCTGGTCGGCGTGCATGATGGTCGCGATGCGCTGGGCTACGACAACGAGCGCCGCATCGGTGACGTTTTTGGCGAGCTCCTCGCGCAGGCGCGCGTCGGTCTTGTAGTCGAGCGCGCTAAACGAGTCGTCGAACACCACGACCTCGGGCTTCTTGGCCAAGGCGCGGGCGATGGCTAAGCGCTGGCGCTGACCGCCCGAGACATTGGAGCCGCCTTGGCTGATGGGGGAGTCGTAGCCGCCCTCGCGCTCGGCGACAAAGTCCTCGGCCTGTGCGATGCGCGCGGCCTGGTGCATGTCCTCGTCGCTCACCATGTCGCCGGCAAACTTGAGGTTGCTCTCGACGGTGCCCGAGAACAGACGTCCCTGCTGCGGGATATAGCCAATGCGGCGGCGAAGCTCGGAGAGGGTCATATCGCGCACGTCGACGCCGTCGAGCGAAATGCTGCCGCCCGTGACGTCGTATAAGCGCGGGATGAGCTGCACAAGCGTGGACTTGCCTGAACCCGTGGAGCCGATGATGCCGAGCATCTGGCCGGCGTGGGTGGTGAAATTCACGCCGCTGATGACATCGGCGCGGGCATCGGGGTACTGGAAGCTCACGTCGCGGAAGCGCAGCTCGCCGCGCGGCGCGCTAGCTGCGGGCAGCTTGGGCGAGACGGGGTCGTTGATGCTCGTGGGGCAGGTGATGACCTCTTCCACGCGCTCGGCGGCAACCTCGGCGCGGGGCAGAATGACCGAAACCATGGTGAGGATCATAAACGCCATGACGATCTGCATGGTGTAGGAGATAAACGCCATCATGTTGCCAACCTGCATCACACCGTCGGACACGCCTTGCGCGCCAAACCAGACAATGAGCACGGTGACGCAGTTCATGACGAGCATCATGAGCGGCATCATAAAGCTCATGGCGCGGTTGGTGTAGAGCTGCGTGGTCATGAGGTCGAGCGATGCCGCATCAAAGCGCTCGAGCTCGTGCTCCTCGCGGTTGAACGAGCGGATAGGCATAAGGCCGTCGAGCAGCTCGCGGGCGGTAAGGTTCACACGGTCCACAAAGCTCTGCATCTTTTTGAACTTGGGCATGGTGAGGCCCATGAGCACGCCGACGACGGCCGAGACCGCGATGATGGCCACGGCGATGGTCCACTCCAAGCCGGTGTGGTTGGCCAGGACGCGCATGACGGCGACGATGCCCATAACAGGTGCCATGAGGCACATGCGGATAAACAGGGTCGCGGCCATCTGAATCTGCTGAATATCGTTGGTGCAGCGGGTGATGAGCGAGGCCTGACTAAACTTGCCCACTTCGGCCGGCGAGAAGTGCATAACCTTGTTGAAGGTCTCGCGGCGCAGGTCGCGGGCGATGGAGCAGGCGGTGCGCGAAGCCACGGCACCGGTCAGGATGGTGGCGACCAGCGACACCAGACACAGACCAAACATCGTGGTCGCCATGCGGCCCAGGTAGGCGTTCTGCACGTCGGCAGGGTCGATGCCCTGCGCCTTGTACTCGTTCTGCACGTAGGTCACGGCGCGCTGGGTGACGATGGAGCCCGACATGGAGCCCATCTTGTCAGCCATCTCGTTGGCGCCCTCGACGAGCTTGCTTTGGTCTACCAGATCGCCCTCGATACCCAGACGCAGGCTCTTCATGGTGATCTTACCGCCGTCGGCATCAATCTGCTTTTGCATGTTCTGCGCCGCTGCGGCCTTCTGCTGCATCTCGGCGAGCTGTTCGGGCGTCATTGCCGCCATCTGCTCGGGGGTGGGCATGGCCTGGGGGTCGCTGTTGTCTTTCTCATCGGACGTGCCCATCATGTCGTCCATAGAGCTGGCGTCGATGCCCTGGTTGAGCGAAAGAACGACGGTCTCGGGCAGGCTCATAATGTCGGCGATCTTGCCGTCGTCGGCGCGCTCCTTCTCGGTTCCCTTGTAGGTGCGGATGCCGTTCTTGTCCGCCTTGCTAAACACGGCCTCCACAGCTTTGGCGTCCTTGGAGCTCATAAAGAGTTTGAGGTCGTCGAGCGCCTCAGCGCGAATGGTGTCGGGTACGGGTGAGGCGATGCCGCCTTGCTGCACGCCCACATCGACGATGTCGCTCATATACGTAGGTAGCGCCAGGTCGGCATTGCAGCTGATTACGATGAGTACGATAGCTGTGAGCAGCGCCAGAATATGCTTTTTAAAGAGCTTGAGAATCCTCACTCGGCATCTCTCCTTTCTTGATTGCGGTCGATAATTTCGTTGAAACGCCTTAGAAGGCGCACCATCTCTTGGGTATCCGTTTCGCCGAGCTGCTCGAGAAAGGCTGCGGTGCGGTCCTCGAATTCCCGACGTTTGATTTCGAGATCTTGTCGACCTTTGTCGGTCACCGTGACGTGCACGCGACGGCGGTCGGTCTTTGAGTGCTCGCGCTCGACCCAGCCCTTGGCTTCGAGGGCGCGCAGGATGTTGGCGATGCGGGCGTTCGAGACCCAAGCGCGACCAGCGAGTTCGCTCGGCGTGAGCGAACCGCCAGCGAGTATGAGGGCGCGCATGACAGCCATCTCGCCGCCGAGAGCTTTGTCCGCAAAGCGCGAAATGCGCTGATGCATGCTGCCAAACTCAGTTAAGAGCTGACGCCCAAGCTCATGGAAATTGGTATCTTCCACCGAAAACTCCTAACACTAGAAACTATTTTCAGTGAAAGATGATACCCTTGAACGCACATCCTAACCGGTAGATTTTTGGGCATGGCCTAAAAATCTACGCGGCTGCCAGTCAATATAAAGAGGGTATAAAGACTTAAAATCATTCAATATTTTTAGCGTTTCAAAGAATTATCATGCACGCGGTTAGGCGAGGGGTTGTCACCACCATGACGACTGGGACTCATTGATCGCCACGTGCGATGCTCCAACTTCCCGCAAGGAGACACCTGAATCAAGGGGGTTGGAGTCATGGCATTTGACTTCACGGGTAAAACCGCGATCGTTACCGGCGGCACTCAGGGCATTGGCCT
>CAKUGF010000006.1 GCA_934654585.1 uncultured Collinsella sp. | reverse complement strand
CGGAATCGGACAGGTCGTCGCGACCGCCGCCCGTCGTAGGCTGAACTACTTCCAGCGTGGACGGACGCTGGCAGCCGACAAGCGCGCCGGCGACGACGGTAGCGCTCGCAGCGAGAGCGCTGCCCAAAAAGATGCGACGGCTGCATACCGGCTGGCGCCGCGCATCGCGTTGCTGGGGAGAATGCATAATCAGCCTTCCCTGTTGAATCGTATGCTGACGACTCAACAGGATACCGCGCGCCGCTACCTACTTGCATACATACAAGTTTACGAACTGGAAAATGACAGATTGATGCAGGGGTAGCTAATATTGGGACGGGGCTATTTTGACTACTTTCACATGCAAAGTAGTCAAAATAGCCCCGTCCCAATATTAGCTACCCCCGTCAGAGAGCGGCGGAACCTCTAGGAGCAAAAAGCCCCCTGCCCGGTGTGGCGGGCTAGTCGTTGGGGACGTTCTTAAACGACTAGTCGTTGGGGACAGTCTTTGCCGATTCGCCGGCTCGCCGGCCGGGTTGGCAGGGACTGTCCCTGGCGGCACTCATTTAAGTCTGTCCCCAACGACTACATGCGCCGAAATGAGAGTGGATTTTCGGACGCATGTCTCACGAGAGTGGAAAATCTCCCACTTTTGGCTCGCGCACGGGCTCAAAACGGGAGATTATCCACGCTCAAGTTATGACCGCCCAGAGCGGCGGAACCTCTACAGCAGGGTGACGCTAAAGGAGCGCTTGTCCGTCTCGCCCGGGGCCAGGGTGATGGTGTTGACCTTGCGCTCGAAGACGTCGTCCTCGGTGTCCATGGTGGTGTGACCAGTCCAGGGCTCGAGCGCCACAAACGGGGCGTCGTTGGCGGCAGACCACACGCCGATGTACTTAAAGCCCTCAAAGTCGATCTTAACGCCATGGCCCGACTTGCGGCCGCGCAGCATGAGCGTGGAGCCGGGAACGTCGGTGAACATAATGGCATCGTTATCGAAGCTACGGTGCGTGATGGGCAGCACGTCAGAGTTGTCGGGGGCCTTGTGGCTACCCTCGAACGTCATAAGGCCATCGGGCGTGATGATGGGGGCCTCGTTGGTCCACGCCTCGGTAAACGCCAGCTCGTAATCCTCGAATGCCTCGTCCTGGGCACCGGGAGCGGGCACGTTAAACGCAGGGTGGCCGCCCACCGAGAACGGCAGGTAAACATCGCCGGTATTGGTGACGGCAAAGGTCTGGGTGAGCGTGGCATCGCCGGTCAGGGCGTAGGTCATGTTGAGCTTAAAGTGGAACGGGAAGGCCTTGAGCGACTCGGGCGTGTCGGTGATCTCGTAAGTGACGGACGAGCCATCCTCCGAGACCTCGACCAGCTTGTGCTCGACGATGCGCGCGAGGCCATGGCGCGGCATCTCGCAGGTGCCGGCCGCAGAGGTCGCCGTGTTGTTGCGCAGCGAACCCACGATGGGGAACAGAATGGGCGCGTGCTTGCCCCAAAAGGCAGGGTCACCCTGCCACAGATACTCGTTGCCGTTAAGGGCAAGGCTCGTGAGCTGGGCGCCCATGGAATCGATGGTGGCGGTGAGGCCGCCGCGCTTGATGGTGGTGACGGTGGACATGCTACTTCCTCCAAAAGTAAACAACAGTGTCGGGGGCTATTGTCCCACTCTTGGCTGCAGGACGGGGCGGCAGGCGATTATTGAGTATCCACGTAAAGGTCGAATCCGCCCTGCGGCGTGCTATCGACCATGTCGGGCGCCTGCGAGTTAAAGCTCACGGGGACCATGCGCTGCGAGGCGCGGAAGCGCGTTCCATCGGTGGCGACGGGTGGTTCATCAACCGTGAGCTCGTAGTCGCCGGGCTTGAGTTCGATGCCGTCACCAGCGGAATTGACGTATTGATACTCGTCAATCGTCTGCCCTTTGAGCGTGCGCCCCACGATGTGGATGAGCATTTTGCTGTCGCCGCGCGCGGTGTCCCACGTCGCGCCGTCCTTGACCTCGACCGACACATGCACCGAACGAGTGCGGCTGAGCGACTGCTCGACAGACATCTCGACCTTGGCGGCATCTTCTCGCTGCTGTTCGACATGGCTCCAGACATTGCCGATCGCCGAGCAGGCGATGACGCCGGCCATGAAGGCGATGAGGATGGGGCCGAGCGGCGAGCGGCGGCCCGCGTCTTCCTCACGAGCCAGATTGGGACGATGCGTGGGGGCGGGTGCTTGGGCACCCTGCGAGGGCACGTCGAGGATGCTGAAAGATGCCGTGCTACCGGGGTCGATGGTGTGACGCGGCTGCGGCGTCTTGGCCGGCGAGATCGACATGTCGGCCGGCTGACTCAACGTGGCCGTGGCATCGGCCTTAGCCTCGTCGGCCTCGGCCTGGGCCCAGGCCTGTTCGAAGGTTAGAGGCTCGGCGGCATCGTTGCCGGTCTCGTCCTCGTCGCTCGACACGTCACGCGGCGCGGGCTCGTCCCACTCCTCGTCCGGAACCTCGCCCTCGCTATACCACCATTCAAAATTATCGATATCCATACGGGGCGCCCCTTAAGCCTCGCAAATAAACAACTGCTAGCCTTATACCCCCAGACGGCGTCGGAGCTCTCCGGCGCAGACAGGAAAACCGTCCCAACATTCGACGCTTTTCCTCGATTTCGAGATTTTCATCGAATGTTGGGACGGTTTGGAAGACCAGCAGGGCACGGGTGTTCCAGGGGCAGCCCCCTCTGCAACATTACGAGCGCCGCGCGGATAGATGGGGTCTTTAGGGCCTCGCGGAGCCAGGGGGCCAGCTGCTCGGGGTGACCCTGCAGGTAGCCCTCGAGCTCGGACAGGGCCACACGGCGCACTTCCGAGACCTCCTCTTGGTTGATATGCAGCTCGCCCGGCTCGACATGGGCCAGGAAGACCTCGCACCATTCGCACTCGCAGTGGCCATCGCCGTGGTCCTCGCGATACACCACGTGGCCGAGGCATTTGAGCTGGTAGGGTTCACGTGTAATGCCGAGCTCTTCGTTGATGCGGCGCGCCGTAGCGGCGGCGGCGTCCTCCCCCGGGAGCGGATGGCCAGCGCAGCTATCGGCCAGCACCCCGCCCCACAGGCGCTTAAGCGGGCTACGGCGACAGAGCAGCAGGCGCATGTTTTCGCCCTGGCCCTCGACCAGAAGCGTCAGGAATGCTCGATGCAGGATGCCCTCGCCGGTATGGGCCTCGATGCGATCGACGGGGCCAAGTGCCCTGGCGGTCACGGCATCGATGGCCACGACCTCGGCGCCCGCGCCGCCCTCATCCCAGCCGGCGCGCAGGATGCGAGCTGCGGCGCCTACGAGCGCGGCGATGAGTTCATTGGTGGTGTCGAGCACGCGCTGCAGGTCGTCCCTGCTCGCCTGCTCAACATGAAACCCCGTGCTTGCGACCACCGGCACGCCAAAGCGCGTGGCCAGCGTCGCCGCGATATCGTGCGCCGGGATCTCGTCGCGATGGCAGGGAACGGCCAGGATGCTCACCGTCGCCGTGCGGCCGGGCTCGGGACGCGGAATGGCCTGCGCCGTGGCGCCCAGATGCGCGTACTCCGGCGAGCAGGCATACACCACCATGCCCCGCGGCGTCACCGTCAACTGGGCCTCGAGCGCAAACTTGCCCTCGCCCACCGCGACCTTTGTCGTGTACATGCCCATGGAATCTCCTGTCGCCCGCGATGGATCCGAGCCCATCATCGCCTGTATTGCGACTATACAGGCAAGTGCAGAATGTGACAAAGGCGCTGCTCCTTTGTCGCATTCTGTTAGAGTTGCAGGGATCAAATCTGACTCATTAATGCGACATTGGAGTGACAACCTTGACCGCCGCAACCACGTCTAAAAGCAAGTCAACCGCCGCCGCGCTTTCCCCCGCGCGCACCAAGCTCTGCCTGGCGCTGCTCGTGCTGCTGGGCTTTTCGCTCGGCTGCTCGGAGTTCGTGGTCATCGGTATCGAGAGCGACCTGGCAACGGAGCTCGGCGTATCGCTTGCCACCGCAGGCCAGCTCATCAGCATGTTTGCGCTCGTCTACGCCATCGCGACGCCGGTGCTTGCGCTCAGCACGGGCCGCTTCCGCCGCTACCAGCTGCTCGTGTGCTACAGCATCGTCTTTGTGCTCGGCAACTTGATTATGGCGTTGGCGCCCAACTTCCAAGTGCTCTTTATCTCGCGCATTATCCTGGGATCCGTCTCGGGCGCGCTGCTCGCCGTGGGCGTAACGTATATCCCCGAGCTGCTGTCCCCGCAGCAGACCTCGCTCGCCATCTCGGTGGTGTACGGCGCGTTTTCCGTAGCGATGGTCTTTGTGACCTCGATCGGCAAGTTTGTGGCCGACACGCTCGATTGGCATGTTGCCATGTACGGCACGCTGACCTTTGCCGTCCTGATCTGCGCCGCGCTCGTGGCGTTTATGCCGCGCGCTGGACAAACCGACGAGCCCGCCACCTTCCGCGAGCAGGCGGGGCTGCTGCGCGAACCGAGCATCATCACCGGCATGCTCATCTTCTTGTTTGGCGTGGGCTCGGTCTATGTGTTCTACGGCTACGTGACGCCTTATCTGGAGCAGGTGCTGGGCATGGGCACCGTTCAGGCGAGCACCACGCTTATGGCTTATGGCGTGTTCTGCCTGATTTCGAATATCCTGGGTGGATGGATCGATGCACGCTTTGGCATGAAAGCGCTGCTCGTGACGTTCGTGCTCCAGGCGGCGGCATTGTTTGGGCTGTTTGCCGTGGGCGCCGCCATGCCGCTCGCACTCGTCTTTGTCTTTAGCCTGGCGCTGCTCATGTACCTGTTCTCGGTCTCGTGCATCACGCACTTTATGGATGTGGCGCGCAGCCGTCATCCCAAATCGATGGTGCTCGCGAGCTCGGTGGAGCCCATGGCGTTTAACGTCGGCATTTCGTTTGGCACCGCAGTGGGCGGCACCGTGGTGAGTAGCATTGGCATCGCCTACGTGGGCGCGGTTGGAGCCGTGTTCTCACTTGTGGCCTGGGTACTCACGCTGGTGACGATTAAGCTGGCTCGCTGGGAGCGCAAACGCCACGCAGCACAATCAACGATGCAGGCATAAGCGCAGGATCGGGGCAGGCGCAGGTGCAACGCAGGATGGCGAGCAATCGGTGAAAACCGCCCCATACGAGCAATGTTTATCCGCCTGCAAGCTCCAGCGGTGCAATTTCGTGTATTTCAGATACACGCTTTTCCACAATTTCGTGTATTTCAAGTACACGAAATCGTACTAAACTATGTATTTGAAATACACGAAATTGGAAAGGCGGCCCCATGCGCAGATCAATCGAATCCGTCATCGAACCATGGGCGACAGAGGACGCCTCACGTCCCCTCCTCATCCGTGGTGCGCGACGCGTGGGCAAAACATACGCTGCCGAGGAAATCGGCAGACGAATCGCCGGCGATGCATTCGTCAAACTCGACTTTCAGACCGATCTTGAGCTGATTGCCCCGCTGTTCGACTGCCCCACCGACGACGTAGACGCCATCGTGGCGCGAATCTCAGACTATAAACGCACCCCCATTCGCAAGGAAACCGCATTCATCCTGTTTGACGAGGTGCAGCTCTGCGAACGCGCGCTCAACTCGCTTCGCTTTTTCTCGGGTTCGGGCTGGCGCATATGCGCGACCGGCAGTCAGCTCGGCGTCGCCACGCGCAAGCGCAAGTTGCCTTTTCCCAGCGGCGTCCGCCAAGAGACCATGTATCCTATGTCGTTCGAGGAGTTTCTCTGGGCACTCGATGAGGAGCAGATGGCGGATGCCATTCGCACCCACGCCGGCACACTCGAGACCTACGCTGCGCACCAAGCCGCGCTCAACCTGTTTCATCGATACCAGATCGTGGGCGGCATGCCCGCCGCCGTCAACGCATATCGCAAGACGTTGTCCATCGAAGACGCGCGCGTCGAGCAGCGCGAAATCGACGAGACCTACACCGCCGATATGACCGACCCCGAAAACGGGATCAGCGGCGTGGCAGCGCGCAAGGTCTGGCGCTCCATTCCATCCCAGCTGCTACGATCCTCAACCAAGAAATTCAAGTATTCCGAGGTCGAACGCGGAGGCCGTCGCGCCAAGCTCATCGAGCCACTCGACTGGCTCGAAGGCGCCGGCATCATATCGGTCAACAACCTGACCGAAGGCATCGAACCTCCCCTCGTCCCCTTCGACGACGAAGACGGAAGTTTCTTTAAGGTCTATCTTCTCGATACGGGCCTCATGTTCTACAAACTCGGCATCAACCCGCGGCTCTGGCTCGACCTCAAAGAGGATTCCTCCGTTGCGCTGTCTTCCGACTTTCGAGGTGCCTTGGCGGAAAACTCGGTCATGCAGGCATTTTCGGGCAATGGTTTGCAGACGTACTATTGGATGCCGCCGTCTTCTTGGAAGACGAGCGGCGAGCTCGATTTCCTACTTCAGACCGACCGTATGGAAATCGTTCCCGTCGAGGTAAAGTCCGCACGCAACGTGCGCGCGAGAACCCTCGGGTCGTTTATGGACAAAGCCCGGTCGCCATATGCCTACATTTTGTCCGAGAACAATTTTGCCCGTGGCGAAACCGATGACGGGCGCGAGCTGCGCCACCTCCCCTTGTACGCAGCGGGTTTTATCGGAGCAAACTGCCTCAAGAGCAGTCTGTAAGCCCTGCGCGACCGCCCGGAAAGGAGCCGTCATATGCAGCACGTTCTTTTTATCTGCCATGGCAATATCTGTCGCTCGACGATGGCTGAGTCGGTGTTTACCGAGCTCGTGCGCCGCGCTGGGCGCGAGGCGGAGTTTGTCATCGATTCCGCGGCGACCTCGACCGAGGAGATCGGCAACCCGCCGCACCACGGTACCGTTGCCAAGCTACGCGAGGTCGGAATTCCCGTCGTCGCACATCGCGCACGTCAGGTGCGTCGCGCGGAGTATGGCGACTGGGATCGCATTATCTATATGGATGCCGAGAACGAGCGTGGCCTGCGTCGCATCTTTGACGACGACCCCGATGGCAGGATCTCGCGCCTGCTCGATTGGACCGAGCGCCCCGGCGACGTGGCCGACCCCTGGTACACCGGTAATTTCGATGCCACCTACCGCGACGTGCTCGCCGGTTGCACCGCTATGCTCGAGCAGCTGTAGGCAAGCGAGGTCGCAGGCCACGCCTTCGGCGCGAAACGAGCGTGGATAATCTCCCATATGAAAAATGAGCGTGGATTTTCTCCCACTTTGAGCGTTCAAGCGCGCTCTAAACGGGAGAAAATCCACGCTCATTATCTCGGTGGGAGAAAATCCACGCTCGGTTACTCGTCGACGATCTCGGCAAGCCAGACGTTCAGCGTATCGACCTCGGGGCAGCAGAACTTTGCCGTGCCGGGCTCGTTGCCGGGCACGGTTCCGCCATAGCGCAGGATATCGATATAGGGAAAGCCCACGTGGCAGGCCATGGAGCACATCTTGCCGCGGTCGCGGTCGAAGTCGAACACGTCGCCCGGCTTGTGCCCGTGATGGCAACGACACGTGCCCAGCTGATTAACGCAGCTAATGCGAATACGTGGGCGCTTGCCACGCGGTGCGCCCAGCGGCTTGCCCTCGCCCGCGACCTCGGCGCCGCCATCGCCAGCGCTACTCATGGTCGATCACATCCAGGCAGGCCTCAATGGGCAGGCCCGCGGACTTGTCCTCCTGGTCGGCATTACGCTCGATAAGCTCTGCCACCACGCGCATGGCATCGGCCGTCGCGCGCTGCAGGCTCCAGCCTGCCATAACGCGGCCGACGAGCACCGCCGAGAACGTGTCGCCCGTGCCCGGGAAGTAGACCGGGATCAGCTCGAAGGGAATCGTAAAGTACTCGCCCGCCACGTGGTCGTAACCGATAACGGCGTTCGTGCCGTCGACCACAGCGCTCGTAATGACCACCGACTTGGCGCCCAGCGCGCGCATGGCGTCCACAAGGACGCGGGCCTCGTCGGGCGTGATGTGATCGGCGATGGGCGTGTCGGTGAGCAGGCAGGCCTCGGTGTAGTTGGGCACCGCATAGTCGGCGCACTCGAGCAGATGCCTCATGAGGCCGATCGTGGACTCGGGCACACCGGCATAGAGTTTGCCGTTGTCGCCCATGATGGGGTCGACGAACACCTTGGTGCCCTTTTGCGCGCGACGGTGGCAGAAGTCCGAGATGATGCGTGTCTCTTCCTCGGTCACGATAAAGCCGGTCGAGATGGCATCGAACTCAAAGCCGAGCTCTTCCCAGATGGCGAGACTCTGACGCACGTACTCCGTAGTGTCGTGGATGTAGAACTTGGGATAGTTGAGCGTATCGGACACAAGCGCCGTCGGCAGGTTGTGGATACGGTAGCCCATGTGCGACAGCACCGGCAGCATGGCGGAAAGCGCGACCTTGCCGTAGCCGCACATATCGTTGATCAGCAGCAGCTGAGTGTTCTTCATGAGTGTCCCCCTTGGGTCGGGAGCGGCGCAAAGTCGCCACAGTGCGACTAAGTGTAGCGCAGGGAACGCTGCAGGCGGAAGCTTGCACCGCGAAGGGCGAATTGTTGCGGAAAGGTTACGGAAACGAGGGACTAGCCTGCTTCATTGCGACTCATTTGCCGCCACTCATTCAGTGCCATTTCAAAACTATGCCGGATTACGGGGCTGAACTTGAATGAGCCAACCACACCCCCTATTTTCAAATCATAGCAAGCCTTCTACCTGCGGTTTTCTTTCCACCGATTTTTGCATGGTTGGAGAATCGCGGTCCAGCCCCGTAAACCGGCATAGTTTTGGGCGAAACAGCTTCGAAAGGGTGCCATCACGGCCCAAAATGATCCGTTTTCCTCCATCGCGGGCAGATCATCAATCTTGGTCGTCTTGCTTGCACGGGCAGCTAATTTGGGACGGGGCTCTTTTAGCTGCCCCCAGCACCAAACCGTCGTTTCCCCAGATAAAACCGACCAAAATAAACCTGTCCCTTTTTGGCAGGTTTGGTCCATGGCAACGCCGATGTTTTGGCAATGCCAGCGAGCGGGTCGCATTTGAGACAAGGTGACGTGAAACGAAAGGGCGCTGACCTTCTGGTCGCGCCCTTGAAGTTGAACGTCAGATTGTCCAAATGCGGCCCGCGCAGCGTCGAGCCGTTGCGCGGTTTGGTAAAACCGCGCAACAACAAGTTTGGTACCTTGACATTCTCGTGTGGCACTCCTAAATTAGTTAGGCACAAAACAATCCAACTACCTAACTAAAGAAAGGAGCGATACGAATTCATGTGCGATGAACCCCTTAACCTTCGCCCGCACGAGCCCGGCGGCGACCCATTGCAACCGGCAGACATGCCCGAAGCGGTCAGCGCCGAAGACAAGCTCGCCAAGCGCATCCTGAGCGGCCTGGGCTTTTGTGGCCACTACATGCACTTTCACGGCGGCGGCGTGTCCGGCAAGGCGCCCATCGTCTGCTTGCTCGCCAAGCAGGAAAACGGCGAGATGTCGCAGCAGGAACTCGGCATGCACTTCGACCTCAAGCCGGGGTCGCTTTCCGAGATCTTGTCCAAGCTCGAGTGCGCCGGCATCATCGAGCGCAGCCGCAATCCAAAAGATCGCCGGCAGCTCACCATTCGCCTGACCGAAGTCGGCTGGGAGAAGGCCCGCATCGACCAGGCCGCCCGCATCCGCTTTAGGGAGCAGGCCTTTAGTGCCCTCACTCACGACGAGCGCGAACAGCTCGCCGAAATGCTTGAGAAAATCCGCGTAACCTGGGAGGAACTGGATGATTAAAACTCTCATGGGCAGCATCCGCGATTACATGAAGGTCACGATCGCCACGCCGCTGCTGGTGCTTGGCGAGGTAATCTGCCAGATGATGATCCCGTTTATCACCGCCGACATGATCGACGCCATCAAGGACGGCACCGCCGTTACCGAGATGCTGCCCACCGCCGGCCTTCTCGTACTCATCGCGCTGACGTCGCTCGCCTTTGGCGCCGCCGCGGGCATCACCTGCAGCCATGCCAGCTGCGGCTTTGCCAAGAACCTGCGTCGCGACCTGTTCTACAAGATCCAGACGTTCAGCTTCGCCAACATCGACGAGTTCTCGAGCTCCTCGCTCGTCACCCGCCTCACCACCGACATCAACAACGTGCAGCAGGCCTTTATGATGCTCATCCGCATCGCTGTGCGCTCGCCGCTGGTGCTGGTCTTTGCCTTTACCATGGCATACGCCATGGGCGGCAGCGTCGCCATGGTCTACCTGGTCATCATTCCGCTGCTGGGCTTTGGCCTGTTCTTCATCATCTATAAGGTGCGCCCGATCTTTGCCCGCGTCTTCCATAAGTACGACGCGCTCAACGAGTCTGTGGAGGAAAACGTCACCGGCATGCGCGTGGTCAAGAGCTACGTGCGCCAGGACTACGAGAAGGAGAAGTTCGCCACCGCCGCGCGCGACGTCCAGATGGACTTTACCCGCGCCGAGAAGCTGCTCGCCTTCAACAACCCTATGATGAACATCTGCGTCAACGGCGCGTTCGTCGTCATCATCTACCTGGGTTCCGAGCTCATCATCACGAGCCAGGGCACCCTGTTCGACGTGGGCCAGCTCTCCTCCATCTTTACCTACGGCTTCCAGATTCTGATGAGCCTGATGCAGCTGTCGATGATCTTTGTCATGGTGACCATGGCCGACGAGTCGGCACACCGCATTACCGAGGTGCTGGCCGCCAAGCCCACGATCGCCGACCCGACCGAGCCCGTGCACGAGGTTGCCGACGGCTCCATCGACTTCGATCACGTGAGCTTTAAGTATTCCGAGCATGCAAAACGCCAGGCGCTCGACGATATCGACCTGCATATTAAGAGCGGCGAGACCATCGGTATTATCGGTGGCACCGGCTCGGCCAAGTCGACGCTCGTGAACCTGATCGCCCGCCTGTACGATGTCACCGAGGGCACCGTGCGCGTCGGCGGCGTGGACGTACGCAATTACGATTTGGACGCGCTGCGCCACCAGGTAGCCATGGTGCTGCAGAAAAACGTGCTGTTTAGCGGCACCATCGCCGAGAACCTGCGCTGGGGCGACCCCAACGCCACCGATGAGGAGGTCCGCGAGGCCGCACATCTGGCCTGCGCCGACGAGTTTGTCGACGGCTTCCCCAAGGGCTACGACACCTGGATTGAGCAGGGCGGCTCCAACGTCTCCGGCGGCCAGAAGCAGCGCCTGTGCATCGCGCGCGCCCTGCTGCGTCGCCCCAAGATTCTGATCCTGGACGACTCCACGAGCGCCGTCGACACCAAGACCGACGCCAAGATCCGCGAGGGCCTGGCGAGCTACCTGCCCAACACGACCAAACTCATCATCGCCCAGCGTATTAGCTCCGTGCAGGATGCTGACCGCATCATCGTCATGGAGGGTGGCCGCATCAAGGACATCGGCAACCACGATGAGCTGCTCAAGACGAGCGAGATTTACCGCGAGACCTTTACCTCGCAAAATAAGATGAGTGCCGAAGGCGAGGACGCGGGCGAGACCGCCGCAGCCGACACCGAGGCATCCGCACCGCAAGCTCAGATCCAGGAAGGAGGCGAGGCACATGAGTAAGGCAGCTACCGCCGAGCGCGCGCGCAACCGCAAGGGCGGCACCATGACGCGCCTGATCAAGATGCTCTTTGGCTTCTACCCAGTGCTTTTGCCCCTCGTCGTCGCCGGCGTGGTGCTCTGCGCCATCATCAATTCCATCGGCGCGACGTTTCTCCAGAGCGCGCTGCAGGTCATTAGCGAATCGTGGCAGTCGGGCGACTGGACGGCCGCGCAGCCCAAGATCTTGAAGCTTGTGACCACCCTCGGTTGCATCTATGCCGTGGGCGTCGCCTCCTCGCTCTTCTGGAACCGCGCCATGGCCGTCATCACGCAGGGCTCGCTCGAGAAGCTGCGCGAGAAGATGTTCAACCGCATGCAGGACCTGCCGATCCGCTACTTCGACACGCACCAGCGCGGCGACATCATGAGCCACTACACCAACGACATCGACACGCTGCGCCAGATGATCAGCCAGTCGCTGCCCAACCTGCTCATGACGATCATCGTCATCGTCACCGTGTTCTTCATCATGCTGTACTACAGCGCGTGGATGTGCCTGGTCATCATTGCCGGCGTCGCCTTTATGACCTTTATGACCAAGCTGCTCGGCTCCAACTCCGCGCGCTTCTTTATCGCGCAGCAGGCCGAGCTCGGCGTGGTCGAGGGCCATATCGAGGAAGTCATGAACGGCCAGAAAGTCGTCAAGGCGTTCTGTCACGAGTCCGCCGCCGAGGCCGATTTTGACGAGCGCAACGAGAAGCTCTTCGAGGTCTCGCAGAAGGCCAACATGTACGCCAACATCCTCATGCCGATCCTCGGGAACCTGGGCGACTTGCTCTACGTGCTGGTCGCGCTGACCGGCGGCATCTTCCTGGCGCTGGGCGTGCCCAACCTGAGCCTCTCGGGCATGGCGCTCTCCATCGCCGTCGTGGTGCCGTTCCTCAACATGACCAAGCAGTTCTGCGGCCAGATCGGCCAGATCTCGCAGCAGATCAACGCCGTGGTCATGGGCCTTGCCGGCGCCGAGCGTATCTTTGAGCTACTCGACGAGGAGCCCGAGGCCGACGAGGGCTACGTGACGCTCGTCAACGCACAGGTGAATCCCGACACCTGGCAGCTCGAGGAGGCCGACCACCGCACCGGCATGTGGGCCTGGAAGCACCCGCACCGTGCAACGGGCGAGATCGAGTACGTGCCGCTGCGTGGCGACCTGGTCATGGACAACGTGGACTTTGGCTATACGCCCGACCACGAGGTGCTGCACGGCGTGTCTGTGTACGCCAAGCCGGGCCAGAAGGTCGCGTTTGTCGGCGCCACCGGTGCCGGCAAGACGACCATCACTAACCTCATCAACCGCTTCTACGACATTGCCGACGGCAAGATCCGCTACGACGGCATCAACGTCAACAAGATTCGCAAGTCCGACCTGCGCCGTTCGCTGGGCGTGGTACTGCAGGACGTGAACCTGTTCACCGGCACCGTGATGGACAACATCCGCTACGGCAACCTGGACGCCACCGACGAGGAGTGCATCGCGGCGGCCAAGCTCGCGGGCGCGGACGACTTTATCACCCGCCTGCCCGACGGCTACGACACCATGCTCACCGGCAACGGCGCGCAGCTGTCGCAGGGCCAGCGCCAGCTGATCTCGATTGCACGCGCGGCTGTCGCCGACCCGCCGGCAATGATTCTGGACGAGGCCACGAGCTCCATCGACACCCGCACCGAGGCTATCGTGCAGGCCGGCATGGACAAGCTCATGGAGGGCCGCACGACGTTTGTCATCGCACACCGTCTCTCCACCGTGCGCAACTCCGACGCGATCATCTGCCTGGATCACGGCCGCATCATCGAGCGCGGCAACCACGACGAGCTGATTGCCAAACGCGGCTACTACTATCAGCTCTACACTGGAGCGTTTGAGCTGGAGTAGGACCGACTACTGACGGAGGGCGCCCCGGGGGCGGCGGGGTAATTCCTCCGTGCTCAAACATTCTCGCAACGCTTAAGAAACTGCGCGCGGAGGAAATACCCCGCCGCCCCCGGGGCGCCCTCCTGCGTGCGATCAGCCCGTCGTTTAGAACGGAATAAAAGTTTGCGAGGCCCTGGCCGTTTGGCCAGGGCCTCGTTTTGTAAGGGCGGCAAAAGTAGTCAAAAAGCCCCGTCCCAAATGAGCTACTTGAGGAGTTGGGCTATGGCGTTGACGAATTTTTGCACTTGTAAGGTGGGTTCGAGCGGGTAGTGCAGGTAGACCGGCACCTCGCGACCGCATAGGAACGGCACGCCCACAAATGCCGGGTGCACGCCCGACCACGCGCCACAGGTGAGCACCGCGTCGCCCTTTTCCTCGGCCTCGTTAAAGAGCGCGAAGTCGAAGCTGTCCACGTCGATCACATCCACGCCGCCGTCGGCCAACAGGTCGATGCGCAGGCTGTCCATGGCGTCGTTGCCGTGACGCAGCACGCGCAGGCGCATGCCCTCCAGGTCGGCGACCGTAATGCGGCTCTTGCGCGCGAGCGGACTCGTGCGCGGCACATCGATAAAAAACGGTACGTTGACGATGAGGAGCTTTTGGCAGGCGTCGCCCCAGCGCGGGGTCGAAAAGCTCGACTGCACCACATCGACCTCGCGACCCAGGCTTCGCATGACGGCCTCGCGTTCATCGTACAGGTCGCTCACCGGCACGATCTCAAAACGCAGCGACGGCTCCAGCTCGTGCACGCCCGTCCACATTGAAAGCGTCTGACGCCCCGGGCACATCATCGATACGCCCAGGCGCACCGCGCCGCCATCGCCCGCCGCGCGTCGGGCACGGCGCAGCGCGTCCTCGGACTGGCGCATGATCGAGCGCGCATCGTCCACCAGCAATGCCCCCGCCGGCGTCACCTTAACGCCCGAATGTGAGCGCTCGAACAGCGTAATACCGAACTCGGCCTCGAACCCCGACACCTGTTTGACGAGCGCCGGCGTCGACACGCGCAGCTTTGCCGCGGCACGCGAGAAACTTCCCAGCTCCGCGGCGGCCGAAATAGCCTCAAGTCGTCGATCGTACACGTCATCTCTCCGTTTTCGCACGTACGGCCACACGCTGCCGCAGGGGGTCGTTTTCGCAGGCCACACGCTCAACACAGGCAAACTGCGGCACACGGTGTAAACCTACAGTTAACACCATTCTAACAAATATGCAATTCACCTGCGCAAACGCAAAGCATACGATAACCAGCGAAAACCACGTGGGTCGGTTAATGGGAGCGACTCACTGGGAGGCACAAGAAGGGAAGTTCCTATGAGCAATTGGCTTAAGCTCGAGGGCGATGTCTGCGCCGTGACCGGCGCACTCGGCGGTATGGGCGCCGAGATCTGCCGCGAGTTCGCCCGCAATGGCGCCAACGTCGTCATGCTCGACCTGGATGAGGAGAAGGTCAAGGCCGCTGCCGCCGACCTCGCTGCCGAGTTTGGCATCCACGCCGAAGGCTACAAGATGAACGCCACCGACGAGGCCGAGGTTCAGGCCGCCGTCGACGCCACCATCGCCAACTTCGGCCGCGTCGACGTCCTCGTCAACACCGCCGGCATCCTGCGCTTCGCCGCTATGGAGGACCTGCCGCTGAGCGACTGGGAGCAGGTGCTCAACGTCAACCTCACCGGCTATTTCATCACCTCGCAGCGCTTTGGTCGCGAGATGATCAAGGCCGGCCAGGGCCGTCTGGTGCACATCTCGACCGTCGCCAGCCACTCCCCCGAGACGTTCTCGGGCGTGTACAGCTCCACCAAGGCCGGCGTCAACATGATGTCCAAGATGCTTGCCGCCGAGTGGGGCCCGTATGGCGTGCGCTCCAACTGCGTCGAGCCCTGCTTCGTCAAGACCCCCATGTCGGCCAACTTCTACGCCGACCCCGAGGTCGAGAAGAGCCGCAGCCGCCTAATCGCCACGCGCCGCATCGGCGAGGTCAGCGATATCGCCAACGCCGTCATGTTCCTGGCGTCCAAGCGCTCGGACTTTACCACCGGCGACGCCATCAAGGTCGATGGCGGTTTCTCCAACATGATGGGCGACCTCACCGCCAAGCCCGGCGGCCGTCGCGCATACGCCGACAACTACCTTAAGAACAATGGTGTCGAGCTCTGGTCCGACGAGTCCGGCGTCGCCAAGCCGACCGACCAGTAAACCAACCCAGTAGAGAGGGGCATGGGGCAAACCCCTCCCCTCCCCGCATCGATTAGAAAGAGTCCAATGGCTTCCACCAACTCCAATAAGGGTCGCGCCGTCGTGCTTTCCGCCGCGTGCGTCACCATGTTCTTCATCAGCTCCATCGCGCTGTATTCCGTCGTGAGCAAAAACCTGCTCGCCGTCTACCCCGAGTGGTCCAGCGCCCTCACCTGGGCTTTCCCGGTCTTTCAGACCATCATGGCCGTTACGGGCATCTTCGCCGGCCGCATCTCCGATAAGATCGGCCCCCGCAACGTCGTGATTGCCGCCGCCGTGTGCTACGGCGTGGGCTGGTTCATGTCCGGCACCGTCACCGAGCCGTGGCAGTTCTACCTGTGGTTCTCGCTCGTCGCCGCCGTCGGCAACGGCCTGGGCTACAACCCGGCTCTCACCACGGGCCAAAAGTGGTTCATCGACAAGAAGGGCCTCGCCTCCGGCATCACCCTGGCCGCCTCGACCGCCGGCCCCGCCGTGCTGTCCCCGGTGCTCGCCTCGCTGCTCATCCCGAGCCTTGGCATCTTCGGCGCGTTGAAGGCGCTCGGCGTCATCTTCTTTGTGATGATCGCCGCCTCCGCCCTGTTCCTGAAGGCCCCCCAGACCGGCTGGCTGCCCAAGGGCTTCGAGGCCCCCAAGGGCGGCGCGCACGCCGGCACCTTCGGCGACCTCACCCCGGGCGAGATGGTCAAGACCCCGCGCTTCTGGGTCCTCATCATCACCTTCGCCTTCGCCGCCACCGCCGGCACCCTGCTTGTCGGCAAGGTTGCCTCCATCGCCGCCGTCCAGCTCTTCGCCGACCCCACAAGTGCCGCGGCCGTCGCCCTCGGCGGTGTGGTCGTCTCCGTCAACACCTGTGCCAACCTGGTCGGTCGCCTGTCCTTTGGCCAGATCATCGACAAGATCGGTGCCTACAAGTCGCTGCTCATCAGCCTTGTCGTCACCATCGTCGCGCTCGTCATCATGTCGATGAGCTTTACGCAGAGCATGTTCTTCGTGGCGCTCGCCCTGCTCGGCTTTAGCTTTGGCGCCCTGCTCGTCATCTACCCGCCGCTCACCGGTGGCGCCTTCGGTACCAGCAACATCGGCGTCAACTACGGCATCATGTTCCTGGGCTACGCCGCTTCCACCTGGATCAGCCAGCCCATCACCGCCGTGCTGTATCACGCCGAGGCCGGCAGCGCCGCCTACCAGCAGTCCTTCTACGGCGCCATCGTGATCGCCGCCATCGCCGTCGTGCTCACCGTCTACATGATGGTCTCCGACAGCAAGAAGAAGGCCGCTTAGTTTTGCTTGATGCGGCAAGGGCCGCCCCCTTGCCGCATTCCATCGCCACCAGCATTAAGGAGTCGAAATGTCTGAGCTCAACCCCGTCCGCATTGCCGTCATCGGCGCCGGCGCCATGGGCCGCAACCACATCCGCTTTGTCACCGAGGAGCCCGAGGCCGAGCTCGTCGCCATCGCCGACGCCTTTGAGGGCGCCCGCGCCACGGCCGAGGCCGCCGGCGTGCCGTTCTTTACCGATCCCGCCCAGATGATGGACGAGGTCAAGCCCGAGGCCGTCATCATCGCCACGCCCAACGACCTGCACCTGGGCGTCGCCCGCGAGGCCGTCAAGCGCAACATCGTGCCGCTGGTCGAAAAGCCGATCTCCAACGACCTGGAGGACGCGCAGGCCTTCGCCGCCGAGGCCGAGACCGCCGGCGTGCCCGTGCTCGTGGGTCAGCACCGTCGCCACAACCCCTTCGTCAACAAAGCCAAGGAGATCATCGAGTCCGGAGAGCTGGGCAAACTCACTGTCTCGAGCTTCCACTACATGATCTATAAGAACGACGAGTACTTCGACGTCGAGTGGCGCCACAAGAAGGGCGCCGGCCCGATCCTGGTCAACCTGGTGCACGACGTCGACCTGCTCCGCTACCTGCTGGGCGAGCCCGTCGCCGTCCAGGGCATGCAGTCCAGCGCCGCCCGCGGTTTTGAGACCGAGGACTCCGCCGTGGTCAACGTCCGCTTTGCCGATGGCGCGCTTGCGAGCATGACTATCTCCGACGCCACCGCCAGCCCCTGGAACTGGGAGGCAACCGCTCGCGAGGATCCGCAGTACCGCCCCTTCGACGCCGACGCTTACTTTATCGGCGGCACCAAGGGCGCCCTGTCGCTGCCCCGCCTGCACCAGTTCTCCTATGACGGCGCCTCTAACTGGCACAAGCCGCTGCAGATGGAGATCCCGGCTGTGGACCCGGCGCTGCCGCACAAGATGCAGCTCAAGCACTTTGTGAAGGTCGTGCGTCGCGAGGTCGAGCCCGTCGTGACCCCCGCCGACAACGTCAAGACGCTCACGCTTCTCAACGCCGTCAAGGAGGCCGCCGAGACCGGCCAGCTCGTCGAGCTGTAAAGCCCGAGCGGGCCGCGGCAAACTCTACGCCGAACCCCTTCGGCCCGCCACAAATAAGCCCCTCTTCTTCGCCCCGCGAGCAGCCTCCTGCCCGCGGGGCTTTTTTGACTACGTTGGTTATGATTTTCTTGGCCCGGGGGCTATTTTGCGCCTCGGCTTGAATCGTCTGCCACGAAATGGGCCCATCTACTACGTTTAGCCGACTACCCTCAACCATGCCAATTTTCGCGAAATCAAAACCGCAGGTAGACGGCTTGCCGATTTTCGGAAAAACCAGGTATGGTCAACCCATACGGGTCAAACGTAGTAGATAGGCCGTTTTCGTGGCGCAGGCCCAGACCAGTCTTCTTGGGGCGGGTGGTATCCTTGGTAGCCCTGTGCTGCAAACGCACCTTAAACGCAAGGAGTTCCATGGATCTTATCGCCCAGCTCGCCCGCGAGCTCAACCTTAAGGCCGCCAACGTCGAGGCGGCCGTCAAGCTCATCGACGAGGGCAACACCATCCCCTTTATCTCGCGCTACCGCAAGGAAGCCACGGGCGGCATGGACGATGTCGCCCTGCGTGCGCTCGACGAGCGCCTGTCCTACCTGCGCAACCTTGAGCAGCGTAAAGAGGACGTCATCCTGCTCATCGACGCTCAGGGCAAACTCACGCCCGAGCTCGAGCAGCAGATTCGCGAGGCCACGCAGCTCCAGCGCGTCGAGGACCTCTACAAGCCCTACCGCAAAAAGCGCATGACCCGCGCGCAGAAGGCTCGCGAGGCCGGCCTGGAGCCGCTCGCCAACATGATCATCATGCAGGCATCCGCCAAGGGCAGCGCGCTCGACGCCGCCGCGGCCTACGTTAACGAAGAGGCGGGCTTCGACACGCCCGAGAAGGCGCTCGCCGGTGCGGCCGACATCGTGGCCGAGACGGTGGCCGAGGACCCCGAAAACGTCGCCGACCTGCGTGCCTTTACGCAAAACACCGCCGATATCGTCGTCGAGGCAACCGACCCCGCCGAGAAGACTCCCTACGAGCCCTACTACAACTTTGACGAGCCGCTGCGCCGCATCCCCAACCACCGCGTGCTGGCCATCGACCGCGGCGAGCGCGAGGGCAAGCTCCGCGTGCGCGTAAACGTCGACGGCGCCGCCGCCACGGCGCGCCTCGGCAGCCGTTGGCCCCGCCGCCAGGGCGTCTTCGCGCCCGTCTTTGACGCCGCCATCGCCGACGGCTACAAGCGTCTCATGGCCCCCTCGCTGGAGCGCGAGGCCCGCGCCAAGCTCACCGTTCGCGCCCAGACCGAGGCCATCAACGTCTTTGCCAAGAATCTCGAGGGCCTGCTCTCGGCCCGCCCCGTCCGCGGCGCCCGCGTGCTCGCGCTCGACCCGGGCTACCGCACCGGCTGCAAGGTCGCCGTCATGGACGAGACCGGCAAGCTGCTCGACCACGGCGTGGTCTACCCCACCAAGCCGCGCCACGACGTCGCCGGCACCAAGCGCGAGCTCGCCCGCCTCGTCAAGAAGGACGGCGTCAACACCATCGTCATCGGCAACGGCACCGCCAGCCGCGAGACCGAGGAAGTCGTCTCGGAGTTCATTGCCGAGCAGGCGCCCAGTCTGCGCTACACCATCGTCAACGAGGCCGGCGCGTCGGTCTACTCGGCCTCCGAGCTCGCGAGCCAGGAGTACCCCGACCTGGACGTCACCGTGCGCGGCGCCATGAGCCTGGGCCGCCGCCTGCAAGACCCGCTGGCGGAGCTCGTCAAGATTCCGCCCCAGTCCATCGGCGTGGGCCAGTATCAGCACGACCTTGACCAAGCCGAGCTTTCGCGCACACTGGGCCACGTGGTGGAGGACGTCGTCAACCGTGTGGGCGTCGACGTGAACACCGCGAGCGCGAGCCTGCTGGGATACGTGTCGGGCATCACGCCGAGCGTGGCCAAGAACATCGTTGCCTACCGCGAGGAAAACGGCGCCTTTACCGATCGCCGCCAGCTCAAGAAGGTCCCCAAGCTGGGGCCCAAGGCATATCTCAACGCCGCAGGCTTCCTGCGCATTAGCGGCGGCAAGAATCCGCTCGACGCCACAAGCGTCCACCCCGAGAGCTACGAGGTGGCGACGTCCGTCCTGGAGCGCGCCGGCGTGGCGGCCAGCGAGCTCAGCCGCGGCGGCGTGCCCGACATTGAGCGCCGCCTGGGCAGCATCTCGACGCTGGCAAGTGACCTGGACTGCGGCACCCTCACGCTCATCGACATCGTCAACGAGCTCAAAAAGCCCGGCCGCGACCCGCGCGACGACGCGCCCGAAGTGGTCTTTAGCCGCTCGGCGCTTTCCATCGACGACCTGGAGCCCGGCATGGAGCTCAAAGGCACGGTGCGCAACGTCGTCGACTTTGGCGCCTTTGTCGACGTGGGCGTGCACCAGGACGGCCTCGTGCACATCTCCAAGCTGGCCAACCGCTTCGTTAAGCACCCCAGCGACGTGGTGCGCGTCGGTGATACGGTAAAGGTGTGGGTAGAGAAGGTCGACCGCGACCGCAAAAAGATCTCCCTCACCATGGTGCAGGGGAAGTAACAGAAGGGCGAGCCGCCGCCATCCATCGTTCAGCCTGCAAGTATTTCTCACTCGATGGAAAGAACTTGCAAACTTTGCAAGTTCTTCTCACGTGATGACAAAAACTTGCAAGTCTGACAGTCCCGCAATAGCGAAACGCCCCAGCTCTCACGATTGAGAGCCGGGGCGATATTTATCGAGGAACGGCTTTTGCCTTGGCGATGACTGCTAACTCGGGCCGGATCGTCTTGGATACATCCATGATAGTTATAGATTAGAAGATTGTTAGATTACAGATTGATCCATAAAGCGGGACGAACAGCGACGTCCGAGCAGTTCACGTAGTAGCCGTCGGAGTCCACGTAGCCGTCTGCGGCGACGAGGGCCGCGAAGTCCGAGTCGGCACCCGACGAACGAAGCCACCAGACGCATGCGCCGTTATCCTCGTCCTTATATGCGCCGTTGTTCACGGCCTGCTGGGTCGGTTCGCACATACCGTAGCCCCCAAAATAGCTCCGCGCCTCGTCGGCGGAAAGTAGCGTGGGGACTCCATCAATCTCATTTATCTCATCGTCCGTAAACGCCTGGGAAGCAAAGTCCTCTTCGAGCCACGCCTTGAGGTCGGAGGAGTTCCAGTCGTTGCCGTCATCCGCGTCTTCGTTGAAAGCATGAGCATCGAGGGCCTTCTCGCTCACGACGTAGGCACGGTCGCCGTCGACCTCCAAGACGCGCCACTCGATGGGTTCCTTGCCGTTTGAGGTGTCGCCGTCTTGCTCATAGGAGCCAAACTTGACCACGTCGCCCTCGTGCGCCCCCTTAAGCACAGGCATGACAAAGAAGACAACGTTCAGCACGAACGCGACGATGACGACTGCGACACCAATAAAAATTGGAGTCTTATTCTTGGCACCGGGCATTTTGGCGGACTTGGATGCCGCGCTTTGCTGAGTGGGCGCGACACCAGGTGCCATGTCTGAGGCTACAGCCGGATTACCGGTTTCGCCCGAGGGGGGGGCGGTTTCAACAGCTACCGCGGGGAGCGGATTGCCGCAAGCCACACAGAATCTGGCCTCATCGACATTCCGAGTACCGCATTTGGGACAGAACATGGGGTCCCCTTCCTTTCGTTTTCCTTCCACACGCTAAGGCTAGGCCCAAGGCAACCAAACTTGTTGCGCAACATGCCCCGGAGGAGAGAATTTCCGTGCGAGCGGGAGCGCGGCCCCGCTGTCGTCGCCCACCCGCTTACGTCGGCAACAAAAAGGTGCCATCCCATCAAAGAGACAGCACCAGCCAAGCCTCGTGCAGGGCAAGTAAACCGCCTAAAGCAAGGGTCCCCCCGGTCGCGATGTGCAAAATCGAGAGTATTCTGCAATTTCTGCCGTTCCGGACGCCTCTCAGAGGCAACAAAGTCAAAAACAGCCCCCGTTTTAGCGTCGTCAGGGCCAAAACGGGGGCTGTTCCGTGCTTCAACTAGCTGGTAAACGCCTTTACCCTGCTGAATACTCTCGATTTTGCACGGCGCAGGCGGGGGTACCTTACCCATGGCAGGACATGGGAACCAAGTGCTAACTTGTCGGCAAGTTCGTGTCGGCAGCCCCGGCCTTTCCTTTGCCTAGTGCGACCCTCGCGAAGCGCGTGAGCGATAGGGAAAGGAAAGGCCGGGGCGAACAACCCGCGGCGCAGCCAGTGTTCGCGTTAAGGCAGGATGTGGAATCCGAGCGAGGCGATATCCTTGGCAAAGCCGCGGACGGTGTCGAGCGAGACCTCGTACGGGTCGCGACCGATGTTCTTGCGCTTGGCCAAGATGCTGTTGGGCACTGTGATGATCTGGCAACCACAGGCCTCGGCCTGGTAAATGTTGATGAGCTCGCGCGTGGATGCCCACAGGACCTCGCAGTTGGGCTTGGCGGCGGCCTTCTTGACCGACTCCGTCATAAACGGAATGGGATCGACGCCGGTGTCGGCGATACGGCCGGCAAAGAGCGAAATGATGGACGGTGCCTCGGCGTCAACGGCCTCGACCATCTCATCGACCTGCGCAGGCGTAAAGATGGTGGTGACGTTGACCTTGATGCCGTCGGCAGAAAGCTTGCGCACCAGCTCGGCGGTGGACTCACCCTTGGTGGTCACGCACGGAATCTTGACGTAGACGTTCTCGGCCCAGGTAGCGATCTCGCGGGCCTCGACCTCCATGGTCTCGACGTCATCGGCAAAGACCTCAAACGAGACGGACACATCGGTGATGTGGGCCAGGACCTCCTTGGCAAACGCGCGGTAATCCGTCACGCCGCCCTTCTTCATAAGGGACGGGTTAGTCGTGAAACCCTGAACGTTGCCGTTCTCGTACATGTCGAGCATGCCCTCGAGGTTTGCACCGTCAGCGAACACCTTGATTGCCATCTGCCTGATTCCTTTCGCTTGCACATGGGCGATAAACTGCTAAACACTTTACCTATGTTTATCAAGGCTTGAGCTGCGGGTTTTTATCTTCTCGGCGAACGGTATAAACACCTCAGTGTTTGGATTGATAAATCGATTGAGCATGCAAAAGCAAAGAGTCGCAGTTTGAGCAAACGTCAGAACGCGGGATTCATTAGATGAGGCCGAAATGCTGCATCGCTGTGACGGTGCCGTCGTGCGCGACGTCGTCGGTCACGTAGTCAGCGACTGCCTTGACCTCGGGCATGGCGTTGCCCATGGCTACGGCCGTCTCGACGGCGGCGAGCATGCCCAGGTCGTTGCCCGAATCGCCAAAGCCAAAGGTGCGCGCGTTATCGGCGCGACCCAGATACTCCAGTGCCCGCGCCACGCCCACGCCCTTATCGATGCCCTTGGGGCTCAGCTCGCGGTTTTCCCCGCCGGTGTTGCACAGCTCAAAGTTGCGTTCGATAAAGCCGTCGTCGTTGGCCACGCGCGCCAGGTTAGGTGCATTCAGGCACACCTTGCCTACGCGCAAACGACCGTCGACGCGCATTTCCTCGACGCTGTGCACCACGCCGGCGCCTAGCAGAAATGACTGTTCGACACCAACTGGCTCAAGTGAATAGGTGGCACCGTTCGTCTCGAACAACGCCTCGCCGCCCGCCACAGAAATGCGACGCGCGAGCTCCGCGATAACATCCTCGTCAAAGCAGTCCTCATGCACCACGCGGCCCTCGACCTCGAGCGTGGCACCCGCCATGGCCACGATACCCGCAGGCTCCAGTGCGCGCAGGCTATCGGCGATGAGCCACAGGGGACGACCCGTGCAAATAAACGCCTTGTGCCCCGCATCGCGCAGACGATGAAACGCCTCGATGACCGCCCTCGAGGGGCGAACCGCCGAAAAGTCCTTATCGGTCATATCGTCGGGATCAAAAAACGTCAGCGTGCCGTCCACGTCAAAAAAGAGCACGGCGGAATCGGGGCACGCATCAATCATATGGGTTCCTTTCGAGGGCGAGAGCAAACGAAGCATCCATCATATAATGGAGCGACGCAACCAGAGAGGTCACCCATGGAATTTTACGCAAGCTGCCCCGAGGGCTTTGAATCCGCACTCGCCGACGAGCTCAAGCGGCTCGGGCTTTCGCATGTCCGCCGCCTGAAGGGCCGCGCTACGTTTGAGGGCGAGCTCGAAGAGGGCTACCGCGCCTGTCTGTGGTCGCGCCTGGCGAGCCGCGTGTTCGTGGTACTCGGGCGCTTTGAGGCGCAGGATGCCGACGAGCTGTACGACGGTGTATACGACATCGCCTGGGAGAACATTGTCCGTTCCAGCGCCACCATCGCCATCACCGCCCGCGGCGTGACCGAGCAGCTGCGCAACACACGTTTCTCCGCCCTGCGCGCCAAGGACGCGCTGTGCGACCGCCTGGCCGAGACCACGGGCCGCCGCGCCGACGTCGACGCCGCCGACCCCGACGTTCACCTGCTGCTTTCGCTGCGTCAGCGCCGCGCGAGCATTAGCCTGGACCTTTCGGGCGACCCGCTGTTCAAGCGTCTGCCGCCCGCGGCGACCCGTGCCGGCGAGGGCGCGCACGTGCTGCGCCCCGACTACGCCGCCCTGGTGCTGGCGCAGGTCGGCTGGACCGCACTGTGCGAGCGCGAGCTGACGGCCGACGATTACGAGAACGAGGCTCTGCCCACGCTGATTGATGCCTCGTGCGCCGGCGGCGGCCTGCTGTTGGAGGCCGTGAATATCCTGACCGACCGCGCCCCGGGTGCTGCCCGCGAGCGCTGGGGCTTTGAGGGCTGGCAGTTGCACGATCCCGCCCTGTGGGAGCAGCTGCTTGCCGAGGCACGCGAACGCGAGGCGGCAGCGAGCGAGCGCCAGGCGCGTATCGTGGCCGTGGACATCGACCCCGCCGCCCGCAAGACCGCCGAGTGCATGGTCAAGTGCGCCGGCTACAAGCGCTTTGTCGACTTTTGCGCCGCCAAGTCTGCCACCGTGCTGGATCACGCGGGCGCCGTTGCCGGTGCCGCCCTGGTCGCGGATACAACCGAGACCCCGCTTTCGCTCATGCACGACGCCATGACGCTGATCGGCGAGCTGCGCCGCGCGCCCGAGCTCGCCTCGGCGCCGGTCGCCGCGCTCACCCGCGATGGGCTGCTGGCCCGCGCGCTCCATGCCGAGCCCGAACGTTCGATCGCCGTCATGCCCAATAACGAGGAGGCCACCGTTGAGGTTTGGCCCTCGCTCGACCATGTTGCCGCGGCGTTTGAGGCTGCGACCAGCGCGGATGCCGAGAGCGAGACTGCGGATGCAAACGACGTCATCAACGACGAAGCCGCCGCCCCCGCCATGCCCGAGCCTGCCGCCACGCTCGACCTGGGCGACGGCAAGCCGCTGCCCGTGCTCATCCCCGAGTCCGAGCAGTTCGCCAACCGCCTGCGCAAGAACGCCCGCCTGCGCCGCAAGTGGGCAAAGCGCGAGGGCGTTACCTGCTACCGCGTCTACGACGCCGACCTGCCCGACTACTCCGCCGCCATCGATCTGTACGAGGGCTGCCCGCAGACGCCGGGCCGTTGGCTCGTCATCGCCGAATACGCCGCGCCCAAGACCATCGACCCTGCGCTGGCCCAGGCCCGTATGCTCGACATCTTGGCCATCGCGCCGCGCATCCTGGATGTCCCCGCCGAGCACGTGCATGCCAAGGCCCGCATGCGCTCACGCGGCGGCTCGCAGTACGGCAAACAAGGCGCCGGCAAGGGCGGCTCGGGCGAGCGCGCCAACATCGCACGTCGCCGTCTGCCGCTCATCGAAGAGGGCGGTCTTACCTTTGCCGTCAACTTTGACGACTACCTGGACGTGGGTATCTTCCTGGATCACCGCGTCACCCGCAACCTGGTGCGCGAGCACGCCAAACAGGCGCGCCGCTTCCTCAACCTGTTCGCCTACACCGGCACCGCCACCTGCTACGCGGCCGATGGCGGCGTCGAGGAGACCGTGACGGTCGACCTCTCGAACACTTACCTGGACTGGGCCGAGCGTAACATGCGCCAAAACGGCTTTGTGGGCCCGCAGCATCACTTTGTTCGCGACGACGTGCTCGCCTGGATTCGCGACCAGCGCCAAACGCGCAACCGCTGGGACCTGATCTTTGTCGATCCGCCCACGTTCTCGAACTCGTCCAAGATGGGCCGTCGTACCTGGGATGTCCAGCGCGACCACGTTGAGCTGCTGGCCGGCGTGTCGCGCCTGCTCACGCAGGGCGGCCATGCCATCTTTAGCTGCAACTTGCGCGGCTTCCGTCCCGAGACGCGCAAGCTCGCACGTGCGGGCGTGGTATTAGAGGACATCACGGCGCAGACCATTCCCGAGGACTTCGCGCGCAACCAGAAGGTGCACCACTGTTACATCGTGCGCCGTCTGCCCATCGAGGACGCCATGGCCGAGGTCGGCTTTAGCGCCGAGGAGATTGCCGAGCGCGTCGAGGAGCTGCGCAACCCCGAGGCCCGCAAGCCTCGCGCAGCAGCGCCCCGTTCGATGCCCGCCGGCGACGGCAAGCCGCACGCCACCTGCAACCCCTCCCCCGCCGGCAAACCCAAAAAGAAGAAGTTCTACGCCAGCAAACCCAAGGGCAAATAACAAAGTTGCGGTGGAATAGTTCCTAGAAGGGCTTGATAACGGCATAAACAGGAACTATTTCACCGCAACTCATATTGGGATAGTGGTTGGCGATCTAGCCTTGGGTGACCAGGCGGTAGCCGATGCCTACGTGGGTTTGGATGTAGCGCGGATGTGCGGGGTCGGACTCGATCTTCTTGCGGAGCGTGCCCATAAAGACGCGCAGGCTCGCCAGGTCGCTCTTGGTCGCCGTGCCCCAAACCTCGTGCAGGATAAACTGGTGCGTCAGCACCTTGTCGGCGTTGTGGGCCAGCAGGCACAACAGCTTGTACTCGATCGGCGTCAGGTGCAGTTCCTCGCCGGCCATCGTGGCGATACCGGCATCGTAATCGATGTGCAGCTCACCCGTATCGAACGTGCCCTCGGACGCCACGCTGCCCGTCTGCTCATATGACAGGCGCCTGAGCGTGGTGCGGATGCGCGCCAGCAATTCCTCGACCGAAAACGGCTTGGTCAGGTAATCGTCGGCACCGGCATCGAGCGCGCGGATCTTGTCCGCGTCCTCGCTACGCGCCGAGACCACGATAATCGGCATGCCCGACCACGCGCGTATCGACTCGACCACCTTGACGCCGTCCATATCGGGCAGGCCCAGATCGAGCAGCACGATGCTCGGCGCTTGCGACGATGCGGCGGCAATAGCAGCATGGGCGGTCTCCACTGCCATATGACGCAGGCCATGCGCCTCGAGCGCGGCAACGATAAGGTTGCGAACGGCGGGATCGTCCTCAACAACCAAGATGAGCGGTTTCACGGCAGAGTTCGGCACGACGCTACTCCTTATCAA
Organism: uncultured Collinsella sp.; assembly: GCA_934654585.1. GTDB lineage: Bacteria > Actinomycetota > Coriobacteriia > Coriobacteriales > Coriobacteriaceae > Collinsella. Next base: position 79,273 of record CAKUGF010000006.1, on the reverse strand, counting down.
ACGAAACATCGGCAGCGGGAAGCTCGATTGTAAAGACCGAGCCATGCGGATCCGCCGCGGCAACTTCTATGCTACCGCCATGCGCCAGCGCAATGGAGCGGCAGAGCGAAAGACCCAGGCCCACGCTGCGATGGCTGTCGGCCAAGCCATGGTTGGCGGTGTAGAACGACTCAAAGATGCGGCCGCGGTCCTCGGGCGCAATGCCAGGGCCGTCATCGGCAACCGAGCACGTCACGCGCCCCTCGTCGACACCAATCGAAATCACGATATGCGAGCCCGCCGGCGTATACGTGATGGCGTTGTTCACCAGGTTCACCACAAGCTGCACCATCAGGCGCGCATCGACGTTGACGAGCGCCGGCTCGTCGCCCGCCACCACCTTAAGGTCGTGCTCGCGCACGGCCGGGTTCACGTGGCGCAGCGCCTCCTCGACGATATCGTCCACGAGTTCGAGCGTGGTCGACAGATGCATACCGCCGCCCTCGAGCTTGGTGATGGCAAGCAGGTTCTCGACGGTGGCGTTGAGCCACAGCGCATCCGAGCGAATGGACAGCAGCATGTTGCGACGCGTCTGGGCGTCGAGCACCGCCGTGCCGGTTGAGCCCTGGTCGAGCAGCACGTCAGCATTGCCCGAGATGCTCGTGAGCGGCGTGCGCAAATCGTGCGAGATGGAGCGCAGCAGGTTGGCACGCAGCTGCTCGTTCTTGGCGAGCACCGCCGCCTCCTCGCGTGCCTTCATGGCACGGGCGCGGTCGATCGCCAGCTCGCCTTCGCTCACAATGGCATCGGCCAGCATCCGCTCTTCGTGCGTGAGCGCATCGGCCTCGGTAACCATAGCGAGCACGCCCACCACCGAGGCAGGGCCGCCCGAACGCACGATGCTCTCGCCCGAGCGCACCGTGAGGTAAATACCGTAAAACGCCGAACCGCCATAGGTGGCGTCGAGCGGCGTGCCCACGTAGGCCGAGGCCGAGAGCAGCGGCGGCATCTGGGGCGCCAGCTGATGCACCGGAGCGGCATCGCCCACCGCCGTATACGTCGCGCGCGGCAGCAGGTCATCGTCGTCAGCATCGGCGCTGTACCATACGCACGGACAGCCCGAAAGCCGCGCCAGCTGCGTTGCCATGGCATGCACGATCTGCTGCTGATCGGCACAGCGCTGCAGCATACGGTTAGTCTCGAGCACCATCTGCGTGCGGCGGTCGCTGGCAGCTGCTTGAGCCAGCGCGCGACGCAGCGCCAAGGCGATGGAGCTCGACACGAGCGAGACCACGAACATGATGAAGAACATGCCGGGATGGATGCGATCGATAAACGTCAGCGAGTAACGCGGCTCGATGAACAAAAAGTTGTAGAGCGCCACGGCGGCAACGGAGCTCAGCAGACAGTACAGGCGGCTCCAGGTAAAAAACGCGCACAGCTGCACGGCGAGCACGTACACAATCATGACGCTCGGGGCAAGACCGGGTCGGTCGAGCAATGCGCCCACAACCGTCGCCGCCACCAACAACCCTGCCGACACACCGGCATCGTACAGAGGCCCGCGGCGCGTCTGCGTCGAACGTCTCCACCAAAAGTTATCGGCAAGATCGCCATCAACATGAGCGTCCACAAGCACCGCGCCCTCCCTCAAAACAAAAACCACCACGAAGGGGACAGGCACCTTTGTGGTGGTTTTCCCTCGTGGTGGTTCTTAGTGTAAAACCTTTTGCAGCCTGCTGTCGCTAGACAAACAGCACGTGCGCGAGCAGGGCGCACACACACGCCGCGGCAAACACCAGCGCAATAACCGAAATCACGCGATCGGTCATGTCCATGTTGGCGCGATTCGTAAAGAACCGATCCTCGGCGGCGTCAATGCCCGCCTCGTGCATAAGCTCCGTCGCAATCTCGCGGCCGTCGAGCGCTTTTGCGTCCATGGTTTCCTCCCGGGCCTTAAGCCCTGTCATTCCAACTTATCTTTCGCAGCCAAAACTCAACAGGCGCTACGGACGCTCGCCGGGGGCGAGGCGCTGCATCTTGTTTACGGCCTTGAACTTGGTGAACAGCGGCACATACTCAAAGCTCACGTTGGAGTTCTCCAGGCCGTACCAGCGCGCGGGCGTGCCGGCGGCGCGGCGGATGATGTACTTGAGCGTGATGGCCGTGCGCTCGCTGGGCTCCACGTCGCTTTCGGGCGCCAGGAGCTTGCGGATCATAACGAACTTGAACGTGCCGATGTTGCCCGGGTCCTTGTAGACCGAGTAGTCGTGCTTTTGCGCGGGCAGCTCGCCGCTGGCGGCAAGATCCTGAACGACCTGACGCAGGTAGGCGTTGACACGCTGGTTGACCTTATAGCCCAGGTACAGATGCACACGGAACACGTAATCGGTGTCGAACGTCTCGACCGAATAGGCAAACGTGTACGGCTCGTCCATGGTCTCGACGTTCACGAACCACCAGGCGCGAGCGCGCTTGGGATGCTTGTCCAAGATCGAGTAGACGATATCGCGGTCGATGTAGTCGGTATGGGTGTCCTTGGTCAGGTACACGATGTTGTCGCTCAGGCGCTCGTAGCGATCGTCATCGCGCAGGCGCTTGAGCTGCGGCAGGTAGCTGCGCAGCGGCAGCAGCGTAAACTGACGCTGTTCGACCGCCGTGCCGTTGTACCAGCACACCATGATGCCCATGATGAGCGCAGCCATAAGAATGGTGAAGTAGCCGCCGTGGAAGAACTTGGTGAGCGAGCTCACAAAGAAGAAGCCCTCGAGCATAAGGAAGAAGGCGGCGAAAATCCACGGCACGACCTTGAGCTTGCGCTCCTCGTGCAGGTAGAAGAAGAGCAGCAGCGTGGTGCACATCATGGTCAGCGTGATGGCAAGACCGTAGGCCGCCTCCATGTGCGCCGAGCTCTGGAACAGCAGCACCACGATGACGCAGCCCACGAGCATGACGTTGTTGACCATGGGAATGTAGAGCTGGCCCTTGGTCTCGGCAGGGTAAAAGACCTGCATGTGCGGCATCAGGTCCAGACGGCTGGCCTCGGACACCAGCGAGAACGCGCCGGTAATGAGTGCCTGCGAGGCGATGATGGCCGCGATGGTGGAAAGGCCGACGGCGAACGGACGCAGACCCGGGGCGAGCATCTGGTAGAACGGGTTGAGGTCGGCGATGCCCATGAGCTCGGGGTTGCCGGCTTTGTTGATGAGCCAAGCGCCCTGGCCCATGTAGGACAGCAGCAGGCAGCACTTAACGAACGGCCAGGTGGCGTAGATATTGCCGCGGCCCACGTGGCCCATGTCGGAGTAGAGCGCCTCGGCGCCGGTGGTGGCGAGAAAGCAGCTGCCCAGGATCATGATGCCGGCGTGGTTGTTGGGGCTCAGCAAAAAGCTAATGCCGCGCAGCGGGTTGAGGCACAGCAACACAGCGGGGTGCTGGAAGACAAAGAACAGGCCCGTACCGCCCAGGAACAGGAACCACAGCGTCATGATGGGGCCAAAGGCGCGGCCGATCTTGGCCGTACCGATGCGCTGCACCAAAAAGAGCACGATGATGATGGCGAGCGTGATGGCCACAACGCGTCCCTGGTCATCGCCCAGCACGGCGTGGACCGCCGGGATGGTGCGCAGGCCCTCGATGGCCGTGGTCACGGTAACGGCCGGCGTCAGGATGCCGTCGGCCAGCAGTGCGGCGCCGCCCAGCATGGCGGGAATGATGAGCCATTTGCCGCAGCGCTTGACCAGGCTGTACAGGGCGAAGATGCCGCCTTCGCCGTGGTTGTCGGCACGCAGCGAGATCAGCACGTACTTGACGGTGGTCAGCAGCGTGACCGTCCACACGACAAGGGAGAGCGCGCCGAGCACGAACTCCTCCGTGACGCTGCCGATGCCGCCGTTGCCGGCGACGAGCGCCTTGGTTACATACATGGGGCTGGTGCCGATATCGCCGTACACCACGCCCAGCGTGACGAGCATCGCCGAGATGCTCACAGGAATCGCAGCGTGCGAAGCTGCCTCTTTGGTCTTTTGTTCCATAAGCCGGTTTCCTCCCAACTTTAATGTTCGGAGGGATTATAGGTGCTTGGGACCTGTTGACCAGACGCCATTTACCCAGCTAGATAAACATTTATGCGGCCTTTATGCCACCGCCGCGATATGCAATGTGACAAAGGGGCAGCCCCTTTGTCACATCGCCGTATTCGTTACTTGCCGAGCCAGTTTTTGAACCACCACTCCATCGATCGGCTCATCTCGGCCATAAAGGGGCTCGTGTGCTTGCGGGTGTAGATGTCCACCACGCGCTCCCCCACCTCACGGGCGTGCGGACGGAACATCGCGTCCATCTCGGCCACCTGCGCATCCATGGTCGCGGCGTCGGCACGACAGTAACGCTCCTCGTGCACCAGGTTCACCACGGGATGTGCGATCGCCGGGCGCTCCTTACGAGGCGTGCCGATGATGAGCATCGACAGCGGCATGGTATAGGGCGGCAAATCGAGCAGCGCGGCAACTTCCTCGGCGTTCTCCACGATGTCGCCGATGTAGCAGCTCCCCAGCCCCAGGGCCTCGGCGGCGACCACGGCGTTTTGTGCGGCGATCACGGCGTCCTGCGCCGCGATGGCAAAGTCGCCCAGACCCGGCGCGCGGCGGGGCTGCTTGCCCGTGCGCTCCACAAACTCGGGCTCAAAGCAGCCCACATGCTCAAACAGATCGATCCACTTGGCGTAGTCGACCACAAATATAAGTGCCCACGGGGCCTTGGCAATCATGGGCTGGTGGTCGCACAGGTCGGCCAGGCGGTCCAGCATGGCCTGCTCGCGAATGCTCACGATGGAATACATCATCATGGCGCCCGCCGACGGTGCGCGGCTCGCCGCATGCAGGATCGCAGCCCGCTGCTCATCGGTTACCGCTACGGGGCGATCGTTGTCGTCGCGCGCGAAGGCACGCGTGGACGAGCGCTGCTCCAAGATGTCCAGTACCGCATTGCCCGTAGTCTCGACCGGATAGCCGCCGGCGTCCACGCCCGCAGTTCCATCGCAGCACTCGACGCCCGTCGTACAAACCTGCTCGCTCATCGCCTCATCCTCGCTAATTCTTTAAGAAGCCTTTACGTTTCCGTGTAATTCCCGTCCATTATCGCGCAGGTGGGCACTCCATTGCGCAACACCACCACACGCGCGCGTTAATATGGCAGATTGTTGTGCGCAGCCCTCAAATGCAGCGCATATCTAGGTAACAATCGGGTAAATCCCCGCTTTCGTAGGTTTTAGTTTGTGAGGAGTCTCAGCATGTTCGCTGCCGCCATCTCGCTCGTCGGTCTTGCGGCGACCGTCTACCTTGTCCTGCGCGAGGCCAAGGCCATTCGCGCTCAGTCGGGCACCGTCACCAAGGGCGCCTTCGCCTGGAGTGTCGCCTTTGGCCTGTTCCAGCTCTTTTTGACCGTCTGGGGCGCCATCGGCCTCGTGGCTCAAAACGAGCCGCTCGCCTTTGTGATGCTCATCCTGACCAACGCCATCCTCACCGGCTGCGCTTGGACCAGCATCGCCCGGGACCGCATCGCCCCGCGCGTCTTTGCGTTCGCCAAGCCCGACGCCCCCGCCCCCACCGGCAAGCTCGCCCGCCTGCGCGGCGCCTTTGTGGGCAAACCGCTCGTTGCCGCCGTGCTGTGCCTGCTGCTCGCCGGCGTCTTTGCGCTGCTGGGCATGGAGGTCTCGTCCAACCACGACTTTACCTGGGTCTACCCCCTGTGCATCCTGCTCGAGTGGGCCATCATCACCGCGCTCATGGCCGGCCTGTTCTTCCTGTTTCAGCGCCACGGCGCAGCTCCGGCCGTCCTGGCCTTTGCCCTCTTTGTCCTGGGCATTGCCGAGTTCTTCGTCATCACGTTTAAATCCATGCCCATCCAGCCGGGCGACCTTTCGGCCATCTCCACCGCCGCCGCGGTCGCCGGCAACGGCTACACCTTCTCGATCTCGCTGTTCTGCGTGCTGTCGATGGGCTTTACCGCCATCGGCATGCTGCTGTGCGAATACGCCGGCATCGTGGCGCCGCACCGCCAGAAGGGTGCCGCCAACGCCAAGCGCATGCTGCTCACCAACCTGCTCGTGGCCGTGCTGTGCCTGGGCGGCGTGACCGCGCACGTCACGCTCATCGACTACTACAACACCCTGGGCATCACTGTGTACACCTGGCGCCCGCTCGAGAGCTACTGGCGCGAGGGCTACCTGCCCGCCTTTATTAGTGCGGCGCAGTCCATCAAGCCGCCCAAACCCGCCGACTACTCCGTCGACGACGCCAAGGCCACGCTCAAAAAATACGCCAAGGCCTACGACAAGTCCGATGCCGCCAAGAGCGATGAGCGCGCCGCAGCAAAGGAGCAGTTCGATAGCGAGAAGCCCACGGTCATCGCCATCATGAACGAGACCTTCTCGGATCTGTCGATCTACCAGAACATGCGCGCCGGCTACGAGGGCCCGCAGTACTTTAAGAACCTGTCCGACTGCCTCAGCCGCGGCAAGCTCTACGTGAGCGCCTATGGTGGCGGTACCGCCAATACCGAGTTTGAGTTCCTGACCGGCAACTCCATGGCCAACCTGGGCTCGGGCGTGTACCCCTACACCATCTACAACATGGAAACGACTGGGAACCTGGCAGAGCAGTTCAAGTCGCTCGGATATTCCACCACGGCCATGCACCCCAACCACGCGACCAACTGGAACCGCGAGAACGTCTACAAGGACTTTGGCTTTGACCAGTTCCTGTCCATCAACGACTTCCAGGGCGCCGATACCCTGCGCGGCATGGTGACCGACCAGGCGACCTACGACAAGATTCTTGAGTTGCTCGACCAGAACGCCGACCCGCAGTTTATCTTCGATGTGACCATGCAGAACCACTCGGGCTATGACACGGGTCTGGTGCCGCTCGACAAGCAGGTGCACCTGAACATCGACACGACCGACCTGGATGCCAAGACCGTCGAGGACGGCACGCTATCCGATGTCGACGAGTACGTCTCGTGCATCGAGCAGTCCGACCAGGCGCTGCGCTACTTCCTCAACGCCCTGAGCAAGCTCGACCGCAAGGTGGTCGTGGTGTTCTGGGGCGACCACCAGCCGTTCTTCCCGTCCAAGTTCAACGACAAGTGGTTTACCGACGAGGACGACGCCACCCATCAGGAGCGCCTGTGGCAGACCGACTACATCATCTGGGCTAACTACGACGTCGCCGGCTGCGACCAGACGAGCGAGACCGACGACCTGTCCACCAACTACCTGTCCACCCAGCTCATGCAGCTGATCGGCGCCCCGCTTTCCGACTACCAGAAGGCGCACATGACGCTGCGCGAGTCGCTGCCCGCCATCAACTCCGTGGGCTACGAGGACGCCAGCCTGCGCTGGGCGCTCTCCTCCAACGTCACCGGTGACGACGCCGTTGCCGCCGCTGCCACCAAGGCGCGCGAGGATTACGCCAAGATGCAGTACTACGAGATGTTCCGCGACGGCAAGAACGTCTACACCGAGCACTTCCAGACCGAGGCCAACGAGACCGACCCCAACCTGGCGCCGGGCACGACCAAGATCAAGTAGCGGGGATCAAGTAGCGGGGTCGGGGGCCCGAATCGGCGGCAGGCGGAGGCACGGGAAAGGTCTGCTGCTCAAACAGTCCTGCGCAAGACGGGGGCCACATTAAGTGGCCCCCTTTGCGTGCGGAACTCGCGACAGACCTTTCCCGTGCCTCCGCCTGCCACCGCCCCTCACCCGTTGCGGGTTGAGTGGGCTGACGAGAAACTGCGCTCGCCTCACAGTAGAAGCGTGGCCTGTCATGCGTATCGCGGAAAGCGTGTCCCAGAATTCACGTCCGGAATGGGATGCAGTTTCCGCCTGAACCTCATTGGGAAACTGCGTCCCGCCCTAATTCTGGGATGCGCTTTCCGCCAAGGGCCTCAACCGAAAACGGCATCCCATTCCAAAGGCAAATTCCGGGATGCACTTTCCGAAACCCCACCCATCCGGAAAGCCCGTCCCACTCTGGGCACATCCGGGCATGGAATTATCAGCCCCCCACCTGCTAGGCCCAAGTTCTGCAAAGTGGCGCCTGCCCGGAGGAGGCATATAAGGTTCATCGCGAGTTCCGCACGCAAAGAAGGCCACTTAATGTGGCCTTCGTCTTGCGCAGGACTGTAGAGCAGGGAACCTTATATTCCGCCGTCGGGCAGGCGTCGCAAGCGCACCGACCGCCTAGCACTCCGCCTTCATGGCGTTGTAACCGATCAGCACGGTCCACACGTACGCGCAGGTCTTGGGGATCATGAGCATGCCGATAGCCGGGATAACCTCGGCCCACAGGACCACGGGAATGTAGAAGCCGAAGCTCAGCACGATGGTGAGCCACATCCAGCGGAAGGCCTCGTCGTTGTCCTCCTTTGCACTGCGATAGAACAGCACGATGACGATAAGCCCCATGATGGCAAACGGGATGTTACGCAGGATGCCCCACGTGAGCGGGGTCTGGTTGGTGAGCCACTGGTTTTGCGGCAGCATGCACAGCGCGACACGCATAGCGGCAAGGACAAAGATCGCTACAGTCGTCCCAGCGTGGTTCTTAATCTGATAGCGCTCGCGCCACACGTAGTACAGCAGCACGTAGAAGATGGTCATGGTAATCGAGGTAATCCACTTGCCCAGGCCCAGCTGCACGGCATACGCATCGAAGCCGGTCGTGCAGAGCGCCAGCGCGCGCGGAACGAGGTGGAAGGAATCGCCCGCGCCCAAAACGACCGCCATCCAGCCAAACAGCTGGAACTGACGGTTGTCCTTACTGCCGCGAATCATACGAATACCGATGGTGATGACCGTCACCAGATACACAACGTCAAATAACGTTTCGAACAAAGCACGCATCTATATGTCTCCTTAAAAGAATGGTTGCAAAAGAACGGTCTGGCCTCTTGGCGCCAGGCACCACCTCCTTAACGTGAACGATGTTCACTTTCTTGCCGTAAAATTCCCCGCATTGCGCGGGGACCGTTTAATAGAGGGTTCGACGCGTGATCTCGAGCACGGCGCTCGGATCGAAATCTTGCCGGATCACAGCGGAGAGCGTCAGCGAGAACAGGACCTCGGCAAATTGTTCGGCAGTAAACTGCTCCGTAAAGGCACCGGCGCGCACCCGCGGATCGCGCTTGAGCACCACGCAAAGCTGGTCGAGGATGTGCTGCCAGGCATGATGCATCCGACGCTTGCCGTCCGCGGCGTCCTGCTGCATAAAACTCAGCGAATGGTGCGTAAAGAAGCCTGGGTACTTTTGGCAGCCGTGCTCCATCTGGCGATACATCCACTGGATGCACGCGAGCGTATCGTCCAAGATCGCCTCGTCATCGGGGTGATGGAAAATATCGCCCCAGACGCTTGCCACCGTTGCGCCGACCAGCGCTGTCTTAGAATCGAAGTAGTTGTAGATGCATCCGACCGACACGCCGCAGGCCGCGGCAACCGAACGAATGTTGACGCCGGTCCATCCGTTTTCCTGGATGAGCTTACGACTCGTCTTGAGGATTTCCTCCTTAGACGTCGCTGTGTTATTCATGCCCTCACCTCCAATGTGAACACTGTTCATTTTGCCACGGCGCGTTCCATTGTCAAGAAAAAAGCCTCGAGAATCTCGAGGCTTTCACGTTTGTACGGTCGAACGCGCGGCACCGCGAGTGGCGGTCTACTCGCCCAACACGGCCTTTTTGGCGGCCGCAGCCATGTTATCCAGATCTTCCTTGGTGGGGTGATCCTTTGCGGCAACCCAGTTGTCGAGCAGCATCTTATAGCGCGCGTTTTCGGGCTCTTGCTCGAGCATCGCCTCGTAGCGCTGCTTGACCGCGGGGCCCATCTTGCCCTGGCACATGGCCCAACCCGCAAGCTCGGCATCCCCAGCCAAATTGGAGGTCACGCGATCGATAATCTGCTGGTAGTAGCTCTGGTCGGCGCCAAAGCCGCAGGTACCAAACAGGAAGACGCGCTTGCCGTGTAGGGCGGAGAGCAACGCCGCGACCGAAGGCGTGCAGGCGCCCTTGTCACACCAAAAACCGACGAGTACGGTGTCGGCCGCACAAGCTCCTTGCGCCTCGCGCGCGACCTGCTCGGCATCCGCGTCGTCGCTCAACGCCGCGGCATGAATAAACTCAACGCCCGCAGCCTGCAGGGCACGCTTGATCGCGCCCGAAACCATCCTGGTATTACCGCTCTTGCTGTTAACCACCAAAGAGCATGTCATAGTCACGTTGCCTCGTTTCCCCCAAAACTAAAGCCACTAATGCATTTTATTAGAAGCATATCTTAGTACTAAAACCACAGATGTAAACCAACTTCTGCTGATTGACGGCACAGCTGACATCAATAGGCAAATACGCCCGCAGCGCAAGCCCCAAAATTCATGCGGGAACCGCGGTACCGTCAGAAAATGCAGGAGGAAATTTGACGGTCCCGTTAATAGATTTTGTGACAAGGGCATGACAGGGGGACAGGTCATTCGTCAGGTTTCTGACAGACGATATGAGCGGGACATGAAAATTGGAAGCCCCTCCTGCATGCATATCCGCTGGTAAGGCCTGGCCCGGTTTTCACCATCGCACGCGGCGGCCGAGCACCCATCCAACGCCCAAGTCAAAATACTCAGTACACTGAGTGATTTCACTCACTATACTGAGTATTTTCTCAATTTGCTCAGGCTAGTTAAACAGCGTCACCTTATCGAGCAGAAAATCCTCCACGGTGCACGCCCCGGCCGCCGCCCCTCCCACGACGATCCGCTTGGCTCGCGGATACTTTTTTAGGAGCGTCGACATGCCGCTCTGGCCGGACTCTCCACCGCTTTTGACCTCGATGGCGCTCAGCGCATCATCCCTTCGCAGCACAAAGTCGACCTCTTTGACGCCCTCACGCCACCACATGACCTCAAAACCCTCTTCCGGCGCGCGCGCAAGCAGTCGTGCACCCACTGCCGATTCCACCAAATGACCCCGCCGCGCCGAATCCTCCAGCCATTCTGCTCGGCCCTTATCGCCGAGCGCCGTCATAAACGCCGTGTCATAAACCATGAGCCGCGGGGTGCTTCGGCGCTTTGCGAGCTCCTTGTCACTGAACTTGGGAATCGCCGTAACCAAACCGGCCTTGCCCAGCAGGTCCAAATACCCGGCGACCGTGACCGTGTTACCGGCATCCTGCAGCTGGCCTACCATTTTTGAATACGAAAGCTCCTGCCCCGAATAGCTCGCCGCGAGCCAAAAGAGCGCGCGCATCAGCGCCGGTTTGCGGATATTCTCCAACGAGAGAACATCGCGCGAGATCGCCGGCTCGACGATCGCATCTCGGATATAGTTTCGCCAACGGGCGTCATCGGAAACCAGCGGCGCCGCACCCGGATATCCACCGTGATAGAGATAGTCTTCAAAAGAAAAGCCAAAGGCCTCGCTGCACTCGCGATAGGACCAATGCGGCGACCGAATGAGCTCGTAACGGCCCATAAGGGATTCTTCCAAGCCCTTATGCAGCAGCAGCGACGACGATCCGGTCAAAATGACCTTGAGCGGCGTCCCCTCCCGGCGATCCCGGTCGTACAATCCCTTGACGACCGTGGACCAACTCTGCACCTTTTGAATCTCATCAACAACGAAAACGGCCGGGACCTTACCTCCAGACGTGAGGTTTCTTGCCTGTTGCCACTCGATTTGCAGCCAGCTGGCATCGGGATTCACAACATCGTCCGCATTGGCCACGTGACAGGGCATGTCTGCATGGTGCAACGCCTGCACGAACATGGTCGACTTTCCCGTTTGGCGGGGCCCGATTATAAATTGCATCAACGGATTATTCGTTTCCCGCATCCTCTGGGCTATCACGGCAACTTGATGGCGCTCAAACATGTCAATCTACCTCCTTGTTTCTTAAATACTCAGTATACTGAGTAAAATCACTCAGTATACTGAGTATTTTTAGAACCGGGAGATCAAACCCGCCAACTTAACTCCCTTCACCAGCGGGTTGCCGCCGCCCCCTCCGCGAGTCGAGTTTCTGGCCCTTCGCGCTCACTCGATATATAAAAACTGCCATAGCCATATCGAAAAACCGGTATAGCCGGTCCCGTCATCGAACCATCGCGAATGGGCCACAGGATTTCGCGATGGTTCGCAAGCTTTCGCGGAGATTCGCGACAAATCGAGAACTGATACGCATCCTATTGTTCATATTCAAGGCCACGACGTCTCAAAAGGTATGCTTATTGGGCGAATTGACTGCGGTAGAGCTCGGCGTAGAAGCCGCCTGCCGCGAGCAGTTCGTCATGCGTGCCGCGCTCGATAATCTCGCCGTCTCGCATCACCAGGATGCAGTCGGCGTTGCGGATCGTGCTCAGGCGGTGCGCCACGACAAAGCTCGTGCGGCCGGCCATGAGCTCGTCGAATGCCGCCTGCACCTGCAGCTCGGTGCGGGTATCGATGCTCGAGGTCGCCTCGTCCAGCAGCAGGATCGCCGGGTCGGTAAGCATGACGCGCGCGATGCACAGCAGCTGCTTTTGGCCCTGGCTAAACGTGCCGCCGTCCTCGCCGATCACCGTGTCGTAGCCTTTCGGCAGCTGCACGATAAACTTGTGCGCATGCGCGCGCTTGGCCGCCTCGATGACCTGTTCGCGCGTGGCGTCGGGACAACCGTAGGCGATGTTTTCTGCCACCGTGCCCTCGAACAGCCACGTATCCTGCAGCACCATGCCAAAGGCGCAGCGCAGGCTTGCGCGCGTGTAGTCGCGCGAAGAGCGGCCGTCGACCATGATGCGGCCGGCATCGATATCGTAAAAGCGCAGCAGCAGGTTGATGAGCGTCGTCTTGCCGCAGCCCGTGGGGCCGACCAGAGCAAAGCGCATGCCGGGTTTGGCGTCAATGCAGATGTCCTGCAGCAGCTTGCGATCGGGCACGTAGCTAAAGTCCACATGCTCAAAGGCGACCTCGCCCTGCGGGACGGCAAGCTCTACAGCGTCCGACGCGTCGGGCTCCTGCTCACGGGCATCGAGCAGCGCAAACATGCGGCGCGCCGAGGCGTACGCGGTCTGAATCTGCGTAATGACGTTGGTGACCTCGTTGAACGGCTTGGTGTACTGGTTGGCGTAGGACAGGAAGATCTGCACGCCGCCCACCGTAAGCGCCGCGGGCACGCCCGTGATCACGCCCACGCAGCCGATCACGGCCACCACGGCATAGATGATGTTATTGATAAAGCGCGTGCCGGGGTTGGAGAGCGAGCCCATAAACTGCGCGCGCTCGCCCGCGGTGTAGAGCTCGGCGTTGAGGGCGTCGAAGCGCTGCTGGGCATTTGGGCCGTAGGCGAAGGCATCCACGAGCTTCTGCTCGCCCACATACTCCTCGATATGACCGCCGAGCTGGCCCTGGATGCGCTGCTGGGCCGTAAAGCTCTTGTTGGAGAGCTTGGCGATGGCGCCGGCGGCAAAGATGGAAAGCGGCGTGACGAGCACCACGACGAGCGTCATGGTCAGGTTGATGGAGAGCATAAACGCGAGCGTGCCCACGATAGTGATGACTCCGGTAAAGAGTTGTGTGAAGCCCTGCAGCAGGCCGTCGCCCACCTGATCGACATCGTTGACCACGCGGCTCATAAGGTCGCCGTGGGCATGGCTATCGATAAAGCTGAGCGGCATACGGCTGAGCTTGTCGCTCGCCTCCACGCGCATGTCGCGCACCGTCTCGTAGGACAGGCGGTTGACGCAGTAGCCCTGCAGCCACTGGAAGGCCGCGGCACCCACCACGACCAGTGCGAGCTTGGTGACAAGCGGCAGTAGCGCGCCAAAGTCCACCCGTCCGGCGGCAACGATGAGGTCGATGCCCTCGCCAATGAGGATGGGCGTGTAGAGCTGCAGAATCACCGAGATGGCGGCGCTCACAAACGACGCCGCAAACGAGATGCGATGCGGACGGACGTAGCCCATCAGGCGGCGCGTCACCGCGCCCACGGGATAGCGCTCGGGGTCGCCGGGCTGGCGCGGGCCGTCGCCCAGGTCGTTGAGCTTATCGTTGCCGGACACGTTGGCCGTCATTGTGGCGACCGAACCGGAAGAAGTATACGGATTCATCTAGCAACCCTCCTTTGCGCAGACGGACGTGGAGGCGGAGTCCGAAGCGGGCGCTGCGCTCCCCTGCTGGCCCTCAAGCTCCTCGCGGCGAAGCTGCGACTGGCAAATCTCGCGGTAGAGCTGGCAGCTTGCGTACAGCTCGTCGTGCGTGCCCAGGCCCGCGACCGAACCGTGGTCGAGCACGCAGATCATGTCGGCATCGCGCACGGTCGAGACGCGCTGGCTCACGATCACCGTAGTCAGCGGCAGCCCACCCTCGGCAGCACCGCGCACGCTGCGCTCGCGAATGGCGTGGCGGAGCGCCGCGTCGGTCTTGAAGTCGAGCGCCGAGGCGGAATCGTCCATGATCAGAATCTGCGGCGAGCCCACCAAAGAGCGCGCGATAGTCAGGCGCTGGCGCTGGCCACCGCTGAAGTTCTTGCCGCCCGCCTCGACCGGAGCGTCGAGCCCCTGCGGCTTGTTGCGCACGAACTCGCTGGCCTGCGCCATATCGAGCGCCGCCCAGAGCTCCTCGTCGGTCGCCGACTCATCGCGCCAGGTCAGGTTGCTGCGGATGGTGCCGCTCACCAGCGACGCGCGCTGCGGGACGGTCGCGACCACGTGGCGCAGCTGGTCGAGCGGCCAGTCGCGCACGTCGGCACCCATCACGTTCACGCTGCCGACACCCGCATCGTACAAGCGCGGGATGAGCGAAACGAGCGTCGACTTACCGCTGCCCGTACCGCCGATGATGCCGAGCGTTTTGCCCAGCGGCAGCTCCAGAGTCACGTCATCAACGGCGTTGGCCGCACCCGCGCCAAAGGAGAAGCTCGCATGGCTCAAACTCAGCGCGGGAACCGGAGCGGCGTTGCCCATCGCGCTCGGCTTGGGCAGGGCGACCGGCTCGTTGCCGTCGTCGGTGATGCTCGGCACGCAGTTGAGCACCTCGTTGATACGCGACGCGCTGGCGCTCGCCTTGGTAAAGACCACGACGAGGTTGGCGACGTAGACGATGGAGGTCAGGGTCTGCGTCATGTAGTTGACGAACGCCATGACCTGGCCCTGCGTGAGCTCGCCCACGTTGACCTGGATGCCACCCACCCACAGGATGGCGCACACGCCCAGGTTCATCACAAGAAACGTGACGGGGTTAAGGATTGACGAGAGCTTGCCCACCGCGATGGCGACATGCGCTTGCTCGTTGGCGGCCTGGGCAAAACGCTCCCGCTCGTGGTCCTCGCGCACGAAGGCGCGGACCACGCGGGCGCCCGAAAGACCCTCACGGCAAATGAGCGCGATGCGGTCGAGCTTTGCCTGCAGCTGCCTGTAGTACGGAATGCAGCGCGCCATGACAAACCAAAACACCAAGCCGATGGCGGGCGTGCAAATCAAAAAGATAATGCCGAGTTTGAGGTCGATGGCGAGGGCCGCAACCATGGAGCCCACCGCCAGGAAAGGCCAGCGGATGAGCATGCGCACGCCCAGCGCCACGGCGAGCTGCACCTGGTTGACGTCGTTGGTGATGCGCGTGATGAGCGACGGCGTGCCAAAGCGATCGAGCTCGGCATAGCTCAGCTTGTTGATATGCTCATAGAGTGCGCCGCGAATATCGGTACCCATGCCCTGTGAGGTCAGCGCCGCCATCTTTTGGCAAACAAGCGTAAACGAGATGCCAATAACGGCCATTGCGCCAAGCAGCATGCCATAGTGGACGACGGCGTTGACATCGTGCGCACCGATGCCCTTGTCGATCATCTGCGCAATCACGAGCGGCGTCAGCAGGTCGAAGATGACCTCAATCAGCTTGCACGCAGGACCGATCACCATATACCGGCGAAACTTACCACCAAAACGCCTAAGCAACTCAATCATAAAAAGGCGCTCCCTATCATCATCTTTATTCAATGTGATTCATGATAGTACGGCGAACCAAAGAGATGCGTAAATAGCTCGTCACAGAACAAGCCCCCGAAACAATCAGGAAACCATGCACCGAGGCAAAGCCCCCGAAACAATCAGGAAACCATGCACCGAGGCAAAGCCCCCGAACATGTTTTGGCAAAGCCAGCGAGCAGCACAACGCGCGGGATCAAATTCAACAGATTAATGCGCCTCTACGGGTGATTTTTGGACGACGGGGTCCGGGAGGCGGCGAGGTATTTGGTAGTCGAGCGATCCCGCAGGCAACGCCGAGGACCAGCGAGACACCAAATACCTCGCCGCCTCCCGGACCATGTCGCGGCACCAAAAAGCGCCCGCGCGCTTGATGGATTCGGATGCCCGACAGAGGCTCCTTATGGCTGCTTCCTTCCGGACCTGACCAGATTCGGAACATGTCGTCATCCGAACCCATCGAACGCGCTAGGCGCTCGATATATATTACCTGCTCCCGTCCAGCTGAGCAAGATGTCCCGCGGTCAAAGGGAAAACCACATGAGTGCACGGCAGCAAAAAGGCGCGGTCGCAAGTGTGCGACCGCGCCCCATCAGTTGCTTCGCAGAGAGCATTCAAGCGCTGCGTAAGCGCTGCGTAAGCGCTGCGTAAGCGCTGCGTAAGCGCTGCGAAACGCAACGTCATTCGACGTCGACGCCGTTAGCGATTACGGCGCTTGAGGATAATGCCGACAACGCAAACGGCTACACCGGCTACGACCAGCCCAATGACGGGCAGAATTGAGAAGGTATCACCCGTCATCGGCATGGTGCCCTTCTCGCCCTTCGTCGTCTTGACGGGCTTCTTATCGCTCGGCTTAGTGGGTTTAACCTCGGGCTCGGGCTTGGACTCGGGAGCAGCAACCGTGTAGGTAACCGTCGGGACCGGGAACTTGTAGGACTCGCCGATCACGCCGTTTCCATCAACGGGATTCAGGATCGCGCGCTCGTTGACGTTAAGCGTGTGGGTACCGGGCTCGGTGGGCTTGTTCACCAACACCTCGCTATACGTAAGAACAACCGGCTTGGCAGGCACCGCAGCCTCGTTGAGCGTAAAGGTGAGCTTCTCGTTCTCCCCCGCCTTGTACTTGAGGGTAAAGCGATAGGTGCCGTCTGCACGCTTGCCAAAACCGTAGGTGGTCTCATCGATCTTCTCGGGTGCCAGGTCCTCGCCGGCGACATTCAGGCTGATCTTACTGGCATCGTTCACAAAATCAAAGTTGTTGCCAATAAAATCCTCGACGGTCGAGCCGGCAGCGATCTTGTCCACGAGCTTTGCCTTGAGCTTATTGAAGTCGGTATCCAGCTCGCCGCCGTTCGTGTTCCTGGTAAGGTACTTCAAGAAAACCGAGCCGTCGAAGTCGGTACCAGCCTTTTGCCTGAAATAGACGTTCATGTCGTAGCCGGCATCGGCCATCGCCTGGAACGTATCGTCCGCGCTGATGTAGGCAACATCGGTGTTGCACGGCGCGTTCACGTCGACGGGGATGGGATTCGTGGTGCCGTTATTGGCCGCCTCGGCAGTGTACTCGTAGTCGTACTGAGCCCAGTTTTTGTCGGAATTCTGATACTGATCTTTGTAGTAGGCGAGGTACTCAGCAAGCTTCTCGGGGCTCTTCATGGCCTGCGAGTAGATGAAGCCTGATCCGTCGGAGAACTTCTTCCAGTCATTATGGGAATTGTACTCGCGAGACTGCCACTCCCAGATACCGCCCATCCAGTTCGATGAATAGAGATATGGATTGCCGGTCTCTGGATTCGTCTGCTTTCTTGGATCGCCAAACGACCTCGTATACGGTTTGGTGTAGTCACCATTCTTGCAGTAAAGGTAGGTTCCGCCGTCGCTAATAAGGATGACGTGTTTGTTCTCGTCCTTAACGGCTTTGTCTGCGCCGAGGATGCTCTGTGCGGCAAGAAGACCGGCGTGCATGTTGGTGCCAGAGTGGATTTCCGAGTTCATCGCTGCCAGGATGTCGTCGTAGCCCGTGACGACGTCGGTCAGCGGCTGCTGGATGTTACCGACCTTGTTAAAGAGGACCACGCCGACCTTGATGTCGAGGCCATCGGTCTCCGCCTTCGCCTTGACCCCATCAAGGAAAGACTTAGCCTGGCCGTAGATTGCCTTATCGTCGGAAAAGGCCGACTTATCGAGCACAAACACAACGTCGGACGGCTCGGCCTCGCGCTTGCCCGGGAACGAGAGAGTGACCTTGGTCTCCAGGTTCTCGTCAAGCTCGGTCGCCGTCTTCTGGTTCTGCTCTAACGTGGACGATTGACCGGCGCCCCCCCCCGCGGCATCGTCTGCGAATGACATGGTCGCCGGAGTGGCCATGCCTAACGTCAGCGCCAACACCGCGCCAACCGTAACCGCGCGCTTAAGCGTATTTCCCAATCTGTGCATCCTAGCCCCTTTCATATAATTTCCGTTTGCAGACAGGTGCATACGACACCAGTGATACAGCAATAGTATAGACCGTAAAATGCCAACGTAATTAACATATATTTACAAATAACGAGCTGGACAGGCAAATCAGATTGGATATTTATATCTATATGCGACCAAGATCGTATGCTCGGGCAGCCCCCTCGCCTGCGCACGCCAAATTGGCTACAGCCTCCTGCATGCCAAGCGCTTCCTCAAGGCTCATGGGCTTGCGGCAGACCGGCAGAACCAGATCGACACCCTGCCCATACACCGCATTCAGGCTGTCGGCACGGCCGCCCACGACGGCGGCCACCGGTTTGCCATAGCGCTTGGCGCGGCGAGCCACGCCCACCGGCGCCTTGCCGGCAGCGGACTGCTCGTCCATGTTGCCCTCGCCTGTAATGACCAAGTCGGCATCGCGCACGCGCCCGTCAAACCCAATCAGATCGAGCACCGTCTCCACACCCGAGCGTAGCTCCGCGCCGAGCGCCAGCAAGGCAGCCCCCAGCCCACCGGCAGCGCCCGCGCCGGGCACGCCAAGCACCGAGCCAAATGTCCGTGCGCCCTCGGGTGTGCGCAGCAACCCCTGGACCCGAGCCTCGGCAATCGCAGCGTCGAGCAGGCGACCGTAGCCGACCATCCAGCTGTCATACCTGCTCAGCACCTGGGCATCGCCCGTCGGTAGACCCTTCTGCCCGCCAAACACCGCCAACGCACCACGACGCCCCACGAGCGGATTCTCGACATCGGAAAGCACAACGATACGAGCGCCACGCAGCGCCCCAAGTGCTGGAGCCAAATCAACGCTCGCCACCCGCTCGAGGCCGGCAAGACCCGGCGGAACATCACGACCGTGCTCATCAAGCAAACGCGCGCCCAACGCCTGCAGCATGCCGGCACCGCCATCGTTAGTGGCACTGCCGCCCAGGCCAATATATAAAGTCTTCGCCCCCGCGCGAACCGCGCGAAGCACGAGCTCGCCCACGCCATAGGTCGTAGCGGTCAGCGCCGCCGGCTCCGTGCAGAGCGAATGCCCAATGCCTGCCGCCTCGGCCATCTCGATAACCGCAGACGCGCGCTCGCCATCCACCAGCATCCGAGCGGACACGCGATCGCGCAGAGGCCCTGCGACCTCGCAGGTCACGATCTCACCGCCGCACGCGGCAACGGCATCGAGCGTACCCTCGCCGCCGTCCGCCAGCGGTAGCGCGCTTACCTCGGCATCCGGCCACACGCGGCGCACGCCCTCAGCAACCGCCGACTCCGCCTGCTCACTCGACACGCTGCCCTTAAAGGAATCGATTGCCAGCAGCACGCGACGCGGTCGGCGCCGCACAGGACCAAAGTCGACTGCCGCGCCGGCATTCTCAACGGCACCCGCAAGCGCCTCGGCGTGAGCGGCATGCGCCTCAAGGTTCAAGCCGCAGCCGCAACCGTCACCATCCGCACCACGCAAGTCGGCAAAATAGCTGCTCAGCACCTTGCGGCACTCATCCGCTAGCACGCCGGCGGCCACGTTAAACCGATGATTCAAACGCGAATCGGCATTGAGGTCGTACAGCGAGCCCAGCGCGCCCGCCTTGGCATCGGCCGCGCCATACACACAGCGGCCCACGCGCGCGTTGACCATAAGGCCCGCGCACATGCAGCAGGGCTCAAGCGTCACATAGACGGTGCAATCGGAAAGACGCCATCGGCCGAGCGCCCGCGCGGCAGAGCACAGGGCCGCGAACTCGGCATGCGCCGAAGGGTCTTGATCGAGTTCGCGACGATTATGCGCCCGCGCGACGATCTTGCCCGCACACACCACCACGGCTCCGATGGGCACCTCGCCCACCGCCGCGGCAGCGCGCGCCTCAGCCAGCGCCTCGCACATGAACTTCTCGTCGATTTCGGTGATCGTCATCGTTCGCCTTCCCTGTTGTAAATTCAAAACGATGCTATCATTACGACTCACGGAGAGATGGCAGAGCGGTTGAATGCGGCGGTCTTGAAAACCGTTGAGCGCGAGAGCGTTCCGGGGGTTCGAATCCCCCTCTCTCCGCCACCTTTACTGCTTTACCGGCGTCATGGTCCGCTCGAACAGCGCATCGACCACGTCGGCTATCTCGGGTTGACGTTCAAGATCATGGCCCGATTCCCACCACATGGTAAATAGACGAATGATGCCGCCAGCGACAAACTCGGACGTCGTCTCGAGCGACACGGGCGCAAGCGCGTCTTCGTCGAGCGCGCTCATCACGCGCTCACGGATGGAACGGGCGATGCGATCACAAATCGTACCGGTCAACATGCCAGACATGCTGCTCGCCAAGATGTTATCCATGAGCTGCTCGTGCGCCAGAATCATGTTCATGGCGTCGTCAAACACTTCATGGCGAAGCGTGCGCACATCGCCCGTCCCCTCCGTGCCATCTGCATCGTCCCGCTTTTGCGGCAGGCCCGACATGAGCTCATCGATATAGAAGGCAAAGTAATCATTTTTGTCGCGGAAATGTTTATAGAACGTCGTGCGGCGTATCATAGCGCGGTCGCACAGCATGGCGACCGTCAGGTCCTCAAAACGATGTTCTTCCAAAAGCTCGGTAAAAGCTGTGAACAGGGCCCGATAGGTTTTCTTAATGCGAAGGTCCATCTGCATCGCCCTCCTCGGGGGCAGCAACAACACACAGTAATATGTCGCATATCTTACACCCGTACCGTAGCCTCTGCCTCAAAGCCCAACCTTGGCGAAAACATAACGCTTACCGGAAAGTTCGGCACCGCCAAGGGTTGCGGGTATACTAGAAGCGTTACACCAACGGCAGCTGGCGCATGCCGCCGCGGCCATTCGAAACGGAGACATCATGGCTACCATCATCATCGGTATCGTTGTTGTCGTTGTGATTGTCTGCGCCATCGCCGGCATCTACAACAACATGGTCACCAAGCGCAATCGCATCGATAACGCCTGGCAGAACATCGACACGCAGCTGCAGCGCCGCAACGACCTGATCCCCAACCTGGTTGAGACCGTCAAGGGCTACGCCAAGCACGAGCAGGAGACGCTCGCCGCCGTGGTAAACGCGCGCAACGCCGCCGTGAGCGCCACCACGCCCGAGGCAAAGATGGAAGCCGACAACGTGCTGACCGGCGCCCTGCGCCAGCTCTTCGCCGTGGCCGAGGCCTACCCCGACCTTAAGGCGAATACCAACTTTACGCAGCTCCAGGCCACGCTCGAGGATACCGAGAACAAGGTGAGCTACGCACGCCAGAGCTACAACGACTGCGTGCTCAGCTACAACAACGCCATCCAAACGTTCCCGGCCGTCATCTTTGCCGGTATCTTCCAGTTTAAGGAGCGCCAGGGCTTCGAGGCCGCCGAGGCCGCCCGCCAGGCACCGACCGTCAAGTTCTAGTAAACACGGCCGAGCTTCCGACAGCACATTAATCCTTGGGGTCCAGGGCAATCGCCCTGGACCCCTTCTTTATAAAAAGCGCGGCCAAAAGGCCGCGCGCCATCTCTTTATCAGATTTATTATTGCCCGTACGGCGATATCGAGGCAACGTAGGCCCGAGGGCAACCTTCCTTTCCGGCGCATTCCGCAGGACGAAAGAACCCCCGCCGCACGAAGTGCGCAGCGGGGGTTCTTTCATGTCCGAGGACGCGCCGGAAAGGAAGGTTGCCCTCGGGCCGGACAGATAAAGACAGGTTACGCGACGACGCAGACCCAGTTGTGCTTATCCTCAACAGCACCAGACTGGATGCCCGTCAGAGTCTCGCGAAGCTTCTTCATCACGGGGCCGATCTCGGTGTAGCCAGCCGGGAAGGTCACGGTCTCGTCGGCGCCGTAGACCTTGTTGTCGATCTCGCCAACCGGAGAGATAACAGCAGCGGTGCCGCACAGGCCGCACTCAACAAAGGTGCCGGCCTTGACCTCGGCCCACTCGACGGGACGCTGATCGACGGTCATGCCCAGGTCCTCGGCGACCTGAACGAGCGAACGGCGGGTGATGGAGGGCAGGATGGAGTCGGTGTGCGACTGCGGGACGACGAGGGTGCCGTCCTCCTTCACGAACAGGACGTTGGCACCACCGGTCTCCTCGACATAGGTGCGGGACTCGGAGTCGAGATACAGGTTCTCGGCATAGCCCTCGCGGTGAGCCTCCATCGTGGGCTTGAGGGACATGGCGTAGTTGAGGCCGGCCTTGATGTTGCCGGTGCCGTGCGGTGCAGCACGATCGTACTCGGAAACGCGCAGCTTAACGGGCTTGAGGCCGCCCTTAAAGTACGGACCGACCGGGGTCACGAGAATGCGGAACGTGTACTCAGGAGCGGGAGCCACGCCAATCACGTCACCGGAGCCGATCATAAACGGGCGCACATACAGGGTTGCGCCGGAGCCGAAGGGCGGAACCCAGGCGGCGTTGGCAGAGACGACCTGCTTGACGGCCTCGACAAACTTGTCCTTGGGGAACGGGGGCATCTCGAGGCGCTCGGCGGAGTTGTACATACGCTCGGCGTTCATGTCGGGGCGGAAGCAGACGATGCTGCCGTCCTCGGCGGTGTAAGCCTTCAGGCCCTCAAAGACCTCCTGGCAGTAATGGAAGATGCCGCCGCACTCGGAGACGTGCAGGGTGTGGTCGGTGGTCAGGCCACCCTCGTCCCACTCGCCGTCCTTCCAATGGGCCTCGTAGCTGTAATCGGTCTTCATGTAGCCAAAGCCGAGGCTACCCCAATCGATATCCTTCTTCTCGACAGTCATATGTCGCTCCTTACATACACGGTTGCATACTCGCGAACCCGCACGCAAGGACCGAAGCCGGCCGCGTCGCAACGTCGCATGCCCGGAGCGTAGAGCCGGGCAGGACACGCGGGCAGCATCAAAGCCGATGGCGCGTCGATTCGCATGCAGGAGATTGTACTCCCCGTACGCCTTGGATAAAACGCTTTTCTTTAACTAAGTAAAGTATTTTCATTTGCTTCGGAATTCATCCGAGCAAACCGTCCCCCATAAGACACAGTTGCCACTCGCCCCCCGTGCGTCCAGTGATCGCCCTATCGATATACTCTAAAGTCGAGACAACGATTGGAGCCCTCTTGGCAACTCAGAACAAACGCGAACACCTGACAGAAGACCTGCTCAAGCGGCTGCTGGCAAGCTCGAGTATCGACGCTTATCTTGATGAAGGCGAGACCGTCGACCAAACGCTTCCCTCGTACCTGCGCTGCCTCATCGACGACCGTCGCATCAAGCGTTCGGACGTCGCACGCAACTCGGGCCTTAACCCAACCGTTGTGTACGACATCTTTGCCGGCAAGAGCCGCCCCGGTCGAGACCACGCCATCATGTTGGCGCTCGGCATCGGCTGCACGCTTCGCGAGACGCAACGCCTTTTGAGGCTCGACAGCGTCGCCGAGCTTTGGTGCAAGGACCGCCGCGACGCCATCATCATCTGGTGCATCGAACGCGGCATGAGCCGCGCCTGCACCGACGACGAGCTCTACCGTCTGAGCGAAAAGACGCTCTTGGGAACCAATCCGCTCAAATAAACGCCCAAGCCTTCGCAAGCCCCGCAGCCCCATCGCCTCCACAGCCGATTCAGTTGCCAACTGAACAAACGGAACAATCGTTGTCATATCATTCTTGGGGCATTTGCCCAGCTACCATGAAGGGAGGACGGCTTGAACGACAACCAGCTCATGCACGCCATGAGCCTCGACGACACCTATCGCGTCGAGCAGGTACTCGCGCGCGGCGAAGACGGCATTACCGAACTCGTCACGATCGATGGAGCCGGTCCCTTCGTGCGAAAAAAGATCCGGCAGGAACTTGCCCGCCGCAATGTATGGTCGGCGCTCACCGAATGCAGCTCACCCCGCCTTCCCCGCGTCGAGGCGACCTACGAACTGCCCGAGCACTTTGTTGTCGTCTACGACTTCGTGCCGGGTCGAACGCTTTCCAAAGTAATCGAAACCGATGGGCCGCTGACGCCGGAGTCCACCGTCTCGCTCGGCATCGAGCTTTGCGAGGCTGCGGAGGAGCTTCACCGACACGGCATCGTCCATCGCGATATCTCCCCCAACAATATTGTGGCCGCTGCGGACGGCGCGCACCTCATCGACCTCGGCATTGCCCGCATGCGTGTCGAAGGGGCGAGCAAGGACACGACTTCCCTCGGAACCTGGGGTTTCGCCTCGCCCGAACAATATGGCTTTGCCCAGACCGACGCGCGCAGCGACGTCTACTCCATTGGACGCGTCCTTGGCTTCGCACTCACGGGTATCCGGCCCGACGATGAGGCTTACGAGCAAGCGCTCATGTCGATTCTTGAACATGCGCCCGCAAAACTTGCCCATGCCATCACGCGTGCCTGCTCGTTTGAGCCAAGCGCGCGGTTCCAGTCTGCGACCGAGATGGCAGAAGCGCTCGCCGGCTCGCCCCAACCAAAAGACGACCGGGCATCTTCTGGCGCAAGCCAGCAAGCCGACAAGGCCAAAGCGTCGACAAAAGCGCACGCGCAGAAGCATCATCCGGAGAAAACCGGAGCTCAGGCCCTCGGCAGCCTTCTGCTAAAACTGATACTCATCGCCGCAGTGCTCGCCGGTTTGCTAGCCGGCGGCGCGATTGCCATTTCGTCCTTTCACGCCGCTCGGGAGAACAACGACGACCGCGTGTCTTCGTCGCAAGCCAGCCAGTCCGGCGGCGCCTCCGCTCCACAAAAGGCAAATACGGCAAGCGACACCAGCCGCCTGTCCGCCGAGCTCTCAATCGTAGAGTCTGGTTGGTCGGTTAGTGAGCACGGATATGTCCACTTTGGCATCGGTCTTAAAAACTCCGACGGCTCTGCCTCCATCGCATTTCCCACCATTACGATCTACGGATACGATGCGGATGGCAATCTGATCTTTACGGATGAGAAAACCTACAGTGCTATCGAGCCCGGCCAGACTGTCTACTTTGGCGATCAGACGGGAAATGGCACCGCCCCCGCGCGCGTTGAGTTCGAAGCCGTCACACCCAGCGGCGTCGCACTTGCCACCGCCACCGAAGCACCGGCATTCGAGCTGTTCGATAGCACCGAATCCGCCGAGGCGGACGGTATGCATTCGTTCTCGGCAAAACTCAAACTCCAAAGCGCCCCGAGCGGTTTTGATAAAACTCAGGTGTTCCTATCGGCCATCCTGCGCGACAAGCAGGGCAACATCGTTGCCGGCTATAACAATTTTTGCGACTGCCCCGCCGTCGGCTCCACGGTCCCCGTTTCGATCGACGTCAACAATCCACCCACGCACGCAAGCTGCGATATCTACGCCGCCCAGTGGTAGGGCTGGAGCACCGTTCACCGACAGCGCCTCCGATTCAGTTGGCAACTGAGGAATCGCAGCTCTTGTAGACACACAATAAAATGGCCAGCGCTGTCAAATGATCGCCAAAAGCGGAACAGGGTCTCAAAGCGCTCCAACGCCTTAAACCCTTTCGATTCTTCCGAGTCATTTCCCTTCCTAAGCGTGAGTCATATCCGACGAGCCGGCAAACGCGACCATACGATTTTCATGGAAGGCAGCTATGGCTTTTTGTCCAAAATGCGGAAATGAGTTACGCCCCGGCCTGCATTTTTGTCCTAAATGCGGTTCAGAGATAGACGTCGCTGGATGCACACCAGAAACCCGCCGAACCGGCCCCATCGAGCCCGTCCCCGACAATGCTTCCTCCAACGAAGCAAACAATATACCCCCGATTCCCCACAATCCTATGAACAATGCCGCAGCAAACGAATTGTCTGATAGCCTGGCAACGGCTGCAGACGCGCTTGGCGGGCTGGCAGCAAAGGCCGGAGCCATCGCGGCCGGCGCCGTGGGCGAACTCGCTAGCCGCGCAAAAGATGCCCTTGATGATGCAACGTCAAGCGCCGCCGGCAAACAGGAAACGAACCCTACGGTGAATGATTCTCCGTCCGAATATCGGGATGCCGCCGAGCTCGATGAAACCTTTGAGGTTCAGCCGCCAAAAACAGCTCACAGCAAAGGTGCCTCAAAAGTTTTTGATTCCATCGCCCGCAAATCCTCGGCCTCGATATCACGCGCTCAGAAAAAGCTCAGGGCAAATCATGCGCCCCAGCACCCTTGGCGAATCCTTGGAATAGCCGGCATCGGAATAGCAATAATTGCCGTCGTTACAGCCGTAGCAATCGCGCTCGGTGCAAACGAATCGAAGAAAACCATCGAGCCCGTTCAGGATGCCCCGAGCTATCCAGTCCATCTTTCCGTAGATTGCAGCGAAAATCTCCTCTTCTCTCGCTACGACCTGGCCATCTACGTTGATTCCGAAAAAGTCGGGACCCTCGATCATGGAGCCGAAGATTCATGGGGCCTCACGCTCGACAAGGGACAGCACACGCTTAGGGTCCAGAAAGTGGACGACTCAAGCGTCGACGGAAGAAAAACATTTAAGGTCGATCAGAACGAAAAAGTCAGCTGCACCGTATATCCAAAACATGACCAGATTGAAATTAGCCTAAAAGTAAAGGCCTCAACAGATAGTGGCGACAGCACAGAGGCCCCATCACAGGCAACCGAAAAGAAGAAAGAGAAAAAGAAAGCGGACAGCAAGCCGACCGAAAAGAAGGAGACCGAAGAAGCAGAAACGGAGGATACTGACTCTCCCGAGCAAACTGCCGAAGCCGCACAGCCTGCTTCCGAACAAGATGCCGTGCTGACGACGGCAAATTGTCCCGATCTTGCGACTTTGCTCTCTTCCAGCGACATGGACGCAAGCTGGTTCGTGTCCAAGTATGCGGGCAAGACTATTGAGTTTGACGGTAACATCGCCTACCTCGCCCCGCACGCTAACTACACCACGCGCTGGGATGTTTTGATTAACGCTGGCGACTATGATCCCAACCATGCTCAAGGTCCCGAAATGCAGTACGAAAACGTCAACACCTTTGACATGGGATTTGACGACAGTCTCGATGAAATCCGCACCGGTACAAACGTACACATCAAGGCAATAGTTAAGGATTACAACGCATCGACGTGTCTGCTTCACCTGAATCCCGTCTCGATGTCGGCACGTTAAGGAGCTGATAATGGCCTACTGCCCAAACTGCGGGACAAAGCTCGTTGATGGCGATGTCTTTTGCGGAAACTGCGGAAAGCGCATCGAAACAGCCGCGGCGCCCTGCGAACCCGTTTTCTCGCAAGCGCCCGCCGAGGAGAGCGAGTCCCCTTCAAAAGAAACGAAACCAAAATCCGCTATTACGCGCTGTCCCGCCTGCGGCGAGATAGTCGACAAAGATGCGGTCATCTGTCCGTCGTGCGGTTACGGAATCCGCGACGTGGCGGACGGCTCGATCGCGCTACTTTCGCAAAAGCTCGACTTGATCGAGAGCAAGCGGCCTCAAAAACGTAAGAAAGACGAAAAAGACACCATCTCGGCAACCGATGAGCGCAAAATCAGCCTGATTCGCAGCTGGCCCATCCCCAACAATAAGGATGACCTTATCGAGTTCGCCGCCATGGCAAGCGGCAACTGCATCGCTTCCCCAAAACTTGGCAACGACCGCATCGCCGCAGAAGACGCACTTGCCGATGCATGGCGCTCCAAATTTGATCAGGCATACGCGAAAGCGGAGCATCTCTTTGGTGACAGCGACGAGTTTGCGTTACTCATAGACCTCAAAGCGGACATCCGAAAGAGAACGGTTGTCTCTAGGCTTCGTGCGTGGGGTCCATGGATTGCATACGGATTGATTATGGCTGCCCTCTTTGGATTCTTGGGCATCATGTCCGCTTGTTCAGGGGAGTAAATCATGGCTAATCAGAATCGCGCCGGCATGATGGATGAAATCCGCTGCGACGAGAAGGACTACCTCATCTGGAAATGGCGGCCCGCAAACAATGTGCGCCGAGAAAACGCAATCCGCTGGGGATCATCACTTCGCGTGCGCGAGGGCTCTGTTGCCGTTTTCATCTGCCGCTGCAAGGGACAAGACGCGATCCAAGAGTTCATCGAGGGGCCTTTTGATGAGGCGCTCAAAACCTCCAACCTGCCTATCATCGCAAGCTTTGTCGCGGCGGCATATGGTGGTGGCACACCGTTTCAGGCAGAGGTTTACTTCATTAATCTTGCCAAGGTTGTTCAATCACGTTTTGCCGTGCGTTACTTCGATGTGTTTGACCAGCGGTTCCCCGATTTTGGTGTACCCGTTGCCGTGCGAGGGACCCTTACTTTCAAAATCGCTGACTACCGCGAATTTATCGAGCTCCACCGTCTTGATGAATTCACGCTCGAAGACTTTCAAAGTCAAATTCGCGATGCGGTCTCACGGAGAGTTAAATCTCTTGTCGCCAACATGCCCTCAAAACTCGGGGTTCCCCTTTTGCAGCTCGCTGGGCGCACCGACGACCTCTCGGAACTTGCCAACGACGACCTTTCCCCGCAGCTGCGCAAGGTCTTTGGCATAGAGCTTTCGTCTTTAGACATCGCCGCCATCGACGTGGACGAGGAGAGCGACGGCTACGCTCGGCTCATGGCGGTAACACGCGATGTGACCGAGGCCACCGTTCGGGCACAAACCGAAGCTAACATCAAAAACATCCACGACATGCAGCGCGTCCAGATGGAAAACTTGCAAGAACGCTTGCGAATCGAGCGCGAGGAAGGACAGTATCGCGTCCACAAACAGACTCAAACTGCCAACTTCCCCGCCTATCAGGTGGAAGCGCAAACCACCGTTGGCGTCGCCGGCGCAGAAGCGCTCGGACATATGGGTGAAAACGGAGCTGCGGGCATCGGCCTCGGCGGCGGCAGTGGCAACGGCGGCATGGACATGGCCGGCATCGCTGCAGGCATGGCCATAGGCGGCTCCGTCGGTCGCAATATCGCCGGTGCAATGGACAGCATGATGGGCAACGCTTCAACAGGGCTGTCCGGCTCCCCCGTTCCCCCGCCCATTCCGCAGCAAGTACGTTTCCACGTTGCCATCAACGGCGCGGCAACCGGACCGTTCGACCTCATCACGCTGAGTTCCATGGTCGCCGCAAAATCGCTTACCCCCGAATCTCTCGTTTGGCAAGAAGGCATGACGAACTGGATGCCCGCAAAAACCGTTCCCGCAATTGCAGCATTCTTCAATAACGGCCCCACCCCACCGCCGATTCCAGTTGATTAAGTTACTGCGCGACGCTTGCTGCCAAGCGCATCGCGCGCCCGCTTCCCCTCCAACGCAAACGGGATCCGTCATCTTCAAGCGACGGATCCCGTTTTGTTTTGGGTTATGTAGCGCAACTGTTACCGTGCAGGTTTTCACGATCGGATACTATGCGGCGTTCTTCTTGCCCAACTTGGACTTGACCAGGCCGACCACGGTCGGAATGATCGACACGGCGACGATGCCGACGATCAGCAGCTCAAAGTGCTCCTGCACAAAGGGGATGCCGCCAAAGAAGTAGCCCAACAGCGTAAAGAGCGTCGACCAGGTGATGCCGCCCAGCACGTTAAAGATGACAAAATTGCGCCAGTGCATGCCGCCCATGCCGGCGATGAAGGGCACAAAGGTGCGAATGAACGGGAAGAAGCGACCGAGGAAGATGGCCAGGTGGCCCCATTTATCGAGAAACGCCTCGGACTTCTCGATGCGCTCGGGCGTCATGGCCTTCACCTTGCCCGAGGCGATAATCTTGCGACCGAAGAAATGACCAATCATGAAGTTGCATTGATCGCCCAAGATGGCTGCGGCCCATGCGGTGGCCAAAAGTGCCACGATGTTAAAGCCACCGTTGTGGGCGAAGAAGCCCGAGGCAAACAGCAGCGAGTCGCCAGGAAGAAACGGGAAGAACACCACGCCCGTCTCGATAAAGATGATCAGGAACACGCAGCCGTAGGCCATGAGCGGGCCGGCGGCGATCCAGCTGGCGATCGCGGTGCGCGGGTCCTTGAGCAGCTCGGCGATAAAATTGATGAAACCCATGAAGTAAAACCTCTCAGTTGCGGGCGCGGACACGTCCAAGTTGACCAGTATACGGTTGCAGCGTGGGCGCGGGCCAAACCCCTCAAAAGTCTTACTTCATTACCAGCAAGTTTGCATAACTGACAATTGTCGCCCAAAGCCATCCAAGATTGCCCTTCCTAATCCCTAGCGAATCGCTATACTTTATTGAATCGCATTGTCACGGCGCTAAGGGAGGGCGGCCGGTGAGCTTTATCAACACCATTCGTGAGGACATCAAGACCGTCCAGGCGCAGGACCCCGCCGCGCAAAATGCCCTGGTCATCTTCCTGTCCTACCCTGGCCTGCACGCCAAATGGAATCACGTGCCCGAGCACTGGCTCTGGGAACATGGCCATCGCTCGCTCGCCCGCGTGCTCTCGCAGATTACCCGCCATATCACCGGCGTCGAGATTCATCCCGCCGCGCAGATCGGCAAGCACTTCTTTATCGACCACGCCATGGGCGTCGTTATTGGCGAGACCACCATTGTGGGCGACAACTGCGTGCTCTACCAGGGCGTCACGCTCGGCGGCACCGGTAACGAGACCGGCAAGCGCCACCCTACCCTGGGCAACAACGTCACCGTGGGCACGGGCGCCAAGGTGCTCGGCAACATCCGCATCGGCAACAACGTCAAGATTGGCGGCAACTCGGTCGTCGTCAAAGACGTGCCCGACAACTGCACCGTCGTGGGCGTGCCCGGGCGCATCATCAAGCGCAACGGCTGCCGTGTGTTCGAAGAAAGCTTCGACGCCAAACAGCATCGCGAGTACATGCCCGACGATGCCGCCGAGCAGAGCGCCCTCAACCGTCAGGGCATCACCGAGAACGCCCGTCGCGTCAAGGAACTCGAGCAGGAGGTGGCCGAGCTCAAGGCCCTCGTCGCCAAGCTCGTGGACGAGCGCTAGGGGCGCTGGATGTGACAAAGGGACAGTCCCTTTGTCACATCCTTGCTGCGGTTTTGCATACTGTTTCTCTAGATTCAACGTTAAAATGGAATATGAGTGTTTCTGTTCCCATTCACAGAGGGACAGATAAAGCGGGTCAACGCCCACCCGGCCACACGAAAGGATGTGTCTATGAGAAAAGCCCGTATCAACCAGAGCATCGCTGGGGCCATGACCCTTGTCATGGTTTTGGGTCAGGTGCCAACCTCGGCTTTCGCCGAGGCCCTCAATAGCCCCGAGCTGGCGACAACCGACCAACAAGCAGCTACCCCAGCGGACAACACCGATGCCGGCAAAACCACTGAAGACACAAGCGGCAGCGGCGTGGCAAGCGCACCGGCACAGCAAGACGAATTGTTCGGCCAGAACGGCACCAGCAACGATAGCCCCGCCGCCGGCACGACCTTCTCGTACCACGGCGACAGCACGACCAAAAAGGCCCTCTACGACTTTATATATAACAATTTCTCCGGTTCGTTTAGGCGCAGCGCGTTCAAGCTGCTCGATTCCACAGGACAGGAAGTCGTCAGCCTCAACGCGCTCAATGCCAACAATGACCTTGTTGAGCTGACGAACGGCGCCGCCTACACCGTGCAATACTGGCGCGCTCGCGGCAACACCTGGATCGATTGCGGCACGCTTAAGGCCCAGAGCTACTGGAATGCGAACTTCTCCGCGTCCGGTTGGGAAGGCGGCGGCGCGCGTATCGACAACAAGGCCGTGTCGGGCGATTACCCAATCAACTCCGGCGACAGCAAAGCCTTCACCGTCGTGACGAGCGACGACTACACCGTCTCCGTCACGATCAACGGCAACGCGGCCACGCCTAACACAGATGGATCCTATGCCATTCCGAGTAACGCGGATTCCAGCATATCCATCGTCTACACCCCGGCGACCCAGGCAACCATTACGATTGCCCCCGTCGAAGGCGTAAGCACAACGACTGTCGGCGGAGCCACGGCAGACGCCAGCGGCAATATCGTCGTCAACTACAAGAATCCCGGCAGCATCGTCGTTACGCCCGCCGAAGGATACGCCATCACGGGCATTAAGCTTGTCAACGATGCCGACGGCAGTGAGGTCGCCCTTGGCAGCCCCACGTTCTCCAGTCGCGTCGCGACTGTCGCAAACGTTCCCGCTCTCGCCAAGGACGGGAACTACACGCTCACCGTCGAAACCGTCAAAGCCGGCATTAAGGGCGTCGATGGCGCCGAGGTCGGCGTAATCGGCAGAGACAAGAGCAGCTACGACGCCATCGTTTTCGCTGCCGCATTCGATCAGGCCGGCAGCGTTCCCACGGGCCTTTCCTTGGACGATGTGACCATCACCTATAACGCCGGCGGAACGTTTGGCGATCGCTGGAAGGCGCTCGACTTCACACCCGGCCTGCTCGACTTTGGCACGCACGAGTTCGGCGGCAACGGCGATGGCTCCACCGAGAAAATCCGCATCACCTACAACGGAAACGACCAATATCCCGGCTCCTCCGTCGAGCTCACCGTTACGATCGCCGACGGGCGCTACAAGACCCAGATGTCATGCAACACCAGCGTGTCCATCCAGTACAACGGCGACGCCTCAGCCATGCGCGATGCACTCTACAAGGCGCTCGACCCACGCGTCACATACATCAACGATGAGGGTGCAACCGTATCCGTGCCCAACGTTTCGGCTGATGATTTTGAGTTCGAGGGCCTCACGCTGCCCGCCGACGCTGGCGAGTACACGGGCGTCACCGTTAAGTACAAGGGCACCACAAGCGAGGGCGACCAACTTGGTTATCAACCCTGCAGTGTCGACAACGTAACCGTCACCGTGGCCAAGGCGCCTTCCACGCTCAAAGTCACGAGCAAAAAGCTCACCTACGGTCAAACCGTCACAATTGCAGACCTGGTGAGCTCCAAGCCCAGCAACGAAGAGACCAAGCCCATTACCGTCATCGCCGGCATCGACGGCGACGCCACGGGCTATGCATCTATCGACCTGAGCTATTACTCGCCCACCGTTCAAAACATCATCAACCGAACGCTCCATTTAGATCAGGGCGTCTCGATGGATGAGCTGCTCGATATCCTGAATAACGACACCGCGATGAATCTGCTTAAGATCGCGCTTAAGGGCGCGGGCGTCGAGAACCCCGATCAGCTGGTCGACAACTTAAGAAACGTGCTTACGTCTTTGCAGAAGTACGGCTTGGGCTCGTCCACGATCGCGCTCGGCGGCACCCCCAGCAAAGCGGGCGTCTACGTGGTTGCCGCCGGCACTGCGAGTGGCAATTACAAGACGTCGCTGGGCATGGGCTATCTGACCATCGCGCCCAAGGCGGCCAATGTCGAGCTCGTGTGGAAGCAGGAGCTGCCGAACAAGGTGCTCGGCTATAACGAGGTCCAGGATTTTGACTTTGGTGCCAAGGCCCTCGATGGCGATGACGATGTCACCCAGCAGGCCAACGTCCATGTCGCGTACGCCGGTGTTACCACCACGGGCGAAGCATATCTGAGCAGCGAGGCACCCCGAACCCCGGGAACCTACACCGAGACCGCAACGGTGGTCGGCGGCAATTACCTCGCCAAGCCCATCAGCCGCGCATTTTCCATCGGTCGCGCCCAGACCAACGTGACACTCGAGGGCGACACGTTCACCTACAACGGCAAACCGCAGGGGCCCACGGCAACTGTCGTCAACTCTGTCGGCGACCCAATCGACGACACGGTGCTTGCCTATCTCTATAGCGGTGTCACTGCGGCGGGCAATGCATATCTGAGCACCTCCGCCCCGACCGAGGCCGGCCAATATGTCGTGAGCGTCACGTTTGTTGGCGACGCCCAAAACGGCAGCAGCAGCAATATCGCAACGCTTACCATCAACAAGGCGAGCGCGGCAATCGTCATGAACGATGACGCGGCCACCTACGATGGCTCTACACACGGCCTTAGCGCCACGGCAACCATCCCCGGCGACAACGGCAGCACCGTCGACGTAACCGACAAGCTGACCATTCGCTACGGCGACAAGGACGATGAGCCCACCAATGCCGGCTCCTATGAAGTCACCGCGACCTTCCCGGGCAACGACAACGTCGAGCCTACGCGCGTCAAGGCGAACCTCACTATTGCTCCGCGACCGGTCACGATTACGCCTTCTGCGGAAAAGACCAGCAAGGTTTCCGGCGCCAGCGATCCCCAGCTTAGCTACACGATCGTAGATAACGCAGCCGAAACGGCACCATGGAAGGGCGCTGACAGCCTGGAGAGCACCGTCGAGAACGCCCTCTCCCCCGCTGCCAAGCGCGCCGACACAGACGAAGAGCCCGGCGAGCATGTCGTCGAGGCTTCCACCGGAAAGAGCGACGCGAACTTTGAGGTAACGCTTGGAACGTGCACGCTCACCATTTTGCCGAGCGTCACGATCACCAACCCCCAGAATGGCACCGTTGAGTTGAGCGGCGACGCGCTCATCGAAGAAGAGGGAGCTAAGGGTGCCCCCGCGGGTTCCCAGCTCGAGCTAACTGCCCAGGCCAACGAGGGCTACAAGTTCTGCGGCTGGAAGGTCGTATCCGGCGACGCAACCCTAAGTGATGCGGATGCCGAGCACACCACCCTCACCGTGGGACAGACTAACGCCGAGGTCGCTGCAAAGTTTGAGCTCGCCTGGACGCCTATCGGGCCCGCCATGATTAACGTCAAATGCTCCGTCGCAAACGACAAGGGCGGAAGCGCCATCAGCACGCCCGCGGCAGCCTATACCGGCGGCACCGTAACCATTACGGCCACCCCCGATGAGGGCTACGAGTTTGATCATTGGGAGGTCCAGAGCGGCGATATTGAGCTTGCCGACGCAAGCGCTGCGACCACCACCTTCGTGCTGGGAAGCACGCAGCCGCACGTAATCGCCCACTTTAAGAAGGTCGTGAAGCCCACGCCGACCGAACCGACCGATCCTACCACGCCAACGAATCCGACCAAGCCGACCGACAAGACAGACAAGACCGATAACGGCAACAGCTCCAAGACCGCCGCAAGCGCCAATAAGGGCACCGAAAGCAAAAAGGATGCCTCCAAACTTGCCGGCACCGGCGACCACGCAATCGTCTTCGCTCCGATTGCCGCCGTTGGCGTCATTATCGCCTGCATCGGTGCCGCACTCCTCCGCCGTCGTCGCCAATAAGCGACACGCGCCGACACCATAACGCGGCACACATAAGGCCCGCCTCGGACAAACAAATCCGGGGCGGGCCTTCTTCTCGATGTGACAAAGGGACTGTCCCTTTGTCACCTTATGCGAACTGGCTCAGGTAGAGATCGGCGTAAGCGCCCTCGACTGCCAACAGCTCCTTGTGCGTGCCCTGCTCGATGATGTTGCCGTGGTCCATAACCAGGATCAGGTCGGCATCGACGATCGTCGACAGGCGATGCGCGATCACAAAGCTCGTGCACCCGCGCATGAGCGCGTCCATGGCGCGGCCGATGGCGAGCTCGGTACGCGTGTCCACGCTCGACGTCGCCTCGTCCAGGATGAGAATCGCCGGGTTGTTGAGCAGTACGCGCGCAATGGTCAGCAGCTGGCGCTGGCCCTGGCTGATACTCTCGGCATCGTTGGCCACGCGCGTGTCGTAGCCCTGCGGCATGGTACGCACAAAGAAGTCGACCTGCGCGGCGCGTGCGGCCGCGACGATCTCATCGCGCGTTGCCTCCGGACAGCCATAGGCGATGTTCTCGGCAATGGTGCCATCGAACAGCCAGGCATCCTGCAGCACCATGCCAAACTGCTGGCGCAGCTCACCGCGATCCATGCGGCTCGTGTCCACGCCGTCGAGCGTGATGCGTCCGCCGTCGATCTCGTAAAAGCGCATGAGCAGGTTGATAAGCGTGGTCTTGCCCGCGCCCGTGGTTCCCACCACGGCGATCTTCTGGCCCGGCTCGGCGGTAAACGACACGTCGCGCATAAGCGGCTTGTCGGGCGCATAGCCAAAGCGCACATGCTCAAAGGCGACGCGGCCCTCCACCTTGCCCGGCAGCTTGGCGGCATCGGCCGGCAGCGGGTCGGCCTCCATCTCGGGCTCGTCGAGCAGATCGAACACGCGCTCGGCGCTCGCCAGCGCACTCTGCAGCGAGTTAAAGGTAAACGACAGCTGCGTCATGGGCTCGGACGCCTCGTAGATAAATTGGAAGAACGCCTGGAACACGCCGACGGTCATATGACCGGCGACCAGCATGCTGCAGCCCACAAGTGCAATTACAATCTGCGCCAAGCGGCCGATAAACCGCACTGCGGGACCGACGGCATTGATCATAAAGTCGGCCTTGGTGCTCACGCGCGCCAGCTCCTTCGAGGCCTCATGCACTTCGGCAGAACTCTGACGCTCGCGATTAAACGCGCGAATTACCAGACGGCCCGAGTAGCCTTCCTCGACCGCGCTCGTAATCTTGGACACCCACTCCTGGCGCTCGCCCGTCACATCGTGCGTGCGGCGCGACACGACCTTCGTCACCAGCAGCGACAACGCCGTAAAGAACAGAAAGACGAGCGTGAGCGGCACGCTGAACACGAACATCACGCTCACGGCACCCACAACCGTGCCGATCGACACGAGCAGCTGTAGCAGACCGCGCTGCATGCTCTCGGACATCTTGTCCAGGTCGTTGGTCGCACGACTAACGACCTCGCCGGGACGATGCGCGTCAAAGTAGGCGAGCGGCAGACGGTTGAGCTTTTGCGCGATGCGGTTGCGCAGGCGCAGGTTGAGGCGCTCGGCAACACTCGACATCAAAAAGCTCTGGAGCGCGTAGAACGAGGCGGCGGCCGTCCAGATCATAAAGTAGATGAAGATGGTCCTGCCACAGTTCTCCCAGGTAATGCTGAAGGTGGTGTTGTTGGCAAACGCCAGCTTCATATGCCCCCACAGCTCATCGATCACGCGGGCGCTGTAAGCCGGCGCTGCGGTGTTAAAGATGACGTAGAACACGATGCTTGCGAACACGATATAGAAGCGCCAGTGGTCGCCGGCGGCCTCGCTCCACAGGCGACGCACCGTCGCCCAGGTGTCGCGAGGCGTCTCGTCCTCGTCGTCCACATCGCGCATGCGCTCTGCCTCGGCGCGGGCACGCTCGTCCTCGGCACGCTCGTTTTCCTCGTAGAGTGCCTGGCGGCGGGCCTCGCGCTCGGCCGCCTTGGCGGCTTCGTCCAGGTCGGGCGTGGCGCCCGTCCCCTCGATTGTCTCTGCAGCCACGGCGTCATCGGCGCCGCCTTGCTTCTCGAGCTCCTCGGTCATGCTACTCACCTCCCTTCATTTGCGATTCCGCGATGGCGCGGTACACCTCGCAGGTTTCCATCAGCTCGTCGTGCGTGCCTAAGCCCACGACCTCGCCATCCTTGAGCACCACAATCTGATCGGCGTGCAGAATCGTCGAGATGCGCTGTGCGATGATGAGCACCGCGGCATCGCGCGTCTCGTCCTGCAGTGCATGGCGCAGGGCCGCATCGGTCTTAAAGTCCAGGGCCGAAAAACTGTCGTCGAAGATATACAGGTCGGCGCGTTTCATGAGCGCGCGGGCGATCGCCAGGCGCTGGCGCTGGCCGCCCGAAAAGTTCGTGCCGCCCTGGGCCACCGGCGTGTCGAGCCCCTGCGGCTGATCGAGCACAAAGGTGCTCTGGGCGACCTCCAGCGCATGAAGCATGTCGGCCTCGGTCGCGTCCTCGTTGCCAAAGCGCAGGTTGCTCGCCACCGTGCCCGAGAACAGCCATGCCTTCTGCGGTACGTAAGCGATATGCCCGCGAATCTCGTCTTGCGAAAGGTCGCGCAGATCGACGCCGTTCAGGCGAATGACGCCCTTCGAGGCATCGTGGAAGCGCAGCAAAAGCTTGGCCACCGTTGACTTGCCCGAACCCGTCGAACCCACGATCGCCGTGGTCTGGCCGCGACGGCAGGCGAAGCTCAGATCGCACAGGGTGTCCTCATCGGCATCGTCAAAACGGAACGACATGTGATCGAACACGGCCACCGCGTCGGCGCCGTCAACAGGCTCCGTCGTGCCGTCGCCCAACGCACGCTCGCCGTCCACGATGCTCGGCTCAATTTCGAGCACCTGTTGCGCGCGGTTGAGACACGCCGCGGCGCGCGGGAGCGTCAGTACCACCATCTGCGCCATCATCACAAAGAAGAGGATCAGGATCGCGTATTCCAGCACGGCCGAGATGCTGCCGATCTGCATGGCATGGACGCCCACGCGGTTTCCGCCCACCCACAGCACCGCCACCTCGGCAATATTCATCAAAAAGAAGCTGGAGCTATCGAGGCCCACAAACAGGTGGTTGACCTTGATGGCGTTGGCCGCGTAATCGCTAAACACCTCATCCAGGCGCTGCTCCTCGTGGCGCTCTTTGTTAAACGCGCGGATGACGCGCACGCCCACGATGTTCTCGCGCAGCACGACGTTCATGCGGTCGATAAAGCTCTGCAGGCGCATAAAAATCGGCGCGGCGTTGGCCACGGTAAAGACCGCCGCCACCAACACGATTGCGACGACCACGCCCAACAGTGTGCCCATAGCGGGATCGATAAACCAAGCAAAGATAATACCCGCCACGGCCAAGAACGGCACGGGCAGCACCAGCTGAATCGTCTGCAGAATCGCCTGCTGAATCACGTTGATGTCGTTGAGCGAGCGCGTGATCATCGAGCCGGTACCAAAGCGCTCAAAGTCGCTGGCAGACAGTTCGAGCGACTTGTCGTAGACGGCATTGCGGATGTCGCAGGCCACGTTGGCCGCCAGGCGAGCCGAAAGATAGCAGCCCAGCACCGCGCCACCGCTGGCCATGCCGGTCGCGATGAGCATGTAGAGGCCGTTGCGCAGGATGTAGTCGACATCGCCCGTCGTGATGCCCGTGTTGACCATGTTCGCCAGCATCGTGGGCACCAGCAGCGTGCCAACGTTGTCTATCAGCAGCACCAGCAGTGTCACCGCAATCAGTCTGCGGTACGGCTTCATAAACCTCATTAAGAGTCGCATGTCTCCCCCTCGACCTTATCGTTCGCCTCGGACTCCGCGGCCATCTGCTGCTTAAATGCCTCGCACTCCTCGTTGAGGACATGGGAGAACTTGCCGACCAGGCGCATAATCTCACGCTGTTCCCAAGGCTCGAGCGCGCCAAAGGCACGCTGCTCGGCCTTAACCGCTGGCAACGCATAGTGCTCGGCGAACCGCCGGCCCTCATCGGTCAGACAAACGACCTTATTCTTACGGCTGCCTTCGGCAAACTCCAACGTTGCAAGCCCACGCGCCGTCAACGTTTTAATTGCGGAGTTAATGGTCTGCTTGCTATAGAACCACTCGCTCGTCAGGCGACTCACGGCAACGCTGCCGCCCGCCGCGCTGGTGTCGACGAGCATCCAGTAGGCGCAATCCGAAAGGCCGCAGGCACGCGCGAACTCTGAATAAATACGGTCGAGCCCGTTGAGCATCCGGTCAAAATCGACCGACGTAACCGCGCAATCCATCTCTCCCACCATTCGATAGTCCGAATTTTGACTAATTGATGTTTCAGATTAGTCCGAGTTTTGACTAACGTCAAGCGCTTCGTTCGCAGCATGCGAGCTATACAACATATCGACAAAAAAGACCGCCGGCGCGGGGGCAGCGCCGGCGGTCACGAGAGAAAATCGATTGTTTCCTACTAGGCGGCAACGGCCTCGTAGACCGTGGCGCCCGAGAAGCTGTCATGCAGGCTCTTGCCGCAGATCCACGGCAGCTCGACGACCTCGCAGACCGTGTTGACCAGCTCGGAGCAGTCAGTAAAGTGGCCCTTATCGTTGAGGGCCTCGCAATCCTGAACACGCCAATAGCCATCGGTGTGCGTGATGTAGTACTCGTGATCGTTAATCGTCACGAAAGCGCGCGTCTTGGAACGCAGCAGCTTCAGAAATCCTTCGAAGTCGGTCTCGACGACATCTCCAGCCTGGAACATGATGTTACCTCCTGGCCCGGCGCCACCATGGCGCGTTGATAAACGTTGGCACTCCTTTAGTAAAACCTTTATCAGAGCTTATGCGTGCATCATTTAGGCAAGTGGTAAAAAACCGCAGGGTAGACGGGATAAAACGTTTAACCACCCCACCGGTTTGTCACATTCTGACTGCGGTTTTATGCAAACCTACTATTCCGATTGACTGAGCGCATTTTTCCACATTTCCGGTGCGATTACGGTTTTGGTTCGGCGGGTAAGAACGATGCAACGAAACCAACGTCAGGAGGATCCATGGAGACCATCGAAGCGCTCATCCACCGCCGCAGCTGCCGCAAATACAGCGATCGCCCCGTCGAGGCCGAAAAGCTCGCCCGCATTATCGAGGCGGGCCAATACGCGCCGAGCGGCATGGGGCGCCAGCCGGTGACCTTTGTCGCCGTCACCGACCCCGCGACCGTCGAGCGCCTCTCGCAGCTTAACGCCCAAGTTATGGGCAGCGAGGGCGATCCGTTCTACGGAGCCAAGACCGTTGTGGTGGTGCTCGTCGACCGCAGCGTGCCCACGCACCTGGAAGACGGCTCGCTCGCCATGGGCAACCTGCTCAACGCGGCGTATGCCCTGGGTGTCGATTCGTGCTGGATCCACCGCGCGCACGAGGTCTTTGACTCACCCGAGGGACTGGAACTACTGGCCAAGTGGGGTCTGCCCGCCGACGGCAGCCTGCGCGGTGTGGGCAACTGCATCTTGGGCTATGCCGAGGACACGCTTCCCGAGGCCAAACCCCGCCGCGACAACGTCGTCTACGTCAAGTAGTTGTGTTCCGCCGTTCTACCGAACGGCGGACCCGTTGACGCTGCGCGGCCCGCTCGCTGTTGGCGACTGACATCGAATGAGCCACTGTTGGCATTCGACACTTGGGTAGCCAAAAAGGCCCCGTCCCAAATTAGCTGCCCCACCGCAACTTATCTTGACGATTGAGTTGTTGCCGCTTCGCTCGTCTGGGTCGTTTCGGCGTCGTCGCCCCGCTCGTCCTCGTCCTTTTGAGCATCGGCGATGGTGGCGGCCGCTGCGACGATGCCGCGCTGGGGTGCTATGCCCATCTGGGCCTGGGCGCCCTCGACAACATCCGCGCCCGCATGCGCGAGTTCGGGCGACTTAAACATTGCGCCCAGATTGGCCCCGCCGCCGGCGTAGCCAAGCGCGGCAAGCGCGATGACAATCACCGCAACAACGACCGCGATCGGAACATAGCGATGCCACCCGGCGGGGTTGAGCCCACTTCGCCGAGCAGCGCCACGACTAATGTAGCCGAGCGTTCCATCGTGCTTGAGCTTTGACCCCACCACGCGCTTACGGCCCCACAGCGACGATTCGGCCTGCATGGCCAAGCGAGCGCTTGCCGAAGGATAGCCGTATTTCGTGCGCCTGAACGAGCCATCAAACCCCGAAGCGCTTTTTCCCCACGTCCGAGACGTCGTGCGACGGTTGACCGGCGCTGCGGGCTTTCGAGCCCGATTTGTTTTTGAAGTCTCAGCCATACGCCCCCGCACGCCGTAACAGAATCGAAACATTGCTGCTTTGGACTGTAGCACACGCATCGCACGCGGTCACGGGCACCTCGCTCAACGGTCATCGTCCTTCAACAAGCGCCACAACGTCGTGCGGCTTATGCCCAGCACTTCGGCGGCTCGAGTCTTGTTGCCGTGGAGGTGGCCTACGACCAGCCGTGCGATATCGCGCTCGGTATCGGCCAGCGGACGCAGGATATATAGATCGCTATCGAGCGTTGGGGCGCCAAAGGTCGCGGTCTTGATCACGTCTTCTTGGGCAAGCACATCCTCGGCAACCGATCGTGCCACTGTTCCCGATCCCACTAATATATAGAGTCGTTCCGAGACCTCGCGCAGCTGCAGGTAGTTGCGGGGCCAGCGGTACGCATCGAGCACCTTTGCCGCCGCAGAGGATAGCGTAGGCGATGCTGCCTCAAACATATCCGCCAGATACTCAAGGTAGCGCGCAGCCTTGCCCGACGCACCGCCCTGCTCGACAATCGCCGGCGCCACGCTCACCGCGCACGCCAAACGCTCGGTCACAAAAGCAGCTTGATCGCTTTCGCCGCCGCCCGGCATATCGTTTGCCGTCAGCATCACATGGCAGCGCGCGGCCAGCGCCGTGTCGGTCATCGTGGACACAAGCTCGCGCAGGCGCTGAGGCTCAACGGCGTGCCAAC
This sequence comes from uncultured Collinsella sp., assembly GCA_934654585.1. Classification (GTDB taxonomy): domain Bacteria; phylum Actinomycetota; class Coriobacteriia; order Coriobacteriales; family Coriobacteriaceae; genus Collinsella. Next base: position 36,710 of record CAKUGF010000006.1, on the reverse strand, counting down.
CGCCAATACAAAGCGTCAGCCCCGTTTGAAACAACGGCGATTCGGAGCTCTTGAGCAAATGGCGCCAGCCGCGATCCGTGAGCTCGTCGAGAGCCACAGACACAAAGGGCTCGTCAGCGAAAGGCCCATCCAGATAGAGGCGTTTTGCAATCTCGGACTGGCCGGCGCCCAGCTCGCCCTCCAACATAAGAGGAACGCCGCGCGCATAGCTTTCGCGGACAGGGTCGGCGACCACAGCAGCACCCTCGACAATGCCATATGCACTCGACTCGTAGCGTGCCTCGACTTCGTCGACGTTAAGCCACTCGATGCCCGCATGTGCCACGGCGCCGCGCACTTCACGGACCACGACGACCCAGAGCTCGCCATATTCCCTGGCGACCGGACGCACGGTGAGACTCAAGCGTGCTCCCGCATGCCCCATCACCAAGCGCGCGCCGTCGCCCACGCGCCCCAGTCGCCCGGCGACAAAAGCCGCCACATCCCGCTCGAGCGCGGCGTCGTCCATGGTCGAGATTGCAATATCGCCGCACTTATCGATTGCTAACGCCGAGGCCCCGGCAGCAGCCAGGGCCTCGGTCAAGATGTTCAACTTGGCATCGCTATCCATGTTTTGCCCCATATCCGCGGACGCGGCACGCCGCCTTGCGCCCATTCTGCTATGTGTTTCAAAATTGAACGATATTGCTCACCAAACACTATAGGGCAGAAGGCACCGTCCTGCGAGTATATGAGTTGCCCCGCATCGCCATCCTGGCGGGGCGATAAGAGCTCTTCGGGACCTACAAACCTGCGGACAAGCCATACCCGCAAGAGCTCCTATCGCTCCACCTCAGGCGTGCGGCCACCAGCGTATAGCACGCAAATCGGCTGCCTTGCCTACCAGATTCCCAGCACGTGCTGCATTCCCAAGCTCATGCACGCAATGCCAATCCAGCAGCAAAAGCCCAGCGCAATGGGCTTGCCGCCCTTTTTGACCAGCTCGACGATATCGGTATTAAAGCCAATAGCCGCCATGGCCATCACAATAAAGAACTTCGACAGCTCCTTGATGGGCGCCGTGATGGACACGGGAAGCTGAAACACCGTGGTGACCACGCTCGCCAGCACAAAGAACAGGACAAACATCGGAAAAGCCCGCTTAAACGAGAAGGTATTTTTGGCGTCGCCGCCGGCCTTGCGCGCCAGACGCATCTGCCAGCAAGCAAGCGCCAGCGTGATGGGAATGATGGCCAGCGTCCTGGTGAGCTTAACCACCGTGGCGCTCTCAAGCACATTGGCGCCGGGATGCATGCTGTCCCAAGCGCTCGCCGCAGCCGTTACGGACGAGGTGTCGTTGATGGCGGTGCCGGCAAACAGGCCAAAGCCCTCGTTGGTCAGGCCGAGCATACCGCCAAGCGTCGGAAACACAAGCGCCGCGATAACGTTAAACAAAAAGATGACCGAGATTGCCTGGGCGATTTCGCGATCGTCAGCATCGATGACGGGCGCGGTCGCGGCAATGGCCGAACCGCCGCAAATCGACGAACCCACGCCCACGAGCGTCGCAATCTTGCTCGGAACCTTCATGACGCGGCAGAGCACAAAGGCGATGACAAGCGAGGTCGAGATCGTCGCCACGATAATCGGCAGCGACTGGGCGCCCTTGGACAGAATCTGCGAGAGGTTCATGCCAAAGCCAAGCAGGATGACCGCATACTGCAGGATCTTTTTGGATGTATAGGTGACGCCGGCAGCGAGCGGTTCGCGACGATCCTTGGGGAAGGCAAGCGCCAGAACCATGCCGATGAGGATGGCAAACACCGGTCCGCCGACCACCTCGACCTGCTTGCCGAGCAGCGTTGCAGGGACGGCGATGATCAGACAGAACAAGACGCCTTTCCAGCGCTCGCGTGCGGCATGAGCCAATTGCATAGAGGATTCCTTCTTTCGGTCTGTTTTTTGCGACGGTTCATGATACGGCAACGAGCGGGGCACAGCGCCGCAAAAGTTCCCATCGGGTAATTGAATTACCCCCACGGAGGGCCGATTCGCGGCATAATAAACAACTGACATATGAGTGTGGAAGAACGGTTGCGAGGCGCTATGGAAGATTCGATGCACGTTGGCGAGCAGGAAACGAGCCTACAGGACCAGTCCTATCACACCATTCGACGCAAGATCGTCTACCTGGACTATAAGCCGGGCGAAAAGCTGGGGGTCAAGCAGCTTTGCGATGACCTGGATATGGGTCGCACGCCCGTACGCGAGGCTTTGGTTCGCTTGGCGCAGGAAGGCCTGGTGCGCACCGTGCCCCAGAGCGGCACCTACGTCTCCCCCATCAACCTCACGCTTGCCGAAAGCGCCTGCTACATTCGCGAGCACTTGGAAAAGCAGGTAATTGTGGAGTGCTGCGCCCGTGCCACGTCGGCGGGGATCGAGCAGCTCGACCGCGCCATCGCGCTGCAGGAAAAAGCCATGGCCGAAGAGGACCGCATCGGCTTCTTTTTGAGCGACAACCTCATGCATCACATGATTTTTAGCATTGCATGCCGCAGCACCGTGTGGTCGTGGCTCGAGGCAACCAACGCCGACCTGGAGCGCTTCCGCTGGCTGCGCGCCGCCACGCAGGTTCTGGACAATCAGGACATCGTGAACGAGCACAAGCAGATTCGCCGTGCCATCGCCGGTCGCGACCCCATCGAAGCGAGCTTTTTGGTGAGCAAGCACCTGCACATGATGTTCCGCAACCAAACCGAGGTTCTGGACCAGTTCCCCGAGTACTTCGAGACCAGCAAGCTCCGTTAACCTGCCAAAAAGGGACAGGTTTATTTTGGCAGGTTTTATCTGGGCAAATGCAGAAAGGCCCGGCTCCGTCTAATGCGGAGCCGGGCCTTAGTCGTTAGAACGCGGCAGCAACGAAGCGGCCGATGTCAGTCACCAACAGCGAGCGGGCCGCATTTGCGCCAAGGTGACGTGAAATGAGAGGGCGCTGACCTACTGGTCGCGCCCTCGAAATTGAACGTCAGATTGGCGTGAATGCGGCCCGCGCAGCGTCAGCAAGGCCGTCGTTCGTTAGAACGACGGAACGAACTATTCCACGGTAACGCTCTTGGCGAGGTTGCGGGGCTGGTCGACGTCGCAGCCGCGCAGGATCGCGACCTCGCGGGCGAGCAGCTGCAGCGGGACGCTCGCCGTGATGGGGCTGAACACGTCGCGGACGGCCGGCACGCAGATGATGCAGTCGGCGATCTTGTTAATCTCCTCGTCGCCCTCGGTGGCAACGACGATGACCTTGGCGCCGCGCGCCTTGCACTCCATAAGGTTCGACACGGTCTTGTCGTAGGTGGCGCTCTTGGTGGCCACGGCGATGACGGGGAAGCCCGAATCGATCAGGGCGATGGGGCCGTGCTTCATCTCACCGGCGGCATATGCCTCAGCGTGCAGGTAGCTGACCTCCTTGAGCTTGAGCGCGCCCTCGTAGGAGATGGCTGCGCCCATACCGCGGCCCACGAACAGCGCCGACTGCGCGTCCTTGCACAGCAGGGCGGCCTCGTGCACGGCCTCGGTCTGCGTATCCAGAATCCACTGGATCTGCTCGGCGGTATCGGAAAGCTCGCGGAACAGCATACGAGCCTGCTTGGTGGTCAGGCGATACTTGACCTGCGCCAGCAGCAGAGCCAGCAGCGTCAGGCTCACGACCTGGCCGATGAAGCTCTTGGTCGAGGCAACCGCGATCTCCTTGTTGGCCTTGGTATAGATGACGCCGTCGCTCTCGCGCGCCACGGGGCTGCCCACCACGTTGGTGATGCCGAAGACCTTGGCGCCCTTGATGCGCGCATCGCGGATGGCGGCGAGGGTATCGGCCGTCTCGCCGGACTGGGACACGGCCACGACGAGCGTCGTCGGCGTGATGATGGGGTTGCGGTAGCGGAACTCACTCGCCGCCTCGACTTCGGTGGGGATGCGAGCCCAACCCTCAATAAGATTCTTGGCGATGAGGCCAGCGTGATAGCTGGTGCCGCAGGCGATTACATAAACGCGATCGATGTCGTTGAGTTCCTCGAGCGAAAGGCCCAGCTCGTCGATGTCGAGCTCGCCGGCCGGCGTCATGCGACCGACCAGCGTATCGCGCACGACGCGGGGCTGCTCGTGGATCTCCTTGAGCATAAAGTCGGGGTAGCCGCCCTTTTCGGCCATGTCGAGATCCCAGTCGATGTGGGTGACCTTGGGCTCGATGACGTTGCCGACCTCGTCGGTGTACTCGACACCCGCGGGCGTGAGCTTGGCAAACTGACCGTCCTCGAGCACCACGACGTCGCGGGTGGCGTCGATGAGCGCGATGACATCGGAAGCGACGTAGGCGCCGGTCTCGCCCACGCCGACCACAATCGGGGAATCCTTACGGGCAACGGCGATCACACCGGGTTCGTCGGCACACACGGCAGCCAGGCCGTAGGCGCCTACCACGTTGGTGCAGGCCTCGCGCACGGAGGCCATCAGGTCGTGCGTCTCGGCATAAGCCTCTTCGATCAGATGCGCGAAGACCTCGGTATCGGTCTCGCTCTTAAAGTGATGGCCGCGGCCCTCCAGCTCTTCGCGCAGCTCGGCGAAGTTCTCGATGATGCCGTTGTGGACGATGGCGATGCGACCGTCGCAGCTGGTGTGAGGATGGGCGTTGGCGACGGAGGGCTTGCCGTGGGTAGCCCAGCGAGTGTGGCCGATGCCGCAGGTGGCGTCGCTATCGACGTTGGAAAGCTCGCTCTCCAGACCCGCAACTTTACCCACGCGGCGAATGACGTCGAGGTGCGCCGCAGCGCCCTCGCCCACCTCGAGCGCAACGCCCGAGGAGTCATAGCCGCGATACTCCATACGCTTAAGACCCGTGACCAGGATGTTCTTTGCAATATCAGAGCCGGTGTAGCCGACGATTCCGCACATAGGATAAATCCCTTCGTTCGCGAGACTGCAAAACGTCCACGCACAAGGGGCGCTGAGACGCATAACGTTCGAGTATTGTACTCACGCGAGCGCAAGCTGATATACCAGAAGTGGTATCTCAACTTGGATACCACTCGATACACACACGCCCAGTCGGTCCAAACCACCACAATGGAGACAGGCACCTTTGTGGTGGTTTGGACCGGGCCGGTGCTCTGTCCCGGCAAAAGATCTCAATCTGTAACATCTAGGGCTCCGAAAACGGGCTTACTGTTACAGATCGAGACGTTACGGTTCCGCCTCGGCGTTTCGTCTCAATCTGTAACAGGTAGAGCCGGTTTTACCGTCCAGATGTTACAGATCGAGACAATTGAAAGCCGGGGCAGCAAAACTACCATGAAGGGGATTGTGGACTGCCCCCCCTTCGTGGTGGCCTGCGCCGGAGTCGGCGTTTCCCCAAATAAAACCTGCCAAAATAAACCTGTCCCTCATTGGCAGGTTTTGACACCCCGGGGGCGGGCGATGCTACAATCTGGCTTGTACTTGAAACGCATCAAAGGGGCCGCTATGGCAAAGGTAAAAATCAGCGATGTCGCGCGCGAGGCCGGGGTTTCGTTGGGCACGGTTTCCAACGCGCTCAACCATCCCGAAAAGCTGCGCCCCGAGACCCTCAAACTCATCAACGAAACCATCAATCGCCTAGGCTACCTGCCCAACCAAAGCGCTCGGCAATTGGCAGGCGGCACCACCAAGTCCTTTGGCCTGGTCCTCCCCCGCCTCGATCACGGCTTCTCGCTCCAGATCGCCAGCGGCGCCCACAACGAGGCCCGCAAGCACGGCTACGATCTACTTATCGCCAACGCCGATAACGACGATATTCTCGAGGATCATTACCTGCGCTACTTTATGGGCACGCAGATGTCGGGTGTCATGGTTCAGCCCATGGCATCCCCCGACTGGCACCCGGCCATGACCAAGATGCCCGTACCCATCGTCCATCTGGACATCCACTGCTCCGAGCCTGGTTACTATGTTGCCGCCGACAACGAGGCCCAAGGCCGCATCATCGCCGAGCTCGCCATCGCCCGTGGCGCTCACCATATCGTCGTTGTGGGCAGAGCGGCATTTATGCAGCTCACCTTACGCGTGCTTGGCATTCACAAGGCCCTTGCTCTGCATCCCGATATTAAGATTGAAGTCATTGACGCCGGCGAATGGAATACCGCTGCCGACGGCTACGGCATCGGCGCCCAAATTGCCGAGCGCCCTGCCGACGAGCGCCCCGATTTTGTCGTCGGCCTGACCGATGTATTGGCCTCGGGCGTCATCTCGGCGCTGGTCGACAAGGGTATATCCGTCCCCGGTCAGGTCCGCGTGGCTGGCTGCGACGGCAATCCACTCGCCTGGAGTGGATCGGTCCCGCTCACTACGGTAGCGCCGCCGGGCTACGAGATTGGCCGCAAGGGTGTCCAGCTGCTCATGGAGCAAATCGAAAACAAGGCCCCGGCAAAGACCAAACACGTCCGCATCGGTTCCGCCGCACGCACCGTCACCGCGGTCACGGCCGTCGAGGACATCAACCGCCAGGAACTCGTACGCCCGTTCTTGCTGGAGCGCGCCAGCACCCAGGCAAGCAACCACGCCGAAGCCACCGCCATCAACCTCGGTGCCTACCTGTAGCACCTTTCCCCAACAACCCAATCCATCGCCAAACAAAAAGGGCCCGACAAGCAAGCACTTGTCGGGCCCTTTTCTCTACCGTTCGTTAGAACGGCGGAACAAACAGAAAAGCGGCCGTTAGCACAACGCAAACGACCGCTAATAAAAATGCAATTGAAATGGTTTGCGAACAAACGTTAGCGCACGGCCTTGACCGCCGCCGTCAGATCGAACAGCGTGTCGAGCACGGCATCGCAACCATCCACCACATCCTGCGGAAGCGGCACAATGTCGGGCACGGCAAAGACATGGCAGCCGGCAGTAATGCCCGAGACACAACCATTGCGCGAGTCCTCGACCACGGCGCACTCCTCGGGAACAAAACCCGCGCGCTTGCAGGCGAGCAGATACATCTCGGGATCGGGCTTGCCGTGCACAACATCCTCACCGCAGGTCACGGTCTCAAACTTGTCAAAGAGGCCGACCATCTTAAGGTTACGCTCGGCCGTAACGTGGCGCGACGACGTCGCGAGGCCCACGTGATAGCCTGCAGCCAAAAGCTCGCCCAGGCACTCGGTAGCGCCGGCCTTAAGCTCCAGCTCGGTCTTGACCATCTCGTCGCGAATTACTTTGTGACGAACATAGAGGGCATCGGCAGTTTCGTGGCTGCCGTAGTGTTTCTCGAGAATGCCCATGACATCGGGCAGCGTGCGACCGATGAACCGATGAATCAGCGCGTCATCAATCGCGAGCCCCAGCTCGGCAGCGCCCGCCTTCCACGCCTTAATACCCAGTCGCTCGGTGTCGACCAGCGTTCCGTCCATATCAAAAATGACAGCCTTGATCATTTCGTTCCCCCTCATCGGCTTGCATTGCCGCTACTCTACCGCACTTTACAAACTTGTATATAACGTATATACATATTGCACTTTCGTTACATAGATAGATGTCTTATGGCGAGCGGCTCGGTAGGATTATAGTTTCGTCCGAGCTTTTAACTGTAAGGAACGTTTCATGCTTTCAGACAACACCGCACCCGCAGAGGAGCTTCAGAACAAACTCGCAGCGCTCGAGCAGCTGCTTTTGGCATACGGACGCGTCGCCATCGGCTTTTCCGGCGGCGTCGACAGCAGCTTTTTGGCCGCCGTCTGCTCTCGCATCATGCCCGCCAACACCCTCCTCGTCCATCTCACCACGCCGCTCATCGGCACGCCCGAGCAGGCTTCGTTCGAACGGTCCGTTGACGGACAGGCCGATGAGGGCCCGCATTTTAAACTTCCGGTGCTTAACCTCTCGGTTGACCAGCTCCAGCTTCCGCAGGTTACCTGCAATGACGCCGACCGCTGCTATCACTGCAAGTGTGCAGGCTTCACCGCCATCGTCAACCATGCCAAATCGCTAGGCTTCCCCACCGTTATCGACGGCAGCAACGCGAGCGACCGCGGCGACTACCGCCCCGGCATGCGCGCTGCCGAGGAACTCGGCGTGCGCTCGCCCCTTATGGAGGTCGGCTTTACCAAGGACGAGGAGCGCGAGCTGCTGCGTGCATGGGGCTATCCCGTTTGGAATCTGCCCGCCGGCGCCTGCCTTGCCACGCGCATCCCCACGGGCGAGGAGCTCACGCGTGAGAAGGTCGATTTGATTCGCGCCTGCGAGGATTACCTGCACGACCTTGACCTTTCGCAGGTCCGCGCGCGCCTGGTCGGCGGCTGCATGCATATCGAGGCCGCCCCGTCCGACGTCGCAAATATCGCCGCCCTCGGTGACAGCGTAGTCGACGCCGAAGGTAAGACCCCGCTGCCCGCCGCCATCGAGTCGGCCCTACGCAACCTAGGCTGCAACGACATCTCCCCCGAGGTCACCCCTTACATCCACGGCAACATGAACCTTTAGGTTACGCCGTTTTACAAACGGCGTAACTGTTTGGTGCTGCGCAGGCCCCGGGCACGGCAATCTGACGCTCAACTTCACGGGCGCGACCAAAAGGTCAGCGCCCGCTTGTTTCACGTCACCTTGGCGCACCCGGAACCTGCTCGCTCACTTATGCTCAACCTGAACTACGCCAATTGTCGCTGACCTAAGTTGCGGTGAAATAGTTCCTGTTTGCCGGCTTTTGAGGCCAAAACAGGAACTATTCCACCGCAAGTTTGTGTGGGACAAAGTAATCAGTGTTTGTCCCAAATCTTAAGTATTTGTTCGATAGAACGACCCTCGGCGGTACCTGCTAGACTGGTAAATTCCCAACCGTTTAGCCAGGAGCCCCCATGTCGCGCAAGTCCGTCTACAAGCAAGTACTTTCCATCGGCACCGCCGTGGTGCTGGGGTTTGCGCTGTTTACGGGATCGCTCGACGGCGCACCCAAACTGCTATCACCGCAAAGTGACGAGCAGGCGGCGGCTCTGGCCGAAAAGCAAAATGAAAGCCCTAGCCGCACCGAAGACGAGGCCGACCTGGTCGCCCGGCTCGAATCGGGAACGGCGAGTTCCGCGGACTCCGATGGCGGCGAGGACACCGGCGATGACCCTGAGGCCACCGCAACCGACACCGACAACACTGCCTCAGATAGCACCGCCACCCCCATCGACGAGGTCGAAAACCCCGACCTCGATCGCGCCCGCGGCGTATATCTCAGCAGCATTCCCGACTACACCGGCAACCCCTACGTCACTCTTCGCGCCGATAGCACGCATCCGCTGGGCACGCCGTCGTTCACGCTCGACGAGTACGAACGAGCTACCGAAGAAGGCTGTTTTAAGAAATTCTCCAAGCTCGACAGCCTGGGCCGCACCCGCAAGGTGCTCGCCTGCGTGGGCCCCGAATCACTCGGCCAAGGCAAGCGTGGCGACATCTCGCGCATCCACCCCACCGGCTGGCACCAGCAGCGCTACGACTTCATCCCCGGCCAGAGCCTCTACAACCGCTGCCACCTTATCGCCTGGTCACTCTGCGGCGAAAACGCCAACCGCAAGAATCTCCTCACCGGTACGCGCTATCTCAACGAGACGGGCATGTTGCCTTTTGAGGAACAGATCCTCGACTATATCCGCGACACGGGCAACCATGTGCTCTACCGCGTTACGCCCATGTACAACGAGGAGGAGCTTGTCTGCCGCGGCGTTCGTCTAGAGGCGCAGTCGGTCGAGGACCACGGTAAGACGCTGTGCTTCCATGTGTACTGCTACAACGTGCAGCCGCACGTGCAGATCGACTACGCGACCGGCCGCAACCAGGCATCCGGAGACTAGAGCCGACCACGCCGCGCATCATCCCAAAGCCAAAAATAATCCGCAATCCTTCCGTCGCTTGCAGATCAAAAGACCGCCTCAGCACATAGCCGGGGCGGTCTTTCTACCAGCGGACATGTTATACGCAGAACCACACGCTACTTAGCGCGGCCCTCCTCATAGCGCTCGACCAGCTTTGCCTGAACGTCGTAGGGCACCTGCTCGTAGCCAGCGGGCTTCATGGTAAAGTCGCCCGTACCGCGCGTTATGGAGCGCAGACGCGTCGAGTAATCCGTCAGCTCGGCGAGCGGGGCCTGGGCGATGACCACGGTGTCGCCGCGCTCATCGGTCTCCATGCCCGTCACGCGACCGCGCGAGGCCGAGATGTCGCCCATCACGGCGCCGGCGTAGCTCTCGGGAATGGTCACGGTAATCTCCTCGATGGGCTCTAGCACCACCGGGTCGGCATCGGCGCACGCCTTGCGCAGGCCAATGCGAGCCGCCGCGCGGAACGCCATCTCGTTGGAGTCAACGCTGTGATACGAGCCGTCGTACACCGCGACGCGAATGCCCGTGAGCGGATAGCCGGCGATAATGCCGTCCTTCATGGTCTCCTGCACGCCCTTGTCCACAGCGGGGATGAGCGAACGCGGAATGCGTCCGCCCACGACCTCGTCAACAAACTCATAGCCGTCGCTCGTGCCGTCGGGCCCAATGAGCGGCTCCACGCGCAGCCAGCAGTCGCCGTACTGGCCGGCGCCACCGGTCTGCTTCTTGTGGCGGCCCTGGGCGCTCGCCGTGCGGCGAATGGTCTCGCGATACGGAATACGGATCGGCACACTCTTTGCCGCAACCTTGGTGCGGTCCTCCAGGCGGTTGAGTAGCACCGAAACCTGCGCCTCGCCTACTGCGGAAATGATGGTCTGGCCCGTCTCCTCGTCGCGGTCGATGCTCATGGTCGGATCGGCCTTGCAGGCCTTCTCGATAAACGTGTAGAGCTTCTCCTCGTCGCCGCGGTTCTCGGCCTCGATGGCGATGCGGTATTGCGAGTTGGGGAACTTGAACGCCGCTGCCTCGACCTTACCGGTAATGGAGAGCGTATCGCCCGTCTCGGCCGCCAGTTTGGGCGCCACGATGATATCGCCGGCGTAGGCGTGACCGACCTCGGTCATGTCGCGGCCGCACATCACATACAGGTGAGCCAGACGATCACTCTTGCGCGTGCGAGCGTTAATCAGTTCAAAACCCGGCTCAAGCGTGCCCGTCAACACCTTGATAAAGCTAATACGACCCTGCTGCGGGTCGGCCAGCGTCTTAAACACAAATGCCACCGGGCGGTCGTCGTCGCTCGAGATCTTGAGCGAATCGCCGTCGATGAGCGGCATCTCGCCATAGTCGGTCGGCGCCGGGAAGTACGTAGCGATGTCGTCCATCAGCGAGTTGACGCCCTGTTCCTTAATGCAATCGCCCGCAAAGACCGGCACAAAGATGCGCTCGGCGATTGCCTTGGACAACAGGCCCTCAAGCTCCTCCTGCGTCAGCGTCTCCTCGCCTTCCAGGTACTTCATCATCAGCTCGTCGTCGGCCTCGGCCACCAGCTCACACAGATGATCGTGGGCCTCCTCGGCCTGGGCACGATACTCCTCGGGAATCTCCGACTCAACGGCCTCGGCGCCGTTGCAGTGGCGCGCCTTCATGCGCACCAGGTCGATGATGCCGTCAAAGCCCTCGCCCTCGCCCCAGGGAAGAGTTACGGCGCCCAGACGCGTACCAAAGCGCTCCTGCAGCAGCTCCATGGTGGTCGCAAAACTGGCCTCGGGGCGCGACAGGCGGTTCACGAACACCGCGCGCGCCAGGCGCAGGTCCTCGGCCGCATACCAAAGCTTGACCGTCGTCGGCTGCGGGCCGGCCTCGGCGTCGACCACAAACAGCGCCGTCTCGCAGACGCTCATCGCGGCAAAGGCGTCGCCGATAAAATCGGGGTAGCACGGGGCATCGAGCACGTTGATGCGGGCGCCCTTCCAATCAATCGGCGCAATGGTCGTCGAGATGGAGAATGCACGCTTGACCTCTTCGGGGTCATAGTCAAGCGTGGGCTTGGTGCCGTCGTGGCCGCCCAGGCGGGCGGTCTTGCCGGAAAGGTGGAGCATGGCTTCGGCGAGTGAAGTCTTGCCCACCCCGCCTTGGCCTACGAGCACCACGTTCCTTACGTTGCCGGTCTTGGGAGCACCCATGATGACCTCCTTGCAGGGTCGCGCGCGATGCGCGACGCCAACGGGGAGAGTTCGCGGTCGGTGCCGTCCCGGGAGCAGCATGGCCGGCAACCGAGCCGACTCACCCTCCAAATGTCCTATGCCACCACCCTACCCTTGCAGCCGCCTGTCCATGCACACCTTTCGGCACGCGTATGGATACGAGCGGCGAGAGGAGAAAGCGGGCATGGAAGGCGATTGTTGGGCCCCACCGATGCGAATAAAAACCGCCGCAGACCAAAAGGCCTGCGGCGGTTTCGCCTCAATTAATACCTGAGCCTATCCCTCGATACGGCTCAAGAACTCGCGCGTACGTTGCTCGCGCGGACGGTCGATCACCTGCTCGGCAGGGCCTTCCTCGACAATGCGGCCGCCATCCATAAAGACCACGCGGTCGGCAACGTCGCGGGCGAACTGCATCGCGTGCGTCACGATCACCATCGTCATATCCTGCGCGGCCAGATCCTTGATGACACGCAGCACCTCGGCCGTCAGCTCGGGATCGAGCGCCGAGGTCGGCTCGTCAAAGAACAAGATTTCCGGGTCGAGCGCCAGGGCGCGGGCAATACTCACGCGCTGCTGCTGACCGCCCGAAAGCTCGCAGGGCACCTTGTTCTCATTGCCCGTAAGCCCCATCTGCGCAATCAGCTCGTGCGCGCGGGCCTCCGTTTGCTCGCGCGAGCGTTTGAGCACGCGGATCGGTGCATCGGTAATATTTTTCATCACGGTGTAGTGCGGGAACAGATTGTAGTTCTGGAACACCAGACCAAATCGCGAGCGCGCCTGCTTGGGCACATCGCCCTTCGCATAGACCGCGCCCGAGCCCGCGTCCGTCGCGACCGCCAAGTCGCCAAACGAGAGCGAGCCGCCATCGAGCGTCTCGAGCAACGTGGCGCAGCGCAGCAGCGTAGACTTACCGCCGCCCGAAGGCCCGATAATCGCCACGACTTCGCCGCGCTTTACCTCCAGCGAGATATCCTTAAGCACCTCATTGCCGCCAAACGCTTTACGCGCATTCGTTATTTCCATTACCGTTCCGGACACGGGAACCTCCATGTGTTTGAAAAGCACAACGGGACAGGCTAGTCGTGGTAATAGTCGAGTCGTTTCTCGGCAGCGCCCAGCAGCATCTCGACCACGAAGTTAAAGACCCAGTAGATGAGCGCCGCAATCGCAAACGGCACCATGCTCACCTGCGAGGCGACCAGCGCCTTGGCCGTCGAGAACATCTCGCCCACGCCGATGACAAACGCCAGCGACGTATCCTTGACCAGCGTGATGATCTCGTTGCCCATCGCCGGCAAAATGCGCTTGGCGACCTGCGGCATCACGATGTACAGAAATGTCTGCATGCGCGAATAGCCCAGCACCTCGGCGGCCTCGTATTGACCACGCGGAATGGACTGCAGGCCCGAGCGATAGATCTCGGCAAAATAACCGGCATAGTTGATGATGAACGCCACGACGCACGCCGTCCACTTGGAATCGGGCGTGAGCGAAATGCCAAACACGTAGTACGGGGCAAAGTAGATGGCAAACATCTGCAGCATGAGCGGTGTGCCGCGCATGACCGAGATATAGATGCGCGCAATCCAGCGAAGCGGCGCAATTTTGCTCATGCGCATAAACGCCACAGGGATTCCCAGCGGAATCGACCCGAGCAGCGTCAGCACAAACAGCTGCAAGCTGACCAAGAAACCCTGGCCAAGCATCTGCATCATGACCTGAATAGACAACCCAAGCTCTCTTTCACAGTAACGGAACAGCGAACCCAATGCTAAAGCGGGTTTTCCAGGTGCCCGAGTTTGCCGTGAAAGAGGAGCGTCGCGTACTAAATGTACGCAAGCGACGGTTTGAACGGCAAAATCGGGTGCCTGGGAAAGCCGCTATTTGAGCACCCAGTTGTCGAAGGAAAGACCGTAATCCGCATACTTGTCGCACAGGTCCTTGACCGTGCCGTCCTCGTAGAGCGCCTTGAGCGACTCGGTCACGGCATCGGCAGACTTGGTGTCGCCCTTCTTAAAGCCAACGGCGTAGTGCTCGCTGGACAGCGGCTCATCAAGCTGCGTATAGGCATCGGGCTTGGCGGCAAGCTGATACTGAGCGATCGAAAGGTCGCAGGCAACGGCATCGACCGCACCGCTCTCGAGCTGCATAAAGGCTGTGTTGTACTCGCCGATGGTATCGAGCGTGGCAAACGTCGCTGCCAGATCCTTCTGATCGCCCTCGAGCACGTCCTGCGCAGCGGAGTCGGTCTGGGTGATCACCGTCTTACCCGCAAGATCGTCCCAGCTCTTGATGCCCGCGTCCTTCTTGACCACCAGCACCTGCTCGTTGAGCATGTACGGCTCGGAGAACGTGTAGTCGTCCTCGCGACCCTCCATGGTAAAGCCGTTCCAGATGCAGTTGATGGCGCCCGAGTTGAGCAGCGTGTCCTTGGCATCCCAGTCGATGGCCTCATACTCAATGTCCCAGCCCTGCTTGTCGGCAACGGCCTTAGCAAGGTCGAGGTCAAAGCCTGTGTACTCACCGTCGTCGCCCACAAAACCATACGGAGGATAGGACTTGTCAAAGCCCACGACGAGCTTCTTGGACTCCGCAGCGCCCTTCACGTCCTTGGCTGCGGCAGAACCAGCTGCGGAGCCCTTGTCGGCACCACCGCCGCAACCGACCAGGCCAAGGCCGAGCACCGTAGCGAGCGAGCCGGCTAGACCAACAAACTGACGACGAGACATATCGGTATTCATGGTATCCCCCTTGATAGCACTTTAGTTAAGTAAAGTGAGTCATGTAACGTTCAGAATCATACACTTTAGCGTGATGGAGCACAAGGTTGGCGCGCCCGGAATGCCGGCGGCCGTCGCGGTATTTAATTTGCTGCTCTACAGTCCTGCTCACGACGGAGAGCACGCGTGGAGCACAAGGTTGGAGCACCCGGCTGGGCGGCACCCGGCGCGGAGTTTAATTTGCTGCTCTACAGTCCTGCTCACGACGGAGGCCACATTAAGTGGCCTCCTGTTCGTGCGGAACTCGCGACAAATTAAACTCCGCGCCGGGTGCCGCCCAGCCGGGAGACAACGTGCTCGGAGCCTTAAATAGCCTCCTCTCCAAACGGGCACGTTGAATGCACGGTACAATTGCTTCGGACTTTTCTTTTATTTAATAGTGGGGTTAATTCATGGCAGAATCTCGTGCTGAGCGTAAGGCTCGACGTGCTTTGATCCAGGCGGCTGAGGGGCCGGAGGAGACGAAATCTTCTAAGAAATCTAAGTCGTCTAAGGATGCGAAGGGTAAATCTGACAAGGGCAAGGCAAAGGGTAAGCGTTCTGGTGCTCGTCAGGCTGGAACCAAAGATTTCGAAGCTCGCTCTAAGCGTTCTTATAAAGACTCGGCCAAGCCTGCTCGTAAAACTGTGGATCCCAAGTCGCCTTGTTCCATCATGAAGGCTTGTGGTGGGTGCACGGCGCTTAATCGTCCTTATAAGAAGCAGCTGGCTGCTAAGCAGGCTGCTATGGAGGAGCTTTTTGCCTCGCTTTGTGAGCGCGAGGGTATCGCCGTCGATCCTATTCGCGGTATGGGTGTTACCCTGGGCGATCCGGGTAAGTATCCTGCGCCGCGCGGTTTTCGTCATAAGGCTGCGACCCCCTTTGCCCCCGGCAAGGAGGGTGCCGTTCGCTGCGGTTTCTTTGAGCGCGGTACGCACAAAATCGTTGCGGTACCTGAGTGTCCCGTCGAGGCCCCCGGCGCTCGCCAGATTCTCAACGGTATTGCTCGCGAGGCCGAGCGATTGCATATCCCCGCTTTTAATGAGGACAAGCATCTAGGCTTGCTTCGCTATGCCATTGTCCGCTGCGGCTGGCGTTCCGACCAGATCATGGTTACCGTCGTGACGGCCCAGCGCGATCTGCCGCATGCTCAGGAGTTCTTCGATGCCATCGCCGCACTCGATTCGCATATCGTCACCGTTGCCCAAAACATCAACGGGCGTCCCGGCAATGCCATCCTGGGCGAGGAGACCCGCATCGTCTATGGCGCCGATTGCATGCGCGACAAACTGCTCGGTTGCGAGTTTGACATCTCCCCCACTGCGTTTTATCAGACCAACCCGCAGCAAACCGAGCTGCTCTACCGGCTTGCGATTGACGGCATGGACCTGCAGCAGGGGGACGTGCTCATGGACGCCTACTGCGGCAGCGGCACCATCGGCCTGTGCGCGGCGAAAAATGCGCAGGACAAGGGCGCCGGCATTATGCTGCTCGGCGTGGAACGCAATCCCGCCGGCATCGCCGATGCGCGTCGCAATGCCGAGCTCAACGGACTTACCCGCAGCGCTTGGTTTATGGCAGACGACGCCACCGACTATATCCTCGACGCCGCCGACAACAACGAGCGGATCGACGTGCTCTCCATCGATCCGCCGCGCGCCGGTTCCACCCCCGAGTTCCTCGAGGCCGCCTGCGCGCTCAAGCCGCGCCGCATCACCTACATCAGCTGCAACCCCGTCACGCAAGAGCGCGACCTGCGCCAGCTGCTCGATGGCGGCTACCGCCTACTCAGCATCACGCCGGTCGATATGTTCCCCCATACCGACCACACAGAGACCGTCGCGGTCCTCGAACACCGCTAGCCCACCCGGTAGATTTTTGGGACGCGCCTTACATCCCTCGTGTGGCGCGTGCAGAGAGAGCGGGCCTCAACAGACACCTCAAAAGGAAAGGGCCGCCAGCACGAGCAACGTGCCGGCGGCCCTTCAACCACCTAAGTGGTCCCTACTTCTTACGGTTGCGACGGCGTCCCGCAATCGCCACCACGCTGGCAACGAGAACGACGCTCGCCATGCACAGGCCAACGACGAGCTCGCGGCGGCCGGTCTGACCAACCGTCACGGTCACCCGATTGGTAAACGTCCAACCAGGCTCGCCCGCAGAGACCGTCTTGGCATCCGTCACCGTGCCGTCCTCGGCAAGCTTGCCATATGTCACCTCGGCGGACAGGTTTCCCTTACCGTCGTCGACCACCTTGGCGGATACATCCACCGTGGTCTCGTCGTACACGATTCCCTCTTGGGCGTCGTTACGCTCGCGAATCTGGTAGCTCAAAACCTTGCCAACCTGGTCCTGCGTAAGATCCATCTCGCTAAAGGTAACACTGCCGTCCCGGGCATTCGTCTTGGTCTCTACGAGATTGCCATCGGCATCGAGCAAGTCGAAGGAGAACTGCCCCTCGGCAAGCACGCCGCCCGCGAGCACCTTAGTTACCGCGGGTGCCCAAGCACCCGAGGTGTGGTACGTGTTCACGAACTTGGCCTCGGAAGAAGCGCCGGCGGAAACGGTGCCCTCGCTTCCCTCGGCGGAAGAGTCGTAGGCGTCCACAGCGGCCTCGACCACCTTGTACGCAGTGCCCGCGGGAACCTTGATGGTGGCCACCTGACCGTGCGAGAGCTTGAGCGTGCCACCGCTGGCAATCGTGCCCTTGGAGACTTCCGCACCGGAGGCATCCGTCACCGCGTACGCGCGCTCGCCGGCAAGCTCGGAGCCGTCGGGCGAGGTGAGCGTCACCGTGAACTTGAAGGCGCGGGCGTTGGCGGCCTCGGTTCCATCCTTCACGGTCTTGGAAATCTTAAGCTCGCCCTCCTTCACGCCGTTCGTGAACTTGGGAACGTCCGCGGAGAACGAAGGCTTGCCGCCGCCGAGCGTGGCGTACGTCACGGTGCAATCGAGCTTGCCCGCACCGGCATCCACGGCATCGACCTTCACCAGCACCTGGGTTGCGTCGTACTTGATGCTCGGATCGTTCCCGGCCTGCTCGCGCAGCACGTAGTAGCTCGTACCGGCGGATTCCACGGCAACTGGCTCAAACACCACGTTGCCCTGGGCGTCGTTGGTGCCAACGGCCACGGGCTGAGCGCCCTCGGCCACCGTGCCGGCAGCGTCGCTGGCATACAGGCCGAAGCTGAACTGTCCATCCACGAGCACGCCACCCTCGAATACCTTCTTGGCTGCCGGCGCAAACGAGCCGGACGCCGTGTAGCTATTGGTGGCCGTCACGGACGCCGTGGAACCAGCCGTGATGGAGCCCAAGGGGCGATCGATACCAACCAGCGTGTAGCCCGCGGGCATGGAGGTCTCCTCCACCTCGTACGTAGTGCCAACCGCGAGGTCCTTGAAGGTCTTGGTCTCGCCCGCGGCAAGGTCGAAGTTGTAGACGGTCTTGCCGCCGTCGAGCTTCACCCTAAAGCCAAACTTGTCGTCCGTACGCTCCGTTCCCGTAACCTTCTTAGTCACGGAGAGCGATCCGTACTTCTCGCTGGGCTTCGTGTTGTTCTCAAACACGGTGGCGCCCTCGTACTTAACGCCCGCGGACAGGTTGCCCTCGCCATCGTCCCTCACGGTCACCGTGACCTTCAGCTCATGGGAGTCATAAACGATGCTCGCGTTGGATCCGGCCACCTCGCGCACGGTGTAGGAATACGTTCCCGCCGCGTTAAAGGTAATCGGGTTGAAGGCAATGCCGCCACCGGCGCCGTTGGTAGCCGTCTGCAGCACCTTGCCGTCTGCATCCAGCAGCTGGAAGCTAAAGGCACCCGCGGCAGCAGGGTTGGAGTCCATAAGCTTCGTGGCCTGGATGGAAGCCTGGCAGCTGCCCGGCTTGTAGGTGTTGGTAAACACCGCGGTGCTCGTCTTGGTGGGCTCGATGGTCCCCGTATCACCGGAACGAGCAACCTCGACCCAGCCAGCGGGCGTCTTCTCGCTCACCACGTAACCCGTACCGGCGGGCAGGCCATCGATCACCGCGGCCTCGCCACCCTTGAGGAAGATGGAGAAGGCACCATCGGTCACCGTGAACTTGTTGTCACATTCCTTCCACTGAGCGTAGAGGGTGATGGACTGGCCCGCGGCGGTAGCAAGGTCGGCAGTGAGCTTCTCGCCCGCAGCGTAGGACGTACCGGTGCCATCCGCCTTCGTATTCCAACCGGTGAATTCATGGTCGAACCACGCAAAACCGGACTCCGGCAGCGTACCGTACTCGCCCAACTTCCAAGTCTGGGCCTTCATCTCGCCGAGCGCGGAGTCGCTGTTAGCGTCAAAGGAGACGCTGTAGTCGCGGGGCTTCTCCTGCCATGTCCAGGTACCGGCCATGGCGGAGGGATTCCAGTTGTTCATGAGCTCATCCGCCGACATAACACGGCCTAAATCGGCATTCTCCCACATGCCGGTATAGAAATCAGAGGCCCTTGGACTGGTCAACTGGGTATCTTTCAGCGACTTAAAACCGGTCCCGAGAACAACCTTGGACAGAGAATAGCAATCCCCAAATACTTCCGATTGATTTGTAACCGAAGAGGTGTCGAAGCTCGAGAGGTCGAGCGACGTCAGTTTGGAGCAGTTAGAGAACATGTGCCACATGTTCGTGACCGAAGAGGTGTCGAAGCTCGAGAGCTTGAGCGACGTCAGTTTGGAGCAGTTATAGAACATCATGCTCATGTTCGTGACCGAAGAGGTGTCGAAGCTCGAGAGCTTGAGCGACGTCAGTTTGGAGCAGTTACAGAACATCTGGCTCATGTTCTTGACCGACGAGGTGTCGAAGCTCGAGAGGACGAGCGACGTCAGACTGGAGCAGCCAGAGAACATGTAGGACATGTCCGTGACCGACGGGGTGTCAAAGCTCGAGAGGACGAGCGACGTCAGATTTGAGCAGCCAGAGAACATGTAGTACATGTTCGTGACCGAAGAGGTGTCGAACCTCGAGAGGACGAGCGACGTCAGACTGGAGCAGCCATAGAACATCTGGCTCATGTTCTTGACCGACGGGGTTTCGAAGCTCGAGAGGTCGAGCGACGTCAGTTTGGAGCAGTAACAGAACATGCTGCCCATATCCTTAACCGACGTGGTGTCGAAGCTCGAGAGGTCGAGCGACGTCAGGCTGGAACACCAAAAGAACATAACGCTCATGTCCGTGACCGACGAGGTGTTGAAGCTCGAGAGGTCGAGCGACGTCAGTTTGGTGCAGTTAGAGAACATTTTGGACATGTCCGTGACCGACGAGGTGTTGAAGCTCGAGAGGTCGAGCGACGTCAGACTGGAGCAGCCGTAGAACATCCAGCTCATGTCCGTAACTGCCGACGTATCGAGTCCCGAAAGATCCATTTCCGTGCAACGGGTGCAGTAATAGAATGCCCGTTTAGAGCCGTTGTCCAGCTCGACCGTCGACTCCACCTTGACCGACTTGATTTTGTCTTTCAAGTTGTCCCAGGGGACCGAGCTGAGCCTTCCTTTCACGCCATCCTCCGGGGCGATGGTCAGCAGGCCGTTCGCGTCGATGCTCCACACGACGTTGCCCTCGGCGTTTTTGACCGTGCCGCCATCGATATCACCAGCGGCCAGTGGGGCAGCTGCAGGGGCGCCCTCGTCCACAGCCGGCTCCTCCGCAAGGCTCATAGCCATCGGAGCAGAAGCTGCGGCAAGCGAACTTGCTGTTTTAGCGGTCGGCCAAACGGGCGGTATCACGCCCGGAGCACCAAGATTGAAATCACTGTAGATTGATACGAGCGGCACTTTCCACGCAGAACAATCATATTCAAGCACGGAGCAATTTTCGAACATACTCCACATGCTCGTGACCGACGAGGTGTCGAAGTCCGAAAGGTTAAGGGTTGTCAGACTAGAGCAGCCGTAGAACATATAACTCATATCCGTGACCGACGAAGTGCCGAAGCTCGAGAGGTCGAGCGACGCCAGGCTGGAGCAGCCATAGAACATGTTGTCCATATCCGTGACCGACGAGGTATCGAGTCCCAAGAGGTTAAGGGTCGTCAGGCTGGAGCAAAAAGCGAACATATTTCCCATATCCGTGACCGACGAGGTATTGAGGCCCGAGAGGTTGAGCGACGTCAGATCGTAGCAGCCACGGAACATCCAGTTCATATCCGTAACCAACGAGGTATCGAGGCCCGAGAGGTCAAGGGTCTTCAGGCTGGAGCAACTAGAGAACATACCTTTCATGTCCGTAACCCGAGAGGTGTCGAGCCGCTCAAGGTCGGCCTCTTTCAGGTTCCTCATGCCGTCAAACCACCACCTGGTACATCTAGGCTGAATGCCCGGATCGACAACACGGCAGGAGCTAAGCGAACCCATGTGATAATAGCTCCACTTCGGCCAGTTAGACTGTTCTTCGATCCCCGTCCAAACGGCATCAACAACATGTCCGTCGAACGTTTCGCCAACTTCCGGCACCTCGGCGCGTTTGTACATGAGCAGTTGGTTATCTTTCGTCGCCACGGCAAACGCGATGAGCTTCTCTATCTTCAGCTGGCTGGACTCGACAAAGCCCGAGACCTTGCCGGTCTTGTCGCGCACGATCACGTAGAAGTTCACGCCGTTATCCGTGTCGCTTGTTGTGTACGTAGCGCCGTTGGTGGCCACGATGTCATCGGAGCCGTCGGCGTTGATGCGGTGCCACTCGTAACTGCGATTCTCTTCGGCAACATCCTTGAGCGTTCCGGCGGCCTCGGCATCGAGGTTGGCGGTAAGCGTCGTGCCCGGTTCGGTTGAGCCGTCCTTGCCCGAAAGCGTCACCGTGCCCGTGAGCTGCTGAATCTGCTCGCGCTTGAACCCCCACTCGCCATCGACCTTTTGGCCGTCGCGGCCCGTGAGCTGAACCTTGAACTCAAACTCGGCGTTGGGATCGCTCGACTCGGGATCCGTCACCGTCTTCTCAATACGCAGGGAGCCGGGCTTCGCCACGTTCTCAAAGATCGGCTGCGTATCCGTGGTCGCATCAAACGACAGCGTGCCGTCTCCGTCGTCCTGCACCTCCACGGTGTAGGTGAACACCTTATCGCTGTAGGTCACCGTCTCATCGGTGCCCGCGACCTCGTTCACCGTATAGGTGTAGGTCTTGCCGGCATCGGCCTCGGTGTAATTGATGGGATCAAACTCCACGATGCCATCGACCGTGTTCTGCTTGGTCTGTAGCACGGTGCCCTCAGCATCCTTGAGCTCGAAGGAGAACTCGCCGTCGGTAAGGTCGCGACCGGTAAGCGTCTTCCACGCCTTCATGGCCACATCGCCCTTGGCGGCATAGACGTTGTTGAACGCGGCGCCGTCCTCATCGTACGTAGCCACAGCGGAAAGCGTACCGTCACCGTTGTCCGCAACGTCGACCTTCACCGTCTCCTCGTGGGTGTCATACGTGTATCCGGGCTTGCCGCCATTGAACTCGCGGATGGTGTACGTGAACGTCTTGCCCACATCCTCCAGCCCGTAGTAGATGCGGCCGAACGTGATGTTGCCTTCGGCATCGTTCGTTGTACGGCGAACGACCGCGCCCTCGGAATCCACAAGCTCGAACACGAACTGACGCGCAGCAAGTTCACGGCCCTCAAGCGTCTTCTTGGCGGCGATTTGCACGGCACCGCGCGCGCTGTACTTATTGCTATAGCTCACTTGGGCGGTGGCGCCGGCCTGGATGGTACCCTCGGTTCCCGTCGCGGTCTCCACGGTCCAACCATCGGCCTCAATCTCATCGATCTTGTAAGAGCACTCGGACGGAATGCCCTTGATAACGACAGACTCGCCGCCCTTCATGCTCACGGTGCCGCCCTGCGCAACCTTGCCCGTGGCCACCGAGGCGCCCGAGGCATCGAACCTCTCCCATGCGTACTCGCCGGAATCGGGTTCGCCGTCCTCATTCGTAACGTTGAGCTTGAACGAGAACTCCGTCTGAGCGGATACGTCGGTAGCATCGGTGATAGCCTTGGAGATCTTCAGGTCTCCGTACGGACTGTAGGTGTTGACGATGCTGCCCGTAGTCTCGTCCGTCGATGTTACATAGCCGGGATAGTAGATGTCCTCGCGCACCTCGTAGTCGATCTCTTTGCCGCCCTCGTAGCGGTACAGGTCGTCGAACGACCAGTTCCAACTGCTGGCAGAGGCATCGCCGGCCACCGTCTTGAACCGGTACTTCTCGCCATTTTTATACAGCGTGAGCTGGACTTTCTCGGGACGCTTGCCCTGGGCGTTTTCCACATCGTCCCACACCTTGGTGCCAGAGACGGACGTCTTCTCGGGAGTATGGGTGTTGGTTATGGTCATGGTTGCTTTACCGTCCACAACCTTCGTGGCGACAGAGGCCGCATGACCGGCGGGCATCGGGTTCTCCACCACGGTATAGTTGATGCGCTTACCCTCGGCATTCGTGCGCGGCACCTTGCCGAACGAGGCCTTCCACTTATTTTCCTTAGAAAGCACCGCGCTCTTGCCCGTGGCAACGCCGTCGGCATACAGGTCGACCGTCACCGATTCGGGACGAATACCATCTCGGTTGTCGTCGTCTGCCCAGGCCTTCTCGACCTCGACCTCGAACGGAATGAGGCCAACCTTCACGTAGCTGTTCCGGATGAGCTGGTCCTCCTTGCCAACGGAGTCCTTCGAAGAGATTGTTCCCGTCATGGCAGCATCGTTGTACGCGTGCGCACCACCCGCAAGGCCAGCCTCGGTCGCGCCAGCGGCAAGCTCGGAGTCGAACCAGGCCTCATCGACGCCCGCGGGCGCCTTCATGCGCACATAGCTCACGAGCGTCTCGCCCTCACCGAGCACGAAGTCCGAACCGTCCTTCGCCTTGCTCGCGTCGATGGCGATTGCCGTTACCGTGGAGAGGTCGGCCGGAGCCGTCGTGGACCAAATAGACTTGTTGGACAGGTCGCGGTTGGCGCCATCGCCTTCGGCGGTCACCGCAAGGTCCTTGACCGTTGAGTAGTACACGACGGGCGCCACGCCCATGGCCTCGAGATAGCTCGTATCCACCGACACGAGCGACCCGCGCCAGATAGCGTCGCCAAAATCATCATCGCTTTTGAGCGGTGTGTAGTTCTCCAGCGAATCATAGAACACGAGATCTTTCGCGGTGGTGCCCGGAACGTTCATCTGTGTGAGGCGGTACGTGTAGTTGCCGCCCTCGTAGACGTTCATGGCATTTTCGCCCAAGCCATCGCCGTAGACGCCATTGTCGTTAACCGAGACACGCTTGGTGAGGTTCGTGAGCGCCGAGGTGTCGGCAGAGATGTCGTTTTCGGCGCGCGCGTAGACGAACGAGTTGCTGTCGCTGTTGGGATCGAGGTCCGTGAGGATATCCTTGACACCCTTCGTTGCCCAAGCGGACGCGTCGTTGTTGCCCGCGGTGGGATCGTCGGGCTCGCCGGTGCGGCCCTTGATGGTGCCGTACTGTTCACTGCCCGACTCGTACGCGATCACGTTGTTGAGCTTCGCGCCGAACACGGTAAGCGCTTCCCAGGAATACACCGCGTCGAAGGCCACGGCGGGTTGGTCGCCGTAACCGGTCAGGCTGTAATGACTTGAATACGTGGGGTTGGGCGTCAAGCTCATGCGAACGATGAGCAGGGTCCTGCCGGAGTCCTTATAGTTTTCGATGGTGTCGATGGACTCAACCGTATCGCCCGAACGAACGGCCCGCACCGAATCAAGATCCGGAACGACGCCCTCGGGGAGCAAGTCGTACCACACGCCAGAGGTGTCCTGCGAAATGAGGCCGTCGGCAACCAAGGAGTCGTACTGTGTACGGCTCGACAGGTTCGATTGTGCGCACGTGGACGCTGTGTAATGTAGCTTCACGAGACGGTTGGCCGTATCGTTCTCATACTTCACGCTCTTGGATGCACCAACCGCAACGCCGGCGCCGGTGAGCGTGTCCACGCCCGTACCGTTCACGGTGATGTCGAACGTCTTGGGCGCGCCGTTCTTTGTTACCGTCGCCGTGCCGGTAGCGTTATCCACCACGCGGCCGCTCGGCTGGTCGGACTCCTTGAACAGGCTCTGGACGAAGGAGCTCACGGCTTTCGAGGCAGACTTGAGGCGCACCGTGGGGTACGCGTTGTATATAACGCCGGCGACGTTCGTGGTCACGTGTGTGCGCCAGCCCGTCACACCCGCGGGAAGCTCGATGGTATCGCCCTGGCCGGTCGCCCCGTTCTCACACTGGGCAACAGCAGAGCCCATCTTCCAAGAGATGGTGGCAAAGAGCTTCTCCTCACCCGCGATGGTGCCAAACACCTGGACATCGGGGATAGCCGAGGGATCGCCAATGGTCGCATATCCGCACTGGCCGGCGGAGATGCTACCGTAATCGACCGCGCCGCCCTGCTCGTAGTATCCGTAGCCGTCCGCCGTGTACTGTTTGTACTCGTACACAGTCGGCTTGGAAACCTGCAGGCGGGCGAACTCGTAATCGTCCACGGTGAGTTGGGCATCGCCGTCCTCGAGGTTCATGGTGCGGTCGTCGGTGTCAATGTCGTACGTGGTGTGGCCGAGCTCATCGGCAGCCATCTTACCGTCGCCGTTCGCATCGACCCACGTCCACGGAGCGCCAAAGCCCGTGGTATCCACTTTGTAACGAATCTCGACGTCCTTACCGGCGCGCAGCTGGTTCAGATAACCGCCGTACGGATCCCACATGCCGTTCGTCTCGTAGCCGCGGCCTCCAACGCCAATCTTGTTAACGCCAAAATGGCCAGCCGGTGCAATAAAGGGCAGGATCGTGTACGGACGCTTCGCGGATGCGGTTGCAGTGGTCTCCGTGCCGTCATCGGAATCCGTGAGCGTGTAGGCTACGGAATCCCTAAAGGTATAGGTCTTGCCAGCCTCGATCTTGTCCTTGGGGAAGGCTGTGTAGAGATGCACGTAGTGGGCCGTGCTGCCGCTCGAAGAGTACGTCGTGGTGGCGAGCTTCGCCTCGGCGCCGGTAGCGCCTCCGCCCACAACGCCCGCGCCGGTCATGCCCAGCACGGTGCCCTGGATATCCGATGCGGTGATGTCATGCTTAACGGAAATATCATAGGCCTGGTTTCCTCCAACCACGGCATACGAGTACCAATCCACGTACACGAAATCATCGGGGTTTTGGGGTTTGTACTCCGCGGGCCAACTCTCGTCCCACGTAGAGGAGAAGCTGCTCACACGGTCGTAGGCTTTCGAGATCTTCTCGCCCGTGTCGATGGTGCAGTCTATCTCATTCGAGGTCTTCGAAAGCAGCGTGCCCGCATTCGTTACCAACTCGACGCTCGCGAGGAACTTGTCGCTCACGTACTTTGCCGGGTCGCCCACGATATCGTGCGGGCGCAGGCCCTTGATGCTGAACTCGAACATGCACGACGTTGCAGCCGATAGCTTTTTCACGTTGGAAAGCACGTAGTACTCAACGCCATCGCGCGAGACCTCGGTGTAAGAGAAGATGCCGCGGGTATCAGGGGCCTCGGGAACAGAGAGCGTCATCTCACCCGTGCGGGAACCGTTACGGTTAGCAAAGATCGTCTTGGGAATGGAGATCTGGATGTCTCCAACCTCGTAGTCGTGCTTACCGGAAAAGGCAGCGTTCACGCGCATACGCACGGTCTGCCTGTCGTCGTTGCCCGGCACGAGCGAAAGGCGTGCGTCATTGCCGTCCTCGGTCGTGTCCTTGGTAATCCACTCAACGGAGATGTTCTCGATGCGCGTGCCATCCGCCTCATCCACCTCGTCCTTGGGCGACGCGGGCCGCGCGGGAGCGTCAGCGATCTCCATGGGTGCCGTAAGCAGGCTCTGGAACTGCTCACAGCTTAGCAACTCGGGCTCGACCATCTTGGTCTTGTCCACGTTGTCCATGTCGGAAGCATCGACCACGTCATCTTCGGAGGGCGCGGTGGCCTGGGCAGACACGTCCGCGCCGTCATCGGTCGCCGCGGACTGGCCCGAATCGGCATCCGTAGGGCCGTCCGATGATGACTCGGCCTCTTTGCTCACCTCGACGGCCTTCTTCTCTTCGGACGCCTGCGCACCGTCCTGCTGAGCCACCTCGACCACGTTGTCGAAGTTGCCGGCCGCAGCCTCTGCAAATGCAGAGACGGGCAGGCTGCTCGTAACCATCGCGATGGCCACGAGCACCATCAGCGCTTTGCGCACTATGCCCTGCATCATCTTCTTCTTAACGTTCATGGAGCCAGATCTCCTTATTCATCATATCCCCTACAGCCAATGCGCGGACCGGGCGCCCCACCCGAGCGCTCGAGCGCTATTCCTCGCTTGCGGAACGCGCGTCCTTACGGTTCTTGAGAATTGCGGCCACAGAGAGCACGAGGGCAACGCCGCCAACCGTCACGCCGAAGGTGATTCCCTCGGCACCGGTGTTGAACAGGCTCTGACCAGGCACGTTCACCACGGTTCCCGTTATGGTGGAGCCCGATGCCGTAAACGTCGCGGCGTTTGACGGGTCGGAGCTCTCGCTCGCCTCTACCTTTACGACAGCGCCATCCTGGGCGGTCGCGTTAATAGTGAACTTGATGGGCGCGATGGCCTTCATGCCGGAGGGAACAGTGGTCTCGGTGAGGGTGTACTCAACGCCAGCTCCGAGACCGATGAATGTGAACGTACCGTTGTCCGCCGCCGTGATATCCTTGCCGGCAATCTTTCCGTCGGCGGCGGTAAGTGTGAACTTGGCTCCAGTGAGCGCGTCGCCGGAACCCTTCACCTTGTTAATCACGAGGTTGTAGCTGTACAGCTTCGTCGTGTCCTCGGGCGTATCGGACGTCGTACCCTCTCCCCCAGCTAGCGGATTGTTGGAAAACGTAAGCTTGGCAGCGTTTACCTGGGGCTTGTCGAGCGTGCTCTGGGCGCTGTAAAGCGCGGCCTTGTCCGCATCGTCCAGCACAACGGTGTAGGAGACCTCGACCTTGGCTGCAGCAAGGTCGGTCACGCCGGCGTCGAGCAGGGCCTTCTTCACGTCGGCACAGGACCACGCGATCGTGCGGCCGTCCGCGGACACGCTCGTGTCGAACGCGGAAGAGAGGTCGACGCCGTTGCACGTAATCTTGGTCTTCCAGCTTCCCCCCGGCTTCACCTCGTCCGCGGTGACGGTAACGCCCTCGGGCATCACGTCGGTGAACATGTACTTGTAGGAGCCGTACTCCGCAATGTTGGCGGGCATGGTGCCCACGAGCTTATAGCTCACGGGGGTAAGCGCACCGTCAATCAGGCCGGCGTCCGCAACATCGGAGAAATCCTTATCCCACTGGCCGTTGTCGACCTTAACGAACTTCTCGAGCGTGGGAACCTTGATCTTTGCCGTTGCGCTCACGCCGCTCGTACCAAGGGGAATGAGCATGGCGCTCGTCATGGACGTACCCGTGCCGCCCCATGTGGAGTCCGACGCGTCAGACATAACGAGATAGTAGCCCGCGTCCAAGCCCGTTACCGTGAGCACGCCATCAACGGGGGTCACTGTCTGAGCAACCTTGCCGGCGGAGTTAAGCTTGACGGCGATCTTGTTGGCGACCTCCTGCTGCTTATCGGCCAACGTGTTGGCGAGGTAGTCCGCCACGGCGTTAGCCTTCGCAACAGGGTCGGCAGGCAAGGTCGACGTGTTAAGGCCGTACTCTCCCAGCACGGAAATGAGCACGTCGGCATTGTCCGCGTTGAGCGACGCGTTGGAAATGACACCGTCCACCACATTGTCCGCCGCAAACAACTGGTACACCTTGTAGCGGCCAACGGACGCGTTAGCGATGGTGAGCGTGCCGGCCGGCTCGGCGCTTGCCGCCAAAGGCGCGCACATCACAACCGAACCAAACACCGTGGCGCCAATAAGGCCCGCGGTGCACACCATGCGAGCGCTCTTTGCAAACTTAAACATATTTGAGTTCCTTCCCCTCGGACAATTACTTAAAGACAATTAACGGTGGTCCTCACGCTGCATGGCTCCCCCTGCGCCGACGGCGGACTACGAGTTTCCTCGCGGCACCAATGACGCAAACCAACACAACAACGGCAACGCCCGCAACTGCGGGAATCGCACGTGGAGAGGCAAGGGATTCAACGGGGCCGGGAATTTGCTCCCCGAACCCCTCGGGGACTTCGCAACGCACGGCATGAACGAGCAGCCTTTGCTCGTTGATTCCGTACGGCGTGCAGGTTACCAGGGAAAGCAGGTCCTCCCCAGCCCGGATGCCCAGGCTTTCAAGCCGCTCGGGATCCACGACCTCGCTCGAGGTAACGCGCCAACAGCGCATCTCCCCGAGCACGCGTACGCCGATTACGTCCCCTGGCACCAGCTGGCGCACATCGTCGAATGCACGCATACCCGCCATGCCCGAATGCCCGGATATCACGGTGTGTGTGCTTTCGCCGCCAATGGGCAGGCTCGAATTTGGCGAATGGCCCGCACCCGCGGAGAGCACCGCATCGGAAAGGCCGTGGTACAGAGGCATGGTGAGGTTGATCTTTGGGATGACCACGTACGCGAAGGCATCGGTAGTCCCATCGGAGAGCTGCTGTTCATACGGCAGGATTTCATCGGAGGGCATATCGGGCGTAAGGCCGGCGAGCAGACGGTTCCAAGCCGTAGCCTGGGCAAGCATCTCCTGCTTCCTCGAATCGTCCACCTGTTCAGACTCTAGATCGAGCGTTGCCGCGACCTCGGCGCGCCTATAGGCATCGATCATCTCGGACACGGGATAGTACAGCATGACGCACAACGCGACCAACACGCCCACATAGGGCAGCACGCGGCGCACGAGCGAGAGCTGCTTCTTGGACTCCTTAGCCATGGGCAGCCTCGCTTCCGTTTTCGGAAGTAAGCACGAACACGGTGAGCGTTCTCCACCGCCGGCCCGGGGTATTAGACGTGCATGTGGCGAGCGTGAGCACGCGATCAGCGGAAACGATAAGCTTGTCCGCGGACGAACTCCTTGCACTGGCGTCCGCTTCATATTGAACGAGCCAGTCGAACACTTGCGAGCCGTCGGCGAACTCGAAGCGCTGGACGGTTCCGTAAGATTCATCCACGCTCATGGCAAACGCAGGCTCAAACGTAAGCGTCGATCCATCCGCCACCACGAGCCGCGCGGTGCCCACGTTATCGAATGTGTCCTGCTCATACGCCATGTGCAAATCGCTGAACATAGCGTGGGAGTTGGCGATGTTGTGCCCGTACACGAGGAGGTGGCGTCCACCCACGCCCTGAGAACGAACATCGAGGAATGGACAACCCAGATAGTTCTCGCTGCCGTCAAAATCGTGGTTGAGGTACCAGCCGCTCGCGTGGATTTCTATGGGATTGACCACGGGAAGGCTCACGGACGTACCGTCCACGGTGAGCCACGCGACGTACTCACCGTTTCGCTGCAGCAAGCTCGCGGAGTCAACAGAAAGGGCGTCGCCCGATTGAACGGCGGCGCCATCCGACGCGGTCGTGGCTGCATGGGCGATTCTCTCGTACGTAGAAGAGGTTCGCCATTCGCAGGCGACAACGAGGCAGGCAATTATGCAGGCGGAGATGGCAGCGCCGGCAAGCACCTTACCGAAAACGCTCCAGCGCGACACGCCATTGGCGCGCCTATGCTTACCCCTCCAAATGATGGCAACCCCCCACCGTCCTGCAGTGCGTCGTGACGAAGCCAGGCTGCTTTGGACCGCTCCAGAGAATCCTAGCCACTCTATATTAAATGTATATTTAAGTACAAATTAACCTACAGATTGTAAGCGTACTTTAAGAGCCATGCGGAATTATCACGGCCCCCCTGACCATTCTCCTCGATTTGCCACTATTCCTCTTTGCCTCGCCCGTTCATCGCGCCGATAATTAAACCCTACGACCCGCGCACCTAAAGAAGCCCCATGAGCAAGAAGAACCAGATTATTGGGACATGCCTTACATCCCCCTGGGATACAAGAAGGGACGGCCCGCCGGGGCCGTCCCTTCCTTGACTCGTTTATCGCGCGCTACATCCTCTTGCGCAGATCGCATACGCCAGCTGCCGCCATCTCGCGCAGCAGGGTCTCGCGATCGCGCGTCACAATCTGGTCCAACGGGAAGTGAATCTCGTCGAGCAGCTTGCGCGCATGGTCGAGCTTGCCTATCGCCATACCAATGTGGGCATCGGTCGAAACGCCAATGCCAACGCCCAGCTCGGCGCAGCGCTCAGCAATCTTGCGGCACACGCCCCAATGCTCGGTATCGCTACCGTGCTCAAGGCTATGGTCGTTGATCTCGATAATCTTGTGCTTCTCTTTAGCCGCCAGCAACACTTCATCGATATCAAACGGCACACCCGAGCGCCCCGTATGTCCCAGCATAAATACCTTGGGATGCTCCAGCGCATTGATGTACATCTCGGTCGTCTGGGCAAGGGTAGCGCCCTCGGCAATCTGCGGATTATGCACGCTTGCCACCAAATAATCCAAATTACGCGTGACCAAATCGAACAGAGAATGCTGACGGCTGTACGAATCTCCGGCGATATCGAGGTCGACGGGGGTGTCCTCGCCAAACAGGCTGCCGTCCAGTGAAACAATATCGGCCTCGGCACCACGGAGCACCAATACACCTCTCCAGATGCGCGGCCAAATATCTTGATTGATAAAAAACTGATAACTGCGCAGGTCATCGGGGCAAGCCGTAACCATAGAGCTCAGATGATCGGCCGAACCAAGTACCTGAAGACCGCGCTCGGCCGCCCAGTACACATTCTCGTCGATGGTCGAATACGCATGCCCAGAGAACATCGTATGAGTATGAATATCGCAGGAAAGCAAGTAGGGCATCGGGTCTCCTTATCCGGTATGGCCGTCGCGTATATTCATTGTACGCATAGCCTTCGATAGTCGTAAAACCATTCCATCCCAATCACACAACGGCATAGGCGACGGGGCCCGGCGTGATGCCAGACCCCGTTTCACGTAAAACATTGCAAGCAGAGCGCTTTACTTTGAACGATACTCGTCAGCCAGCTTCTTCCACGCGGGCAGCGAGTTTAGAATCGTCTCATAGCTCACGCAATAGCCCAAGCGGAACCAACCTGGCATACCAAAGCTATCCGAGGGAACCGCGAGCAACTCATACTTCTTTGCGCGCTCGCAAAATGTGTTTGCGTCGGGCTCGAGCGCTTTTACCCACAGGTAAAAAGCTCCATCCGGCTCAACATAGGTATAGCCATACTCCGCCAGCGCACCAGTTAGCGCTTTACGGTTACGAGCATAGGCCTCGACGTCGCTCGGCTCATCGATGCAATCGACAATCACGCGCTGGAAGAGCGCCGGTGCGCACACAAAGCCCAGCGTACGGGCGGCACCAGCAACGGCAGGCATCAGGCGACAAGCCTGAGGATTCGTGTTGGGAACCAAAATCCAGCCCACACGCTCACCCGGAAGCGAAAGCGACTTGGAATACGAATAGCACACGATGGTGTGCTCGTAGATCGACGGCACCCAAGGCACCTCGGCACCGTACACAATCTCACGGTACGGCTCGTCGGAGATCAGCATGATCGGATTCTGGGGGTCGCGCTTGGCATTGACCTCGCGCAAGACATTGGCAAGGCGCGTCAGCGTATCGCGCGTATACACGGCACCAGTCGGGTTGTTCGGCGAATCGATGATGACGGCAGCCGTCTTATCGGTGATAGCCTTAAGCACGTTGCCCACGCTCAGCTGGAACGTGTCCTCGTTGGCAAGCGCCTCGACGCCCGTACAGCCAGCCTTCTCAATCCACACGCGATACTCCGGGAAGTACGGGGCGATAACAATAACCTCGTCGCCCGGATTGGTAATAGCGTTGAGCGTGCAGGTGAGCGAAGCCGCCGCACCTACCGTCATAAAGACGTCCTTGCCCTCATAGTCCGTGCCAAAACGACGGTTAAGCGACTCCGCTACGGCTGCACGACACTGCGGCAGACCCGGCGCGGGCGTGTATCCGTGCAGCTGATCGCTCGGCAGCTCCAGCGCCTTCTTAATAGACTCCGCGACGGCAGCAGGAGCTGGAACGCTCGGGTTGCCCAGCGAGAAATCGAATACGTTCTCGGCGCCAATCTGCGCCTTGCGCTCAAGGCCGTAGCTAAAGATCTCGCGGATAATGGAGCTCTCGGCACCGCGAGCATACATGGTTTCGTTAATCATCTGTTCCCCTTTCGCATAGGCGGTATTGTACGCTTTAGTTGAGCAAAGCACCGCAGCAATGTTGATTGGGGACAGACTTAAATGCGTGAAAACGCTCATTTAAGTCTGTCCCCAATCAACAAAGGAAAAGCCTCCGCAGGTTTCCCCGCGGAGGCTTTCGCCACAAAGACTATTTGTCGTCGTCGGTGTCGGCACCGGCATTGACGGCACAGTCATCGTCGGCATCATCGGATGCGACTTCGGCATCTTCCTGCATAGCCGCCTGCGCAAATGCCGCAGCGTCCGCCGCAAGCTCCTCCTCGCTCATGCGCGGCGCGCGCTTCTTGGTCGGCATGCCGGCCGCCTTGGCATTGCGCTCCTCCTTGGCCGCCAGGATATCGCTCTCGCGCTCAAGATAGGCATCCCACTCGTTGTCGAGCAGGGCGTTCACGGCGTCACCCTCGACGGTCTCGCGCTCGAGCAGCACCTTGGCCATCAGATCGAGCTGATCGCGGCGGGCATCCAAAATCTCGACCGCACGGCGATGGGCCTCGCGCATGATGCGCTGAACCTCGATATCGATGCGGCGCGCCGTCTCCTCGGAGTAATCCTGGTGATCGGCGTAATCGCGGCCCAGGAATACCTGATGCTGTGCCTCGCCAAACACCTGCGTTCCAAGCTCCTCGCTCATGCCCAGGCGCGTGACCATCTCGCGCGCCATCTTGGTCGCACGCTCCAGATCGTTGCTCGCGCCCGACGTGATGTCGTCGCACATGAGCTCCTCGGCAACGCGACCGCCCAAGAACACGGCAAGCTCGTCGAGCATCTCATTCTTGGTCTTGAGGAAGTGGTCCTCCTGCGGAAGCTGCAGCGTGTAGCCCAGCGCCTGGCCGCGGCTGACAATCGAGATCTTGTGAACCGGATCGGAATGCTCCAGGATGTGGCCCACCAGGGCATGACCGCTTTCGTGGTAGGCAATCGTGGTGCGCTCTGCTTCGGTCATCACACGACCCTTGCGCTGCGGACCGGCAATCACACGCTCCATCGACTCCTCGACCTCGTCCATCGAAATCACGGAACGATGGCGACGGGCAGCCAGCAGTGCAGACTCGTTGAGCAGATTTGCCAGATCGGCGCCGGTGAAGCCAACGGTCATCTGGGCGAGCTTCTCAAACTTCACGTCCTCGTCCATCGGCTTGTTCTCGGCATGCACGCGCAAGATCTGCTCGCGGCCCTTCACATCCGGACGGTCGACCGTAACCTGACGGTCAAAACGACCGGGACGCAGCAATGCCGGATCCAGGATGTCAGGACGGTTGGTCGCGGCGATCAGGATGACCGACTCGCTCTCTTCAAAACCGTCCATCTCGACCAGCAGCTGGTTGAGCGTCTGCTCGCGCTCGTCGTGACCGCCGCCCAAGCCAGCTCCGCGCTGACGTCCCACGGCATCAATCTCATCGATGAAGATGATCGACGGGGCCTGGGACTTGGCCTCCTTAAAGAGGTCGCGCACACGGCTGGCGCCGACACCCACGAACATCTCGACAAAGTCAGAGCCCGAGATGCTAAAGAACGGCACGCCCGCCTCGCCGGCAACGGCCTTGGCCAGCAGCGTTTTACCGGTGCCCGGAGGGCCCACCAGCAATACGCCACGCGGGATCTTGGCGCCCAGCTTGCGATAGCGATCCGGATCGCTCAAGAAGTCACGAATCTCTTCGAGCTCCTCGACCGCCTCATCCACGCCAGCGACATCCTCAAACTTGACCTTGGGGCGCGTGGCCTCGTTGGTCTTGGCGTTGGTCTTGCCAAACTGCATGTTCCTGTTGTTGGCACCCATCATCTGGCGCATAAAGTAGAACATGATGGCGATCAGGGCAATCGTCGGAAGCACACTCATCGCCAAGTCGCCCCAAAAATCGGGGTCGTTGGTGTTGACGATGTACTTGGTATCGGGGTGCTCCGCCATGAGCTCGGCAAGCGAATCGGAGCCGACATAGGTCGAGGAAAAGCTCTTGAGCTCGCTCGTGTCGCCCTTGTCCTTTTTCGTCTTCCAGTAATGACCCGTCACGCTTCCGTCCTGAACCGTATAGGTCAGATCTTCGACGCGATCCTGCTTGATGGCGCTGACCATCTCACTCGTCGCGAGCTTTACGGTATTGCTGGACTTGGCAAAGCCGGAGCCCATGTTAAAGAAGGCATAGCCCAGAAGCGCGCAAGCCAAAAGAAAATACAGCCAGCCCGTACGCGTGGGCTTCTTGCCTCCGGGCATCCCCGGGATCTTTGGGTCCCGGGGAGTCTGGGAATTGTTGTCGTTACGGTCGTCGGGCATCTTACGAATAAACCTCCGGTTTCAAAATGCCCAGATACGGAAGGTTGCGATAGCGCTCGGCATAGTCGAGGCCGTAGCCCACCACAAAGGCATCGGGGCAATGGGTTCCAACATACTTGGGCGTGACGGCCGAGACGCGGTCCTCAACGTCCTTCCACAGGAAGGCGGCGACCTCCAGCGAGGCGGGCTTGCGGCTCTCGAGGTTCTTCATCAGATACTTGAGCGTCAGGCCCGAGTCCAGAATGTCCTCGACGATCAGCACGTCGCGACCGCGGATGTCGATATCCAGGTCCTTAATGATACGCACGATACCCGAAGACTTCACACCGTCGCCGTAGCTCGAAACAGCCATGAAATCGATGTTGGTCGGCAGCTCGATCTTGCGCATCAGGTCGCCCATAAAGACCACGGCGCCGCGCAGGACCGCAATCAGCACCAGATCCTTACCCGCGTAGTCGCGCGTAATCTGCTCGCCCAAGCGAGAGACGATACCGTCGATATCCTCCTGCGTAAACAGAACCTTCTCGATATCCGGATGTTGAGAAGCCATGACAACCCTTTCTTGTGCTTATCGCCCACGCACCGCCGCATGGACGCGAACTACACATTCTAGCAGCGCACGGGGTATATTTACCAGCCCGTACGCCATCAGCGCGGGAATACCGTCAACGTCGCACAGAAAAGCTGGTGCGAGGAGCTAATCCGCGTCAACCACGCGAAGCAGATAGGCCACGCGCGTCGCCGCCGTGCACTTAAAACGTTCGTCCGCGCGAACGCCCGCGACCCATACTACGGCACCTCCCGGAGCCGTTCTTACCACGGGTACGCCAGAGCGGTCTGAAACAGGAATGCGCGCCTCGTTCAACAGGTCTGACACTTTCTTGCTTCGACCGTTCATCCCCAACGGGCACATCACGTCTCCCGGCACAGGGCTATCCACCCACAGGCGCGCCAATCGCGCCTCGGCGGGAATCTCCCCGCGCGAGCCGGCTAGCATCCGCTCGCTATCGCGGTCGGCAAAACCCAAGGCCGCCGCATCCACCATGGCTGCCACCTCTCCGGCAGCAGCAAGCTCGCGGGCACGGTGCACGATATCGCACCCCGGCTCCACAGCCACCGGCTCTGCTGTCAGCATACGCCCCGCCCCCAGCGGCAGACGACCGGGAACGGAGATCCAGTCGGCCACTAAGCCCTCGCGCGCCGCCGGGGCCTTGAGCGCCAGCATTCCAAACTCCACACGGGCATCAATTCCCGCAGGAAGCGTAACCGAGCCCGAGCCCGCTGCGACGCAGGCGAGCACGCGCTCCACATGACGCATCTCCGGTCGCGCGTCGGGATCGATGCGCTTAATCGCCAACCGCACGATACGCCGCGCGATCACAACCTCAGCAGCCGCAAGGCGACGCGCGTC
>CAKUGF010000005.1 GCA_934654585.1 uncultured Collinsella sp. | reverse complement strand
CTCAGGGCGATATACGCCGTGATGCGCGACCGGGTGCCCTACCGGGAGTAGCCCCGGCGGTTGACAAAACTATAGGACGTCCCCAATGACTACCTTGCACCGGTTTCTGTCGAGTCGGTGCTCCTCGTTGGTTGCCCGTATAATGGTCTGCGTATGAACCGCAACCAAGGAGTTCCAGTTTATGGACCAGAGCCTCTTTAAATTCGACCTGATCGCCGAGGATCCGACCACGCACGCGCGTGCCGGCGTGCTGCACACTCCGCACGGCGACATCGAGACGCCGATCTTTATGCCCGTGGGCACCAAGGCAAACGTCAAGGGCATTCCCACCGAGACCGTCAAGCAGCTCGGCGCGCAGATCGTGCTCGCCAACACCTATCACCTGTCTATGCGTCCCGGCGAGGACACCATCGCCGAGCTGGGCGGACTGCACAAGTTTATGAACTGGCACGGCCCCATCCTCACCGACTCGGGCGGCTTCCAGGTGTTCAGCCACAACGATGCTGTCAAGCTCACCGACGAGGGCGTTCGTTTTATTGTCAACGACTACGACGGTCGCCACGTGTTCTGGACGCCCGAGGACAACATGGAAATCGCCATGAAGCTCGGCTCCGACATCTGCATGCAGCTCGACCAGTGCCCCGGCTATCCCGCCACGCGCGCCTACGTTGAGCGCGCCGTGGAGCTGTCGAGCATGTGGGCCGAGCGCTGCTACAAGGCGCACACCCGCGATGACCAGGCACTCTTTGGCATCGTCCAGGGCGGCATGCATCTGGATCTTCGTCTGCGCTCGCTGCGCCATCTGGAGGAGTGCGGCGACTTCCCCGGTTACGGCATCGGCGGCTACTCGGTGGGCGAGGACCACGAGACCATGTTCGAGACCTTGGCGCCGCTGGCGAGTGAGTACATGCCCAAGCACAAGCCGCGCTACCTGATGGGCGTCGGCAATCCGACCACGCTCGTGCGCGGCGTGGGCGTGGGCATCGACATGTTCGACTGCGTGCTGCCGACGCGTACCGGCCGCATGGGCACGGCGTTTTCCAGCGAAGGTCGCCTCAACTTCCGCAACGCCCGCTTTGCGCATGACGACGGCCCCATCGATCCCACCTGCACCTGCCCGGTGTGCACGGGCGGTTACAGCCGCGCGCTCATCCGCCACATGGTCACGCAGAAGGAGATGCTCGGTGGCATTCTGCTGTCGATGCACAACATCTACTACCTGCTCAACCTTATGCAGCGTGCCCGCCAGGCCATTATCGAGGGCCGCTATGGCGCGTTCGTGAGCGATTGGATGAACAGTCCTGCGGCGGTGGATTACTAAGAGCGGCGCGGGCGCTTGCGGGGTGCGGATATCGCCAAGGGCAGGGCGCCGGCCGGTCATCACGTTCGTTACCGCCGGCTGCGCGACCGCTGACCGATAGCTTGCAAGCACTTGATGCATCGTGGGTACCATACCGAATAGTTGATGTTCGGGCGGGTGTTTGGCGCATGGCGTCGACCCCGCCCGTTTTCTTTTTTCGATAGGAGTACCCATGATTAAGAATGAGAACGTCGAGGGCGAGCCCGCCTACGACGAGACGTACCGCCGCGGCCCCGTGGTCATGCGCGGCCCCATGATTCCTAAGGACAACACCTACGCCAACCTGCTGGCGTCCGAGGAGTCGACCGACTGGTTGCATGCCGATCCGTGGCGCGTCCTTCGTATTCAGGCAGAATTCGTCGATGGCTTTGGCGCGCTTGCCGAGCTCGGGCCCGCGGTGACCATCTTTGGCAGCGCCCGCACGCTCAAGACCGATCCGCTCTACAAAGCCGCGCGCACCGTCGGGCGCAAGATCGCCCAGCGCGGTGTGGCGGTTATCACCGGTGGCGGCCCCGGCATCATGGAGGCGGCCAACAGGGGAGCAGCGAGCGCTAACGGCAAGTCGGTTGGCCTGGGTATCGAGCTGCCGCACGAGCTGGGGCTCAACAAATACGTGAACCTCGGTATGGACTTCCGCTACTTCTTTGTGCGCAAGACCATGTTCGTCAAATACAGCTCGGGCGCCATCGTGTTCCCCGGCGGCTTCGGCACGCTCGACGAGATGTTTGAGGTGCTCACGCTGGTGCAGACGCACAAGGTCAAGCGCATGCCGCTCGTGCTGGTAGGCAGCGAGTACTGGCAGGGCCTGTTCGATTGGCTCAACGGCCCGGTGATGGACGCTGGCATGATCAGCCCGCTCGATCCGGACCTCGTCCATATTACCGACGACCTCAACGAAGCGGTCGACGTCGCCCTGAGCGGGCTGATGTAGAGCAATCGTGTCCACCGCGACATGAATATGCATGTCAATCTGATGCTATCTAACATCAGATTGCCATTTTTATTGGGTATACTGATGCAAAAGGCGAGGGCGAGGAGGTCGCGTATGTCTACTGCAACGGTTAAGCCCACGACGGTTCGCATCGAAGAGGGACTCAAGGAGCAGGCGACTGAGTTTTTAGATTCGGTTGGCCTGAGCCTTAACTCCTATCTCAATCTTGCTGTTCGGCAGCTTGTGAACCAGCGGAAGATTCCGTTTGAGATTGTAGGGCGACCTGAGGTGCCCAACGAAGCAACAAGGCGCGCCATGGTGATCGCCGAGGCCCATGAGCTGGGGATTCTACCAGACGACAGCCCGTCATTCGATAACGTTGATGAGCTTATGTCATTCCTCGATGAGGAATAGCGATGTTCGAGATTAAAGTCGAGGCCCAATTTAAGGCGGACTACAAACGAACAATGCACATGTATCCGCAGCTAAAAAGTGAGTTTAAAGCGGCGGTTGCAGAGCTTGTGGCTCATGGGTCGCTTCCGACGGAGTATGGTGCCCACGAGCTCTCAAACCCGGGCGGAAACTACAACGGCCACATCGATTTCCATCTATCCGATGGCTTGGTCGATGTGGTCGTTCTTTATCTGCCCCATAAGACTAACCCAGTGATCAGGCTGGTAAGAATGGGCACTCATCAGGAGCTGTTTCAGGGCCCACAGGGCTAGCCACTCACTTCTAAGTTGCGGTGGAATAGGGATTGATTGGCGGCTGATATGCCAAAAACAGTCCCTATTCCACCGCAAGTGATGGGGGTGTCCCGCTTGTTGATGCAGCTTTCGGTTCTCCTCTTCGCTGGATTTCGTCCAAAAGATCGGCGGCAACTTCGCTGCTTTTGAAACGAATGCTGCAATCCTCATTCTTGGGAAAAGCCAGTAATGGAATGGTTCCGTACCAGACGGTTTCCTCGTCAATCACTGCCGCGCACAAACGTCCTTCAGTTTTGACGGAATAGCCGATGCCCATTTCGGCAAAGACTGCCTTCGCGTCATCGCGCGGAGTTGAGGCAACGATTATCTCAATGCTAATTCCTCGAGTTATGGAGCTGGTGAGTGAATCCTTGAGTTTCGTAAGGCATGCGGAAGATGCATAGGGTGCGGCGATGAAAACGTTCTTCGTGGCATTGACGATATCTTTGTTCAGGGTCTCTAGGAAATGCGAAGAGTCAATTAGAATGTTTGCCTCGGCTTGGCTGGCGTCTTTCGCTACATAAACCTCGTACCCGAGCTTGGCGTAGGTCTTGAGTCTTTTCTGGTACATGCGGGCGAGCATGGGTATCGACAAGTCAACGTAGTCGAATATCTCAACCTGTCGCTTGCCCTCGTGGCTTCTATGGAGCCTGCCCGCCTGCTGCGTGATGCTGCCGTCCCATGATATCGGCGTGGCAATGAGGAGAGTGTCAAGGTAGGACAGATCGAAGCCCTCACCCAGAAGGCTTTCGGTGGCGACGATGATTCGATGTTCACGCTCGAAGCAGGGAAGACTGTTCAGTATCGCTTTTCTTTCTTTGGCGTCGATTTCTCCGGTCAGGAGAATGGGTTCGTGTCCTCGGTCTTTAAGCAGTCTGAACAGCTCCTCAGCATGCTTTTTCCTTTTAGATAGCACGAGCGGATGCCGACCGTTTGACGCAGCTTCAAGAGCGTCGCTGACAATCAATTCGCTTCTTGCTGCATGTGCACACAGCAGATCAAGAATCTGATTAAAAGTTGCGCCCGGCTCGTAGGCGGGTAGTCGAATTCCGGTAAATCGAGGCCGCACGATGCGCTGGATGCCCTGCTGGATCGCTTGCGTTTTTGGATCGATGACATAGCGAAGTGGGCCGCAGAGCATAAAGAGCGCCCGCGTGAGACCGTCGGAGCGCTCGGGCGTCGCGGAAAGGCCGTATACGTATTTGGCCGGGGCAGACTTGAGAACAAGCTCGAGCTGTGGCGCGGCGGCATGGTGACATTCGTCGCAGATAATGAGACCGTAATTGCGAACGAGCTGCTTGGCTATCGGCTCTCCGGTTTGGCGGTCTTTGCCAGACAGCGATTGAAACGAAGCGACGTCGACGAGGCCACTTACGGCGGTTTTGCCCCCTCCTATTTGTCCGATGACCGGAGGCTGTCTTTTGCTGATTCGTCCTTTTGGGGTTCGGACGGGTTCTCTGTTGTCCGTAATGTCGAGGAACTGCTCGAGCTGAGATCTCCATTGAGCTATGAGTGCGGTCTTGGGAACGATGACAAGCGTTGGAAGGCCAATGGCGGCAATAAGGTAAGCCCCGATGACTGTTTTACCGAAGCCTGTCGGCGCGGACATGATTCCATCTTCGTATCCAAGTAGCTGTTCAGCGGCGATTTGCTGTTCAGGGCGAAGGGCGCCTTTAAATGTCATCACAATTTGATTGTCGGATTTGCGTTCGTCTGAATAGTGGGCAGTAACGCCGGTTTCTCGGAGCAGCTGCTCAAGCTGAGTTTTGCAGCCCCGGGGAATCGCAACATAACCATCTCTCAGTTCGCTGAGGTCTATAAGTCGCGGTTTACCGAATACCGATTGATGCATGGACTGCGCGCGATAGAATTCCGGGTTGGCGAATGTTGCGAGCCCGCGGATTTCCATTTGAGCTGCAGGACTCAGAGACTTTTCGGGGATGTAGAGCATATCGGCTTGCGTGACGGGCAGCGATGAAGGAAAGTCCCGCGATGTGAGTGGTAGCCGCTTTCGTGGTTTTTGGGCATATTGTTTGGTCTTGTTTGCGACCGTAACTGTTGCTAGCCCGTGTGGGTTGCCCCCAATGGTCTCGATCAGATTTTGCACTGTCGAGCGCGGAATCAGCTGGACTTGTGACAGATAAAGCCATTGGTCTGGAAAGGGCTCGAATTGTTCGTCTACAAATATGCTGTTTCCTTTACGTTGTGCCTTGCCTTGAAAGGGAAGTGCGATGAGGTTTCCAAAACCTCCATCGGGAATAGTGGCCTGAGCGGGTAGCATTCGATCAAAGGCCTCGAACGTGATTGTTTTATTGAGCGCCGCAGCTTCGGTTATGAGGCAACTTCCAAACTCTCTGGCAGCCTTTGCGCCGATTGGCTCGAGAAAGAAAAACCAGATGTGTGCGCCGTTGCCGGACCTTGAGCGCTCGACGGCGGCGTAAATGCCCTGCCGTTTTGCAACAAGCCGTACGGCATTTGTTGCCTCTTTCCAGTCGGCTTTGTCAAAATCGATGACGAGAACTTTCGTGTTGCAGTTCTTGTCGAGTACATATTGCCCGAGGACATCGCGGAACCGGTCATCGTTGCCTTTAAAGTGAGCAATGATTGCGGCATCGCTTAATTCGGGGAAGACGCGATTGTGGCATTCTGCGCATTTGACTTTTTGATGGGCTACTTTGGGACAAATTCCCGGCTTCCACTCGTTTGCGCAAGCGGGCGTATAGCCGATGCCCCCGTCTTTTCTGCGATATCCATGAGCGTAAACATCTTTACGCCCGGTAAAGAGGCTGCGAAAGAGCTCGAGTTTGTCACGTGCTGGGCTCGCACTGGTGACGATGCCCTCGATTTGCGCTCGTTCATCGAACAAAGCGCCGGCTTCTTCCCACTCTTCAAGTGTGGCGTAGCGTACGTCTGAACCGTTGTTGCAAATGACGATTTGTCGGCGTTGGTCCGATATATGCGTGATTGTCTGATCGTATTTAAATTGCGTGGCCCCAAAGAGGGCGTATTGATGCATGGTGTTGCCCATTTGAATGCCATTCTTGTAGTGGAGTTGCTGAGAACGAGGGTACGGCATTGCGGCTTTTCGGGGCATGCAATTTCGATTCAAGTTCGCTAATGGTGAGAGATTGCTCCGCGAGCGGCTTTCGATCGATGTTAAGGTACGCGACGGCCTTTGATAATCAGGATTTGCGGTCATGTGGGCAGCCGGAGGCGTAAAGAGCGGGCTTCATCCGGACCCGGTGGGCAAAAAATGGCAAATATGAGTACTGTTGCCTGGCTAGTACCATATCATTTGGAAAGTATTTAAGACCAATTGGCTGAGATTAGATATTTCTAACCCCTTTACCACGATGATTCGGGGCTTTATGACGCTTGAAATCGGTGAAAGCGGGCAATTTCAGCTAGATTTTGCTGTTACTAAAATTGTGACAGTACTCATATTTGCCATTTTTTGCCCACTGGGTATCGTTGGGGCCAATCAAAGCTCCCCAAACAGCTGGGAACGCGCCGATCGCCAGCAATATCTTGTATATGGGTAGCGCGCGGCAATAAAGTTGCGGTGGAATAGGGATTGATTGGCGGCTGATATGCCAAAAACAGTCCCTATTTCACCGCAAGTGGTAAAGGTGTCCCTAGTGGATGGGCTGGTAGCGAGGGCAGTAGCTGATGGCGATGGCGTCGACGCCTACGTGGGTGGCGATGGTGCAGCC
Source organism: uncultured Collinsella sp. (assembly GCA_934654585.1). GTDB lineage: Bacteria > Actinomycetota > Coriobacteriia > Coriobacteriales > Coriobacteriaceae > Collinsella. Next base: position 107,998 of record CAKUGF010000005.1, on the reverse strand, counting down.
GATGGGGCCGGTGCCGGCATCGACGTGGTCCTGACCCGCGAGGGCCTCATTGACGAGTTCCTGCTCCTCGGCGGCCCCGGTTGTGAGCACACGCACGCTCGAACCTGGGTGATTGGCCAAAAACGCGAGGCAGTCGGCCATGGTGTTGGCGACGATGCGCTTGGCGCCGCGGCCCTTCTTGATGGCCTTGATCTCGCCCGACTGCCACTCCGGAGAAACGGCCAGGCGAATGTTGAGCATCTGCGTGAGCTGACCGGCGAGCTTGGGGGCGCGGCCGTTCTTAACGAGGTTCTCGAGCGTGCGGGGAATCAGCAGCAGATGGGCGCCGGGCAGGGTTGCGCGAATCTGTGCCTCGGTCTCGTCCAGGCTGCGGCCGTCCTCGCGCATGGCGAGCGCGTACTCCACCAGCAGGCCCTCGGCGCCCGAGCCGGTGCGCGAATCGATGCAGCGCACGTCGAGCTCGTGGGTATCGGCCACCAGGCATGCGTTGGCGTAGCAGGCCGACCACTCACTGCACAGCGAGATAAAGATGGCGCTGTCGTGGCCGTCGGCGCGCACGCGATCGAAGAGCTCCTTGAACTCGCCGGCGCTCGGCTGCGAAGTGTGCGGCAGCTGCTCGGAACCGGCCATGCGGGCGACATACTCCTCGGCGGTGATCTGCACCTGGTCGAGCAGGTCCTCGCCTTCGATTATCACATGCAGCGGAATCACGTAGATGCCGAGCTCTTGGGCGCGGGCGGGGGAGATGTCCGACGTGGAGTCGGTTATGATGGCAAAAGACATAATTGCACCTTTCGATGGGGCGCCTGCGCGCCGCCGATTGAGAGCAAAGTGCGTCAAGTATAGTGGAGTTGTTCCACATTGCCAGCTTTAATTGTTGAATAGTCAACGGTTTGAAGCGTCGGTGTGGAAATCGCCAATTGGGGAAGAGGGATGTCGATGGCGGCATTACAGCTATGCGAGCGGCCGGTCGTGCTGTTCGATTTTGACGGTACGGTGGCTGACACGGGCCGGGCGGTGATGACCTCGACGCGCAAGACGCTGGCTGCGCGCGGGTTTTCGGAAGTGCAGATGGGTGACCTGCGCCGCATGATCGGACCCCCGCTGTGGAAGAGCTTCCACGACTTTTACGGCTTTACGCGCGAGGAGTCGCTCGTGGTGGCCGACGAGTACCGCGTCTTTTTTGACGAGCTGGGGCCGGAGGAGTATCCCGTGTTCGACGGGATCCCCGGGCTGCTCGACGACCTTGCGGCACAGGGACACCGCATGGCGGTCGCGACGTCGCGCATGGAGGCAAAGTGTATCGACATGGTACATGAACTGGGGCTTTGCCAGTTTGAAGCCGTGGTTGGCATGAATCCGCCGCAGGGACGCGAGACCAAGGCGGATTCGGTGCGCGATGCGCTGGCGGCCCTGGGTGCGACCGCGGACGAGGCCGTGATGATCGGCGATCGCTTTAACGACGTCGAGGGCGCGCACGCGATGGGCGTGCCGTGCATCGGCATTTATTCGGGTGCGGCGGCGCCGGGGGAGCACGAGGCCGCGGGCGCCGATGCGGTGGTGCACTCGGTGGCCGAGCTTGCTAAACTTTTCGCTATATAAGTATGTGATGTGAGGGGCGGGTGCGCTCGCCGCTCATTGGTAAGGAGGTCGTCCATGAATCAGGTGGAGCAGAGCGTCGCCGAGTATGTCGACGAGGTCTGGGAGGATGTCGTCGCCGATATTGAGCGGTTGGTGAGTTATCCGTCCGTGGCGGTTTCTGCCAATGCGGAGCCCGGCGCGCCGTTTGGCCGACCGGTGCGTGACGCGCTCGACTGCGCGCTCGGCATCGCGCAGAAGCTCGGCTACCAGACGAGCGACGACGAGGGCTATGTGGGTATCGCCGACATTCCGGGTCGCGGTGACAAGCAGCTCGCGACCATCTGCCACGTGGACGTGGTTCCCGCCGGTCCCGGTTGGAACAGCGACCCGTTTGCGATGGAGCGTCGCGAGGGCTGGCTGCTTGGTCGCGGCGTGATCGACGACAAGGGCCCGGCCGTGCTGTCGCTCTACGCCGGTGCCTACCTGCTCAAACACGGCATTACCCCGCGCTATACCTTCCGCGCGCTGCTGGGCTGCGATGAGGAAGTGGGCATGTCCGACGTTCACCATTATTTGGAGAACTACGCAGATCCCGACTTTTTGTTTACGCCCGATGCCGAGTTCCCGGTCTGCAATGCCGAGAAGGGCCAGTTCGAGGCGACGTTCGTGAGCCCCAAGATCGACGGCGGGCGCATCGTGTCCTGGAGCGGCGCCGAGGCGACCAACGCCATCCCGTCGCAGTCCATCTGCGAGCTTGCGATTGCCGTCGACGAGCTGCCGGCGCCCGTCGAGAACGCCGACCGCCTGGAGATCACGGCGCTCGACAACGGTCATGCGCAGATTTTCGCCCACGGTATCGGTGGTCATGCCTCGATGCCCGAGGGTACGGTCAACGCTGTCGGCCTGATCGTGGCGTACCTGCGCGAGGCCGAGGACGCGTTTGGCGCCCGCGGCGAGCGCCTGCTGACGCCTGCCGAGCACGAGTTCGTCAAGTTCCTGGCCTTTGTGCATGCGGATGCTTATGGCCGCGGCCTGGGGATTGATGCGACGAGTGCGGCGTTTGGCCCGCTCACGTGCAATCCCGGCGTCATCCGAGTGGTGGATGGCCACATTGAGCAGATCATCGACGTGCGTTTCCCCGACAGCACGAGCGCCGATACCATGTGCGAGCAGCTTGAGCCGCTCGTGGGCCGCTTTGGCGTGACGTATCGCGTGGGCCGTGCCAAGGTGCCGTTCTCGGTTTCGGCCGACGACCCGGCCGTGAAGGCGCTCATCGATACCTATAACGAGTTTACGGGTAAGCATGCCGAGCCCTTTGCCATGGGCGGCGGCACGTACGCGCGCAACTTTGCCCGCGCCGTCTCGTTTGGTCCCGAGGAGACCGGCCTTGAGCTGCCCGCGTGGGGCGGCCAGATGCACGGCCCCAACGAGTGCGCCAACGAAGAGCAACTCAAGCAAGCGCTCAAGATCTATATTGTGGCGATCTTAAGGCTCAACGAGTTGGAGCTTTAGAGTTACGTCGTTTTGCCAAACTGCATAGGTTTCCGACCAGGCTTCTATAAGTTGCGGTGGAATAGTTCCTAGAATCGGCTGCCTGACAGCCAAACGGGAACTATTCCACCGCAACTTCTTTTTATCGGTGTAAAAGACGCGCCATGCTGATCGATGGGTTTGTTAATCGTTTGTAAAGTCCCGCCGCGCTTGCGGTAAGGGTCTATCAGATGCCCGTAAGAAACCGCAGCTGGCGCGGCTGTCGTCCGATCGAGGTCGTATCTTTCCAAACAGCAAAGCGGGCAGGGTGCCCGCGAGTCGCATGTATGAAAGGAAGATCATGCTCGATCAGGCTTATTCTCGTCGTCAGTTCCTCGGCCTCGCTGGTGGTCTTGCCAGCATCGTCGGTCTCGGCCTTGTTGGTTGCGGTGGCTCCAACACTTCCGATGCCGCCGACAAGGGTAGCGCCGCTGCCGCTGCCGAGTCCGTCTCCGGCGAGGTGACCTACGACGGCGCCTCTTCGTTCCAGGCCCTCGTCGAGGCTGCTGCCGAGAAGTTCATGGACGCCAACCCCGACGTCTCCATCTCCGGTTCGGGCAACGGTTCGGGCAAGGGCCTGACCGCTGTCGCCGCCGGCACCGTCACCATCGGTAACTCCGACGTCTTCGCCGAGACCAAGCTCGAGGCCGACCAGGTCAAGAACCTCGTCGACCACGAGGTCGCCGTCGTGGGCATGGGCCCCGTCGTCTCCAAGAACGTCAAGGTCGACGACCTGTCCCTCGAGCAGCTCAAGGGCATCTTCTCCGGCCAGATCACCAACTGGAAGGAGGTCGGCGGCGACGACGCCACCATCGTCGTCCTCAACCGTAAGGCTGGCTCCGGCACCCGCGCCACCTTCGAGGCCGCCGTCTTTGGCGACGAGGCTGTCGACTTTAAGGGCGACGCCGAGCTCGACAAGTCCGGCGACGTCCAGACTCAGATGGCCAGCACCGACAACGCCATCTCCTACCTCGACTTCTCGCACTTCGACGACTCCAAGTTCAACGCCGTCAAGGTCGAGGGTGTGGAGCCCAAGAGCAAAAACGTCACCGACAACTCCTTCAAGATCTGGGCGACCGAGCACATGTACTGCTCCAAGGACGCCGACGAGGCCACCAAGGCCTTCCTGGACTTCATGCTTTCCGACGACGTCCAGGGCAAGCTCGTCGAGGAGCAGGGCTTTATCCCCGTCTCTGCCATGAAGGTCGTCAAGGACGCCAGCGGCAAGGTTTCCGCTAAGTAATTAATCGCCCCCGGAAAGGTTTGCAATGGCAAAACAGCTGCCAAAGCGCGACCTTGAGAACGTGGGCCTGGGCGTCACGGGCGCGTGCGTAGCGCTCGTGACGCTTGTCGTTGCCGCGCTCATCTTTATGGTCGCCCAAAAGGGCCTCTCGGCTTTTGTCAAGGACAGCGTGTTGGTCGTCGAGTTCTTCACCGGCACCAAGTGGGACCTGGCCAACACGGCCGAAAACGGGTTGCCCTACACCGGCGCCCTGCCCCTGATTGTCACCTCGTTTGCGGTCATGGTGCTCTCCACGCTCATCGCGCTGCCCATCGCCATCGGCTCTGCCATCTTTGCGGTCGAGATTCAGCCTAAGTTTGGCTCCAAGGTGTTCCAGCCGCTCATCGAGCTTTTGACCGGCATCCCCTCGGTCGTCTTTGGCCTAATCGGCTTTCACGTGGTCGTCGGCCTCATGAAGAGCGTCTTCCACGTGAGCACGGGCCTGGGCATCCTGCCCGGCGCCATCGTGCTGGCCGTTATGATCCTGCCGACCATGACCACGCTTTCGGTCGACGGCCTGCGCGCCGTGCCCGGCAGCTACCGCCAGGGCTCGCTCGCGCTGGGCTATACCCGCTGGCAGACCATCTGGCACGTGGTGCTCAAGTCCGCCATGCCGTCGCTCATGACCGCAGTCATCCTTGGCATGACCCGCGCCTTTGGCGAGACGCTCGCCGTGCGCATGGTCATCGGCGGCATCGAGGCCATGCCCGCATCGCTGCTGTCGCCGGCTTCGACCATCACGACCACGCTCACCACGTCCATGGCGGTCTATGCCGAGGGCTCGGCCCAGGACGACGTCCTGTGGGCACTCGGTCTGCTGCTGATGGGTATGAGCCTCATCTTCATCCTGATCATCCATCTCATTGGCCGCAAGGGGGCGAAGGCTCGTGGCTAGCACGCGCATCCATATCGACGAGGCGAGACTCGGGCGTGTCCAAAAACAGGACCGCATCGCCACGGGCGCGTTGACGGCAATCGTCGCCATCGTCATGCTCATCGTCGTTTCTATGGTGGCCTACATCCTGTTCGAGGGCATCTCGACGTTGTTCCAGCCGGGCTTCCTCACGGAGCCGTCGCGCGCCAACGGCACCCAGGGCGGCGTGCTCTACCAGCTGTTCGACTCGTTCTACCTGCTGCTGATCACCCTGATCATCTCGGTGCCCATCAGCCTGGGCGGCGCAGTCTTCCTGGTCGAGTACGCACCCGACGGCCCCATCCGCGATATCGCCTCCACCGCCATCGAGACGCTGTCCTCGCTGCCTTCCATCGTCGTCGGCATGTTCGGATTCCTGGTGTTCTCGGTGCAGCTGGGGTGGAAGTACTCCATCATCTCCGGCGCCGTTGCGCTCACCATGTTCAACATCCCCATCCTGGTGCGCGTGATTCAGCAGGCGCTCGAGGACGTGCCGCAGGCCCAGCGCGACGCGTGTCTGGCCATGGGCCTCACCCGCTGGGAGGCCACGCCGCACATCTTGATTCCCGAGGCCATGCCCGCCATCGTGACCGGCATCGTGCTTTCGGCCGGCCGCGTCTTTGGCGAGGCCGCAGCGCTGCTCTTTACCTCGGGCATGAGCTCGCCGGTTCGTCTCAACTTCTTGAGCTTTAACCTGTCGAGCCCCACCTGCGCTTGGAATGTGTTCCGTCCCGGTGAGTCGCTTGCCGTGCACATCTACAAGATCTACGGCGAGGGCAGCCCCGAGGCACAGCAGATTGTCTGGGGCACCGCGGCATTGCTGATGATCTGCGTGCTGCTGTTTAACGTAATCGCCCGCATCGTGGGCAAGCAACTGGCAAGGAAGATGACGGCCGAATGAGCGAGATGAATGCAATGCCCGCAACCGAGGCGGCCACGTCCGAGACCCAGGACTTTCTGTCGAGCGTGGGGGAGAGCGAAAAGCGCGTGCGCGTGGGCGGCAAAGCCGTGAGCGACGAGGTCGTGCTCTCCACCAAGGACGTCGACGTGTACTACGGCAACCACCATGCGCTACACGACACGTCGCTCGACTTTCACAAGGGCGAGATCACGGCGCTCATCGGGCCTTCGGGCTGCGGTAAGTCGACCTTCTTGCGCAGCCTCAACCTGATGAATCGCGAGATTCGCGGCTGCCGTGTGGAGGGCGAGATCAACTATCGCGGGCGCAACGTGAACACCAAGGCCGAGAACACGTATGAGCTGCGTCGTTCCATTGGCATGGTGTTCCAGCAGCCCAATCCGTTTCGCAAGTCCATTCGCGACAACATCACGTTTGCGCCCAAGCGCCACGGTATCACCGACCGTGACGAGCTCGACCGCATGGTCGAGGAGAGCCTGCGCGGCGCGGCACTGTGGGACGAGGTCAAGGATAAGCTCGACAAGAGCGCCTATGCGCTTTCGGGTGGTCAGCAGCAGCGTCTGTGCATCGCGCGCACGCTGGCGCTCAACCCCGACGTGATTTTGTTTGACGAGCCCTGTTCGGCGCTCGACCCCATTTCGACGCTGGCGATCGAGGACCTGATGTCGTCGATTGTGGCCGACCGCGCCATCGTCATCGTGACGCACAACATGGAGCAGGCGTCGCGCGTGTCCAACCGCACGGCGTTCTTCTACATGGGCGATATGGTCGAGTACGACGAGACCGACGAGATTTTCCAACGGCCCAAGGATAAGCGGCTGAATGATTACCTCACCGGCATGTTCTCCTAGTCCGGGACATGCTTGAGGCCCGCGGCGGCCACGGTCGCCACGGGACTGATTGGAGAGGCGGGTCATCTCTTTGCGGAGATGGCCCGCCTTTTTGCGTCGCTGTCGGCTTTCGACCTGCCAAAAGGGGACAGGTTTATTTTGGCAGGTTTAACGTTTTACCATGGAGTGCCCTTGGACTGCTCCGACGTTTGCCCAGATAAAACCTGCCAAAATAAACCTGTCCCTAATTGGTAGGTTTTCGCTGCTATCATGGACAACGTTGAATTTCTACGAAGGAGCAGGGCATATGGCGATTCTTTTGGGATGCGATTCCGTCAGCCTAGAGTTTCCCACCAAGCATATTTTCGATAGCGTGACGCTCGGCGTGGGCGAGGGCGACCGTATTGGTATCGTCGGCAAAAACGGCGACGGCAAGTCGACGCTGCTGAGCGTGCTCGCGGGCACGTTGGAGCCCGACGACGGCCGCGTGACGCACCGCCGCGGTGTCACGGTCGGACTGCTCGGCCAAAAAGACCAGCTGGCCGACACCGACACCGTGCATCACGCCGTCGTGGGCGACACGCCCGAGTACGAGTGGGCGTCGAGCCCTCGCACGCGCCAGATCCTGGCCGGTCTCATTAGCGATGTGCCCTGGGAGGGCACGGTGGGCGAGCTCTCCGGCGGTCAGCGCCGCCGCGTGGACCTCGCGCGCCTGCTGATCGGCGACTATGACGTGCTTATGCTCGACGAGCCCACCAACCACCTGGACATGCGCACCATCAACTGGCTCGCGCGCCACCTTAAGGCTCGCTGGCAGCGCGGCCAGGGCGCCATGCTCGTGGTTACGCACGACCGCTGGTTTTTGGACGAGGTCTGCACCAGCATGTGGGAGGTCCACGACGGCCAGGTCGACCCCTTCGAGGGCGGCTACTCGGCCTACATCCTGCAGCGCGTGGAGCGCGACCGCATGGCCGCCGTCACCGAGGAGCGCCGTCGCAACATGGCGCGCAAGGAGCTCGCGTGGCTCAGCCGCGGCGCGCAGGCCCGCTCGACCAAGCCCAAGTTTCGCGTGGACGCCGCGCGCGAGCTCATCGCCGACGTGCCGCCCGTGCGCGACGAGCTTGAGCTCAAGCGCCTGGCGGTGAGCCGCCTGGGCAAGCAGGTCATCGACGTGGTCGATGTGGACGCGGGCTACACCGACACCGACGGCGCGCCCAAGCAGGTGCTCTCCGACGTAACCTGGCTTATCGGCGCGGGCGACCGCTACGGCCTGCTGGGTGAGAACGGCGCCGGCAAGTCCACGCTGCTCGACGTGATCCAGGGCAAGATCGCACCCCTGCGCGGCCGCGTGAAGATTGGCCAGACGGTGCGCTTTGGCGTGCTGTCTCAGCAGCTCGAGGAGCTTGAGCCCTTTATGGGTGACACGATCCGCGAGGTGCTGAGCAACTACAAGAAGTACTACGTCATCGACGGCAAGGAGACCTCGCCCGAGAAGCTCTGTGAGCGCCTGGGCTTTACGACGCAGCAGCTCTGGAGCCGTATCGGCGACCTTTCGGGCGGCCAGCGCCGCCGTCTGTCGCTGCTGCTGACGATTCTGGACGAGCCCAATGTGCTCATCCTGGACGAGCCCGGCAACGACCTCGATACCGATATGCTGGCGATTGTCGAGGACCTGCTCGACGGCTGGCCGGGCACGCTGATTCTGGTGACGCACGACCGCTTCCTTATGGAGCGCGTGACCGACCAGCAGTGGGCGCTGCTCGATGGGCACCTGACGCACATGCCCGGCGGCGTGGACCAGTACCTGCGTCTGTGTAACGCCACCGCCGAGGGCGAGCCCGTGGGCGCGCCGAGCGCCAAGACCGGCACGTTCGACACCGGTGCGGCGGCAGTTGCGGCCGAAAAGCCCAAGACGAGCGGTCAGCCCAACGGCCTTTCCAACGCCGAGCGCCAAAAGCTCCGCCGCGAGGTGAGCTCGCTGGAGCGCAAGATGGAGACGCAGCGCGCCCGCGTGGAGGAGGCCGAGGCCGCGATGGCCCAGGTCGACCCCACCAACTACACGGCGCTCGGCGAGCAGCAGGCAAAGATCGACGAGGCGCGCGCCGCCATGGACGAGCTGGAGATGGCGTGGCTCGAGGCGAGCGAAAAGCTCGAGGGCGAGGAGTAGACGAGGATGATCAAGGCCGCGTTTTTCGATATCGACGGCACGCTGCTGAGCTTTAAGACCCACCGGATTCCGGCGTCGGCGCAGCAGGTGCTCGACAGCTTTCACGAGCAGGGGATTGCGTGCGTGATCGCCACGGGCCGCCCGACCTACCAGATGCCGGACTGGCTGTTCGACTTGGGCTGGGATGCGTACATTACGCTCTCGGGTCAGCACTGCTTTGATGCCGTGGGCGTCTATCGCAGCTGCCCGATTGATCCGGACGACGTCGCGGTGATTGTGGACCAGGTGGCGCAGGGGCGCTACGACTCGCTGTGCATGCAGGGTGAGAACTCGTTTGTGAACCGTCTGTCCGAGCGCGTGGTGACGGCCGGCAGCAATGCGGGGATTGAGTACCACGAGGAGCCGTTTGAGCACGCCTTTGACGCGCCGGTCTACCAATTCTGCGCCTTTGTGGACCCGGCCGACGAGCATATCGTGACCGATGCCGTGTCGCATTCGCTCACTACACGCTGGTGCGATCTGTTCTGCGACATTATTCCGGCCAACGGCGGCAAGGACCTGGGCGTGGCGGCGACGCTCGAGCGCCTGGGTATCGATGCGAGCGAGGCGATTGCCTTCGGCGACGGCGAGAACGACCTGTCGATGTTCTCGGCCGTAGGCACAAGCGTGGCTATGGGCAACGCGCAGGAGACCGTGAAAGCCGCCGCGACCTACATAACGACCGCTGTTGACGACGATGGCATCTGCAACGCCGCCAAGCACTTTGGCCTGATCTAGCACCCGGCACTTGGGGACGTTCCTTTTCGGTCGGCAGCGGGGGACACTCCTTGCGTGTCACGTGTCGCGTACCGCGCACAGGGGTGATCTGCATCGCCCGCGCGTTTTGTGAAACACGGCTAACTTTTTGGTCAATGCAGTAAGACATAGGCAACTTTTGCGGTAAAGTAAGCCAAGGAAAGTATCCAATGGCTAACTAGCACTCATCGCGAAAGGCGGCCCATGGCCCTACGTGAGTCCGGAGAAGACTACCTCGAATCGATCTACGTTCTGTCGCAACGCCAGGGCATCGTGCGCTCGATTGACGTTGCGGAATATCTCGGCGTGACCAAGGCGAGCGTGTCCAAAGCTATGGCGACGTTGGAGAACAACGGCTATGTCGAAATGGGCAAACGTGATGTTCACCTAACGGAGCGAGGGCTGGAGGTCGCCCGTCAAATGTGGGAGCGCCACTGCTTTTTTGTGCAGCTGCTCGAGGATGCGGGCGTGTCGGCCGAGGTGGCGTCGCAAGAGGGCTGCCACATGGAGCATTGCCTGAGCGAGGAAAGCTTCGAGAAGCTGAGGACGATGCTGAGCCGGGACGAGGCGATGGACCCAGCAACGGAATCCTAGCGAACCCCCAGTAGCGCGGAGTTCGCGCAAAGCGCGAACCAGCGAAAGGGGATAGAGACCCCAAACAACAACAGCTACCATTGAGTCCAAAGTAACCCAATCAATGGGTAGCGTCCTTTCAACAGCGCCGCCCTTACATCCCAAAGTGGCGCGCCTCCCGCGCCGAAACGGCGCGGGACAGCGACCGGGACCAAAGGCCCTATCAACCAAGTTCAATTCAACAAAGGAACCTCGCCAGCAAGCGATGCCCAAGAACCGCCAGCGACGTTAACGCAGGCCGGGGCCGGGCTTGGTTTTGAAAACACTCCGCAGCGCGAGGCCCGCCTTTCCGCAGCTCCGCAGGAGCAGGAAAGACGGGCCTCATACGCGAGGACGTTTTCAAAACCAAGCCCGGCCCCGGCCGGACAACGCTACAGGTTCTTGACACCCATCGCGCGCATGGCGTTCAGAATGGCGATGATCGCCACACCCACGTCGCCGAACACGGCAAGCCACATGTTGGCGATGCCGAGCGCCGCAAGCGCCAGAATCAGCAGCTTAATACCCAGCGCAAAGATGATGTTCTGCCATACAATCGCCATGGTCTTGCGCGCCACGCGAATGGCGCGGGCGATGTTAGACGGCTTGTCGTCCATGAGCACGACGTCGGCGGCCTCAATCGCCGCGTCCGAGCCCATAGCGCCCATGGCGATTCCGACGTCGGCGCGGGTGAGCACAGGCGCGTCATTGATGCCGTCGCCGACAAAGGCGAGCTTGCCCTTGCCGCTTTCGGCCGAAAGCAACGCCTCAACACGCTCGACCTTGTCGCCCGGCAACAGCTGCGCATGAAACTCGTCGAGCCCAAGCCGCTTGGCCACGGATGCCGCCACTTCCTCGCGGTCGCCTGTGAGCATGACGGTACGTTTGACGCCGGCGGCGTGCAAATCGCGGATCGTCTGCTCGGCATCGGCTTTAACCGTATCGGCAATCACGATGTGGCCGGCGTACGCGCCGTCAACGAGCACATGCAGGATTGTGCCGACAACCTCGCAATTGGGAGCGTCGACACCGGCCGCCGCGAGCATCTTAGCGTTGCCGACGACGACGTGCTTGCCGTCGATGGTCGCCGTCACGCCGTGGCCCGCATCGTTGGCGGATTCGCTCACGCGCTTGGGGTCGAGCTCGCCCTGGTAGGCGGCGCGCACCGACTGCGCGATGGGGTGATCGGAGAACGACTCGGCAAGGGCCGCGACCTCGAGCAACGACTGTTCGGTATAGCTGGCCTCGGGGTGCGCCGCGACCACCGAGAACGTGCCGTTGGTGAGGGTGCCGGTCTTGTCAAAGACGACGGTGTCCACGTCGGCGAGCGTCTCGAGGTAGTTGGAGCCCTTGATGAGAACGCCCAGCTTGGATGCGCCGCCGATACCGCCAAAGAAGCTGAGCGGGACGCTGATCACGAGGGCGCACGGGCAACTGACAACCAGGAAGGTCAGGCCGCGCAGGATCCAATCGGACCAGGCGCCAGTGACCAAGCCACCGCCGATCGCGAGTACCGCGGCCGCCCCGGTGACGGCGGGCGTGTATACGCGGGCGAAGCGGGTGATGAAGTTCTCGGTGCGCGCCTTCTTTTCGCTGGCGTTTTCCACGAGCTCCAGGATGCGGCTGACGGTGGACTTGCCAAACGGCTTGGTGGTGCGCACGCGGATGAGGCCTGTCATGTTGATGCAGCCGCTGATGATGTCGTCGCCGGACTTGGCGGGGCGGGGGACCGACTCGCCGGTGAGGGCGGCAGTGTCGAGCTGCGTCTCGCCATCGACGACGACGCCGTCGATGGGCACGCGCTCGCCGGGCTTGACGACAATCACGGTGCCGACGGCGATGTCATCGGGGAAGACCTGCTCGAGCGCGCCGTCGGGCTGCTCGACGTTGGCGTAATCGGGCGCGATGTCCATCATGGCGCTGATCGACTTGCGGCTCTTGCCCACGGCATATGCCTGGAACAGCTCTCCGACCTGGTAGAACAGCATGACGGCGGCGCCTTCGGCCATGTGCGGGTCGGCGTCGGGGAAGAGCACCATGGCAAACGCGCCGATGGTTGCGACGACCATGAGGAAGCTTTCGTCGAAGGCCTTGCCGCGGCGGATGTTGTTAAACGCCTTTTGAAGGACGTCGTAGCCGCCGATTAAAAACGGTACGAGGAACAGCACGAAACTGGCGTAGATGTCGCCCGGCTCGCCGAACATTGCGGTCAGGGCGCCAAGCTCCTCGAGGGCATATACCACAGCAAAGATGCCCAGCGCCACCAGGATGCGATTGCGCTTATGCTCGAGGGACTCTTTCTTCTTGCGCTTCTTCTTTTTCTTTTTGGGGTCGGCGGTCGCCATGATTCAAACCTCCCATTTGAATGTGTGAACACTCGCTCATATAATATCGCGAGCAAAGGCCGCGGCAAGCGCGGCCTTGCAGGTTGGCGCGTGTGCGGACTAGAGGATGATCTCGCAGTCGGGCTCGGCGTCGGCGGTGAACTCAACGACGCGGTCCAGGACCTCGTCGAACTCGGCGTCGTCGGCCTCGAGCGTCAGCTTTTGGGTCATAAAGTTGACTGACACGGACTTGACGCCCTCGAGCTTGGCCAGCTCCTCCTGAAGCTCACGTGCGCAGTTGGCGCAGTCGATCTCGTCGAGCTTGAACTGCTTTTTCATGATAGGTTCCTTTCCCTGTGTTAGCGGCCTGGGTGCCGGCCGCGCTGGTACCGTGGTTGGCTGCTATTCGCAGATGTGGCTCATGCCCTGGTTGAGCATGGTGTAGACGTGGTCGTCGGCGAGCGAGTAGAGGATGTTGCGGCCGTCGCGGCGGAATTTGACCAGGTGCGATTGCTTGAGCGTACGCAGCTGGTGCGAGACTGCGGACTGCGACGTCTCGGTTGCTTCGGCGATGTCTGCCACGCACAGCTCGCGGCCCATGAGGGCATAGAGAATCTTGATGCGCGTGGTGTCGCTGAAGACCTTGAAAAGGTCAGCCAGGTCGTAGAGAAGCTCCTCGTCGGGCAGGTCCTCGGGCGAGCAGGTGGTGGGAACGACGGGCTCGGCGGCTTCGCCGTCGATCGTTGTTTCGACTGTGTGGTCGCTCATTGCAATATCCTTTCATATGAACATGCGCTCATATAACTTGCTTTTGATTATATGAGCGCATGTTCATATGTCAATACAAAGTGCGGCAAATATAACGATCACGTGCCTTTGCTTCGGGGTTTTGCGGTTGCAAGTTGCTCGGTTCGTTGCTCACCAACAAAAATCGAGTTATTCGGCCAGCATGCCAGGGAGACCGCCTTGTGGGGCATTAAGGTTGTTCATATTTGAACTTTAAACTGTTCAATGCTGTACGAATCAGTTCTTTTTCTGCAAGAGTTCTTGCAAACTCAATTCTATTGGAAACTTCATTAGGCTTTACTGCTGTTGATTGGGCTCGACGGTAGCCGAATAAGTCGAAAAATGTTGGTGAGCATCTGCAAGGACTGCCTTTAGAAGAGCAAACTTTCGATTACATCAATAATCGCGTCGTCTCCCGTGCGGTCCTCATCGGTTTTTTCGGATATGTCGCGTTCCCATGGTGCATTGATTTCCTCGGCAAGTTCTGCAACGTGCTGCATGTCATCTGGCTCGGGGACATCATTGATGCTCGGGTCGTCGATCTGTGGGCACTGACCTGCAATCTCGCGTTTGGCGACCTCCTCTTCTCTAAGCGCCTCGAGGACGCGCCGGCCGTATTCAAAGTAGCGTCGCAAGACAAATTGGCGAAGAGCTTCCTGCTGGATGGCGAAGTTATTCGGAAGGCGACCAGGCCATATCTTCTCGCGGATGCGAATCGCCTCCATGACACGCTTAAAGGCGGACTGTTTGAAAAACGAATGACGGCTGACGGTGATAACGACATACCCCATGTTCCGAAGCGTGTTGCGGCGTTCCTCGTCAATTGCTTGTTGTTCGGGTTCATCGTGGTAAAAGCCGTTGTACTCGATATCGGTCATGGAGTTTTCGAGATATGCATCGAGGTAGAACACCGTACGCCGCGTGAGCGCGGCATATCTTTTGGTTACCGGGACCCGATAGTCTGTTTGAACAGAGTGTATGCCCAAGCCGCCCATCGACTTGGGCATGGTGAGCATCATGACAAACGCCGTCTCGAGTGGGGAACGGCAGCCGCCGCGTACATATGAAAGTGCCTTAAGCGCTTTATTTGATCCGCGATAGCCCGATGCCTGTGAAAAGAATGCCCTGAGCTCGTCGACAGTGGTTAGGGCGGGACGTTCGCGATATTGAGTTTCGTCGGACGTTTCAAGCGCGTAAGAGCCGCAGATTTCAAAGTAATACTCAACGAGTTCCGAAAGGTCGAGATCAGCTGCTGCCTGTAAGGCACACAGCTTGATGTCGACGATGTAGACGTTCGGCTCTAGTTCGAGGTAGCTTTCTGCATCGAACACATAGCGCGTGAGGTGGCAGACGCAGCCCTTGCGATGCCTTTGAGCATTGTTGGAAAACGTCAGCACATGGATGGTTTCGGAATCGACATTCTTCCTTTTGAGCCATGCCCGGGCCGCCTCGAGGTCGGATGTGGTCGGCGCAGATGCCCTGATCTTATCCATGGGTATGGGGTCGGTCGCATATATCGCGATCGACTCGGCCGTTTGGTATACAGCGCGCGCGGTGGCATGTGACAGAACAATTCCCATATGGGCATCATGACATAGCCGGTAGCAGACGCGCTCGAAGCTTCGGGCAACGGTATGGGAGTGCGGTTTGTCTTCTGTGAACGGTAGGTATCGGACCGTCGTGCCGAGGTGTCGGCTTTGGCGGGGTGACTTCTGTCGGTTGCGCCTTTATGAGGCGAGCTTAGTTGTGAATTCCTGGTTTTCAGGGTTTTCAGCCGGTTCCTCTAATGCGTCAACAACAATTTTTGAGTTATTCGGCCCCTTGCTGCGCGAATGACGTTACCGAAATGCCCTCTATGTATTGATTCGGGTCGATTAATGGGACTCGGTTGTGAAATCAGGGAGGCTGCGGCACCCAATTACGGCTTAATAGTCCCTTGCTGTGGTTTAACTGGCCGAATAACTCGAAAAATGTTGGTGGCCATATACAAAGTTGGCTGGGGAGGGTGTTCTTTGCTGTGTGAATGCAAGACGGGGCGCGGTCGAAAGACCGTGTCCCGTCTTCTGCACGTTCGTCTGGCTTGCTGCTATTTGCGCTGTGCTGTTATGGATGTTGTGGCGACCGACTTCGCTACTTTGCGAACAGGTTCTTGAGGTTGAACTCGGCTTGGACGGTTCGGAGCATGAGGTCGGTGTCGTCGAGGCCCAGGTGCTGCTCGTTGGCGTCGGCGGCGAGGGTGCCGCGGCGGCGTGCCCAGTTCTCGAGCGCGGCGGGCGCGGATTCGCGGGGGAGCGAGCGCACGTCGGCGTCCAAGCTGCGGCAAATCTGGCGCGAGTCGATGACGATGATCTTGCCCGCGCGGCGCGCCTCGGCGTAACCGTCAAGGTGAATCTTGAACCAGCTGTCCTCGAAGGCGGCGTTGTGCGCCATGTACGGATACTTCTTCATGAGCTTGAGCAGCTGCTTCTGCAGTTCCTTGTTCTCGCGGAACGGCTTTTTGCCATCGATGTCGTCCCAGGTGATGTGGTGGATATTCGACAGCGGCACGTCCTCGCCGCGATAAATGTCGGGCAGGCCGCAGTAGTGCGCCTCGGCGTCGTGCGGTACAGCGTCGCTGGTGAGGTCCATGATCTCCCAGCCCACGTTGATGATATAGCCGCGCTCGGGCGCGCGTCCGGTGGTTTCGATGTCGATGCCCAGCACCGTGCCCTGGATGGGCTTGCGGGCATACGCCACGCCGAGCGCGTCGCGGTCGCCGCGGATCTCGCGCATGACGGACGCGGCGGTGCGCTTTTGCATCTTGCCGATGGCGGCGCAGGTGTCGGCGTCGGATAGGCCGCGCGAAAGCGTCGCGGGCGTCACGTTACGCAGGCGCGCCTCGCCGATCTGGTCGCACAGGTCGCGGTTGCGGTCGGCCAGGTCGCGCACGGTGGCAAAGTCAAAGCCGGGGTCGCCCTCGGCGGTAAAGTACTCGGTCTCGAGCACCTTGAGGGCCTCCTCGCCCTTCTGGCGCTCGGACTCCATGGCGCCGTGGTCGCCATAGATAAACATGGGGATAAACGGCTGGCGCTCGTATTCGAGTGCTTGCGAAACGTTCATATGCTGCTCCTTGGACGGGCCGCGTCGCGCGGCTCGGGGTTACTGAGTTGTGGCGAGATGATAGTTTGCCATGGGCAACTATTGGCACCGCGCCTAGGACAACTACAATACCCTAGTTGACCGCTAGGACTTTTACAATGCTGCCGAAAGACACGAAAGGTTCCATCCGTCATGGATTTACTGATAGATATTCTGCTCGACGCCGGTAAAGACACGCTGTCCCTGGTGCCGTTTTTGCTGGTGACGTATCTTGCCCTCGAGTCGCTCGAGCACGTTGCGGGCGACCACGTCAATGGCGTAATCAAGCGCGCCGGCGCCGCGGGCCCCGTGGTTGGCTCGTTGCTGGGCATCGTGCCACAGTGCGGGTTTTCGGCGATGGCGGCGACGTTGTACGCCGGTCGCGTCGTGACGCTGGGTACGTTGGTGGCGGTGTTCCTCTCGACCTCCGACGAGATGCTGCCGTTGCTGCTTGCCGAGCAGGTTCCCGTGCAGACCATGGCGATGCTGCTTGCTTCGAAGGCACTCATCGCGCTGGTCACGGGCTTTATCGTGGATGCTGCCATTCGCGGCCTGCGCCGTAACGCCCGCGCTCATGCCGCGATTCGTCGAACTGTGCTGGGGACCGCGGCCAATCCGGCTCACGTGAACTGCGCGCACGATGACCACACCGGCGGCGACATCATTGACGAGGTGGCCGAGGCAGGCGTGAGCGCCGATCACATCCACGAGCTGTGCGAGCGCGATCATTGCGGCTGCGACAACGATGAGGACGAGCACGGGCACGGGCATGGCCACGACCACGGTCACGGTCACGACTACAGCCGCGCGGACGAGCACGACCACCACCACGACCATGGCCACTCCCACGAGGGCGCGCCCGTCCTGTCGATCATCCGCAGCACGATCTCGCACACCGTGCAGGTATCGGTATTCATTTTCCTAGTGACGCTGATTCTGGTCGCCGTCCTCGAGACCTTCGGCGAGTCCGCGATCGAGCAATTCCTGCGCGGCAACGAGACGCTCGCCGTCCTGGGCTCGGCACTCGTCGGCCTGATCCCCAACTGCTCCGCCAGCGTCGTCATTACGCAGCTGTACCTGGAGGGCGCGCTGCAGCTGGCCCCGATGCTCGCCGGCACGCTCATTTCCGCCGGCGTGGGCTACCTAGTGCTGTTCCGTACCAACCGCAGCGCCCGCGAGAACGTCATGTTCTTGGTCATGATGTACGTCATCGGCGCCGGCTGGGGACTTGTTCTCTCCGCCTTCGGCCTCTAAGAGGGCCAAATAAAACGGACTTCAAAATTGCCATTCCCGACGTCTGCACAATGCGGTGCGGTATGGCATTTTGAAGCCCGTTTTTTGTTGAGCTATGGCTCTGGAGCGCGCATGCTGCCCCAAAACAAAAAAGGTAGATTTTCGGGCATGTCCCAAAAATCTACCTTGGCTAGCGCAGCAGTTCGGCGAGGTTGCGCTTAAAGCGGGCTCGGTCCTCGCCGGTGAAGGCTGCCGGCCCGCGAGTATGTCCACCGGCGCGGCGCACCTTCTTTTCCTCGTGGCGGATAAACAGCTGCATGTCGATGGTCGCCTTATCGTAGACGCGCCCGCGCACGCCGATGGCGGCGGCATCGCGCCCGAGTACCATGCTCGCCAGGCCAATGTCCTGCGTCACGACCACGTCACCCGCCTGCAGGCACTCGACAATGGCAAAGTCGGCGCTATCGGCTCCCACGCTCACGTCGAGCGTCGTGACCCAAAAGCCCCGACGCGCGTGTTCGGCGTCGCGCGGGTCGTCGCGGCGAATGTGGCGTTCCAGGTTCTGCGTACTGTTGCCGGCGATAACGACGGCGACGCCCGCCCGCCGCGCGCAGTCGATCGACTCACGCGTAACCGGGCAGGCGTCGGCATCAATAAAAAGCGTTCTCGGCATCTAGTGCACCAGTTTGCCAAAGCGAATGGCGCGAATAATCAGCGTCACGCCAAACACCAGCAGCGCGGCGCCGGTAAAGATGACGAGCATCTTGGCCGACCACAGCGGATAGATAAACACGAACACGCCGGCGATAATGGAGAGCGCGCCGCTCAGGATGGTAAAGCCGCGGTTGGACGAAAGCTCGGACTCCAGAATCGACATGATGCCTTCGGTGATCCAGCCAAAGCCTGCCACGACCACCACCATCGTGCTGAGCGTCGCGGTCGACAGTGCCTGGTTGCGCAGGATCACCACGCCACCCAAGAGGATGAGCAGGTTGGTGATGATGCTCGCCACGCGCCAGCCAGTGGGCAGCTGCGACTCAAAAACCGTGGTGAAGAGCCTAATACCAGCCGTAATGACAAAGTAGAAGCCCAGGACGGTCGTCAAAAAGACGAGGGTCTTAGCCGGCGCAAACAGCAGCGCGATGCCGGCGAGCAGCGCGATGACGCCGGTGATGGCGTAAAGCCAACGCACTGCCTTGATGGCCTTGCCTTCCATGCTTTTCTCGTCAAATCCCAGCTGGCTCGATTTCTGGTCATCGTTCTTAAAGATGCCCATAATGTCTCCTTTCCGTGCGGTGCACGTCGCGTTCGTTGCTTTCCGTGCGGCGTAAACCAAAAGTGCTGCAACAAGTATCGCCCAAGGGCGCCGCTGCATGGGGCGGGAAGGGTGAATTGCCGCCTCATCTTCCCGAATTGTTACCTTTGTTTCCGTTTGGATGGGGGATATTCGGCAGATGTGGAACATTGAGCCGTTGTGTGTAATTGCCTACGTTTTAGGTTAGATTTTCCTAAGAACAATTGGCTTTTATTGGGGGGTTCCTATGAACGAAGCAGTTCCCACGGCGCCGGTGAGCGCCGAGTCGATGGCAAAGCAGGGTTGCGAAAAGCTTGGCCTGGATACGTTCGACGCGCTGGTCCGTCGCGCCCGCACGTGCCGTCGCTTTGACGAGTCCATGCGCGTGCCGCGCGAGTTTTTGCTCGAGCTGGCGGAGCTGGCGCACCTGACTCCCTGCGGCGCCAATGCTCAGCGCCTGCGCTTTCATGTGGTGAGTGGTGCCGAGGACTGCGCGCGCGTGTTTGACGAGCTTGCGTGGGCCGGCGCGCTCAAGGATTGGCCGGGTCCCGACGAGGGCGAGCGTCCGACCGGCTACATTGCGATTCTTGCCGAGCGCGCCGTTCCGGGCAAGCCCGCCGCGCCCATCACCGAGGTCGACACCGGTATTGCCGCGCAGACGATGATGCTCGCCGCCCGCAGCGCCACGCCCGAGGTGGCGGCCTGCATGTTCAAGGCCTTTACGCCCCGTGCGATCGGCGCCATGGGGCTCGATAACGACAAGTACGAGCTCAAGCTGATCATGGCTTTTGGCGTGCCGGCCGAGACGCAGGTGATCGACGCGATCGACTCCAACCCGGATGGTTCTATCAATTACTGGCGCGACGAGACGCAGGTACATCACGTGCCCAAGCGTCCGCTGGCCGACGTGCTGGTGTAGTTGCGCGTCGTTGCGGCGCGATTCGGCGGCAAAACCACCACAAAGGTGCCTGTCCCCTTTGTGGTGGTGCGAGGGGAGGGCATGTGGGCGATCTGTATTTGGTGCGGCATGGGCAGACCGAGCTGAATGTACAGAACATTTTGCAGGGCTGGCATGATTCGCCGCTTACGGCGCGTGGGCGCGAGCAGGCGTTGACGACGCGCGCGGCGTTTGAGGCACGTGGCGTGACGTTTGACCATGCGTATTCCTCCCCGTTGGGCCGGGCGCGGTGCACAGCTGAGCTTATCGTTGGCGTGGGCCAGCCTGTTGAGTTGGTCGACGACTTGCGCGAGTGGCATTTGGGCTCGCTGGAGGGTACATCAAACCGCGAGATGCCCGCTCAGCCTTGGGGTGATTATCCGGTTGCCTTTGGCGGTGAATCGGAAGGTGAGCTTCGCGCACGCATGGTCGCAGCGCTGTCCCGCATTATGGCGAGGCCCCGGCACGACTGCGTGCTGGCAGTCTCGCACGGCTCTGCCTGCCAGGAGTTTCTTGAGTCCGTGGCCGGCAGGGGAGAGCAGCCCGACAACGGCGCCGTGCTTCATTTTGGCTATTGCGACGGGGCGTTTTCGCTCTTGGATTGGTGACAAACGAAAGGACCCCACATGAATAAAGACCTGTATCTGGTTCGTCATGGGCAGACGATATTTAACCTTAAGCGCATCATTCAGGGCTGGAGCGACTCGCCGCTCACGCAGCTGGGGTGCGACCAGGCAGCGCGCGCCGGCATGTTCTTGCGTGCGCGCGGCATTGAGCCGGACCATGCCTACACCTCCACGCTGCATCGCACCGAGCAGACCATCGCTAACCTGCGGCCGGGTCTGGCGTACGAGCGCCTGGACGGCCTGCGTGAGTGGTTCTTTGGCGACTTTGAGGCCGAGCGCGTGATGCTGATGCCCGAGCGCCCGTGGCGCGACTTCTATTGCCAGTTTGGCGGCGAGGGCCAGATGCAGGTGCGCAAGCGTATGGTCACGACGCTAACCGAGCTTATGCGGCGCCCGGACCATGCGTGTGTGCTCGCCGTAAGCCATGCCTCTGCCATCAAGGAGTTTTTAGACCACACGAGGGGTGCGGCGGCAGACGAGCGCGAGCGCGTGCCGGGTAACTGCTCGGTGCTGCACTTTGCGTTTGATGACGAGACCGGCACGTTTGAGCTGGTCGAGATCTTTACGCAGGAAGACTACGCGCGCGAGCTGGGGCTTGAGCCGCTCGTGGCAGCGGCGGGTCCGCGACGCGGGTAACACGAGCGTGCGCACGGGTCGCCGGCATTACTACTCGATGCAAAAGGGGCGGAGATGCATGTGTCTGCTGCATCTCCGCCCCTTGTTTGTTGAGCTGCCGAGCCTTTGCGCTGGGCGGTCGGGCCTTGCTAGAACCGCGCGATCTGGTGGGTGAGCAGGCTAGTCGGAACTTGCGGCGCGCCGCCGCTGACCTGCGCGGCGGGGAAGAGCACGGCTACGGTAAAGTTGAACGGCTCCTTGCCGGTGTGCGTTCCGGCGCTGCGGGCCTCGTTGGCCAGAAGCTGTGATGCCCCGGCGAGTGTGGCAGCGTATGCCGGGTCATCGGCCAGCGTCGGCTCCGGCGCCTGGTCGAGCATGGCACGGATGGCGCCGACGGCGTCCTCGCGTTTGACCTCCCACACACGGTGCGTAATGCCCGTAGGGTCGGTGACGGCGTAGAGCGAGGCGCCCTCTTTGGCGGCGCCCAGGATGATATCCATGACGGGCGATGCCTCGTAGGCGAGCGTCACGGGGCGAGGCTGAACTTTGAGCTCGGCGATCGCGCGCGCAGCGGCGGTCACATCGGCGCCGACATCGCCCTCGCCGCCCGCAAGTACGCCAATCGGGCAAATCGCCACGACGCCCGTCACGCGCCCCGGCTCTCCCGAGCATTCGTACACGTAATACGCTGCGCCCGGATCCTTGAGCATCAGGCCATCGGCAATGGCGCCGCGCAGGGCATCGTTGCCGCCCAAGATGGCGCCCACCTGTGGCAGCGCCTCGAGCACGCGGTCCTGAGCCGGACGGATGCAGGGAAACGGAAGTGCTTTCATGGGCGGTCCTAACGTGTGAGTCGTTTTGTTCGCGGCTTATTATGCCCCAACTTGGCCGCTCGCGTCCCAGAGCGCGTTATCGGCGAGTGCTATCAGCACCTGCTGACAGCGGACGATATCGGCGTGGGGCACGTACTCGTTGGGCTTGTGGGCGAGCGCCAGTGAACCGGGACCGTAGCTCATACAGTTGCGATTGCCTGTCTTGCCCGCGATGACGGCGGTGTCGGTGTAGCCGGTAAAGAAGCCGACGGCCGTGTTCGTGCCCGTCATGTCGTCTGCCGCATGCTTGAGCGCCGCCAGAAGGGGAGAGTTCGGGTCGCGCTCGATGGCGGGGCGGTCGCCCGTCACGGTGTAGCTGCCGCGGCAACCGGGGACAGCGGCCTCGGCAACAGCGATGGCCTGCTCGACCATGCGAGTCGCGGCGGCCGTGTCGGTCGGCGGCGTTAGGCGCATGTCGACCCAGACCTTGGCGTGGTCGGGCACCACATAGGGGCGATAGCCGCCCTCGATCTGGCCAAACGTGATAGTCGAAGGCCCCAGCTCATCATGCGCGGGCAACTCCGCAAACGCGTGACGAAGTGCGTACACGACCTCGGCCATGGCAGCGACGGCATCTGCGCCCTTCCATGGCTGGCTCGCGTGGGCCGTGACGCCTGCCATCTCAATTTCGAACCACGTGCGCCCCTTGTGCGCCACCTGAATCTGCCCGTCGGTGGGCTCGGTGTCCAGCACCCATTCGCGCGAGCCGACCCAGCCGGCGGCAATCGCGGTCTCGGAGCCGCGCATAAAGTCCTCTTCATCGACTGAGCAGATGAGCGAAAAACCGCGTCGAGGCAGCTCGCCGCGCGCCGCCACGCGCTCGAGCGTATGGACCAGTGCGGCGATGGCGCAAGCCAGGCCACCCTTCATGTCGCAGGCGCCGCGGCCATAGAGTTTGTCGTCGCGTACGATTGCCCCGAGCGGAGGGATGTCCGCATCCCACCCGTCGCCCAAGGTGACGGTATCCATGTGGCAGATGAAGACGAGTCGTGGCTCGTCACTCAGGCCGGGCACGGTGACCATAAGGTTGCGGCGCCCGGGAAGCGCCTCGAGCTCCTCGATTCTCACCGCGTCCAGCACCGAGCGATCGAGTCCCGCGACCTGCGACTCGATCAACCCTTTGATATACCGCTCAATCTCGTCCTCATACGCACCCGGATCCGAGCTATCGATTCGCACGAGCTCCTGCGCAAGCCGCCAGGCAAAGTCCTCATCAATCATATGCAACCTCAAAATCAGTCTGCTTTCCAAGCAGATTGTAAGCCTCCTGAGAGATTAGCGACACGCGCGTGGCAGTATTTACCGTTCGCAGGCCGAGCCATCGCGTTTGCCGCCCGAGTGGGCTCACAAACGACGCGGTGGGTACGTACCCTTCATGGACGACATGCTTTGCGACATATCCGCCTTTCGGTATCATCGGATACCTCCACAGGTCTTGGCAATAATGCCGGACCTGCCCGATTTTGTGGGCGATCCGCGCAGGGAACGCCTTTGCGAGCACCCGCTCGTCGCGCATTTCCTGGGCACCCCGTTACACGTGCTGGCACAGGGCGGCTTCGGGCGTAAGGGCGATCGCATTGTCAGACATGTTTGGAACGGGGAGAGGCCGTTTGGCTCCGTGCAGCAGACAGAGTTTGGCCTCGATGTCGCGTCCCCGCTCTTTACCCCGCTGACCTTGGCTTCCTCGGTCTCAAACGAGCGTCTGATCATGTGCATGTATGAGATGTGCGGCACCTTTGCCGTGTGCAAGATCGCGCCTCGGGTAAAGACGGCACTTGAGCAGGCATATGGGGGCCGGTGGGGTGACGCACGGTTGGGCTGGGAAAACGTAAAGGATGTCGCTGGGAATCCAACGGACTTATGGAAACGACCTCCCTTGATCGAGCTCTCTGAGCTTGCAAAGTACGCCGAAAAGATCCGAGGGCTCCGCGGTGCTAAATCGTTCACACGTGCCGCGAAATGCATTACGGGAGTGGCGGCATCGCCGCTCGAGGTCCAGGCCTCGATGCTGTTTGGCCTTACGAGGTTGCGCGGCGGCGAAGGGCTGCGCCTAACCAATAACGTTGAGATTCGTATGACGCGCAGTGCCCGTCTGATTTCGGGGCTTGATAAGCGCTATGCCGATATCCTGCTGTCAAATAAGGACGGCAGCCGAGAGTGTCTGGTCGAATGCCAGGGTAAAGCCATACACGGATCCATAGAATCCAAGATCTCGGACTCCGACCGAACGACGGCCCTGCAAGCGATGGGATATCCCGTCGTTCTGATGACCTATGGCCAGCTGGCCGACTCCGATGCCTTCCGCGTGGTGATGGAACTCATCATGTCCTATCTCGATATGCCGTTGAAAGGCAAGACGCCGCGGCAGCAGGGGCTCGAACGGCGGCTTCGTGAGGAGATTTTCATCGATTGGGCGAGCATGTAGTCCCGCGGGCGAAAACGGTCGCGGGAACTGGAGTTTTGGTCGCGAAAAGGCTTCAATTTCGCCTTGGAGGGGCTTAGAAAAATGCTGCCCAGAACAAGTTGTTTCGGAAAATCGACAGTCAACTTAAAAGTGGCATATAGAGATCGATTTTTACCTACTAAAACCCCTGATGAAACTGTTTATCAATGCGGGTGTGCTTAGCGACTTGGGTCCCACTGTCGATTATCCGAAAAAACCTGTTATGGGTAGCATTTTAAAGCTGCCCTTAAGCAACAAAATCGGCCCCCGTTTCGTGAAAACGGGGGCCGAATGGGCTTTATGGCCCGACTGGCGGGCTTGGTGTCGGCGCTACTTAATCACGCGTACGCGATACATCGACGGAATCTGCTTGAGCGCCTCGATGGTGCTGGTGTCCAGGTGCTCGTCGGTGTCGAACATCGTGTAGGCGTTCTCGCCGGCGGACTCGTTGGTCATGCGCTGCACGTTGGCGTTGTCCTTGGCAAGGATTGCCGTGATCTGGCCGATCATGTTAGGCACGTTGGCGTGCAGGCAAGCGATGCGGCTTGCGGCGCGTGCCTTGCCCATGCTGCAGGCGGGGTAGTTGACGCTGTGCGCGATGTTGCCGTTCTCCAGGTAATCCTTGAGCTCGCTAATGGCCATGTCGGCGCAGTTGGCCTCGGCCTCGCCGGTGCCGGCGCCCGAGTGCGTGGTGATAAACGTGTTGGGCATCTTGACGGTCTTGGGCGTGGCAAAGTCGCAGCTAAACCAGCTCAGCTTGCCCTCGCGCAGAGCTGCGTCGACGGCGTCCTCATCGATGATGGTCTCGCGCGCGTAGTTGATCAACACGGCGTTGGGGGCCAGCAGGTCGATCTGCTCGGTGCTGATCATGCCGATGGTGTCGGCCTTGCTGGGCACGTGCACGGTGAGATAGTCGCAGCCGCGGCACAGGTCCTCGAGCGTGCCCACGCGCTGCACCTCGCGGCTCAGCACCCACGCATGCTCGACGGAAATAAACGGATCGTAGCCGTAGACATCCATGCCCAGATCGACGCAGGCGTTGGCGACCTTGGAGCCCACGTTGCCCAGGCCGATGACGCCGATGCGCTTGCCCTTGAGCTCGCGGCCCACAAAGGCCTTCTTGGCCTTCTCGGCATCGACCTGAATCTCGGGGTCGTCGGCGTTGTCGCGGACCCAGTTCATCGACTGTACCACGCCGCGGCTCGAAAGCACCAGCATGCCCAGGACGAGCTCCTTGACGGCGTTGCTGTTGGCGCCGGGGGAGTTAAAGACGACGACGCCCTTCTTGGCGTACTCCTCGACGGGGATGTTGTTGACGCCGGCGCCGCAACGGGCGATGGCGCGGATGCCCTCGGGCAGCTCGTAGCCGTGCAGGTCGGTCGAGCGCATCAGGATGGCATCGGCCTCTTCGGCGGTGTCCACAAACTCGTAGCCCTCGCCAAACTCGACTTTGCCGTCCTTGGTGATGTCGTCGATGGTCTTGATCTTACGCATGAAAAACTCCTTAGCAGGTTTTGATGTAAACAGGGTGGTCTGAGGTGGCTGGTCGGCCCGCGCGCTGCGGGCTAGTTAGATCGCGGACTCAAACTCTGCTGCGCTTCGAAGTCCTTCATGTACGTTGCCAGCGCCCGCACGTCCTCCATGGTGACGGCGTTGTACACGCTGGCGCGCATGCCGCCGACGAGGCGGTGGCCCTTGACGTTTTGGATCTGGTGCTCTGCCGCGCCCGCAACAAAGGCCGCGTCGAGTTCGGTATCGCCGGTGCGGAAGGTGACGTTGGCGATGGAGCGGCTGTCGGCCTGCGTGGTGCCATGGAACAGCTCGCTGTGCTCGAGCAGGCCGTAGAGCAGGTTGGCCTTGGCCCAGTTGCGTTCGGCCATGGCGGCAAGTCCGCCGGTCTTCTCGACCCAGCGGAACACCTTGCCGCACACGTAGATGCCAAAGGTATTGGGCGTGTTGAGCATGGAGCCCTTTGCGGCCTCGGTCTTAAGGTCCATGTACTGCGGCGTCTGCGCAAAGGCCGGGCCGTCCGCGATGAGGTCGTCGCGCACGATGACTACGGTCACGCCCGCGGCGCCGGCGTTTTTCTGAGCGCCAGCGTAGATGAGCCCGTAGCGCTCGACGTCGAGCGGCTGCGACAGGAAGCAGCTCGAGACATCGGCGACCAGCGGCACGTCGCCGCAATCGGGCAGCTCGTGGAACATGGTGCCAAAGATGGTGTTGTTCTGGCAGATGTAGACATAGTCGAGCCCGTCGCCCGCGGCCTCGGCGGCAATGCGCGCGTTGATGTCGGCCATGTTGGGAATGCGGTCGAAGTTGGTGTCCTCGGAGCTCGCGAGCAGCACGGCCTCGCCGTACTTGGCGGCCTCCTTGTACGCCTTGTTGGCAAAGTTGCCGGTCACGACGTAGCCGGCGCGGCCGCGGCGCATGAGGTTCATCGGGATGCCCGCAAACTGCAACGTGGCGCCGCCCTGCAAAAACAGGACACGGTAGTTGTCGGGGATGCTCAGCAGGCGGCGCAGGGTTGCCTCGGCGTCGTCGATGATCTGCTGGTACATACTAGATCGATGGCTCATCTCGAGCACGGACATGCCGCAACCGCGGTAGTCCATCATCTCGTCGGCGATCTCGGCGAGCACACTGGTGGGCAGTGCGGCCGGGCCTGCTGAGAAGTTGTGCACACGTGCCATCTTCTAGGTCCCCCTCGTAGTCGTTTGAACATTCGGAATACTTTAGCACAGTGGAGCGCCAAGCGCGACCGCATCACAGCAAAACTCGAGCGCGCCGCTATGATTTACAGGGTTGTTACATGGGGAAGGCCTGGTTTAGGGACCGGATTCGATCCGCCTCGGCCTTTGCTTGTTTCCAAGGACGAACGCGACCGTTGGCGAGGTCGTCGTAACCGCGGGCGATGGCACGTTGAATGTGATCTTCGCGTTTCTGAATGGTAGTTAGTGCGCGCGTCTGATCAGAAATAGACTTTACGACAGACATATGAAGCTCCTTACATAGAAGCATATGTATAACTCTATGTTGAATATAGCGGAGGATGGCGTTGGGCGTGTGCGTGCCTGCATTCGTAAGCGCGGTTGTCTGGCAAGTGTGATTTGGGGCGACCTCGTTAAAGTTTCTAAGCTGCGAAAATGACCGTTAACCGGATTAAATTTTGTTGCTCAACATTTGAAACTCTGGGCGTGGTAACTTTTTTACCAACAGGTATGATTATTGTCATGTGCGCCGCGCCTGCCTGCCGGGTTGCGGCGTACCTGTGACAGCCTTTGACACCCTTGGAGCGTGTACTGTGGATGTAACCACAAAAAGCGTTCGGGGGGGGGGTGCTCACCCGCGAGCAATTCCTCCCGCATGAGATGCGCATCGTCGCTGCCCTTCGTATGCAGGGCGCAAGCGACGAGCAGGTCATTGTACGCGTAAAGAGCGAGAACCTCTTTCAATATCCCACGGAGCGCATGGTCGCCAACCGCGCAACCGTGTGCCTTCGCCGCCTTGACGCCATGGTGCCCACGGACGCCGTATGCGCCGCGCGCGGCATCGACCCCAAAACCGCCGTCGAGGCTGCGACATCTCTAACCAGGCTCATGGCATCCGGCACTCCCACGCAGGCGGACCAGGCCATCTTCTACAGCATGATCTGCCGCTACGATATCGTGCGCGAGCTCGTGCTCGTCGAGGTAGGGGAGCGCCTACAAAACTTCGATTATGCCTTTACGGCGGTTGACCTCAACGCCTTTATGACACGCTTTACCACGGAGTATCCGGACGCGGCCCGCTGGACTGAGGCCACGGTCAAGCGCATTAAGGGCTCGCTCCGCCAGACGCTCCGCCATGCCGGCCTTATCGGCGAGGGCCAGGGCCCGGAGTCCGAGCGCCTGTCACCACTCTTCCTCGATTCCGATGTCGAGCGAGCCTTGGTTCTGCTGGGCGAGCAGTCGCTTATCGCGGCCCTTACCGGCAGGGTGGTGATGTAGCGTGGCTCCCGTCAACAACGCCGCCGAACCTGCTATCACCCCGGCGACCGATCTCACCACCAATATCGGCATCCATTCCCGTAAGAGCGTCGTGGCGGCGCATGTCCGCTCCGAGCACGCCCGTCAGGAATTTGAGCGACGCGCGCAGCTTCTGCGCGAGTGCCTGTGCAGCGAGGACTTTTTGGCCAACAAGGGTATAGGCAATGAGATCGGCTTCCACACCTTTTGCTATGACCCCGCGCTGGAGTTTGAAGCGCGTGCATTATTTGACGCCCTTTCACGCGATGCCGAGGCCGACAAGCTTCCGTGCACGCTCAAGGTCGTGAACCTCTACGACGCCGTGCTGGCAATTCTCGAAAAGCGCCGTGTCCTTAAGGTTATCCCACGCCAAGAGGAGCGCCGCGGTACCCAGCGCGTGCTCGAGGACGTGGCCAAGTTCGCCTCGCCCGAGAAAGTCGCCGCGTACATCCTTGAGCAGACCGAGCCGCACGCGCCTGGAGACGTCGTTCTCCTCACCGGCGCGGGCGAGGTCTTCCCATTCTTTCGCATGCACACGCTTCTCCATTGCATGCTTGCGGATTTTGATGAGGTGCCTGTGGTCGCCGCCTATCCGGGCAGTTTCAACGGCTCTTCTTTCCAGCTCTTTAACCGTCTGCCGGCCGACAACTACTACCGCGCCATCGATATCTCGTAAGCACGGCTCCCCGCAGGCAAGTCCCTGCCGCCGGTAACAACCCTTTGCCATAACGTTCCCAAACCCAAAGGAGCACCCATGGACAACACGATCATTCGCGACCTCTTTGCAAAAGACATCAACCGCTCCATCAACGGCGTGGTCAAGGTCCAGGATTCAAAAGATGGGTCCATCCGCCAGGAGCTTGACGAGTACGTGGTGACGCGCGAGTTGCAGAGGCACTTTGCCACGTTCTTCAAGGCCTACGGCGATGCCATCGATGCGCGCACCGACAAGATCGGCGTGTGGATCAGTGGTTTCTTCGGTTCCGGTAAATCGCACTTCCTCAAGATGCTGAGCTACCTGCTCGAGAATCGCCAGATCGGCGGTAAGAGCGCCATCCGCTACTTTGACGGCAAAATCGTCGACCCCATGGTCGCGGCTGCCATGGAGCGCGCGTGCTCGGTGCCCACGCAGGCCATCCTCTTTAACATCGATAGCAAGGCGGGCCAGTGGAAGCAGGGTGATACGGCTCCCACGGCGCTGCTTCGCGGCTTTGAGCGCATGTTCTACGAGGCGCGCGGCTTCTACGGCGAGGACCTCAAGCTCGCAAAGCTCGAGGACTACATCGATTCCCTGGGCAAGACCCAGGAGTTCCGCGAGGCCTTTGAGCGCATCAACGGCGAGTCCTGGCTCCAGACTCGCGATACCTACAGCTACTTTGAGGATGACGTCGTCGAGGTGCTGCAGAGCGTGCTCGGCATGAGCGAAAAGGCCGCATGGAACTGGCTCGAGGGTTCTGAGGACGAGGTTTTGGCCCCTGATGTCTTTGCCAAAAAGGTCAAGGACTACGTGGACGCTCAGGCAGCGGCTCACGGCGGCAACTTCCGTTTGCTCTTTATGGTCGACGAGGTGGGTCAGTTTATTACAAACGACCAGGACCCAAGCCTTATGCTGAGTCTTCAGACCATCGTCGAGGAGCTGGGTGCCGCCTGCGGTGGCCGCGTGTGGGTGATGGTCACGAGCCAGGAGGCCATCGACAACCTGAGCCTGCCCGTGGGCAACGACTTTTCAAAGATCCAAGGCCGCTTCAATACCCGCCTTTCGCTCTCCAGCTCCAGCGTGGACGAGGTCATCCAACGCCGTGTGCTCGAGAAGACCGCGCCGGCGGCCGATATGCTTGCACAGGTCTACGAGCAAGATGCCGCCGTACTCAAAAACAACTTTACCTTTGAGGGTGGCTCGCGCTCCGACCTTGCCGGCTACGCCAACTCCAAGGATTTTGTGGCTAGCTACCCGTTTGTGAGCTACCAGTTTAAGCTCCTGCCCGACGTCATGACCGAGGTGCGCAAGCACGGTGTCAAGGCCAAGCACATGTCAACGGGCGAGCGCTCCATGCTGAGCGCGTTCCAGGAGAGCGCTCAGGCCATCCAGCATGACCGGGCCGGTGCGCTCGTGCCGTTCTGGCGCTTCTTCGATACCATCTCCAAGGATTTGGAGCACGGCATCATTCAGGTCGTCGTCTGTGCGGAGCGCGCGGCTGAAAACGCAGAGGGGCTTGAGAGCTACGATGTCCGGGTGCTTAAGCTCCTGTACTTGATCCGCTACATCGGCTACGTCAAGGCCACGGTCGAGAACATCTCCATCCTTATGATCGATAGCCTGGACGTGGACAAGCGCGCCCTTAAGGACCGCGTCAAGGAATCTCTTGCCCGCTTGGAGCGCGAGAGCTACGTGGCACGCCAGGGCGATACCTATAGCTTCCTCACCGACGAGGAGCAGGAGATAGCGCAGGAGATCGCACGCACCCCGATCGACAACGCGAAGGTGATTGAGTACATCAAGAAGCGCCTGTTCGAAAGCATCTACACTGCGCGCAAACTCAACCGCGGGACCAACGACTTCCCCTTTGACCGCTACGTGGATGGCTCGATTCATGGATCCAACATGGGCGGCATGGAACTATCCGTGGTGACCATGGCCAGCGATCTGGGCCGTGCGGACGATGCCGAGCTGGCATTGAAATCCGTGGATAAGGCCATCGTGGCCTTGAGCGACGAGGTGGATTATTGGGCCCCACTCGTCAACGCCGCTAAGATTCGCATGTACGCCCAGACGCGCAACCTGCAGGAGCTACCGCCGAGTACCCGCCAGATCGTCGAGGCCAAAATGCGCGAGAAGGACTTTAACGAGAAAGAGGCTGACGCCCTTTTGGCTGAGGCGGTGCTCCATGCACGATGCGCCGTCAACGGGCGCATGATTGAGATCCGTGCTGCCAAACCCGCCCAGGTCTTTGAGCAGGTGCTGGCGCAGCTGTGCGATGTGGTCTTTGAAAAGGCCGGCTATATCGGCGCGCCGGTCACGAGCGATTCCGATATCCGCTCCACTCTGGCGGGCAACGTTCAAGCGGGGCTCGCTGGCATGAACGCGGGTAACACGCGTGCGCTCAAGGAGGTTGAGGACTACCTCAAAGTGCAGCACCAGCGCCATCTGGATACCGCTATGGGCGATATCCAGCGCCAGTACCAGCAAAGGCCCTTTGGCTGGCGCGATGTCGACATCGCAAATGTGGTGGCGCAGCTTGTGGTGGAGCAGCGCGCGCAGGTGCTGTTTGGCGGCCAGACGGTTCAAGCTAACGATAGCCGCATGGTGGCGCTCCTGCGCAAGGATGCCGATAAGGCCCAGGTGCGCTTGCGCGTGCGCATGAGCGACCGGTTGCTGCGCGCCACGGGCGAGCTCATGCGTGATCTGTTTGATCTCAAGACCGTGCCCTCCAACGAGGATAGGCTCGTGGCCGAGCTCAAAGAGCGCCTTGAGGGCTTGCGCGAGGCGTGCCTCGCCATGGCACGCGACTACTACACGGGCATCAAGCCGGCCTACCCGTATCCCGGTGAGGACGAGTGCGAGAAGATGCGCTCGGAGGTGGCCGACGTCCTTAAGGACCAGAACGAGGCCGAGGCGTTCTTGACCACGTTCACCAAGCATGAGGAGCGTTTGCTCGATGCCAAGGAAGACTTTGATAAGGTGGTTGAGTTCTTCGAGTCCAACCAGCGAACAGCGTTTGACCACGCCAAGGATTTCTTGAGCCGCACCGAGGGTATCGAGTATGCCTCCGATGACATTCCCAGCGCGGTTGAGAATGTGGCAAAGGTGCGTGAGGTTCTCAAAGATCCCAAGCCCTACGGCCGCATTAAAGACCTGCAGCCGCTTATGGATCCCGTCGAGGACGACATGAAAAAGCTGCTGGGCATCCGCCGCAATGAGTTTTTGTGCCGAATCGAGAGCGATCTGCAAGACCTGCAGGCACAGGCTGAGAGTCAAAAGGGCTTTGTCAATCAAGCCAAGGATGCCATAGCAGACGCCGGCGCCAAATACGAGTCGTTCAAAAACCGTGCCCACAGTGCTCAAAGCCTCAACGAGCTGAGTGTTGCCGCGACTAACTGGGCCAACTGGCTCAGCGCAGCAACCAACGGGATGTACGACGCTGTGGATGCGGCCCGCATGCGTATGGACAACGAGCGCCGCACCACCGAGGTCACGAGTACGGGCGAGGTGGTCAAGAAGATCTCCAACAAGGCCGTTGCGTCGTCAGCGCCCACGCCTGCACCCGTGCCCCAGCGCAAAATCAAGACTGTGCGCCGCGCCGATCTGGCCAAGCCGAGTCGTCTCTTGTCCGCAGGGGACGTGGAACGCTACGTGGACGACCTGCGCTCCCGCCTTATGCAGGCACTCGCTGCAAACGACGAGATCCGTATCAACTAACCCGCGGAGCCACCGGTGCCAAAGCGCGCACCGGTGGCTTATGGCGTTTAGAAAGGCTCATCAACCATGAACGATTCTGCTCTTAAGAGCTTCTGCACCTGGGCCCGCACGGAGCTCATCAAAGGCGTTGAGGCGCAGATGGTGCGCTACGGCATCACCGAACCTGCACCTGCGCCCGCTGGGTCCGAGACCGTCAACAGCCTGCCCCTAAGCCCGGCTGAGGTTGAGCAACGCGATGAACTGCTGCGCATGCAGGCAGAGGTGGGTCACGAGGCGCTCTGCGACCGAGCGGCCTACACCTGGTTCAACCGCATCGTGGCCATTCGCTTTATGGATGCACGCGGATGGCTCCCCAGCCGCGTGCGTATGCTGAGCCGTGCGGACGGCAGCCATGGTAGCGAGGCCGTGGAGAATGCTCTGGACGTGGAGATAACGACGGCCGATACCGATCGCGTAGCCGAACTCAAGATGGCGGGCTTGGATGAACCGCTGTGGCGCTACCTGTTTGTGGCTCAGTGTGAAGAGCTTGCCGATTGCCTGCCGGGCGTCTTTGAACGCGTGGGCGGAGCCATGGAGCTGCTGTTGCCCCAGGGCCTCATGATGGCCGATGGCGTGGTGGGCAGGCTCAACGCCGCTATCACTGACGAGCGCTGGCGCGAGGGCGTGACCGTTCTGGGCTGGATGTATCAGTACTACAACGCTGACGTTAAAGACGAGTTCTTCAAGTCCAAGCGCAAGGCAGCAGCGGCGGACATCGCACCTGCCACGCAGCTCTTCACCCCCGAGTGGATCGTGCGCTATATGGTCGAGAACTCGCTCGGCCGACTGTGGATGCTCAACAACCCGGGGAGTTCGCTACGCGAGCGTATGAAATATTACATCGAGCCCGATGCAGAGCACGAGGACTTCATTCGTATCTCGAGCCCCGAGGAGATAACCCTCTGTGACCCCGCATGTGGCTCGGGCCATATCCTGGTCTATGCGTTTGAACTGCTCTTCCATATGTACGAGGAGCGCGGTTATCGTGAGCGTGAGATTCCCGAGCTTATTCTTACTAAAAACCTTGCGGGCATGGAAATCGATTCCCGTGCGGCGCAGATCGCGGAGCTGGCGCTTGCCATGTGTGCCCGCGAACACGATCGTCGCTTTTTCAAGCGCGCTGTGCGCGCCGACGTTACCGTGCTCACGAGCATCCCGCTGGGGGAGGACGAACTGCCGGGTAACAAGAAGCTCGCCGAGGAACTGAGCCATTTGGGCGAGATCGGCTCGCTTCTTAATCCTTCAGAGGCCGAGATCGACGAGCTCAAAGCTGCCGCCGCGAGCTGTTCCGACGACCTTTTTGCCGCTACGGCCAAAACTAAGCTCGAAAGCGCCGCCGCCATCTGCGAGAAGCTGTCCCGTCGTTTTGCCTGCACCGTGGCGAATCCTCCGTATATGGGCAGCAGCAGCTTTAACCCCTTCATGAGCAAATGGGTCAAGAAGAACTACCCCGACGTAAAGAGCGACCTCTGCACGTGCTTTATCGAGCGCGGTTTTAACCTTGTCGAGGATAAGGGCTACGCCGCAATGGTTACCATGCAGAGCTGGATGTTCCTGGGCAGCTTTGAGAAGTTGCGCGCCAAGGTTATCGACAACAAGACAATCGTTTCCATGGCCCATCTGGGACCTCGCGCGTTTGATGCTATCGGCGGCGAGGTCGTCAACGTTACAGCTGACGTGATCTACAACCAGCATTCGGACGCCGAGGGCGCCTATGTGCGCCTTGTTGATATCAACGGCTCTGAGGCCAAGAGGCTCAAACTGGTCGAGGCCATCCAAAACCCCGATTGCGGCTGGTTCTACCGCCGCGACGCCGACACCTTCAAGCAAATCCCCGGCACCCCCATAGCCTACTGGGCCAGTGACGGGTTACTCTCTGCTTTCTCTTTGGGCCACTCCATTGGCGATTACTCGGACTATACAGGGTCTCAAAATAAAACAGGCGACAACAATTTATATTTGCGCTTGTTTTGGGAGGTCGGCGCGCGTTCGGTTGGGCGAAAAGGCTCATGGGCTACTTACTCAAAGGGCGGCGACTTTCGTCGATGGTTTGGCAATCTTCATTGGTTGGTTTCGATCAAAAAGGACGCAATTGAGTTTTACCAGAATAATCCGACCTCCAATTTACTGGCGTCAAAATATTGGTTCAGTGAAGGCGTTTGTTACACAATGCTGACATCAGGCAAGCCGAGTTTCAGGCTGTTGCCGCCGACGGGCGGATTTGACATGGCCGGCCCATGCATTTGTGGCCTGGGCTCAAGCAAGAACTGGACCCTAGGTTTCCTTAATTGCTCTATTGCCGCCGATGTCCTCAGCATGCTTAACCCTACTCTTAACATGCAGGCGAGAGACATCAAAGCACTTCCCATGCTTATTTCCGCTGAGTATAAACCGGCAATTAATAGTCTGGTCGATAGCAATGTGTCCATTTCAAAAAATGATTGGGACTCGTTTGAAACCTCTTGGGATTTCAAACGTAACCCTTTGGTTTAGGTGGGGTTCATGTTTGAATATATTTCAGCAAATGAAGTTGTCTTTGTTGAGGCGAATCCCGCATGGGTCAAAAACGGTATGACGTGCAAGTCTTTGGGCCCTATACTTTCGCCGCTTCTAAGGTTCTTTGTTGTCGAAACTCCCGCTCCGGGATTGTCCAACAGAAGCGTTTCGGTCTCTGAATACGGATGGGATGCTCCTTGGAGAAAGCCTCAATATTTGAATAAAAAGCTAAAGGCAGCAAGCTCAAATAAGTCTTTATATTGGTCTGCCGCGGCTGTTGGTGATATGGAACAGGCTTTGCGTAATGCTGATTTGTTTGATTGCGCTGGCATCGAGTCAAAGCCCTTCGAGTCTGCTGTCTTTTATGATGCCAAAAGCAATCAAACGATCAGTTTGTTTTATCACTTACGAAATGGATTTGCTCACGGCAGATTCTGTGCATTTAAGTCAAAGGGCGATATATGGTTCGCTATCGAGGATGTTGCGGGAAAACGAAAGGATGACCCGGCAGGTGACATCAAAAGACTCACTGCAAGAATTCTAATCAAGAATTCGACTCTATGTAAATGGATGAAGCTGATAAAGGCTGGGCCTGATATTCGTTAATGGGTTTCAGCTCGTGTCCGGGTATTTAGTTAGCTTTAACTAGTGAGCTGAGAAATGATATCAAGTTGTCTTTCCTTTACGCTTGATGCGGTTCGCAGGGTTTGGCTTGCGACTTCATGAGTCACTAGTGCGTTTTTGCAAATGCCCGATGCGGTGAATAGCTTTTCCAGAAGTCGATCGGTAAGGTCGGGGTATTTTTGGAGATTTCGGTCCCTTAGTTTAAGCCTCTTGACAACTCATCAACAATGAAAGGAGGGCCTCATGGCCACTTTACTTCAAGATAAATACGAGGCTCGCAAGGCCGAGGTCAATGCTCGCTTTGAGCAGCTTCGCGCTAACGAAGAGGAGCTCAACCGAATCTTTGCCAAAATCTACAACATGGAGGGTGAAGTGCCCATCGAGGTCGAGGACAAGTACGTTTCGGTGGCACGCATCTTCGACACCGCTGATGAGATTCCCGAGAGCTACAAGGGCAACAAATACGTGCGCATCAAGCGCGACGAGATCACCTCGCTCATAAGCTATGCCGTGGGCTGCATGTTTGGCCGCTATTCGCTGGATGTGGACGGGCTGGTCCTGGCCGGTCAGGGCGCCACGGTCGACGACTATCTGGCCAAGATGTCCGATCCCGATCACGTGACCTTTATGCCTGATACCGACAACGTACTGCCCATTACCGATGACGAGTACTTTGACGACGACATCGTGCGCTACTTTATCGACTTTGTGCGCACCGTGTACGGCGAGGAGACGCTCGAGCAGAACCTGGCCTTTATTGCCGAGGCGCTCGGCGGTAAGGGTACCTCGCGCGAGGTGATCCGCACCTACTTTTTGAAGGACTTTTTTAAGGACCACTGCCAGACCTATAAGAAACGCCCCATCTACTGGCTGTTCGACAGCGGTAAGAAGAACGGTTTCAAGTGTCTTGTTTACATGCATCGCTACCAGCCTGACCTATTGGCTCGCATCCGCACCGACTATGTGCATGAGCAGCAGGAGCGCTACCGTGCCCAGATCGGCTATGCCAACGATGCCCTTGCTGGTGCCGAGCGCGGCGAGCGCGTGCGCTTGGGCAAGCGCGTCAAAAAGCTCAACGACCAGCTCAAAGAGACCATTGGCTACGAGGAGAAGCTGCACCACTTGGCAGACCAGATGATTAAGATCGACCTGGATGACGGCGTCAAGGTCAACTACGCCAAGTTTCAGGATGTGCTAGCAAAGATTAAGTAACTGCAGATACGGTAAGGATATTCATGCCCAAGATCGATGTAGAAGAACAGCTCAAGCTGCGGTTTTTGCAGCCGTTGTCCTCATGCGCGTCGCGCCGTGTTGTGGTTTGGCACGATGCGGACGGCGAGTTTGCTCCCGAGTTTGAGCGGTTGGCCGCCGAGGGTTTCGACGGCGCGGGGACCGATGACGGCGTTATGCCCGCCCACGGTGACTTTGAGCGCCCGGTGCGGTTTGTTGAGGCCTGCGAGGGCCGCATGTTTGCCGTAAAGAAGCTCATCAACCGCGATGACCTTGCGAACGATATCTTGCTGTATCGTCGTTGCCCGCGCGGCAGGCTTGAGGGCGATTGGCTTGCCGATGTCGAGCTGTATGCCGATCGGTTCCAGG
The DNA here is from genome assembly GCA_934654585.1 of uncultured Collinsella sp. GTDB lineage: Bacteria > Actinomycetota > Coriobacteriia > Coriobacteriales > Coriobacteriaceae > Collinsella. The sequence goes on along the minus strand of CAKUGF010000005.1, from coordinate 69,943 downwards.
CTGACTATCTTTCGCTTTTGGCCGATCAGCTGGGTATCGAGAATATCGACGCCGTGCGCGAGAGCCTGCGCGAGCACAAGGCGTTCTTTGATGCCAAGACCCGCTGTGCTAAGTTTGCCGCGTGCGTTCCGCATGCCTCGGGCGCATCCGATATCGAGCTCGGTATTCTTACGGTGATTTTTGGCGGCAAGGACTCGGGCGACGCACAGCCCGCGTTTGTACTGCGCGGCTGTATGACCACGCTGCTGCACGAGGGTCCCGAGGCGCTGACCGAGTTGGCGGACAAGTACTGCGTGCGCGATGCCCTCTCTGCCTTCATCGTGCGTTGCTATGGGTTTGAGGGCCCGCTGTATGAGCGTGATTCGCTGCTTGCGCTGGCATCCCATGTGCTCATCACTGCGGCATCCACCGCGCTTCCCGAGGGAGCGCTCAAGGGGCTCGAGAGCTATGTGGCTCCCGCCTACGGCCCCTATTGCCTTAAGGCGGTGCGTACGTGGGATCAGGCCTCCGATGCCCAGGCATCGAGCGAGGATTTATTTGAGATTTGCCGTTTGGTCGAGGATGCCCGTGGGCTCTTTGCACGGTTTGAGGCCCTGCCAATCGATGTGCTGGCCTCGCTCGACGTGTTCCCGTGCATCAATGAGGCCGTGCTCTCGCAGCTGTTCTGCTCGTTTGCCCAGGGCGCGGACCGTGTTGAGGACGCGCGCACCTTTGCGGCGCGTCGTTGCGACCTAAGCTGGTACCGCCGTGTCGAGAGCTACTTTGACCTGCTTGCCGCTGTGGCCGATATGTGCTCTTTTAGGCAGACGCACGCGGGCGGGTTCCATCTGGCGCAACCCCAGCAGGTGTGGGATGCCTACACGTCCGACTGGTATGCCATGGACGCTGCCTATCGCCACATGTGCACCGCGTATCTGCGGGCGCGTTCCGTCGGGTGCGATGCGCTCGAGGAGCCTGCCCGTGCTGTGGTGGACTGGGCGGAGAATCTCTACAGCAACTGGTTTTTGGCTGATGCCAATGCCTGCTGGGCGGTCGCTGCGCAAGGGGAGTGGGCCGACTGCGGCTACATCTATGGCCCTGCTCGGCAGGATGAGTTCTACTGGCATGTGCTGCCCACTTTTGTGGGCTCTGCCAAAACGACGGTCGTTATCGTGAGCGACGCGCTGCGCTATGAGGTGGCCCGCGATATTGCGGCACTGCTCGAGCGCGAGCGCGGCGGCAACGTCAAGGTCTCTAGCATGCAGGCGGTCTTTCCCTCCATTACCGAGGTGGGCATGCCCGCGCTACTGCCGCACCAAGCGCTTGAGCTTGCAGCGGATGGTTCGTTTGTGCTGGTTGACGGCATGCCAACTGCGACGACTCCGCAGCGCGAGGCCGCACTTACCCATGTTGAGCCCACGGCCCGCGCTTTGCGCTCGAGCGCATACCTCAACATGGCGGGAACCGAGCGTAAAGCGTTGCTCAAAGACTCCAAGCTCGTTTATCTCTACCACAACAAGATCGATGCAACGGGCGAGAAGGCCGCTACGCAGGATGACGTCTTCGATGCCTGCACGGACACCGTGGAGGAACTTGCCGCGTTGGCGCGCCGCGTGTGCACCGACGCCCCGGGCGCGCGTGTTGTTATAACGGCGGACCACGGCTTTATCTACACGCGTCGGGAGCTCAACGAGTGCCAGATGCTCGGCAAGCCAGACCTTCCCTTCTTTGACGCTCCCGTCATGCACGGTAAGCGTCATCTGGTGGTGCCCAACGAGGCCGTGGCCAAGCTTTCGGACGAGGCACGCGGGGTGTTTGTTAATGTTGACATGGGACGTTTGGGCGCCGGCTTTGAGGGATTTGCCCCGCGCGAGAACGTGCACTTCAGGCGTCCCGGCGGCACTAACAACTATGTCCATGGCGGCATGAGCCTGCAGGAGCTCTGCGTGCCCGTTATCGGATTTTGGCGTGCGCGCTCGGGTTCCAAGGACTTTGTCGACACACGTGCGGCGACGCTGCGCGTGCTGAGCGAGGGACGCCGTGTGGCCAGCTCGCTCTTCTCGGTCAACTTGATCCAAGAAGAACCCGCCCAAGGCAAGGTCTTGCCGTGCGAGTACGAGCTGGTGTTTACCGACGCAAGCGGCAACGAGGTGAGCGATACGGTCAAGGCGCATGCCAACAAGACTTCTGCTAACTCGCAGGATCGCGTGGTGCATGCCAAGTTTGCACTGCATGCGGCGGGTGGGTTCTCGGCCAAGGACCCGTACTATCTGGTCTGCCGCGATGCCCAGTCGGGCAAGATTGTTTGGCGCGAGACGTACACCATCGCTGTTTCGTTTGCCCCTGTTGCTGACTTTGGTTTTTAGGAGTGTGCCCTATGTTTGATAGTCATGACGACGATCTGTGGGAAGTTCCCTCGATTGATGTGAATCCGCCGGTGCAGGCTGCGGTGCCTGCGGGGGAGGCCGTGCCTGCTCCGGAGGCTGAGGCTGCTGCGCCTGCTCCGGAGGCCACGCCTGCCCCGGAGCCGGCGGAGGCCGCTGTGCCCGTTGAGGCTGCGGCGCCCGCCGAGGACGAGTCCTCGACCGATGGCTATGACCAGGCCGTGGCCGAGGCTCCCGAGGACGACGGCTACGACATGGACACGCTGGACGGTAAGCTGCTCGAGCACTTTGGCGGTAAGATCGTACGCAAGGACCTGACGGCCCTTATGAAGCGCGGCGCCAACGTGCCCACCTTTGTGCTGGAGTACCTGCTGGGCATGTACTGCTCAACCGACGACGAGGAGGCCGTGGCAGAGGGCCTGGAGCGCATCCGCAGGATCCTCACCGATAACTATGTGCGCCCCGACGAGTCCGAGCGCATTAAGTCCAAGATTCGCGAGCTTGGCCGCTTTACCATCATCGATAAGGTGGCGGCCAAGCTCGACGAGTACAAAGACATCTACGTGGCGTCGTTTGCCAACCTGACCATTGAACCTTTTGTGATGCCGGCCGAGTACGTGCGCGACTATTCCAAGATTCTCCAGGGTGGTATTTGGTGCATTATGAGCATCGAGTACCGTCATCCCATGGAAGAGGAAGACGAGTTTGGCATGGAGGTCTTTGGCGACGATGCGCCGCGCCGCTCCAAGGCCAAGCGCAAAAAGCGCGGGCCCGAGGACTCTCCGTTTAGCGTAGCCTCGCTCACGCCCATCCAGATGCCCAACCTGGACCTGGATGCCATGATCGAGGAGCGTCAGTATTTCTCGCGCGACGAGTGGCTCAACATGCTGCTGCGCTCCGCTGGCTATGAGCCCAGCGAGCTTTCCGAGAAAGAGCGCCTGCACTTTATCGAGCGTATGGTGCCGCTGATCGAGCGCAACTACAACCTGTGCGAGCTTGGTCCCCGCGGCACCGGCAAGAGCCATATCTACAAAGAAGTCTCGCCCTACGCCATCTTGCTTTCGGGCGGGCAGACCACCACGGCCAACCTGTTCGGCCGCATGAACTCCATGCGCGCCGATCGCGTGGGCCTGGTGGGCCATTGGGATTGCGTGACGTTCGACGAGGTCGCCGGCATGCGCTTTAAGGATACCAACGCCGTGCAGATCATGAAGGACTACATGGCGAGCGGCAGCTACGCGCGCGGCCGCGACCAGATTAACGCCGATGCCTCCATGGTTTTTGAGGGCAACATCAACGACACCGTGCAAAACGTCCTTAAGACTACGCACCTGTTCGATCCGTTCCCGCCGGAGTTTAACAACGATTCGGCTTTCTTCGACCGTATCCACTACTACCTGCCGGGCTGGGAGATTCCCAAGATGCGTTCGAGCCTGCTGACCGGGCATTACGGCTTAATCACCGACTGCCTGTCGGAGTTTTGCAAGGAGATGCGCCGCAAGGACTTTACGCATCATATCGACCGCTACTTCCGCTTTAACAGCGACTTTAACAAGCGTGACGAGATCGCCGTGCGCAAGTCCTTTAGCGGCCTGGCCAAGCTGCTGTTCCCCGACGAGGCTATGGACAAGGACGACGTTCGTTGGCTGCTGGACTACGCCATCGAGGGCCGTCGCCGCGTAAAGGAGCAGCTCAAGATTATGGCGGGCGTCGAGTTTATCGACGTCAACCTGGGCTATATGGATGCCGACAATCCGCAGGACGTGCACGTGGTGCGCGTGCCGGAGCAGTCCGAGGATACGTTGATTCCCGACGGGCCGCTGCTGTCCGGTCACGTGTTTGGCGTGGGTAGGTCGCAGGGCGGCGAGGTTGCCGTGTACAAGCTGGAGAACAAGGCTGTCGCCGGCGAGTGCAAGTTTAAGCACGAGGGCGTTGCCTTTAACAAGCCGGTGCGCGATACGCTGGAGGTCGCGTTCGACAACTTTGTGAACCTAGCGAACCGCGTGGCGCCGGGCATGCACATTGGCTCCAAGGATTATCTGCTGTTCTATAACGACCTGCAGAGCAAGGGCCTGTCCGAAGAAGTGTCGCTCGCCGAGTTTGTGGGCCTGTGCTCTGCGGCGTGCAACCGCCCGGTGATGCCCGCGCTGGCGATTCCGGGCATCTTGCGCATGTCGGGCTCCATGGATGAAATCCGCGGGCTCGAGGACATTATGCGCGTGGCCAAAAACGCCGGCGCCAAGCGCGTGATATTGCCGCTGAGCGCCATCGCGGGCCTGCAGAGCGTTTCGTCCGAGATTATCTCGGGGTTGAGCCCGGTGTTCTACATGGATGGCGACCCGGTCGATGCTGCGAAAAAGGCGTTGGATCTGTAGGGGTGTGAGCGTGCGGGCTTGCGTGCGCGAGACGTTTGATGCGCACGTGAGCCCGCGGGCATGTTGACGCGCAGCGCGTGAGGAGGCCTTGCCATGATAGAAGAGCGTTCTGTTGGTGAGCTGCTCGATGAGCTTTTTGGCTTTGAGTCGGTAGCAAAGCGTCAGACGGCGCTTGAGCAGTACGATCGCGGGGAGTTATTGCGCAAGGCGCGCTCCCGCGAGCTGCTGGGCGTGATCGGGGGCGTCGAGGCCGCCGAGCGTGCTGCGCGCGAGTCTGCCGTGAAGGCCGTTGACGGGTATGTACGCCGCGTTGAATTTGATTCTCTTGCGCGCGCTCGCAAGCAGGTAGGCGTTGTGGGCCCGTTGCAGATGGAGCGGCGCTACGCTGCCTTTTTGCGTATGGAGGACAAGGCCGAGCTGTTGGCCCGCTTGGAGCAGACGCTTGCGTTTATCGAGGTAAAGCTGCGTGCCAATACGGCGGACAGGGTTCGTGCGGCATACGATGCTGCGGGGGCTTTGGTGTTGCAGGGCGCGGCGCGTCTGAGTGACGTGCGCGTTGTGGATGCCGCACCCTTGGATGCCGCTCTGCTATGCACGCAGCTGGAGCAGCTGCGTTGCGCCGCCGATACAACGGACCTTGCCGGCATGATCACAGCGACGTTTGAGTCCGAGCTGAGTGCGACCGGCCCGCAGGGTGCTGACGCGTTTGCGAGCGATGTGGCTGGCGATGTGGCGCTGGAGTGCGAGCTTACTAATGTGCGCGGCGCTGCGCAGCGAGCGCGCTTGGCAGCCCAAGCGTATCGGGCCGAACGCGCTGCCCGCGTTGCAGGGAGCACGGTGGAGCCGGTATCGTTGCCGGGGCTTGTTTGCATTACGTGCGAGACGGGGTGCGATGCCGGGGAGCTTGCCGAGTTGCTCGCTCAGGTTAAGAAGTCGTTTGAGACCTATAGGCGCGTTGTTACCGACGGCGGGTTGTTCTGTGCCTTTGGTGCCGGTTCGCCGCATGGGATTTGCCGCGGCAGTAGCTTTTTCGACTACGATGATCGGTTTGACGAAGACGTGTTGGTGGGCGAGTATGACGGTGCTACCAGGCACAATGTTCGGCGCGAAGTTGCGATTCCCGAGCTTGTGGACGAGGCTTCGGCCGACGGCGGCGACTCGCTCGAGGTTGCCGTGGCGCGCATGCGCGAGTTTAACGGGCTCCGCTACGATGGCGTGCTGGACGAGGATCCCGTGCGCCATGTGAATGCGTTTTGGTATGGACTCAAAAAGCTCAGCCAGTATTGCGAGACCGCTGTGCGCGTGGACGAGCGCGCTTGGGACTGCTTTATCGATAAGGTGCAGTATGCCTACGACGAGCCGGTGGGGCGTTTGGCCACGCAGATGGATGACAAGCAGGTTGCAGCTTTTGTTGCAGCCGTGAATGTGCTCGGCGCTGCTGAGTAGGGGCCTGTTCCGGCAAGGGGTTCACCATGAAGATCGATGTTGATGTTGACCAGCTGCGCGAGAGCCTGCTCGACCGTGCGGGGAGTGCAGCCGGCGTGGGTTTTCCGGCTGCCATGCTCGACGTGATGGATATCGAGGACGAGTCTCCTCAAGAACTTTTTGCCCGAGCCGAACGCGAAGGCCTCGACCTCCGCGACTTTGCCGTCGACGACGATAATGGCTACGACACGGGCGAGGACTGGTGACCACAGCCGCCCCTCAACCCCATCCCATCAATAAGTTGCGGTGAAATAGGGACTGAAATGGCTGCTCAGAGGCCTATTCAGTCCCTATATCACCGCAACTTACAAAAGTTTTACCGCCTGATTTTTGAACGCCTGGGATCTCAAGTGGGATTTCACCACGGGGGAGTGCATTTACGACAAAGGCCAGGGCGTCGAGCGCAACGGCACTCGCTAGATGATGCTGAGCGACTTGCCGAGGTCGTATGGGGGAGTGGCGATGCTCGCTTCTCCCATACTCTTTGAGCCTGCTCGATCGCGCGGAAGCGTAGCTGGCGTGGTTTTTCCTGCTGCTGTGCGCGACAGGAGCAATAGCCACGTTTGTTGTTGACGAACATATGTTTGCATCTTATACTCATGCTTGAATATATGTCCGACTTCATGGTATAAAGTTGGTGGTCATCTCTTAAGAGAGGGCTTCCAAGTGCCGGGGACGTTTTCCCCGGCTTTTTTATTAAGGATTGCCCATGCGGGAGTTGAGTATCTTCATTGATGAATCTGGAAGCGATGATCTACGTGAAAGATAGTATCTAGTGGCCTTTGTATTTCATGAGCAAGACTTTTCCATTGCCGAGGGAATAAAGAAGTATGAGAGGGCGGTGGCCGAAAGCGGGCTGCCTCTTCTTCCATTCCACGCTTCGCCCCTCATGAATGGAAAAGATCAGTTCAAGGATTTGGATATCAGTGAGAGAAAGAGGCTGTTCTCACTATTTCGAGTTATGTTTCGACATTTGCCCATTTCGTACAAGGTGTTTGTATTCAAGACGCATCGGTATCGAACGCTTAAACAGATCGCTGATGCGATGCGGCGTGAAATCATCGATTTCATATTCGACAATTTGAGTTGGTTTCAGCAGTTTGATGCCGTAAAGATTTATTACGATGGAGGACAGGGTTCGGTTTCGAGTGCGCTTCACAAGGCAATCGATTACGCTTTGGCCAAAAATGCAGTTATCTATAAGCCTACAACCTCGTCAGATTACTATTTGGCTCAAGCGGCGGATTATATCTGTACCATTGAGTTCACGAGTTTGAAATATCAAGCAAGCAAACAAACCAATACTGACCAAAAGTTCTTTGGCGGTAGCACTGCGTTCAAAAAAGGCCTACTGAAAGAAATTAGAAAGAAGGCCGTTGCCTAATCCTAATGGCGGGCATCGAGCTGCATAAAAAACGCCGGGGGACATCCCCCGGCTCTTGGAGGTCCCTCTATTCGAGGGTACCGTGTTCTTTATAGCATGACATCGGATGGCTTTCAAACGCGGGACAGCTATGACGCTAGCGTGGCGATGACGGCTTCGTCGCCGGCGTATATGAGGGTGTTGCCGTCGGGGATGATCGTTTGGCCGTCGCGCTTGAGCATCACCACGATAAACGGGTGCTTGCCCTGTGGCACGTCGCGTAGACGCTGGCCGGCTAGGCGGCCGTGGGGCGTCACGGTGACCTCGCGCAGCGTAACCTCGGCACGCTCTTCGAACGTTGGGGCAGCCATCACCAACAGGTCGCCTTCTTCAATCACGGTATCGCCATTGGGCAGAACCGGGTGCGCTCCGTCGCGCAGCACCAGGACCACAAGCATGTCCGTCGCGCTGCCAATATCGGCAAGCGAGCGGCCAGCAAACGGATGCCCCGCGCCTACCTTGAGCTTTACAAACGACATGCCGTCCTCGTCGCGGTAGTCGTTAAAGGTGCGGCGCACGTCGCCTTCTGCATCGATCATATCGAGCTTCTTCGCCACCGCCGGCAGCAGCGAGCCCTGCACCACAATGCTCGACACGGCAATTACAAACACCAAGTCAAACAGGTCGTGCCCGCCGGGAACGCCGGCCACCACGGCAAAGAGGCTAAACACGACCGAAGCTGCGCCGCGCAGGCCCGCCCAGCTTACGAGCGCAACCTGGCGGGGGCTTGTCTTAAAGGGCGCCAGCAGCAGACCGACGGCGATGGGGCGGCTCACGAAGAGCATGAACGCCATGAGCGCCAGGCCTGGCAGCAGCATTTGCGGCAGGCGCGCGGGCGTCACGAGCAGGCCGAGCAAGAAGAAGATTGTCATCTCGGCCATCTCGGTGAGGGTGTCAAAGAAGTGCGCCAGCTCGACCTTGCCGGTGATGTCGCTGGCTCCCAGCACAATGCCGGCCAGGTACACGGCCAAAAAGCCGTTGCCGCCCAGGTAGCTCGGCAGTGCGTAGGCGACGATGGCCACGGCGAACAAAAAGATGGTCTGCGCGCCCTCGGCCGTTGCATGCGCGCGCTCGATCAGGCGGCCCGCCGCCCAGCCGATGACAAGGCCCAGCCCCACGCCCAGGATGATTTGCTTGGCGAGCAGCACGGGAATGTTGATATCGCCGCCGGCCGCGAGTGTGGCGAGCACGGCGGTGAGCATGTAGGCGACGGGGTCGTTGGAGCCCGATTCGACCTCGAGTAGCGAGTCCGTGCCACCCCTCAGCGATAGGCTGTGCTCGCGCAGGACGCTAAAGACGCTCGCTGCGTCGGTGGACGCCACAACGGAGCCCAGCAGCAGGCCGCCGATCCAGTCGAAACCCAGCATAAAGTGCGCAAATGCGCCGGTGATACCGGCAGTGACGACGACGCCGAGCGTGCTCAGCAGCACCGCGGGCGCGGCGACGGGCTTGGCGCGGTCGATGTTGGTGTTAAAGCCGCCGTAGAACATGATGAAGAGCAGCGCCGTACTACAGACGGTTTCGGTGAGCGCGTAGTCGCTAAAGTCGATGTGCGCTGGGCCGTTGACGCCCAGCAGCATGCCGAGCGCGATAAAGATGAGCAGGGTGGGGAAGGGGAGCTTTTTGCCGACGGGTTTGATGGTCAGGCACAGAATAATGACGAGGCCGATAAAGAGAAGGATCTGGTTCATGGATGGTGTCCGCTCCTGGGTGGTTGGCGTGGCACGGTTTGTTGTCTGCGGTTATTTGTACCCAAAGATGGTGGGTTTATGGGGCTGAGGCGCTGGCGTTCGCATTTTCGACACGTGGCTGCGACGCGAGCGGTGCTGGTTGAGGTGCTGGGGCTGGCGGCGTGGCGTGGACGGCATGGACTATCGCCTGTAGCATGCGACCCTTTCCAGCTTTATTGCAACGGAGTACAATGGGTAACGTTTAAGTTCAACTTGAAGTTTTAGTTGCGGCACCGGGCTTCGGCTGCAATGCAAGGAGAGGCGTACCATGGCGATCTATGTGACATCTGATGCTCACGGGCACGTGCGTGCGCTTGATGAGGCCCTGTCCAAGATTTCGCTGACGTCCGACGACACGCTGTACGTGCTGGGCGATATGATCGATCGCGGGCCCGATCCGGTCGGCGTTATCAAGCTCGTGCGCTCGCTGCCCAACGCCCACGTGCTCAAGGGCAATCACGAACAGATTATGCTCGACGCCATCATTGGCCAGGATCCGCTCGATGCCGAGACTTGGGATATCAACGGTGGCTGGACGACGCGCGAGCAGCTCAACGACATGGAATTTGAGGCATACGAGGAGCTCGTGCGCTGGATGGCGGGGTTGCCGCTCTATGCGGTGACCGAGACCGAGGAGCGCCCGTATCTGCTGGTGCATGCTGGTATCGAGACCGAGGCGGCGCGGGCGTTTTTACTTGAGCATGGCGTCGATTGTGCCGATGGCGCCGGCGCTGTGGGCGCCGATCGCGAGCTGCTGCAGCAGATGCTCGCGGTGCAGTCGTCCGATGACCTACTGTGGATTCGTCACGGCTATTGGGATGCGCCGACGGGGCTGCTTTCTGCCGAGGGCAAGGGCCCGGTCGTGGTGAGCGGCCACACGCCTACGGTGTCGCTCGGACGCTATTGCGAGGTCGGCGGCCTGGCGGGGCTCGATGAGGAATCGGGCCGCGGGCAGATCGTGCGTCTGGGCGGCGAGGATACCGCCGGCGTGCCCGACCGCATCGACATCGACTGCGCCGCTGCCACCGGCTCCGAGTTCGGCCGCGTCGGCATCCTGCGGCTCGATGATGGTGCAGAGTTCTACGCGAACATCAACCCGGGCGAATAATCCAGTTCCGCCGTTCTGCCGAACGGCGGTCACCTTGACGCTTCGCAGCCCCGAAGCACCCCATCTTGCCGCTCAAACCGTCGCTCGCGTGCAGAAGTACGCGTCGCTCCTCTTTCGCGCCAACCTGGGGCACTTCGAGACTGCTCGCTGTCGGTGCCAAAACATCGACGTTTCTTTTCTTTGGTGCAAAGTAACCTGACCCCATGGCACCAAGGGTAGTCAAAATAGCCCCGTCCCAAATTAGCTGCCCTCAATGCACCAAGGTGGGCGTTAGGCCCCGTACGGGTTGCGGTCGCGTTCGATGCGTTGGCGGATGTGGGCGTATTCGATAATCAGCAGCACCAGGAGCAGGGCCATGACCGCCAGGTAGCTCACCACAGCGCCCGTCAGGCCGAATAGATTGATTAGTATCACCGGCAGAACCACGCTCACGGCAAAGCAGATCAGGTAGATCTTGGTGACGTCGCCGGCGTGGCGCAGTACCGTGATGATGGCGTAGATAAAGTCGATGGCCGCGGTGACGCCGCCGGCGACGACCATCAGCAGCGCCAGCATGCGGTAGCGCTCAAAGTTGAGGCCGTACATGGCGTTCATAATGGGGATGCCGGGGCCCGCCATAAATGCGGCGCACAGGCCGGTAATGACGACGACGAGCGCCATGACGGCAACAATAATCAAGTCAAAGCGGCGACGCTTGCGCGGGTTTGCCCAGATGCTCGACAGGCGCAGGAGCTGCGGTTTATAGATAAATCCAATGCTCAGCAAAATAGCCTGCGCCGGAAAGAACAGTGCATTAAAGTACAGTTGGTATTTGTAGGCCAGTGTGCCTTCCATCACAAACTTGGGCATGCTCTCGATCAGGTTGAACAGGAACAGCGCGCCAAAGAGCGGGGCGCACTGGACAAACAGGCGGCCGACCTCGCGCAGGCTCACGCGGCGCGATTTTTCGGTTTCGAGCAGGGCGAGCGGCGCGGTGACCAGCACGAGCGAGGCGATGGCCGTGATACCCATGGCCATGGCGGCGATGGGCATGCTGCGTGTGAGGAACAGCGCCACGGTAAAGACCGCGAGGACGCCGGCGGAGCGCAGCGTTTGGCTCATGCCGGCCAAGTAGAGCTTGTCGGCCTGTTGCAGGCGGCCCTCGTACACGTCGGCGATGCCGTCGATCACCTTATAGAGGTAGACGCCCAGGCCGATCGTTGCCATCTGCGCATCGTAGCCGCGGGCGCTGCTGTACGCCAGGCCGCACGCCAGCGCGAGCGCTCCGCAAAGCCAGCGGTTGAGCTGGTAGGAGGCGAAGCTGGTCTTTTCGTCGATGTCCGAGACTTGGAAATTGCGCACGCCGTAGTTGCACGCGATCATGATGAGCGTGCCGGTGACGAAGGCCATCGAGAACTTGCCGGCTTCCTCGGCGCCCACGAGCTGCGTGGACACGATGGTGAGTAGGGGAAACGCCAGGCCCCATACGGCGGTGCCCAGGGTGTTCCACAGGTAGTCGCGGCGGGTGGCGTGCTCCTCGTATTCGGCTTCCTGCGTGGAAAACCCGCCGCCGTAGACGGCTCCGAGCAGGCGGTTCCACCAGGCGTTGACCATGCGGTGGATAGGGCCGGGCTGGCGGTCACTGTCTTGCTTGCGGCGACGCGCGGTCTGGCTGCTGTCGGGGCCGCCGGCATTGCGCTGGCTCAGCTCCTGGATGCGGGCGAGCTCCTCGGCCGTGTGTGAGGCGGGGAATAAGCCGTTCTCGATGCGTCCTCCTTGGCCGTGGGCCCCGTCGCTCAGCACGGTGGGGTCGGCGACGCCGTTGCGGCGGGCGATGGCGCGGCGGATGCTATCGAGGGGCGTGATACTCAAGGCGGTTCCTTTCTATTGCTGCGCTCTAGTATAGCCGCGGAGGTGTCAATTCGTGTTTTTGAACGGGTTGTTCAATAAATTCGGCGGGCGGCATCAATTTGTCGGTAAGCGTGCGGTATTCTGTTGAGGTTTTGTGACCCCCCGATGCCGCTTGCGCGGTACCAAGGAGTTTTTACCCATGGATGTCGCCGCGTTTTTGCTGGCCCTTGTGCCGATCATTTGGCTCGTCGTGATGCTGCTGTGCTTTAAATGGCCGGCCTGGAAAGCCGCCATCGGCTCGTTTGCCCTTTCGTGCGTGCTCGCCTTTGCGTGGTGGCATCTGCCGGTGGCGCAGATCGCGACCGCCTCGCTCGAGGGCTTTTTGATGGCGCTGTGGCCCATCGTGCTGGTGATTATCGCCGCGGTATTTACGTATAACCTGTGCGTGCGCACGGGTGCCATGGATGTGATCGGCAGCATGATTACCTCCATCAGCAGCGACCGTCGTCTGCTGGCGCTGCTCGTGGCCTGGTGCTTCGGCGGCTTTATGGAGGGCATGGCCGGTTTTGGTACCGCCGTTGCCATCCCCGCCGGCATGCTTGCGGGCCTGGGCTTTGAGGCTGTGCCTGCCGTGCTTATTTGCCTGCTTGCCAACGGCGTGCCCACGCCCTACGGCTCCATCGGCATTCCCACGGTGTCCGTTGCCGACCTGGTGGGCCTGGATTCTCTGCATCTGGCGACCGTTCAGCTGGTGCAGCTCGCGCCCTTCTTTGTGGTCATGCCACTGCTTATTGCGCTGGTCGCGGGCCGTGTTGCCGATGATCAGGGCAACGTTGCGAGCGTGGGCGAGCGCCTGCGCGGCGTTGCCGGTATCGCGCTGCTCTCTGGCGTGTCGTTTGTCGGCGCGGCCTTGGTCGTCGCCATGTTTGTGGGCCCCGAGCTTGCTGTGGTCGTGGGCTCCATCGTGTCGCTCGCGCTGACCGCCGCGCTTGCCATGCGCGCCGAGAAGTCCGGCCACCTGGATGCGCGCTTTCACATGAATATCGATGCCGGCGAGCAACTTACCGTTAAGTCGGCGCTTTCGGCCTGGTCGTGCTTCATCCTGATCTTTGTGCTGCTGCTGGGTACCTCCAACCTGGTGCCCGCCGTGCACGCCGCACTCGCGCCGTTTGCGAGCCACGTGCAGGTGTATTGCGGCGAGAACCCCGGTACGCTTACGTTTTCTTGGATCAACACGCCGGGTGTCTGGATTTTCCTGGCGGCGTTTGTCGGCGGCGCGATTCAGGGTGCTTCGCCGCGCCTGATGGGCGAGGTGCTGGCCGCGACCTTCAAGCAGATGATGCCGACGGTGATCACCATGCTTTCGGTGCTGGGTTGCGCCAAGGTGATGGGCTATGCGGGCATGATCTCCTCAATCAGTGCATTTTGTATTGCGGTGGCTGGCGGTCTGTATCCGATTCTGGCTCCGTGGATTGGTGCGGTCGGTGCGTTCGTGACCGGTTCGGGCACGTCCTCGGGCATGCTGTTTGGTCCCATTCAGAGCCAGGCCGCCACGGCGCTGGGCGTGAGCGACTACTGGATGGTCGCGTTGAATGCGCTTGGCGTTGCTGCCGGCAAGATGATCTCGCCGCAGACGCTCGCGATCGGCCTGGCTGCCGTGCACGTGCGCGGCAAGGACGCCGAGCTCCTGGGCGCCGTCCTGCCCTACGCTGCCGGCATGCTGGTCCTCATGAGCGCCATCGCCATGCTCGGCCAAAACCTGCCGCTGTAGCCATGACTAGTCATTGGGGGCGTTCTTAAACGACTAGTCGTCGGGGATAGTCTTCTGATTTTGATCATTGAAGCCGTTTTGCGCTGCTCGACAGGGCGTCTGTATATGGCCGTGGGCAAAAAATGGCAAATATGAGTACTGTTACTATTTTAGTAGCAGCGATTTCGATCTAATTACAGGTCATTTGACGCTCCGTTCGAGCATAAGAACTGCTGTATCTCCCCAAATGTTCAGTAACAGAGGCTCCTGATGCGAATGAATCTCATCAGGAGCCTCTTTTTTAAGCAAAATAAATGTAACCATAATGGCAACAGTACTCATATTTGCCGTTTTTTGACCACGGCCCCCTCGGGCAGTCATCAAAAACAGCCCAACCCGTCACCTGGGGACGTTCCTATTGTGCCGGCACTTTAGGAACGTCCCCAGGTGCCGGCACTTTGGGACACTCCTTTGCGGCTGATCGCTCCAAGAGTGTCCCCAACGACTAGTCATTTAAGAACGTCCCCAACGACTAGTCCGCTTACCTGCGAATTTTGACCGTTGGGCGGGATGCTCTGCCGTTGCCGCAAAAACGTTTTTGCATATCGGGTACAACGGGCTTTACGTGAGTAAAGCGCGCGCCCTCGTGACGCGCTTTTAAAGGAGGCCCCATGCCTGGTGTTACCCCTGCAGAAGTACTGTCCAACTTTGGCCTAACGCTCGTCGAAGACCCCGCCGAGAACCAGCCTCGCCTGCTGGTTGACCTGCCAGTGGCCGAGCTCGTTGAGTATGCCATCCGCCGCGAAGAGGGCCGTATGGCCTCTAACGGCGCGCTGGTGATCGAGACGGGGGAGCGCACCGGCCGCTCGCCCAACGACCGCTTTATCGTCGACACGGCCGACGTGCACGACAAGATCGCCTGGGGCGCCGTCAACCGCCCGCTATCTGTCGAGAGCTACGAGGCCATCAAGTCCGGTATCGTCGACTACCTCAATGAGCGCGATGTGTTCGTTACCCGCGGTATGGCCGGTGCCGACCGTAACCACACGCGCCGCCTGCTCGTCGCCTGCGAGCGTGCCAGCCAGGCACTCTTCATTAAGCAGATGCTTGCTCGCCCGCTCGCCCGCGAAATCGCGCGAACCGGCGAGCCGGACTTCTGTGTGCTTGCCGCGCCCGGCTATCAGTGCGACCCTGCGATCAAGGGTCTTAACTCCAGTGCTGCTGTGGTCATCAACTTCCAAGAGCGTGTGATCCTGGTCGCGGGCACCGGCTACTCCGGCGAGATCAAAAAGTCCATCTTCAGCGTTATGAACTACCTGCTGCCCGTCGAGGACGACGTGTTGCCCATGCATTGCTCGGCCAGTATGGACCCCGTCACGCACGAGACCGCCGTGTTCTTTGGCCTGTCCGGCACCGGCAAGACCACGCTTTCGGCCAACCCCACGCGCCTGCTGATCGGCGACGACGAGCACGGTTGGTCCGACATGGGCATCTTCAACATCGAGGGCGGCTGCTACGCCAAGTGCGAGGGCCTGGACGCGTTCCACGAGCCCGAGATCTTCAACGCCGTCCGCTTTGGCGCCATCTGCGAAAACGTGGTGCTCGACGAGAACCGCAAGCCCAATTACGATGACATTTCGATCACGCACAACACGCGCGTGGCCTACCCGGTGGAGCATATCCCCAACGCGTGGACCAAGGGCATGGGCACCACCCCGAGTGTCGTGCTGTTCCTGACCTGCGATGCCTTTGGCGTGCTGCCGCCCATCTCGCGCCTGACGGCCGACGCCGCCATGTATCACTTTGTGACGGGCTTTACGGCCAAGATCCCCGGCACCGAGGTCGGCGTCACCGAGCCCACGCCCACGTTCTCCTCGCTGTTCGGCGAGCCGTTTATGCCGCTCGACCCCATGGTCTACGCCAAGATGCTCGGCGAGCGCATTGCCGACGGGCGTACGCGCGTGTACCTGGTCAACACCGGCTGGATCGGCGGCGGCTACGGCGTGGGTCATCGCATCGAGCTGGCCTACACGCGCTCCCTGGTCGCGCGCGCCCTCGACGGCACTATCGAGGACAGCGAGTTCGTGCACGACGATATCTTTAACGTCGACATTCCCACCACGTGCCACGGCGTGCCCGACGGCATCTTGGTGCCGCGCCAGTACTGGCAGAGCACCGCGCGCTACGACGAGGCCGCGCACAACCTGGCTGTGATGTTCGAGGAGAACTTCGAGAAGAAGTATTCGCACCTGCCCGAGTCCGTAAAGGCTGCCGGCCCGCACGCCCAAGTGCCCGTCGAGGCCCGTCATCGTGGCCGCGGCCTGCTGGGAATCCGCCTGTAAACCACCACAAAGGGGACAGGCACCTTTGTGGTGGTTTCGCTCGCGGGGATGACTCGGGTTACAATACGCCTGACATATCGCCCCCTTCTCCGGATGGGGGCAGCGTAAGCGCTCTTGTGGCGGCACCGTAGGACTTTGAAGGTGGCCGTCGTAAGGGCGCTTTTTGTTTAGGTGCCCGGGCTCGGGCGCACGCTGTGAAGGGAGAGCACATGAAGAGTTTTATTGCCGAGGATTCGTTTTGGGAGCTGTTTCCGCAGGCGGCTATCGGCGTTGTGGTCGTAAAGGGCATGAAGTCCGCGGCTCAGATTCCCCGGGAGGATGTGGACGCCATTGCCGCGCTGCTCGATCGTGCCAATATCGATGCGGAGCGTCATCTGACGAGCGACACCATCAGCGAAAATGTGCCGGTCAAGGCATGGCGCGAGGCGTATCGTCAGTTCAAAACCAAAAAGGGCGCGCGTTGCTCAATCGAGAACCTGCTCAAGCGCGTGCTCAAAGGCAAACCGGTGGGCCACATCACGCCCGCGGTGGATATCTACAACACAGTGTCGCTGACCTACGCGCTGCCCGTGGGCGGTGAAGATTTGCATGTGATCGAGGGCAATCTGCGCCTGGCGGTGACTGACGGCGGCGACGCGTTCCTGCCGCTTGGCGAGGAGGCTGATGATCCGACACTCCCCGGCGAGCTTGCCTACATTGATGACGCGGGTGCTGTGTGCCGTTGCTGGAACTGGCGCGATGGCGTTCGTACGGCGCTGTCCGATGACTCTGCGGATGCATTCCTTGCGATTGAGTGCGTGGAGCCTGTGCGGATGGGGGATTGCCAGGCTGCGATCGATCGTCTCGCTGAGTTGCTTGAGCGCTATCTGGGTGCAACGGTTGTCGTCAAGACGCTTGTGACCCACGACAATCCCCGTGTGGAGCTGTAGCGACGCCTGCGGATCATGTTCGCCGGTCAAAACCACCACAAAGGTGCCTGTCCCCTTTGTGGTGGTTTTTATGTTAAGGGGTTAACAAATGGGATATTGGGGTAGCGCGACCGCCCGGTGCGGCTAAGATGTTTACCCGTTAGCATCATGCAAGCGAAAGGCGGTCGTCTCCCATGCAGCAGAACGACGAGACACGTTTTGAGGATTTTGTCGGACTGATTAGCGGGCTCTACAAGGAGATCCAGCGCATCAAGACGTCCGAGGGCGCAAGGCTTGGCCTCAAAGGCTCCGACGTTATGTGCCTGTACTATCTGGAGCGCAGCAAGGACGGCCTGACCGGTGCCGACCTTGCCCGCATGGCCGGCGTGACCCGCGCGGCCGTTTCGCGCACGCTGGCTCACTTGGAGGAGGGTGGCTACGTCGAGGTCGACGATTCGGGCGATGCCGCCGTCAAGTACCGTGCCCCGGTGCGCCTAACCGCCCTGGGCGGCGAGAGCATGAACGAGGCCGACCGCATCATCCGCGAGGTGCTCGATACCACCGGTAAGGCCATGGGCGTGGAGCAGCGCGAGCAGATGTATGCGTCGCTGCGCACGATTCTCAACACCCTGCGCGAGATGTAGCGTCTCGCCGGCCCTTGCTTTCATCCAACAATTGCACAGTCCCATTTGAGCGCGCAGGTCGCGTTAGGGCTTTGCTGTCGAAATTCCCGCGCCGAGCGGCCTGAGGCCGTACGCGCAAGAAAGGATTCACTATGTCCGTCCGCATTATTACCGATTCCGCGAGCGATATGTCGCCTGTGGAGCATCCGTCGCTGTTCGTTCTCCCGCTGTCCGTTACCTTTGGCACCGATGTGTATATGGATGGTGTCGATATCGATCACCAGCGCTTTTACGAGATGCTGGTCGAGCGCGACGAGCTGCCCAAGACCGGTCAGGTCAACCCGTACGCCTTTTCGCAGGCCATCACCGAGGCACGTGAGGCCGGCGATGAGGCCGTGATTATTACCGTGGGCGCCAAGCTTTCGGGCACCAACCAGAGCGCGCGCACCGCGCTTGCCGAGGCCCCGGGCGGCGACGTGTTTGTCGTGGACAGCAATAACGTGACCTTGGGCGAGCGCGTGCTGGTCGAGTATGCCTTGCGTCTGGTGGACGAGGGCAAGAGCGCCGCGCAGATTGCGGCTGCTGTTGAGGCCGTGCGCGACCGCGTTGTGGTCATCGGCCTGCTCGAAACGCTGGAGTACCTGGTGCGCGGTGGCCGCCTGTCTGCCGCGGCGGGCGCTGTGGGTATGCTCCTCAACGTGAAGCCGGTCGTGGCCGCCGAGGATGGTCTGATCGTGCAGCTGGGTAAGGCGCGCGGTTCCAAGAACGGCCGCAACTTGCTCAACCAGAAGGTCGAGAAGGCGGGTGGCGTCGACTTCTCCATGCCGCTGGCGCTCGGCTACACGGGCCTTTCGGATGCCGTGCTCAAGAAGTATATCGAGGACAGCGCGGCACTGTGGGCCGGTCACACCGAGGGCGAGCTTCCCGTCCACACCATCGGCGCCACCATCGGTACCCACGTCGGCCCCGGCGCCGTAGCCGTAGCCTTCTTCCAGCCCGCCAACTAACCAACCTGCCAAAAAGGGACAGGTTTATTTTGGCAGGTTTTATCTGGGCAAACGCTGCCTGCCATGTCATTTGATCCCTCGGGGACGGCGGGATTGTGTTTCGTCGGTTGCACGGAGGCCGCACGATTTGCAATCTCGCTCTCTCCGGGGGATCATTTGCTTTATGCTGGCCTTGGCAGGAAGGAGCAAGTGATGGCGTCTGAGGGCTTTTTTGAGCGGGTGTATGAGGTGGTCGAGCAGATTCCCGAGGGGATGGTTGCCACCTACGGTCAGATAGCGCTGCTCGCCGGGCGTCCGCGCAGCGCGCGGTATGTGGGCTACGCGCTGCACAGCAATCCGCGTCCAGGTCAGATTCCCTGTCACCGCGTGGTGTTTGCCGATGGCCGCATTTGCGAGGGCTTTGCCTTTGGCGGGCCCGATGCTCAGCGCGAGCTTCTGCTAGGGGAGGGCGTGACGTTTACCGATCCCATGCATGTCGACCTTGCTTCTTGCCGCTGGCCGGCGGGACTTTAGCGGTTTAGGTCTGCGAAGGTTTACCTGGGTTAACTTATGGAGACAATGTGGCGGGGTAATTTGACGCCTGAAAGTAAACCACGGTGAACTATATTGTATTCAGCAACGGAGCAGGCCATAGGCGATGAAAAAGCCCGCCCTGTTGAGTTTGATTCGCATTCCTCCCCTCTGTGCGATTCAACGGTGTACTTCGGGAACGGGCCCGCTGGCAACTATCTGCCAGCGGGCCCGTTCCTGTTTGGCGGGGGAGTGCGACGTGTAGCGGCGGAGCCTCCAGCCAGGCCATCAAAAAGGGGCAGATGCACGCGCATCCGCCCCTTTCAATTACATGCTTCAGCAAGAAAGCTTTGCCTAGTACACCATGCCCATGGCGTCCTGAACCTCGGCCAGGGTCTGCTCGGCGATCTCGTTGGCGCGGCGATTGCCCTCGTGCAGCACGTCCTTCACGTAATCCAGGTCGTTCTCGTAGCGCTGACGACGCTCACGGATCGGGGCGAAGTACTCGTTGACGGCCTCGGTCACGTACTTCTTGAGCTGGCCAGAGCCGCCCATGCCAATCTCTTCGGCAATCTCGATCTCGGAACGACCAGTGCAGATGGCGGCCGTCGAAAGCAGGCCGGACACGCCGGGGCGGTTCTCGGGATCGAACGTGATCATGCGCTCGGAGTCGGTCTGGCTCTTCTTGATGCGCTTGGCCGTCTCCTCGGCGGTCATCGAAATATTGATGGCGTTGCCGTAGCTCTTGCTCATCTTGCGACCGTCAAGGCCGGGAAGCAGCGGGGTCTCGGACAGCAGCGCTTCGACCTCGGGAAATACCTTGCCGTAGCGGTTGTTAAAGCGGCGTGCGATGGTACGGGTGAGCTCGATGTGCGGCAGCTGGTCGCGGCCGACGGGCACCACATTGCCCTTGCAGAACAGAATGTCGCAGGCCTGGTGCACCGGGTAAGTGAGCAGAAGGCCGGTGAGCTCGTGGCCCGAGGCCTCCATCTCGGCCTTGACGGTGGGGTTGCGCGCCAGCTCGGCCTCGGAGACCAGCGACAGGAACGGCAGCATGAGCTGGTTGGCGGCGGGTACGGCGGAGTGCGCGTAGATCATGGTCTTGTCGGGGTCGATGCCGCAGGCAAGGTAGTCCATGACCATGTTGTACACGTTGTCCTGGATGTGCTCGGTCGTGTCGCGGTCGGTGATGACCTGGTAGTCGGCGATGAGCACGTTGGTCTTGGCGCCCATGTTCTGCAGCTCAACGCGGCCCTTGAGGGTGCCAAAGTAGTGGCCCAGGTGCAGGCGGCCGGTGGGGCGGTCGCCGGTGAGCATGGTGAACTTCTCGGGCGTCTTGGCCAGGCCCTCGCGAATGGCGTTGCTCTTCTGCAGCGCGACTTCGTAGCTGTTCTCGTTTGGCATGATTGCTCCTAACGTATGCGTATTGGTCAAGATGATAACGCGTTTATTGAAAGGGGTGGGGCGTAAGTGGGCGAGGGGTTGGTAAGGCGAGGCCCATGCGGCGTTTGTGGTGCGGTTGCGAGCGGCCAGCGGCAACGGGTCACATCCTCGGCAACAAACCCTAGCGCCTGTGGTGACGCTCCTCCTTGCGTTCCTCGGCAGCCCGTTCCTCCTGCTTAAAGGCGGGGTCGTCGGGGGTGACGAGCTCGTCCTCGTGCGTGCGCTTGTTGTAGTGGTGGCGCAGCACAGGCTCAAACAGGTGCAGATGCTTGGCGAAGGCTGCCGAGCCAATGGCGAGCACGGTAAAGATGAGCACGCGCATAGGCACCTCGACCTGGTTGATAGCAGCGGCGCCGGCTGAAAGCATGATGCACCACGCGTAGATGAGCAGCACGGCCTGCTTTTGGTTGTAGCCCTCTTGGATCAAGCGGTGGTGGATGTGGCCCTTGTCGGCCTGTCCGATACTAATGTGGGCGCGCTTGCGGCGCACGATGGCGCTGAACGTGTCGATGATGGGCACGCCGGCAACGATGAGCGGGATGATGAGTGAGGTGAGCGCGGCGGTGCGGCTTACGTTGAGCAGCGAGATGGAGCCCAGTGCAAAGCCCAGCAACAGTGAACCGGAGTCGCCCAAGAAGATGCTCGCGGGGTTAAAGTTGTAGTGCAAAAAGGCCAGGCAGGCGCCAAAGAGCGCAATGGAGAGCGCCGCGGCGTCGATGCGGCCCGAGAGTACGGCCATCGAAAACATGGTGAACGACGCGATGCCGCAGATTCCCGTGGCCAGGCCGTCGAGGCCGTCGATGAGGTTGATGATGTTGGTGAACGCCACCAGGTAGATCACGGTGATGGGGTAGGCGAGCCAGCCGAGCATGATCTCGCCGGGTGCGAACGGGTTGACGATGACGCCGATCTTTAAGCCGCCGATGCAGGCAATGAGCGCGGCAAGCATTTGGCCGGCCAGTTTTTGCTTGGGTTTGAGCTGGAAGACATCATCGATCGCGCCGGTCGCATAGATCACGGTAAAGGAGAGCGCCAGCATGGGATAGCTGATGTGCAGGCGCGGATGCGGCACCAAAACGGGCGGCCAGCCCAGGTACCAGGTACCCAGAATCTGCACGATGCAGGCCACGACGAGGCCCAAAAAGACCGCCGTGCCGCCCATGCGCGGGATGGGCTTGGTGTTGATACGGCGCTTTGAGGGATAGTCGACGGCGTCGAGCTTAATCGCCAGGCGCTTGACCAGGGGCACCGTGAGGAAGGTCGTGATAAAGGCCGCGGCCGCCACGCATAAGTACGGTATGAAGCTCGTGGATGAAGCCATGAATTTAAAAACCGCCAAGCGTCGAAGGAAAAGGTCAAAGGGTGCTACGCGGCAAAGGCATAGCTGACCCATGATACTCGACCGAGGGAGTGCGGGGGTTTGCACCGTGCGATTATCACGGGCTTACCAGATATTGGGATGATGTTGATGGCTTGCCGGGGCGCTGACTCGAGGATCCGAATAGGTTGCAGCGGCGATTTTCGGCAAAAGAAAACCACCCCCCACGTTACGAAAATGAACCCACCTAAAACAGGTGGGTGCCCTCATCGACTGTTCCAGCGTCCTTAACAACGAAGGATACCTGTACTAGGTACGACTGTGTGGGCTCCCTAAATAAACGCGACGGTTCACCCAGTTGCTCCGCGGGGGGCGGAATACCTACATCATAAAGCGGCACTTTGTCGATTCCAGTCTTGACATTACAAAAATCGTGTCGGACGATTACGGCGCCTTGGGCTTGAGGACATCTGCGTGCTTAGCCTTTGGCGTTTGAGCTGCTGAATCGTTGTTTTGGAGCATGTTTATATGCCTTCGTCGTTGACCGAACTTTTTTCGCCCGCCTGTCATTTGTGTCCGCGCCGTTGCGGTGCGGAGCGCGATGCGGGCGCACGAGGCGTGTGCGGCGCCGACGACACGCTCAAGGTGGCGCGTGCAGCGCTTCATATGTGGGAGGAGCCGCCCATCTCGGGCGAGGCGGGCTCGGGCACGATCTTCTTTAGCGGCTGCTCGCTCAAGTGTGTCTATTGTCAAAACCATGAGATCTCGACGGGGAATTTTGGCCTTGAGATTTCGCCTGAGCGCATGGTCGAGATCATGCTGGAGCTGCAAGACCAAGGTGCCAACAACATCAATCTGGTGACGGCGACGCACTATGCGCACCTGCTGCCGGCGGCGATCGCTTCGGCACGGGAGCGCGGGCTGGCCATCCCGATCGTCTACAACACGAGTGGTTACGAGCGCGCGAGCGCCGTGGCTGCCCTGGGTGACCTGGTCGACGTGTGGCTCACCGACTTTAAATATGCCGATGCCGAGCTTGCGCAGTCGCTCTCCCACATAAAGGATTATCCGCGCGTGGCGGTGTCGGGCCTGGCGCAGATGGCGCGCGAGCTCGAGCGCCGCGGGGGAGAGCTGGTGGATGACGACGGCCTCATGAAGCGCGGCATCATCGTGCGCCATCTGGTGCTGCCGGGGCATGCGGATGATTCGTGTCGCGTGCTGGACCTGGTGTGGCAGACGGTTGGCGACGTGCCGATCTCGGTCATGAACCAGTACACGCCCAATGCACTCATGCGCGAGCAAGGCGGCAAGTTGGCGCGCGCCGTGACGCGCGAGGAGTACGAGCGGGTGCTCGACCATGCCGACGACCTGGGATTTACGACGATGTTCTGGCAAGAGGGCGGCGCGGTAGACGAGAGCTTCACTCCAGCCTTCGACACCACCGGCGTCCTCACCAGTGCCCAATGCGGCTAATTAGATTAGTCTTTGGGGACGTTCTTAAACGACTAGTTGCTGGGGACAGTCTTTGGACTGTGCTCCATGTGATTTTTTAATCCCCGTCCCAGAAAAATCATCGGGCGAATGGGTAGTCAAAAAAGCCCCGTCCCAAAAAGACTGGGTATTGGGCGTTGACAGTTGGCGAGCCGTAGGTAAAATATCAACTTGTCCTGGGGACGTAGCTCAGTTGGGAGAGCGCTGCCGTCGCATGGCAGAGGCCGAGGGTTCGACTCCCTTCGTCTCCACCCTTGGATTTGATAAGCCGCTGACATTGTGTCGGCGGCTTTTTTTAAAAGAAAGGGCTGCACTATGGCCGAGCTTGAGTCCCAACCACTGTCTGCTGAGGAGCGCGCCGAGTTGGAAGAGCTCCGCGCGGAGAAGGCCCGTCGCGAGGCCCAGGAGCAGGCCCGTCGCGAGCGTGAGGAGCTGGCCGCCCTGCGCGCCGAGCGTGCGAAGGCCGAGAAGGCCGCATCCGAGCCCGCCGCCGCGAAGCCGGCACCCGCCACGCCCAAGCCTCAGCTTAAAAAAGCCGCTCGTCCCAAGCCCGTCGATTCCAAGCCGAGCCGTGACGAGATGACGTTTGCCCAGCGCATGGTCACCTCTAAAGAGCCTGTGGACGAGGACGATATCCCCGACATGCCGCCGGCTCAAAAGCTCATCATCGCGCTCGCTCTGATCGGGTTTATCGTCTTTATGGGTTACACGATCACGGGCAGCATGGGCCTGCACTAGCCGATTCACGCCGGGCGCCACGCCCGCACGCCCGCCTCGCCCAACCCTCAACCTCTGCACAACGCATCCGAAAGGTCGCCCTATGGCTTTGACCGACACCTCGCATCCAACCGACATCGCAATGCTCACCGATCTGTACGAGCTCACTATGGCCCAGGGCCTGTGGGAGAGCGGCAAGGCCAATGAGCAGGGTTGTTTTACGGCGTTTTACCGCGACCACCCCTTTGGCAGCGCGTACGCCGTCATGTGCGGCACCGCGGAGCTGCCCGAGCTGGTCGAGAACCTGCGCTTTACGCCCGAGGACATCGAGTACCTCGCCTCGCTTCAGGCTCCCGCCGGCGGTGCGATGTTTAAGCCCGCATTCCTCGACTACCTGCGTAACTTCCGCGCGCACGTGAACATTGACGCCGTGCCCGAGGGCGAGCTTGTTTTTCCGCGCGAGCCCATGGTGCGCGTCACCGGTCCGGCTCTGGAGTGCCAGCTGCTCGAGACGGCGCTGCTCAACATCGTCGGCTTCCAGACGCTCGTCGCCACCAAAACGGCACGCGTGGTGTTGGCGGCGGATGGCCGTCCCGTCGCCGAGTTTGGCCTGCGCCGTGCCCAGGGTCCCGATGGCGGTCTGGCCGTTGCCCGCGCGAGCTACGTTGCCGGCTGCTCGTCCACGTCCAACGTGCTTGCCGGGCGCCGTTACGGCATCCCCGTCTTTGGCACCCACGCGCATAGCTGGGTGATGAGCTTTGACTCCGAGCTCGAGGCCTTCCGTGCGTTTGCCAAGTCGAGCCCCAAGAACTGCACGCTGCTTATCGACACGTACGATGTGCGCGAGGGATGCGAGCATGCCATTACGGTTGCCAAGGAGATGGAGGCGGCGGGCGAGCGCCTGTCGGCGATTCGCATTGACTCGGGCGACCTGGCCAAGCTCTCCAAGTATGTCCGCGGTCGTTTCGATGCCGAGGGCTTGCCTTATGTGGGGATCTCGGTGTCCAACGACCTGGACGAGTACACGATTCAGTCGCTGCTCGACCAGGGCGCACCCATCGACAGCTTTGGCGTGGGCACCAAGCTCGCGACCTGCTACGATCAGCCGGCGCTGGGCGGCGTGTACAAGCTTTCCGCCCGCCGTGCGAGCGATGCGGACCCGTGGACGCCGGTGGTGAAGCTCTCCGAACAGCCCTACAAGCGCACGATTCCCGGCGTGCAGCGCGTGCGTCGCTATTACGACGGCTTTGGCAGTCCCGTCTGCGACATGATCTATGACGAGGACCATCTGGCAGGGGAGGACGCCGTACGCGGCAATACCCTTGTGGCCGTGAACGATGCCGCCTTGGTGACCAATGTGTCCGAGCTTGAGTATCGTGAGCTGCTGGTACCGATCGTACGCGACGGCAGTGCTGTGGCGCCTCGTGAGAGTATCGAGGACGCGCGCGACCGCTGCGCCTGGGCGCTCGACCATCTGGATGCTGCCTACAAGCGTTTCCTGTATCCACAGACCTACGTGGTGGGTATGGAGCAGGGCCTCGCCCAGGTGCGCGACGAGCTCGTGCGCAAGAACATGGCCGCGGCATCCGCCTTCCCCTGGGCAAAATGATCCGAAGGGGATGGAGGAAAACAGATCATTTTCGTTCGTCCCGCACCAGCTGGCCCGCTCGCCCGAACGCTCGACATTCGATTGGTTTGACGTATGACGACTTCTTATAAAACGATGGTGGTAAAGATCGGCTCGTCCACGGTGGTGGGCGCCGACGGCAAGGTCAATCGCGCCTTTATCGGCGGCCTGGCCGACCAGGCGGCCGCTCTGCGCAAGATTGGCTGGCGCCTGGTCGTGGTGAGCTCGGGCGCCATCGCGTGCGGATACCCCGTGCTGGGCTTCGACCGCAAGCCAGTCGGCGACCTGCCGAGTCTGCAGGCATGCGCTTCGGCCGGCCAGTGTATTCTCTCGTCGGCCTACGACGAGGAGTTCCATGCGCGCGACCTGCTCACCTCGCTCGTGCTGCTTACGCGTCACGACACGGCGCGTCGCACGTCCTACCTGCATGCGCGCGATGCCCTGCTGCGCCTGGTGGAGCTCGGCGTGGTGCCGGTCGTTAACGAGAACGACACCGTCACCGTCGACGAGATCAAGTTCGGCGACAACGATACGCTCGCGGCCCTCGTGAGCTGCCTGGTTTCGGCCGATTTGTGCGTGACGCTGTCCGACATCGACGGCCTCTATACCGCCAATCCGCACGAGGACCCGACGGCGGAGTTCGTGCCGGTCGTGCATAAGATTGATGCCGCGATCATTGCCTCGGCGGGCGATTCGTCCACGTCGGTGGGTACGGGCGGCATGATCACCAAGATCCGCGCGAGCCGCATTTTGATGACGGCGGGCATCCAGAGCGTGATCTGCTCGGGCGAGGAGCCCGATGCGCTGGTGCGCCTGGCCCGTGGCGAGAGCGTGGGTACCCTGTTCGATCCGCCGGCGGAGCGCTTGGACATCGCACCCCGCAAGCTGTGGATTGCGCTGGGCGACAAGGCCCACGGTTCGGTGACGGTTGACGAAGGCGCCGCGAAGGCGCTGGTCAGCCGTGGCTCGTCCCTGCTTGCGGTGGGCATTCGCCAGGTCGATGGCGAGTTTGCCGAGGGCGACGTGCTCGACGTGTGCGACCCGAGTGGCATGGTCGTCGCCCGTGGTATCGCCGAGGCCGATTCGGACGTGCTGGAGCTTGCGGCCGGCCGCCGCCAGGACCAGATTGCCAGCAACCGCCTCCTCGCGGACCTGGCCGAGAAGCCCGCGATCCACAGGGACAATTTGATTGTCTTCGCCTAGCGGGTCGACGCTGCACGCCACCGTTGGTAGATTTTTGGGACATGCCTAGAAATCTACCTTTGTGTATATGACGTGCCGCCGTCTCCCTGCGGCAAAAGTAGATTTCTAGGCATGTCCCAAAAATCTACTTGCGGGTGCTTTCCTTCGCTAGAAGATGCGGCGTAGGTCTCCGCGGTTGAGGGCTTCGTCGAAGAGGTGCTTGAACACCACGCTGCCGTGCAGGCCGTCGTGCTCAAACTCATTGGTTACCCAGGCGTGCGAGTTGCCCACGCGGCTGAGCGTGTCGAGCTGCATGCCCGAGTCCACGTACATGTCATCGAAGTACACCGCGGCCTGGAGCGGCACCTCGTTGCAGGACAGGCGCTGCGGGTCGTAGATCTTGTCCCAGCTGGTGTCCTCCATCAGCAGGTCCATCGCCGGCTTGAAGGGCTTAAGTTCGGGCATCTGCTCAAACATCCACGGGAACATGGCCTCGCCGGTAAACATGAGCGGGCGCGCGAGCGTGTCGAACTCGGCACGATGGGCCTTCTCCTCGGCTGCGGCCCAACGAATCGGCATGGTATCGCCGTCGGCGTAGATGAACTCCTGCAGCGTCCAGTACAGCGGATTTGTGCGCGTGTTGGTGCGCTCGAATGCGCGCATCAAAAAGCTATCAGACACTGAGGCGCCGCAGCTCAGCGTGCCGTCGCCGTCAACAAAAGCGTGATCGATAATCCAATGCATGCGCTCAAAGCTCGGCTTCATGCCAAAGTCGCTGCCCATAAGCTGCAGGCGTTCCACCGTCATTGGCGAGCCGTCGGGCAGCACGGGCTTCTGCTCTTCGAGCGCATCGGCAAGGGCCGCCACGCGCTCGACGTCGGCGGGGTAGCGGTCGTAATACTGCTGCGTCTTGGCGGCCATGCGCGGGAAGGTGTGCGCGTAGACCTCGCTGGCGCTCGCCGGGACGTGGGGGATGCCGCCGCAGGTAAAGCTCGCCGCCACGCCCTCGGGGAAGAGCGACAGGTAACTCAGCGTCAAAAAGCCGCCGTAGCTCTGGCCGAGCGTGACCCACGGCTTGCCGCCAAAGCCCACCAGGCGCAGATACTCAAAATCGCGCACAATGGAGCTGGCGAGATGGCGCTTGAGGAAGTCCGCCTGCGAGCGTGCCGCGTCGGAGCCGGCGGCCGTCGCGCGCTCGCCCAGAGCCGCGATCGTGCGCCCGTCCACGCAGCTGCTGCGCCCCGTGCCGCGCTGGTCGGGCAGGACCACGCGGAAATGTTTGACAGCCTCCTCGATCCATCCGTCACTCGTGGGCGACAGCGGGCGCGGGCTCTCGCCGCCGGGGCCGCCCTGCAAAAACAGGAGTAGCGGCAGGTCGTCGTTGATGCGGTCGGGCGCGCAGACCACGCGGTAGAAGAGCTTGATGCTCTCGGGCGCGCCGGCGATGGGCGCCGGCATGGCGCCGCGGCGCATGGTGCTGCCGACGGCCAGCAGCATCGGCTCCAGGCCGCGCCAATCCAACGGGACATCGATGCTGTGATCCTCGACATACAGGCCGGGGACGTGGTACGAAGTGATGAGGGCCATACGGTACTTCCGTTCGTCGCGGTGTTTCGTGTTGACCAATTCTACCGCCGCGCGCGAGGGCATGCGCAAATCGGCTACCATGGTTGGCAAACTTCTAGGAGAAAGGGCCGCCTATGTCGGTCGATATAGCCACGTATGTCCACGATCTTGCTGTTGAGGCCAAGGCCGCCTCGGGCGCGCTTGCCACGGTGAGCGATGGGCAGCGCCAGGAGGCCGTGCGCGCCATGGCTGCAGCGCTGCGCGACGGTGTCGACTCCATCGTCGCCGCCAACGAGCTTGATATGTCCGCCGCGCGCGATGCGGGGACCTCGGCCGGTCTGCTCGATCGCCTGCTGCTGACGCCCGAGCGCGTCGAGGGCATGGCCGCCGGCCTGGAGAAACTTGCCGAGCTGCCCGATCCTGTCGGACTTGTGCTCGACCACCGCGTGCTTGCGAGCGGCGTGGACCTCACCCGCGTGAGCGTGCCGCTGGGCCTGGTCGCCATGGTCTACGAGGCACGCCCCAACGTGACGGCCGACGCCGCGGGCATCTGCATCCGCACCGGCAACGCCTGCATTCTGCGTGGCGGCTCACTGGCCTATCACTCGTGCGCCATGATTGCCGAGCTGCTGGCCGATGCGCTGGAGGCTCAGGGCTTCCCGCGCGAGGCCGTCTCGATGATCGAGTCCACCGACCGCGAAGCCACCGGCGAGCTCATGAAGCTCCGCGGTATCGTCGACGTGCTCATTCCTCGCGGCGGCGCGGGCCTGATCCAGCGCTGCGTGCGCGAGTCGTTGGTGCCGGTGATCGAGACGGGCACGGGCAACTGCCATATCTACGTGCATGAATCCGCCGATTTTGACAAGGCGCTCAACATTATCGTCAACGCCAAGACCCAGCGCGTGGGCGTGTGCAACGCTGCCGAGTCACTGCTGGTCGACCGTGCCGTGGCAGATTCGTTCCTGCCTGCGGTCGTGGCCGTGCTGCATGACCACGGCGTGTTGATCCACGGCGACGAGGCCACCTGCGCCGCATGTGCTACGGCCGGGCTTGTCGAGGGTGACGACTACGTTGTCGCAACCGAGGAGGACTGGGGCCGCGAGTACCTGGCGCTCGAGATGAGTGTGAAGGTCGTGGCCGACGAGGACGAGGCCATCGCGCACATCAACCGCTACGGCACCATGCATTCCGAGGCTATCGTTGCCGAGGACAAGGACGCTTGCGAGCGCTTCCTGGATGCGGTCGACGCCTCGGCCGTGTACGCCAACGCCAGCACGCGCTTCACCGACGGCGGCGAGTTTGGCCTGGGCGCCGAGATCGGCATCTCGACCCAAAAGCTCCACGCCCGCGGCCCCTTTGCCGCCGAGGCCCTCACCACCTACAAATACAAGCTCCGCGGCACCGGCCAGGTCCGCCCCTAAACCTGCCAAAAAGGGACAGGTTTATTTTGGCAGGTTTTATCTGCGGTTTTGCCGGGCGACTCGTTCACCCGGCTTTTTCTCCGCATGCCATTTCGGTCTTTCGGCTTGCGGCACAGAGATATACGATAGTGACACCGTGACTTAGCACCGACTCAGTTGGAGGTATTGCCATGTCTCAGACGCTTAACGCCGGAATCACCCGCGACCGCGCGTTCGAACTGCTCAACGAGCACAACAAGGACCCATTCCACATCACGCACGGCGAAACCGTCGAGGGCACTATGCGCTACTTTGCGCGCGAGTTCGATCCCGAGAACGAGGAGTTCTGGGGTATCGTCGGCCTGCTGCACGACCTGGATTGGGAAGAGCATGAGGACGACCCCGTGAACCACACGATCTATGCGGCCGAGATCCTCGAGGGCGAGGGTGCATCGCCCGAGCTCATCCGTGCCATCCAGACGCACACGTCGGACTTCAACACCTCGTTGCCCAAGCCCGAGCTGCAGATGGAAAAGATCCTGTTTGCCTGTGATGAGCTTACCGGCCTGATCGGCGCCGCCGTCATCATGCGTCCCAG
Source organism: uncultured Collinsella sp. (assembly GCA_934654585.1). Lineage (GTDB taxonomy): Bacteria > Actinomycetota > Coriobacteriia > Coriobacteriales > Coriobacteriaceae > Collinsella. Next base: position 39,147 of record CAKUGF010000005.1, on the reverse strand, counting down.
CAAAAGCGTCATGGACTTTACGACCAAGTCGCTCAAGAAAAAGTTCAAGGACAAGCGCTTTGCCGCCGGATGCTCTCGTGATGTGATTTCGCAGGGCGCCGAGATGCTGGGTTGGGAGCTTCCCGAGCTCTTCGACCGCACCATCGCGGCCATGCAGTCCTTCGCCCCCGACCGCGAATAACCTGCCAAAAAGGGACAGGTTTATTTTGGCAGGTTTTATCTGCGGAAACGCCTCCGTTGCGGTTTTAGCTGCGGGGGCGTTTTCATTTTTCCGCGACTCCGTGTGACGATTTGACCTCCGCATGCAGCATGCTATGCGGCATTCTTGATGATCCACGTTCCAAGACCGGTCAGCAGCTGAACCTGCTTAATCGTCAGTCCCTCTTTTCGAAGCGCCAGTATCGCCTTGTTGCGAAGCGCTTTCGATACGGATTTGAGCTCCGTGGGCGCACATCCTGCGACGGCCTGCACAATCGCTCTGCCAAACTCGCTAAGATCTTCCTCGCTTACTTTGGCCGTCGCGCTCGGGCGATAGGGAAGAGCGGGTACGCTTTCCATGAACTGAAGGTATGAGAGAGGCGTCGGAAAGAGCGCGTCGACAACGCTTTCGCAGACATGAGGTCGAGACTTCGCCCCCATTAGGTACTCTCGGTGACTGCTCCACGGATAGTCATCGTATGCTGCCAGCCCGGCCTTTTGAGGATTCAAATGGACGTATCGAATTGCTTCGAGCAAATACTCTTCGGATTTTATCGGCGAATCCCAGAAGCGCTCCTGAAACACGTGTCCAATATGCCCTGTGTGCGCATTGTATCTGCCGGCATATGAGACGGCAATTGCGTGTATGGCCTCGCTCATGTGATCGTCGGGGTCATTTATTAGCAGGTGGATGTGGTTTCCCATAAGGCACCACGCGACAAGTTCGATTTTGTGCTTGGGGAGAATCGCATCGAGGATTTGAAGCATCGCGATGCGATCAGAGTCGTCATCGAAGAGCAACTGGCCTCCGTTGCCACGCAGTGTGACATGATAATAGCCGGTGGGTGACTTTGATCGTGGCCGTCTCGACATGGCCCCTCCTTTTGCTTGGATGGGCTGAAGATACCGCATTCGCGAGGCGCAATTGTCGAGATTCAGTTCACCGACTATACCTGCTACCTGCCGAAATGCTATTGAATTTTGCAAATGATGCTTTTTAATGGTAATTGGAAAGACCGCGTGCGGTCAGATAAGCCGATAGCGCACGTGCCGACAATGATTCAAAAAACGACCGGGTGCTTCAAACTAAACAGAGCACCCGGTCGTTTGCATGTTGTTCATCGGTGTTTGGCCAGATAAAACCTGCCAAAATAAACCTGTCCCTTTTTGGTAGGTTAGTTGAGGGCGGCTTGGGCCAGGCAGGCCTCGGCGTCTTCCTCGGTAACGCCCAGTGCCACGGCAAACTCCTCAACGGAGCGGCGCTTTGCCTCTTTGAGTACGCGCATGTAGTAGGAGCTGGGCTTTTTGCCGGCTTCCTCGGCCTGACGAATGCGGTGCATCATGGTCTTTGCCACGCGGACCGTCTCGGGCGCACCCAGTTTGAGCTGCTGCTTAAAGTGCGTCTCTTCGAGTGAGCTATTGCGCTCGGTAAAGGTGTCGCACTCCAGCTCGTCGTAGTGGCTCAGCAGATGCTCGGCATCTTGCTGGGAGATGGCGGCGTGCAAACGGTCGGCCTGCGCCACGGGGTACATGAGGATCGTCTGAGCATGTCCCTGCTTGGTCTCGAGCAACAGCATGGGCTGCGGCGTGTCGTCCCTAAAACCGACGACGGTGCAGACTCCCTGACCCGGATGAATGACGTGTTGACCGATTGAGAACATGCTACCTCCAACTTATACGAATTTGCGTATGTCTAGAATACCACGCTGACGTGCGCAAACCTTCACTTTATGCAGGAAAAGCACACAACTCCGATAGGTAAGAGTATTCGATAAACCGCACAGCTCATTCACATGTTTATGCACTTCCAGTGCGTGCATAATCTGCAGGCAGACCGCCATCTTTGAGTGACTCCGCGTGTGCCGTAGTCATTTTTGTGCATATGCAATATCGATTGGCTTTACCCTGCGACAGTGCGCGCCGCTTGTGATAGAGTGCTACAAACTCTGGCTTTTGCCCTACGAGTGACCAAGAACTCGGGGGCTTTAACACAAGGAGGATCTATGCCCGAGAAGATTGAAGAGCTGGTACGCGCTGCGCTTGCTGCGGCCCAGGAGGCCGGCGACCTTTCCGCATTTGAACTTGACGATTGCGCCATCGAGCGACCGGCTGACACTTCTCATGGCGAGTGGACCTCCACCATGGCCCTGAAGTCTGCCAAGCTGGCTCACTGCGCCCCGCGCAAGATCGCCGAGGCCGTCGTTGCCCATATGCCTGAGGACCCCGCAATCGAGAAGGTCGAGATCGCCGGCCCCGGCTTCATCAACTTCTACCTCTCCGTCGCCGTCAAGAACGCCATCTTTGGCGAGGCCCGCGAGAAGGGCATGGACTTCGCTAAGTCCAACGTCGGTGGCGGCCTGAAGACCCAGGTCGAGTTCGTCTCCGCGAACCCCGTCGGCCCCATGCACATCGGCCACGGCCGCTGGGCCGCTCTGGGCGATTCGCTCTGCCGCGTCATGGAGCACGCCGGCTTCGACATCCAGCGTGAGTTCTACATCAACGACCACGGCTCGCAGATGAACACCTTCGGCAACTCCATCAGCACGCGCTATATGCAGCTTGCCGACATCATCGCCAAGCAGGGCGTGGATATCGACGAGGCTCACAAGATTCTGATCGCCGACCGCGACGCCTTTGTTGCCGACGAGAACGACGAGCATCCCGAGACCCATCCCTACCAGGATAACTTTGCCGAGACCCTGGGCAAGGACTCCTACGGCGGCGACTACATCATCGACGAGGCTGCCGAGTTCTGGCGCACCGACGGCGACAAGTGGGTCGACGCCGATCCGCAGGAGCGCATGGAGAGCTTCCGTGAGCGCGGCTACGTGAAGATGGTCGACAACATGCGCGACCTCTGCCACGCTGTCAACTGCGACTTTGATCGTTGGTACTCCGAGCGCTCGCTGTACGTGAAGGACACCGAGGGCGAGACCGCCGGCACCTCCGCCGTCGACCGCGCTTTTGAGAAGCTCGACAAGATGGGCTACCTCTACACCAAGGACGGCGCCCTGTGGTTCCGTTCCACCGACCTGGGCGACGACAAGGACCGCGTCCTGGTCAAGTCCGACGGCGAGTACACCTACTTCGCTTCCGACGTCGCCTATCACTGGGACAAGTTCCAGCGCGTCGACCACGTCATCGACATCTGGGGCGCCGACCACCACGGCTACATCGAGCGCGTCCGCTGCGTCTGCGACGCTCTTGGCTACCCCGGCAAGTTCGAGGTTCTGCTGGGTCAGCTCGTCAACCTGCTGCGCAACGGCAAGCCCGTCCGCATGTCCAAGCGCAAGGGCACCATGGTGACCCTGCAGGAGCTCGTCGACGAGGTTGGCTCCGACGCCGCTCGTTACACGCTCATCTCCAAGAGCTCCAACCAGATGGTCGACTTCGACATCGAGGCCGTTAAGAAGCGCGATAACTCCAACCCGGTGTACTACGTGCAGTACGCTCACGCCCGTGTGTGCTCCATCCTGCGTCGTGCCGCCGACGTCACCGCCGAGCAGGCCGCCGAGATGGGCATGAAGGCCGTCGCCGAGAAGGCCATCGGCGAGAACGTCGATTACTCGCTGCTGACCGATCCGACCGAGCTTGCCCTTTCGCGTAAGCTCAACGAGCTCACCGACCTCATCGGCAGCTGCGCCCGCGACCGTGCTCCGTTCCGTCTGACGCACTTCGCCGAGGAGCTCGCCGGCGACTTCCACAGCTTCTACGCTGCCTGCCAGGTTCTGCCGAGCGAGGGCCGTCCCGTCGACCCCGAGCTCTCGCGCGCCCGTCTGGCCGCTTGCGACGCTGTCCGCGTGACGCTCGCCCTGGTGCTCACCCTCGTTGGCGTTTCCGCACCCGAGCAGATGTAATCTACGGGTCGTTTGACCGAGTAGGATCGGCTTAGTTGAGCCTTATGAGCCCGATCTCCCGCGTGGAGGTCGGGCTTTTTGCGTTTGGCGGTGCTTTTTGGTGTGTTGGGAAATGCTACTAAATTACAACTATACCGGTTTACGGAGCTGAATCGCCGACTGGCGACCATAGCGCCAAGAGCGAAATTAAAACCGCAGGTAGACGGCTTGACGTATTTCGAAAATGCAGGGTATGGTTGGCGTGCGCCATTCTGGTCCCGTAAACCGACATAGTTTTGAAAAATGATCCCTTGGGGACGGAGGAAAACGGATCATTTTTGTCTCGTGGAGGGCTGGCACGGACCCGTCCGCCACGAATTGTGCCCATCTCCTACGTTTACTCGCATACCCCGAACCATGCCGAAAAGTTCGATATTAAAACCGCAGGTAGCGGACTCGCTGTTTTTGAAAAAAAAACAAGGGTATGGTCAGGGGTCCGGGGGCAAACGTAGTAGATAAGCGCGTTTCGTGGCGCGGCGATCCCGAGACCGATGGTTTTTGCTCTTCGGTCGTTTAGCATCCGCGATGCTTGAGGATAAACCTGTCTTCTCCTTATGAGTTGCGGTGGAATAGTTCCTGTTTGGGGCTGTTGCCGGGCTTTTCAGGAACTATTTCACCGCAACTTGCGAGGGGTGGATGGCGTTCGTCGGGGCTTTGTAAAGAGTGTCCCTTTTGACTCGTCGTTTAAGAACGTCCCCAATGACTAAGTTGCAGGTGGTGGCGGTTGTGTTACACTAACGCTGCGTATTTGACGCAATCATCTCGATACAGATCAATGATGCACGTCGGCATTTGACGGAGCTAGACTGTTTAGCCGCCCTGAAGGTATATGCAGGGAGCATGTGATCACAGGGCTTGAAAAGAAAGTTGAGCAAACACTGTGTCTGATCAACAGCAAGAAAACGAAATAACGACGGCGCCAACCGCTCCCGCTGCACCGGTTGCGTCGGACCAGGCCGTGATGCCTGCGCCGGTGCAGGCCTCGGTCGCTGAGGCCCCCAAGGCCGCTTCGACGCCTGCATCTGCTGCGGCTGAGAAGGCCGCGCCCGTGGCTTCGGCCACCGGAGAGGACGCCGCGCCCATAAAGCCCAAGCGTACACGCCGTGTGGCCAAGCCGGCAGCGGACGGCGAAGAGGCCGCAAAGCCCAAGCGTCGAACCACGCGTACGACGCGAGCCAAGCGCACCGTTGCGGCTGATTCCTCGGCGCCGATTTCCGACGAGGTCGCGCAGGCTCGCGCACTCGCGCAAATCAGCGAGGCTCAGGTGGTGCGCGCCCGCCGTCGTGCCGCTGAGCGTGAGGCTGCGGCGCTGACCGAGTTGGCAGCGCCGGTCGCTTCCGAGGCGCCCTCGACTCCCGAGGTTCGCGTTGCCGATCAGCCGGCGGAGAAGCCGGCTCCCCGCACGCGTCGCCGTGCCACCCCCAAGTCCCAGCAGGATGCTGAGCAGGCGGCCCCTGAGGCCGTCGAGGCTCTGGCTCGTTCCGCAGCGGGGGAGAGCGCGCAGGCCTCTGAGTCTGCAGCGCACTCCGAGACCAGCGAGGCTCCTGTGGTCGATCCCGCCCTGCGTCCGCACCGTCGCGGCCGCAAGCCCAAGGCTTTCGTGGAAGCCGAGAAGGCCGCCGCTGCCGCAGCAGCAGCTCAGGCAGCAGTAGCAACTGCCGAGTCCGCGCCTGCAGCCGACGCTCCTGTTCAGGAAGCCGCAGCCACCGAGACCGCCGCACCTGCCGAGGGCGAGTCGGCCGATGTTCGTCCCGGCCGCAGCCGTCGCACGGCCGCTAAGCGCTCGTCTAAAGCTAAGGGTGTGAAAAAGGACGCGTCCGAGGATGCTGTCAACGACGCCGCCGAGGCAATCGCCGATGCCGCCTCCGAAGCCGAGAACGCCGATCAGCCGGCAAGCGAGAAGCCCAAGCGCACCCGTAAGAAGTCCGCAAAGGCCAAAGCCGCCGAGCAGCAGGCCGACGCTGAGCCCGGCTCCGACACCGACACCAAGTCCGGCGGCGAGGCCCCGGCCAATACCGACGTCCCCGCAGCCGATGGCGCGGCGCCCGCCGAGACCGAAGAGAACGTCCGCCCCAACCGTCGCCAGCACAAGCGCAACGACGAGCGCAACGACCGCAAGGACGAGCGCAACAACGACCGTCGCAACCGCCAGCGCGATCGCAAGCAGCGCAACAAGGAGCGCAACGCCGCCCCGACCGAGCCCACGCTTTCGCGCGAGGAGCTCGCGGCCATGAAGGTCGCCGAGCTGCGCGAAAAGGCCAAGGAGTTCGAGATCGAGACGACCGGCAAAAAGAAGGCTGAGCTCGTCGAGGAGATCTACACCACTGCCGCGAAGGCCGAGGGCTTCCGCGACATCAAGGGCATCCTGCAGATTCGCCCGGATAGCTCCGGCATCATCCATGCCCACGGCTATATGAAGTCCAACGACGACGCCTTTGTGCCCGCCTACCTCATCCGCTCCGCGCGCCTGCGCACGGGTGACGTCATCGAGGGCTCGCTGCGTCCTTCGCGTGGCGGCGACAAGCGCGCCGGCCTCGCCAAGATCACGACCGTCAACGGCATGGATCCCGAGCAGATCCGCAACCGCCCCAAGTTTGGCGACCTCACGCCGGTCTATCCCAACGAGCCGCTGCGCATGGAGCACGGCAAGGATTCCATCACCGGCCGCGCCATCGACATCGTTTCGCCGATCGGCAAGGGCCAGCGCGGTCTGATCGTGTCGCCGCCCAAAGCCGGCAAGACCACGATCCTCAAGAAGATTTGCCAGTCCATCTCGATCAACAACCCCGAGGTGCACCTCATCTGCCTGCTCGTCGACGAGCGCCCCGAAGAGGTTACCGACATGCAGCGCTCCATCAAGGGCGAGGTCGTGGCTTCGACCTTCGATATGCCTGCCGACAACCACACCCGTGTGGCCGAGCTTGTGATCGAGCGTGCCAAGCGCATCGTGGAGCTGGGTGGCGACGTCGTGGTGGTGCTCGACTCCATCACGCGCCTTGCCCGCGCTTATAACTTGGCCGCTCCCGCCTCGGGCCGCATCCTTTCGGGCGGCGTCGATTCGGCGGCCCTGTATCCGCCCAAGCGCTTCCTGGGCGCTGCCCGCAACATCGAGAACGGCGGCTCGCTCACCATTCTGGCATCCGCCCTTATCGACACCGGCTCCAAGATGGACGAGGTCATCTTTGAGGAGTTCAAGGGTACCGGCAACATGGAGCTCAAGCTCGACCGTGATCTGGCAGACCGCCGCATCTTCCCGGCCATCGACCCCGTCGCCTCGGGCACTCGCAACGAGGACCTGCTGGTCGACGAGCAGATGCGCCCGTTTGTCTTTGGCCTGCGCCGCATCCTCGCCGGCATGAACAACACCGAGCGCGCGGCCGCGTCGTTTATCAAGGGCCTCAAGGGCACCAACACCAACCAGGAGTTCCTGGTGCGTTCGGCCAAAAAGCACAGCGATTACGAGCAGACGTTCTAGGCCGTTTGCCGCTTGCGAAAGCCGATATACGCTCTTTTGAAGGGTCGGGGCTTGCGCCCCGGCCCTTTTGCATGACACCTTCGGAAACATTTTTTAGTTTGGGACCGGTAGCCAGCAGCTTTCTCGTTTCAATCCGGCATCTCCGCTTGCAATCAAGGGTGTGGTTTCGCATAATAGCTTTTAAGCTTCGCGACGGAAAACGCAGATGAAACGAACCATATACCGTTGCTTTGGGGTCCAGGCCCCGCTTCATCTTCTCTCGCGCAGCCAACTGAATGATGCGATTTGGGTGCTGGAAGATGGGGAGAGCTCATGGCTTCTTCTGATGCAACACAACGAGCAGTCCTTGCTGGACTTTCCTGCGGAATCGGCCTTGCCGCTCCCGTGGTGATGTATGCTGCCACGCTGCCGTTTTCGTCGGTGAACGAGACGGTCGTCGCGGGCGCCGTGCCGTTTGCCGTGGGCGCCGTGGCGGGCGTGGGAATCTATGCCGCCTCGCTGGGCATTTCTGAATATCGTGCTCAGCATGCCGAGCGCTTGTTCGAGCCCGACGCCATGGGTGGCGCCGCACAGTTTGGCCGAACCCACAACGAGTTCAAGACTGCCTCGATTCCGGCTCAGCAGTATGCCGCCCCTCAGGCCGCCGCGTCTGCCGCTCAGCCCAATGCCGCTCAGCCTTCCTCGGTCTTCTCCGGCCTGACCGGTGCCTTCCAGCGCCGCCATGTCGACGACGGCGTCCCCACCATCGCCCGCGCCGCAGATGCCATGAGCGAGGCCGACGCCTGGTCCATGATCGACAGCATGCTCGACGACGATTCGCCGGTCAGCTGCGACCCTGCGCGCTCGCGCGATGTTTATCAGGTCGCCATCGATGAGCTTACTTACGGCGGGCAGACCGGTTCCTACAACCGCGATGACATCGCTGCCGCCGCGCGCGCCGTTTCGGGCTCTCAGGCTGCCCCTGCGGGCAGCACAGCCGCCTTTGTGGCGCTCGTGGCCAACGCTGCCGCCAGCAACGCTGCGTCGGGCAACGGCGTATATACCGCAGCGTCGAACGCCGGCTATGCTGCTTCCGGCGCCGAGTACGCCGCGTCGGGCACCGGCTATGCGGCCCCCGGTGCTGCGTATGCTTCGGCTCAGACCATTACGTACGACACCGCCGTGCCCGTGACTCCGGCATCCGTGGCCGACCCGTATGCCGACGAGCCCCTGGCCGCCGACGACGAAGAGACCATCGCGGCCCGCCGTGCTGCCGAAAGCTCGCTGTGGGGCGCTCCCGCCCAGCAGCAGGCTGCCGGCGCCGTGCCGTACAACACCAACATTGCCAATATGCCCATCATCACCGACGCCGCCGCCACGGCCATCGACCTCGATGACCTGGACGAGCCGGTGATTTCGAACGACATGCCGTATGCGGTAGCTGCTCCGGCAGATGCCCCCGTCTCTGCGAACCAGTCCGTCGCAGTCGACGAGCCCGCCGACGCTGCCGCCGAGCAGGACGTGCCCATGGCCGATTACTCCGGTCATGAGGGCATGTGGGCAGCCGCCGCCGCAATCTTGGACGAGATCAGCGAGCCTGCTCCCGTGGCCACTTTCGTGCCCGCTCCTGCCCCCGCACCCGCGGCTCCCGCCTATGTCGGCCGCCACAGCGCCGTGTTTCCCGAGGACACCGCCCGCATTTCCCGCGAGGGTATCGAGCGTGCCGAGGCCATTGCCGCCGGCGTCATGGAGAACCGCCGCCACGAGCGCGTCAACCAGATTCTCGAGGAAGAGATCAATCGCGTTGAGTCTGCCGCGGTGAGGCGCACGGGCCGTGCGTACCTGAGCGTTATCGAGGGCGGTACCGCCAGCCTCGAGCCGCTCTGCGCGGAGGCATAGCGTCTGCATGGTGAAAGTCGATCGCAGGTGGGCAATAGCTGCCTGCCTTATGGTGCTGCTCATCTGGGGCAACTCGTTGGTTCCCGGTACGGGGTCCGGCTCGCTGAGCCTGTCGATCATGGAGGCCGTTCGCGGTTTTCTGCACGGCATGGGGCTGCCGTACGAGTGGGTGACCAACTTCGTCGTACGCAAGTGCGCGCATTTTACCGAGTACCTGGTGCTCGGTATCCTGGCGACGCACGCCTTTGATATTGAGGGTCGGCGCACCTTTGACGTACTGCTTCCCACGGCGGTGTTTCTGCTGCTGATTCCCTCGATCGACGAGACGATCCAGCTCTTTGTGCCCGGTCGCGCCGGCATGATCACCGATGTGATGATCGACTGCTGCGGAGCCGCGACCGGCGTGGTTCTCCGATACCTTCTGCGATCGCTCATATGCGCCAAAAAGGCCGCCTAGGACACGTTACTTGGTCCTAGCGGCCTTTCCCTGTTTGAAGGCTTATACGGGGCGTGGCGGCGCCACCTCGTACGTCGGGGCTGTAGGACGCCACGGTGCCCCGTTAGCGCGCCTACTGCTGAAGCGCAGCGGCACCCAGGGCCAGGCAGCCCATGATGCCCTGCTTGCCCTCGAGGCTGTTGTTGACGATATAGGTGTCGATATCGTTGACCTCGGGCGTGACGATGTAGCCGTTGAGCATCTCGGCGCACTTTTTGCGGGCAAGCGGCACGATAGGGGTGTGGTCGGCAACGCCACCGCCGATGATGATCTTCTGCGGCGCATAGCACAGCGTGTAGGTCATGAGCGCCTGTGCCAGATAGCCGGCAAGCAGGTCCATGGCCTCCGGGTCGTCGGCCATCTCGCCGGCGGACTTACCGCCCCAGCGCTTTTTGACGCCAGGACCGGCGATGAGGCCCTCCAGGCAGTTGTCGTGGAAGGGGCAGCCGCTGTGCTCGCCGATGGTGTCGCGCGGGTCGCGGGAGACCAGGATGTGGCCGGCCTCAGGATGCATTTAGTGCCGGGCCGTCCTTATCCGCGCGGTTTGATTTTATCACGCAGGGACTTGAGGTTCTCGAGTGCTGCGCTTAGCGTCTCGTCGCGCTTGGCAAAGTGGAAGCGGATCAGATGGTTGACGGGCTCGCGGAAGAAGCTCGAGCCAGGCACGGCACCCACGCCCACCTTGGAGGCCAGGTCCTCGCAGAAGTCGAGGTCGCTGTTGTAGCCAAACTCTGAGATGTCCATCATGACGTAGTAAGCGCCCTGCGGCACGTTGTGCTCAAGGCCGATGCTATCGAGGCCCTGGCAGAACAGGTCGCGCTTGGCGGTGTAGAGGTCGAGGACCTCCTGGTAATAGCTGTCGTCGAAGTTAAGGGCGGTGACGACAGCCTCCTGCAGGGGAGCGGCGGCGCCCACGGTGAGGAAGTCGTGGACCTTCTTGATGCGCTCGGTGATCTCGGACGGGGCGATGGTGTAGCCCAGGCGCCAGCCGGTGATGGAGTAGGTCTTGGACAGCGAGCTGCAGCTGATGGTGCGCTCGAACATGCCGGGCAGCGTTGCCATATAGACGTGCTTGTGGGGCGCGTAGACGATGTGCTCATAGACCTCGTCGGTGATGCAGTAGGTGTCGTACTTTTTGCACAGGTCGGCGATAAAGGTGAGCTCCTCGCGCGTAAAGACCTTGCCGCAGGGGTTGGACGGGTTGCACAGGACGATGGCTTTGGGGTCGTTGTCGCGGAAGGCAGCCTCCAGGACCTCGCGATCGAAGTCGAAGGTGGGTGGGTTCAGCGGCACGTAGATGGGCTCTGCGCCCGAGAGGATGGTGTCGGCGCCGTAGTTCTCGTAGAACGGCGAGAAGATGACGACCTTGTCGCCGGGGTTCGTGACCGTCATCATGGCGGCCATCATGGCCTCGGTGGAGCCGCACGTGACCACGATGTTCTCGTTGGGGTTCACTGGCATGCCCATAAAGTGCTCCTGCTTGGCCGCGAGCGCCTCGCGCATGGCCTGGGAGCCCCAGGTGATGGAGTACTGGTGGTAGAGCGGCTTGGGGTCGGTCGCAATGGCGCTGAGGCTCTCGAGCAGCTGTGCCGGAGGATCGAAGTCGGGGAAGCCCTGAGAGAGGTTGACGGCGCCGTACTTATTGGAGATGCGCGTCATGCGGCGGATGACCGAATCGGTAAATGTTGCCGTGCGGTTGGAGAGTTCTTTCATGCCTGTCCTTTCGAGCATTTGCAGTGGGGCAAGTTTACTCCTGTGAAACCGGTGGGATTTGCTCGAAATGGCCTCGAAAAACTCTTTTCAAAATTCTTGAAAATTGGGGCTTGCATCGCGTGGCGTTCCTTGCAATAATAGTCGAGCGCGAAGCGCACAGGACACGGTGGGTGTAGCTCAGTTGGCTAGAGCGACGGGTTGTGGTCCCGTAGGTCGAGGGTTCGAGTCCCTTTACCCACCCCAGTTCTTGCTTCGTGTTGATATCGGGTCGTTAGCTCAGTTGGTAGAGCAGGGGACTCTTAATCCCAAGGTCCAGGGTTCGACCCCCTGACGGCCCACCACACGATATCTCCTCTAAAGTCCGCCACAACGGACTTTAGCTTTGGGTCGTTAGCTCAGTTGGTAGAGCAGGGGACTCTTAATCCCAAGGTCCAGGGTTCGACCCCCTGACGGCCCACCAAAGTATGTTAAGGCGGTCAACGAAAGTTGGCCGTCTTTTTTGTTGACCTCACATGGGGTCGAACCCGAAAGGGCGCGAAGCTGAGGAAATGCGTAAGCATTTACCAGCGCAGCGCGCAAGGCGCTTTAGCGCCGCAGCGGCCGCCCGCGTAGCGGGCTGACCCCCTGACGGCCCACCAAAGTATGTTAAAGCGACTAGCTTCGGCTGGTCGCTTTTTTTGTTGGCTCTGAAGTGCTGCTGGGCAATTGCCGGATTCTCGCTTTTGCCCGCTTTGATTTGGGGCATAATGTAGATGAAAAGGTTCCCTTCCATCGATACGAACCCAAGGGGTTCTTCTTTTGATAGTTGGAAGGGTCGGAAGCCGATTGAGTCTCAGGGCTCAATCGGCTTCTTTGTTTTAATCTCGCCGATCTGATTGAAAGAGCCTCGCACTTTTTTGATAGGCCAATCCTTCCCAAATGTTATCTCACGGTGAGCGGCCCAGCAAAAATAGTCGGCTGCTTGCAGGTTCATGTCGCTCGATGAGTCGCGATGGAAAAGCGAATAGGGGATGTGCCTCGTCTGGAACTTCTCCTTCATGTAGCGCTTGAGCGGCTTGGTCACCTGCCTCCTCGTTGCATCTTTGGGGAGTTTGTCGGTTGTAACGATTGCCCTTTCGACCCATGCAAGGTGTTCTGAGCGATATATCTCGTCGATGAGCATCTCGAAGACCATCGAATACACCGAATCCGGCGTCTTCTCTCTTTCATTGAGGAGCGCCTTGTCGATATATGCGGTGTAAACACGATAAGATCCGGCGGATTCCGAGAGGCTGTTGTAAACGAGCGTCCTTGTCGCGTCGCTGTCTTCGCAGGCATGGAGTTTTTCGATGTCTTTCCCCGTCTCAATCAGATCGAATTTAATGTCTCTCAATTTGCCTGCGGCGGTAAAGGGCCTTGTGGTGACAGCACAGGTCATCAGAAAATATTTGCTTCCAGAGGTTCCGAAATCAAGGTTTCCAGATTCATCTAGATATAGATAGAGACATTTTCCCGCGTTTGCCTTCCAGGCTTCAGTGGTGGGGTGTGGTGCTTGGGTAAAGATCTCGCTTGCGTCGGCGCTTGTGCTCCACTCGAAAGTTTCGCTAGCGGCCATTTGCAGCACCGTCCTTGGCTGCCATCGCTTTTTTAATAACCTCGTCGAGCGTATCTCTCAGTTCCGGCAAATCGCTGATGTCCATGAATATGCGACTGCTCAGCACGCCGCGCGTCTCGCCGTCCTCGGTCTGAATGTCCGACAGAAAGAAATCGAGGCGGGCAGAATCACCCCTGGTCGTGATCGAGAAGTTGTCCGCGTGAACGCCTTTTCTGGTTTCCACGTCGCTGTCGATAGTCACTTTTATTTGAGTCTTTTCCATTATTATTCCTTTCCTGCGGGGATTGCTGCATCCATTTTGCTGGGGTCAGCAAAATGGGAATCAACTGGCGTTTTGCCGCTTCGCGCTTTCGGTCGAGTTATTCCGCTCACGTGGTGGCTGATCGACTGCTTGTAGGGGCCAAGCGGCCTGGCCTTACAACATGTCTTCTCTAAGGTCTTTAATGGCCTCTATTCTTTGCTCCGTCGCTAGTGGCTGGTCAACTCGCTTTCGTCGAGGGATAAATATATGTCTATAAAAGATACTCGCCCGTGCGGACACGAATGAGCCCGTGTCATTTCGAGCTCACGGGGCCTATAGATATCGATTAGCTGTGTTCTGTTTTAGATGGGTGTTCGACTTAGTCCGCTCGAAAATGGGAACCGAGATTTTCGGTTCGGTTGCGCATGGCTTTGACCATTTCCTGTGCTAGCTTAATCTGCGATTCCAAGCGGGCGAGGGCAGCGATTTCGCTGTCGTTGGCATGTGGCTTGCTCAGCGCAGCTGCCTCGTCTTGCTGGCTTTCAAGCTCCTGCAACGCCTTGGTTAGGCCTGCTTCGGTCCTGTTGATCATGCAATAGGTGCTCATCGTGTGCTTGAGGCTGCGAGTCAGACGCTCTGCATCTGCCTTGGCGAGGCCGCGCTGGGGGAGGGCGATATCCGTCTTCAAGGGCGTCTCAGGGGCGTCTAGCGCCGCCCGAGCCGCCGATGCACCCGCAATGCGCCCAAAGACGATGCCGTTGGCGCTTGACAGGCCGCCAATGCGGTCGGCGCCGTGCATGCCGCCTGTCGCCTCACCGCAGGCGTAGAGGCCTTCAACGCCCGTGAAGGCTGTCTTGTCGATCTTGATACCGCCGTTGGCGGCGTGGGCATACATCGCCACGCGCATCTCATCAGTCGGGGCAATGCCGTGCTCGTCCTGGAGCCAGGTGGCAAAGGTCTGCACAAACTCGGGGACATCCTCGCGCGGGAAGTCGTAGTGGAGCGTCAGGCCTTCGGCGCCTGCCTGGTCGATAGCGAGATCGATAGCGCGAGAAGCCAAGCGCGACGTGAAGGGGCCATATCCGGAGCGCTGCTCAAGCAGGTTGTCCAGTTTGTCGTCGTCGATGTCAACCGGCTGGTCGAATTTGACGTAGCGCCAGGTCTTCTCGTTAAAGACGAGGTTGCGCTTGGGCTCAATGAAGCCGGGCATCATCTGCATAAACTCTATATTGGTAAGCGACGCGCCATGTGCTTGGGCGATGGCTTGGGAGGAGCTGAGCACGTCGGCCGAAGTGAGGCTGCGCCCGAACAGGCCACCTGTACCGCCGGCTGCGATAATGGTGGCCTTTGCCGCAATGGGCACGAGGTGCTCCTCGGTGCGGTCGTAAAGCACGGCGCCGGCGACTCTGCCGCTCGAACCCTCAACAAGGTCGATAAGCTCGTGGCGGGGAAGCAGACGAATTCCGAGTGCCCCGATCTGGGCTGTCAGGGCGTCCTCAAGGGGTTTGCGGGTGAGACCGCGCCACATACGCGTCTTGTGGTCAAAGCAGGGGATAAATTGCTTTTGCTGGGCGCTCTCGGCGCTTTGTGGACGCTGGAGCTCAACGCCCAAGTCGTCTTCGAGCCATTGGATAGCCTGAGGAATACCGTGGACAAACGTCTGGACGAGCTCGGGGTCGGCAACGCCGCCACCGACGGTCTGTATGGTGTCGATGAGGTCTTGTTCGTCGACTTCGTCGACGGGCCCGATAAGCCCCAGGCCCCAGGTACCCGGGAAGAAGCTCGATCCGCTCATGATCTTGCCGGCACTCGCAATGGCGACGGTGGCGCCCGCGTGTGCCGCCTCGATGCCGGCACAAAGGCCTGCAATGCCGGATCCAATTACCAGTACATCAGTCGATTCCATCGGATTCCTTTCTCGTCCGGCGCATTGTCGCATGGCTAATCGGCAAATGCCTTGCAAAGGGCTTACGTTTCGGTGAAGGGCGAATATGGCAGGTGGACGTCAAGGGTGTCCGATCGATCCACCTCATCCCTTCAATAAGTTGCGGTGAAATAGGGACTGTTTTGGCCTGAAAAAGCGTCATTCAGTCCATATATCACCGCAACTGATATACCGGGGAGGCCCGCTTGGAAGTTGCGGTGGAATAGTTCCTGTTTGGAAGGATAGGGCGGCTATCTAGGAACTATTTCACCGCAACTGCCAGAGGGGTAACAAAAAGAGCCGCCACCTCGAAAGGTAGCGGCTCCAAAGCTCAACTATATGAGCATCGCGCGGGCGCGATTAGGCCTTGAGGGCCTCCTCGACGGCGACAGCGCAGGCGACGGTGGCACCGACCATGGGGTTGTTGCCCATGCCGATGAGACCCATCATGTCGACGTGCGCAGGCACGGAGGAAGAGCCGGCGAACTGGGCGTCGGAGTGCATACGGCCCATGGTGTCGGTCATGCCGTAAGAGGCAGGGCCGGCGCCCATGTTGTCCGGGTGCAGGGTACGGCCAGTGCCGCCACCAGAAGCGACGGAGAAGTACTTCTTGCCAGCCTCGATGCGCTCCTTCTTGTAGGTGCCAGCGACGGGGTGCTGGAAGCGCGTGGGGTTGGTGGAGTTACCGGTGATCGAGATGTCGACGTTCTCGTGCCACATGATGGCAACGCCCTCGCGGACGTCGTCGGAGCCGTAGCAGTTAACGGCAGCACGGGGACCATCGGAGTAGGGGATGGTCTCGACGACCTTGAGCTCGCCCGTGTAGTAGTCGAACTGGGTCTTCACATAGGTGAAGCCGTTGATGCGGGCGATGATCTGAGCAGCGTCCTTGCCCAGACCGTTGAGGATGACGCGCAGCGGCTTCTTACGAGCCTTGTTGGCGTTCAGAGCCAGGCCGATAGCGCCCTCAGCGGCAGCGAAGGACTCGTGGCCGGCCAGGAAGGCGAAGCACTCGGTGTCGTCGGAGAGCAGCATAGCGCCCAGGTTGCCGTGGCCCAGACCGACCTTGCGGTCCTCGGCGACGGAGCCGGGAACGGTGAAGGCCTGGATGCCCTCGCCGATGATGGCGGCAGCCTCAGAAGCGGACTTGGCGCCACGCTTGACAGCGAGAGCGCAGCCGAGGGTGTAGGCCCACTCAGCGTTCTGGAAGGCGATGGACTGGGTGTTGTTGACGATCTCACGCGGGTTGAAGCCCTTGTCGGTGCAGATCTGCAGAGCTTCCTCGAGGGAGGCGATGCCGTTGTCGGCGAGGCACTTGTTGATCTTGTCAGCGCGGCGCTCGTAACCTTCGAACGTAACAGTCATAGTTATTTCCCTCCCTTTCTACTCGTGAACCGGGAACACGCTGGCGACGGAGTGAGTCTCCTCGTCGGTGCGCGGGTCGATGTACTTGGCAGCGTTCTCCCACTGACCATAGTGGCCCATAGCGCCAGCGATGGCCTCCTCGGGGGTCTTGCCGGCCTTGACGGCGTCGGTGAACTTGCCGAGGTTCAGGAACTCGAACGCGATGATCTCGTTCTTGTCGTTGAGAGCCATGCGGGTGACGTAGCCCTGAGCGAGCTCGAGGTAACGAGCGCCCTTGGCCTTGGTGCCGAACATGGTGCCGACCTGAGAGCGAAGGCCCTTGCCGAGGTCGTCGAGGGAGGCGCCCACGGGCAGGCCGCCCTCGGAGAACGCGGTCTGGCTGCGGCCGTAAACGATCTGCAGGAAGATCTCGCGCATAGCGACGTTGATGGCGTCGCAGACAAGGTCGGTGTTGAGGGCCTCGAGGATGGTCTTACCGGGAAGGATCTCGGAAGCCATGGCGGCAGAGTGGGTCATGCCCGAGCAGCCGATGGTCTCAACGAGGGCCTCCTCGATGATGCCGTCCTTGACGTTCAGCGTGAGCTTGCAGGCGCCCTGCTGAGGTGCGCACCAACCCACACCGTGCGTAAGACCGGAGATGTCGGAAATCTCCTTAGCCTGGACCCACTTGCCCTCCTCGGGGATGGGTGCGGGGCCGTGGTATGCACCCTTGGCAACGGGGCACATGTTCTCCACTTCCTGTGAGTACTGCATGCCTCTCCTCTCTATCGTGTTGGCGTCCCGTCTGGGGGTCGTGGCTGGCGATTGCCGGGCGACCCTTCGAAAGGGACATGACATGCAGCCCCTATAATACCGCGAAATGCACGGAATATTCGGCGAACGGCTCAGTTTTCGTAGCGAGATGCGCGGAACTTTCAATTGAAGCGATTTAAGCGGGGCAAATTCATCAGAAGTGGTTGTTCTTTATTTGACGATTTTGGTCAGCTTTCGGAAACGTTACATCGTCTGACCTGTGCCGCGGCGCCGTTCGCCGGCCGTTTGCCGCCTTCTGCCGCGCGATGGTGCCATTTTACATGTATGTTTTGATAGCACGCTTCAATCGTGGTGTATTGGAAGGCGCAAGTAGGTCCCGCGGAAGGGGTTGCCGTGCAGCGCGTTTGGAGAACGGTTACCGGTTATTATCACGTTTCGGCCCGAGGCGTCGGTAGGCAGGCCATCTTTGAAAACGACGCTGACCGCCGGGAGTTTTTGGAACTGATGCGCGATTGCTGCCGCGATAAGCGCGTGACGGTCGTGGCATGGTGCCTAATGAGCGACCGCGTACATCTGGTGCTCGCGGACTACGAGGACGGGATGAGCGCGGCGATGCAGCGGCTGCTTTTGACGTACGCTCGTCGGTTCAACAAGCGTACCGAGCGCACGGGTCGTTTGTTCCAAAACCGTTTTGACCGGCGGGCACTCGATACCGACCGGCACCTGATGGCTGCGATCCGCTACGTGCACGCTAATCCACAAGAGGCCAGTATCGCCCTTATCGAGCGCTATCCGTGGAGCAGTTTTGCCGAGTATCTGCAGGCGTTTGATGACGATGCGAGGATGGGCTTTTCGGATCCGTCCACGGTGCTCGAGCTCTTTGGTTCTATTGAGGGCTTCATCGCCTACTCGTTGGAGATGCCCGACGGGTTCGACCCCGTGATTCACGATATGGACGAGACGGAATGGGAACGACATGCCTTTGCCGATAAGATGGCGAAGCACCTAGGCGTGCCGCTCAACGAACTCAAGACCGTTGCGCCTGCGCGGCGAGACGGGATCATTTTTGCCTTGCACGATGGCGGCTATACGGTGCGCGAGATTGAGCGGTATACAGGGATCAGCAAAAGCACCGTCTCGCGTATCGTGCGCGCTTATGCGCGGGTGAAGGCACAGGCCGAGGGCTCGGAATAGAGAATGGCCGAACCGCTCATGTCAAGCGATTCGGCCAACAAAATTCTTAAGATTTGGGACATACACTACTGATTATTTTGTCCCGTGAGCATGCCGTCGAGGGTGCGCCAGGCGAGCTCGGCGCATTTGACGCGGGCGGGCATGTGCGAGATGTCCTGGAGCTGGGCGGCCTCGTCCAGGTCTTCCAGGTCCTCCTCGGAGAGCTGCTCGCCGCGGATCATAGCCAGGAACAGCCCGGCCAGGCGACGCGCCTCCTCGACCGTCTCGCCGGTGATGAGGTCGGCCATGATGTCGGCGCTTGCCTGGCTGATGGCGCAGCCGTGGCCGGTAAAGGAGGTCTCCTCGATCACGCCGTTCTCGACGCGCAGCTGCAAGGTGAGCTCGTCGCCGCAGCTGGGGTTGATGCCGTCGTGCTCGTGCGTGGGAGCATCCATCTCGTACTTGTAGTCCGGGTGCGAGTTGTGCTCCATAAACGTGGTGGAGGTGTACAGATTACCCATTGAACGTGCTCCAAACGTGATGCAGACCGGCGATGAACTTGTCGATATCGGCCTTGTCGTTGTAGAAGGCGACGCTGGCGCGGCAGCAGGCGAGGTTCTCGACGCCCAGCCAGGTGAGCAGCGGCTGTGCGCAATGGTGGCCGGCGCGGATGCACACACTGTCCATGTCCATGATGCTCGCAACGTCGTGCGGGTGGATGCCCTTGACGTTGAAGCTCACGACGCCGTGGTGGTTGTCCCAGTAGATGGAGCCGATGATCTGGACAAAGTCGAGCTGCATGAGCTCGCCCATCAGGTAGTGGACGAGTGCCTGCTCGCGGGCCTGGATGTTGTCGTAACCCACGGTGTTGATCAGGTAGTCGAGGGCCGCGCCCGTGGCGAAGATGCCGGCGGCGTCCTGTGTACCGGCCTCGAACTTCTCGGGGACGGGCGCCCAGACGGCGTCCTGCTCGGTGACCGAATCGATCATTTCGCCGCCGGTGAGCATGGGCGGCATGGCGTTGAGCAGGTCCATCTTGCCCCACAGCACGCCGATGCCCATAGGACCCATGGCCTTGTGCGCGCTAAAGGCAAAGAAGTCGGCGCCCAGATCGGCCACGTTAACCGGCATGTGCGGCAGCGACTGTGCGCCGTCGACGACCAGGTAGCCGCCGTACTTGTGCACGAGCTTGCCGAGGTTCTTGACCGGGTTCTCGACGCCCAGCACGTTGGAGACCTGGCCCACGGCCAGGATCTTGGTCTTGGGGCCCACCTTGGCAAGAACTTCCTCGGTGGTGAGCTGGCCGGTCTTGGTGGGGTAGAGGTAGACGAGCTTGGCGCCGGTCTCGCGGCAGACCTGCTGCCACGGGATCAGGTTGGAGTGATGCTCCATGATGGTGATGACGACCTCGTCGCCGGGCTCGAGCACCGTAGGCGCAAAGCTCTTGGCGACCAGGTTGAGCGACTCGCTCGTGTTGCGGGTGAAGACAACCTCGTTAGCCTGGGCAGCGCCGATGAGATCGGCGATCTGCTGGCGGACCTTGGCGATGGCGTCGGTGGCCTCGACGGACAGCGAGTACAGGCCGCGCAGCGGGTTGGCGTTCATGCGCTGGTAGAAGTCGCGCTCGGCGTCGAGCACGCAAGCGGGACGCTGCGCGGTGGCGGCGCTATCGAGGAAGGCGATCTCGGGGTGCTGCTGGAACAGCGGGAACTGGCCCTTGTAGGGGTTGGTCTCGATGTCCACGGTAGGCCAGCCGCGCGAAGCCTCGTCGCTGGCGTCGAGCTCCATGGGCTCGGGGGCGGTGCAGGTATCGCATTTAACGTGCTCGGTGTCGATCATGCGAGCTCCTCTTCAAAGTTGTCGATCAGGTTGTTGCCTAGGCGGACGACGGCGGCGCGGGTGCGCTCGTCGGTGGCGGAAAGCGCGGCGTCCTCCAGCTTGGCGCGGATGAACAGGTCCTCGGCGGCGTTTTGATCAAGGCCGCGGCAGGCGAGGTAGAACAGCTGCTCGTCGCGGACGTGGCCGATGGTGGCGCCGTGGTTGCCGGCGACGTCGTCTTCGTCGCACAGGATGACGGGGACGGTCTTGTTGTCGACGCCCTTGTTGGCGAGCAGCACGGTCTCGCGCTCGGTGCCGGTTGCGCCCTTGCAACCGTGCACGAGGTCGATGGTGCCGCGGTAAACTTTCTTGGACGTGCCAGTCAGCACGCCGTTGGCGTCGATCTCGCACTCGGTCTTGCGGCCGCGGTGGCGCAGCTCGTAGTTAAAGTCGCGCACCTGCTCGCGAGCACCCAGGTAATCGGTGTCGATGGTGACCTTGGCGGTGTCGCCCAACAGGTCGCCGGCAAGGCCGGTGGCGCTGGCACCGGCACCCAGGACGGTGTGCTGCACGTTGACGCGTGCGCCCTCGTCCAGGAACAGGCCCGTGTCGTCGAGTGCGATCCAGCTGTCGTCGAGCGTCTGCGTGCAGGTCACGTTGACGGTGGCGTACTCGTGGGCGCACACGCGCAGCACGGAGCCCACGACGCCCTCGCCGGTAACGGGGGAGTCCAGGGCAATGTTCAGGTCGAGTGTGGCCTGCGGGCGGGTGACGACGTCGATGGCGGCAATCGCAGCCGCTGTGTCGACGCCGCTCACGCGCACAGTGGCCGTTGCGTGCTTGTATGCGGGTACATCGATGACGATGCGCTTGGTAGCGTGGTCTGCCAGATAGGCGTAGGCGGCCTCGCCCATGCCGGTCTCGAAGGCCTCGGCGGGGGAGAGCTCCTCCTCGAGCTTGATGGCGCCTGCCTGGTAGACGGAGGTGGCGGGCACGTCGAGCTCGGTCTCGGGCGTGATGCGGGCGCGGTCGGCGGCGTCGCCGGGGGCGGAGGCGCGGCGCTCGGGGAAGCGCTCGGCCATGGCTTCCATGGCGGTATCGAAGGCGTCGTCCGCGCCGAGGAACTGCTCGTCCAGGCCCTCGGCCTCTACGGCCTCGGCGGGAGCGGCGGCAAGTTCGTCCGAAAGCTCGAGCTTGGTCTGGTTCATCTTGAGCCAGCCCCAAGTTGCTGCGGGCATCGCATTGACTTGCTCAAGGGTGGTAGCAGCGGTGTTCGTGGTCTGTTTCATTATCCGATCGCTCCTTCCATCTCGAGCTTGATCAGGTTGTTCATCTCGACGGCGTACTCCAGCGGCAGTTCCTTGGAGACCGGGTTGGCAAAGCCGTTGACGATCATGGTGCGGGCCTCTTCCTCGGAGATACCGCGGCTCATCAGGTAGAAGACCTTGTCGTCGCCGATGCGGCCGATGGTGGCCTCGTGGCCGATGTCGACGTTCTTGGCGCGGATGTCCATGGCCGGGATGGTGTCGGAGCGGCTCTGGTCGTCGAGCATCAGCGACTGGCAGCTCACGGTTGCCTTGGAGCCCTCGGCCTTGGGCGTGGCCACGATGGAGCTGCGGAACGTCTGGATGCCGCCGCTCTTGGAGATGCCCTTGGTCTCGACGGTCGCCGAGGTCTCGGGCGCGTTGAGCACGACCTTGCAGCCGGTGTCGAGGTTCTGGCCGGCGCCTGCAAAGGTGATGCCGGTAAAGCTCGAGCGGGCGCGGCGGCCGTTGAGCACGCTCATGGGGTAGAGATAGCCCACATGGCTGCCGAAGGAGCCGCTGATCCACTCGATGTCGCCGTCCTCGTCCACGCGCGCACGCTTGGTGTTGAGGTTGTACATGTTCTTTGACCAGTTCTCGATGGTCGAGTAGCGCAGGTGCGCGCGCTTGCCCACAAAGAGCTCGACGGCACCGGCGTGGAGGTTGGCCACGTTGTACTTGGGCGCGGAACAGCCCTCGATAAAGTGCAGGTCGGCATCGTCCTCGACGATGATGAGCGTGTGCTCAAACTGGCCGGCGCCCTTGGCGTTGAGGCGGAAGTAGCTCTGCAGCGGAAAATCGAGCTTGGTGCCCTTGGGCACGTAGACAAACGAGCCGCCCGACCACACGGCGCCGTGCAGGGCCGCAAACTTGTGATCGGTGGGCGGGATGAGCGTCATAAACTTCTCGTGGATGAGCGGCTCCCACTGCGGATCGTGCAGGGCCTCCTCAATACCGGAGTAGACGATGCCCATCTTTGACGCCGTGTCCTGCATGTTGTGGTAGACGAGCTCGGAGTCGTACTGCGCGCCGACGCCCGCCAGATAGCTGCGCTCGGCCTCGGGGATGCCCAGACGCTCAAAAGTGTTCTTGATGTCGTCGGGTACCGACTCCCAGTCGTGCTTTTGGTCGGTGTTGGGCTTGACATAGGTGACGATGTTGTCCATGTCCAGGCCCTCGATGGAGGGACCCCACGTCGGATCAGGGAAGCGGTTAAAGATCTCGAGGGACTTGAGGCGCAGGTCGAGCATCCACTGCGGCTCGTCCTTCTTGGCGCTGATCTCGCGCACGATGTCGGGCGTGATGCCGGCGTCGAGGCGCTCGAATCCCTCCTCGCCGTAGGTGAAGTCGTAGAGGCTGCGGTCGATGTCCGCGACCTCGGTGCGGTTCTTGGTCATTACGTCGCCCCTTTACGCCTGCTGCTCGGCAGCGGCGGCCTCGGCCTGGGCGCGCTGCTCGGCGGCCTCGCGCTCGAAGGTCTCAAAACCGTTCTTGTCGATCCAGGGGATGAGCGAGGCGTCGTCCTCGCGCACGATGTGGCCCTTGACCATAACGTGGACGCGGTCGACATCCAGGTGCTCCAGGATGCGCGTGTTGTGCGTGATGATGAGCATGGAGCCGTCGCAGCTCTTGCGGTAGGCGTCCATGCCGTGGCTGACGGTGGAAAGCGCGTCGACGTCCAGGCCCGAGTCGGTCTCGTCCAGGATGGCGAGCTTGGGCTGCAGCAGCAGGAGCTGGAGCATCTCGACCTTCTTCTTCTCGCCGCCCGAGAAGCCCACGCCCAGCTCGCGGTTGAGGTAGGCGGTGTCCATGTTGAGCTCGGCCGCGAGCTCCTTGACGCGACGGCGGAACTCCTTGCCCTTCATCTCCAGGCCGGGGCGGCCGGCGATGCTGGCGCGCAAAAAGCTCGACAGCGGCACGCCCGGGATCTCGACCGGGGCCTGGAAGCTCAGGAACAGGCCGGCGCGCGAGCGCTTGTCGGTGGTGAGCTCGGTGATGTCCTGGCCGTCAAAGACGATGCGGCCGTCGTTGACGGTGTAGACGGGGTCGCCCATGACCAGGTGGCCGAGGGTGGACTTGCCGGCGCCGTTGGGACCCATCAGCACGTGGGTCTCGCCGGCGGCGACGTTGAGGTTGACGTTGTGGAGGATGGTCTTCTCGTCCACGGAGGCGGTTAGACCTTCGATGGAAAGCAGCGGATTTGCGCTCATGCTGTCCCTCTCTGTATATGGTGTACTCATAGGTGTACTAAACCCTAGGAATCTTCTCGGAATAAAGTTACTATGGGTTCGGCGTTAGTCAAGGGAAAACCCGACTAATCCACTCGACTTTTCAGATTGTGGGACAAATTCATCAGAATTACCTGTCCCACGTACTTACAATTTGGGGCAAACACTTCAGGTTATGTTGTCCCAGGAACGATGGGAGGGTAGGTATGCTCATTTCTTCCAAGGGCCGCTATGCCCTCCGACTGATGATCTATATCGCGGCGCTGGGTGACGCCGAGGGTAAGATTGCCCTGCGCGAGGTGGCTGACCGCGAGCATATTTCGCAAAAGTATTTGGAACAGCTGGTCCGCCCGCTTATGAAGGCGGGCCTGCTCAAGAGCGTGCGCGGCAAGGGCGGCGGCTACATGATGGCCAAGGACCCGGCCGAGGTACGCGCCGGCGATATCCTGCGCGCCGTCGAGGGCAGTACGGCGCCCGTTGCGTGCGACGGCATCGACAATAGCTGCACCCGCAGCGATCTGTGCTCCACGGTCAAGTTTTGGCGCGGCCTGGACGAGGTCATCGAGAACTACGTCGACGGCGTGACCCTAGCAGACCTAGCCGCCGTCCCCGAAATCAACTTCGATATCAAGCTGTAGCTCCAGCACAATTCCTTAAGATTTCGCGGAGGGTTGTTGCCGTTTGCCGAGTTGTTGTTGTGCAACAAGCGGGGAGCTGTAATACTGAATCTATCTTTGCAAACTGCACTTTAACTACACCAATGCAGGGAGGATCTTATGCAGCCCAAGCATTCCGCTATCGTTGCGGGCCTGACGCTGGCGCTCTCGTTTGGCGCCGTTTCCGCGCCCACGGCCGCTGTTGCCGAGGAGCCCACACCGGGCGTTGCCTCGGATGCCACCAATATCGATAAGGGCCTTTATACTCAGCAGTCCTTCTCGGGCGTTCTGCGATCGGTCCAGGGCGTCTCGTTGGTTAACGTGACCGACGAGATGAAGTACTTTAGCAAGTACGAGAGCCGTGGCAACTATAACCAGGGCTTTTCGTACGGCGACGGTTATAACGCACTTGGTTGCTATCAGTTCGATCGCCGCTGGTCGCTTATTCCATTTATGAAGCAGGCCCACAACTACAATCCCGATAAGTACAGCATGCTCAAAGACGCGATCGATCGCGGCAGCGAGATTTCCAACGCGAATAATCCCATGTATGCGAATGGCCAGCTTACCGAGCTGGGGCGCATTGCGCAGGATGCTTTCCTGGGCGCCTACAACACCGACCCCGCGGAGTTCTCGGCGCTGCAGGATGCCTATGCGTACAACTCCTACTATGCGGTTACCGAGGCTTGGCTCAAGAGCGGCCTGGGCATTGATATTTCCGGTCGCGCCGATTGCGTCAAGGGCATGGTCTGGAGCATCACCAACTTGTGCGGCACCTATGGATGCCAGGACTTTTTCCGTTGGGCGAATCTTTCCAACGACATGACCGACCGCGAGTTTGTGACGGCGCTTTCTAATAGTGTGGTCGAGAACGTGGCGAAGAAGTATCCGAACCAGCCCGAGTATCACAAGAGTTGGAAGAATCGTTACCGCAACGAACTCAAGGACTGCCTGGTCTATATTGCCGAGGACGAGGCTGCTGGGAAGAACAATGAATCCGAGCCCCCGCAGACGCCTGGCTCGAACAAGGCTCCTGTGGCACCTACCTCGCCGACGCCTGGGACTAACAGTGGTGCTGGCGGAAACGGCGTAGAGAGTGCGCCTGGACCCGATTCGGACGATTCGAATGACGGCGGTAACGATGGCGTTAAGGCGGATACGCCCTCGATCGATACCGGTAATGGCGGTTCCAAGGGCGACTCGAATAGGGCACCGGATGCGCCCACTGTTTCGACGGGCAAGAAGCCCTCTGCCGGCGAGCAGTCCGGCTCTACGTCGGGGTCGTCGTTGAAGACCGACGTCAATAACGGCTCGACTTCGAACGAGGGCAATTCTGGCCAGGATTCCACAGAAAAGACCGAGGCCGCTAAGGGCGACTCAAAGGATATGGATTCCGAAAAGGGCGAATCCGATAAAGGCTCTGGCTCAGAGGGGAAGGGCGACAAGGCCGAGCAGAAGAAAGATGAGGATAAGAAATCTGAATCTGAGAAGGCAGACAAGGGCGAGGATAAGGCCGAGGGCGAAAAGAAACAGGCCGAGGACAGCGGCAAGAGTGGTGCCGAAGGCCAGGTCCAGGAGCAAAATGACTCCAAGACGGTGACCACTACAACCACCACGACCACGACGACCAAGTCCTCGGGCGGCAATATGCCCAAGACGGGCGACCTTATCGTGATGGCGAGCCTGGCCAGCGCGAGCCTGGCTACACTTGGTGCCACGTCCATCGTGAGCGGCAAGCACAAGCTCGATCAGCAGAACAAGGCTGCTGGGAAGGACGGCTTCGAGGAGTAGCCTCTTTCGGTTGCTCGACAACTTTAAAGATTCGTAATGGGCCTGGTGCAGTTGCATCGGGCCCCATTTTGTTGTGCAACGATTTATTGCGCCCATCGGAGCTATTGTTGCTACCGTTGCCCGAAACGTTTGCTCGGCAACACCGTTGCGTATTCGCCGCTCATTACAATTGACATCGTGCTGCGTTATAGGGAGAAGTTACGGTGTCTGAACAGGTGAATTATGGTGAAACTGGTGTTGATGCGCGACTGATCGATCATGCAGACGACACGGCTTTGCCGGTCGGCGTTCACGATTTTGCCAAGGCAGTTGATCGGTGCATGTTAGTCGATAAGACTCTATTTATTGCCGATGTTTTGGATTGCGACGCATCCGTTGTGGTGTGTTGCCGGCCCGAGGGCTTTGGCAAGAGCGTGAACCTGTCGATGCTCAAGGCGTTTTTGGAGCGCCCGGTGATTGGGAGAGCAGACCCCGGGATGTTTGTCGGCACGCAGATTTGGGACGCCGAAGAGGGACTCTATCGTGATGAGTATGCATGTTATCCGGTGATCATGCTGGACTTTTCCCCTGCCGCAAAGTGTGGTGCCGATGCTGCTGCGGCCTTGCGCGATGCCGTCTCCCATGAGTGCGCTCGCTTGCTGCCGCTGCTTACAGCATCGGATTTACCGAGCCGTAAGGTGCGCCATGTCGAGCGTGTTGCGCGCGGGGTGGCGAGCCCCGATGAGGTCGATGCCGTGCTTGGTGTGCTGATTGAGCTGTTGGAAATGGCTTGCGACGAACAGGTTGTGCTGCTGGTTGATGACTACGATGCGGCGTGGTCGAACTGTGCGGGGACAAAGCGCGGCAATGTTGTCGCTCCGGCAGGGTTGCTGGAGCGCGTGCTCTTCGATGCCATTGCCTCCGCAGGCGATTCGCTGCGGTTGGCTTGTCTGATGGGGGAACACCCCGGGCCTGCGGAGACGGTGCTGACGCGGACTGGCTGTTCGTTTCGCTTGGCGACCCCGCTTTCGTCCTGGTGCGATCGTTGGTTTGGCTTCTCGGATGCCGAATGTCAGGCGTTATTGGGGCGCGCCGGTTGCAAAGATTGTCTGGATGAAGCTCGCGAATGGCTCGAGGGGTACCGGTTTGGCGGGTTTTACTGTCAAAGCTCTGGTCGCATGATTGATTTTATGGATCGCGGCTGCACGTCGCCTGCGCGTGCGGACCTTTATGAGTTTGCCGATCGCCTGAGTGAGGTAATTGGCGATTGGAATTTGGATCGCCTGTCGGTGTTGTTCGACCTGCTCGAGCCTCATGGTTGCCTTGAGGTTCCTTTGAACCTGAGTGCTGCAGGGCAAGAGGTCGAGTCGCCTGATGATATTTGGACTGCGCTCTACCTGTCTGGCTTTTTGACAACGGATGCGACTGAGGAGCCGGAGCACGGTGCCCTTTCGCGTGCTCTGCGTCTGCCCAATGGCGAGCTTCGCCAGGCGCTGCGCCTCGTGATTATTGAATGGTTCGAGTGCGCCGTCGAGGACGCGCAGGACGTTGATGAGTTTCGCGATGGATTGTGCCGCGGTGACGAGGATGCGGTGAGACGGGCGTTGCGTCGAATTCTAGGTGACGCGGGAGTTGGCGCGGTCGAGACGGATTCGCCGTTGCCGTACCACCTACTGCTGCAAGGGCTCTGCTTTGGTATGCCGGGGTATGCCAATCCGTCATCCAACCGAAAGCGCGGGGCGGATCGCTGGGATATCCAGGTGCTTCCTACGGGAAGGACGTTCGATGTGGCCGATACCCTCGGTATGCTCGACGAGCGCCCGCTTGTAACGATCAATATAATGTATGACGCCGGCGTAGATGCGCTGGGGCTGGAATTGCTCGCCGTGCAGGCATTGCTCGACATAGAGCGCGACGGCGTCGATGAAATCCGCGTGCCTCGACCTGCCGTCGGCCGTATGCGCTGGGGTTTCGGTTTTGACGGTCAACATGTGTCCGCGGTGTGCCAGCGGCTCTAAGCTAGGGCAAGGGCTAGAAGAAAGCTTTCGCTACTCGGCGTCCTTCATGGGCGGCATGGGCTTCCAATTGGGATCCTTGATGATCTTACGGGCGTCCTTCATGCCGCGGCGAAGCGCCGGGATACCGGTCTTAAAGCATTTGTCGACGGCGGCCAGGCGGATGAACTCCTTGCAGAAGGTTGCCGCGTTGCCCAGACGGAACAGCACGGGTTGGTAGTCGCCGTAGATTTGCATGTAGCGCGCCAAGAAGCCGCGGTTGCGCATGATGTAGTAGCGGTTGGTGTCGCTCGTGGAGTTGAGCTGGCGCTTGCCGGCGATGTCCCAGTTAGAGACGGCGCGGGCGCGCTTGAGCACCACGTCGGCGACCACGGCGGCAGGGAAGTGCTGGCTGGCGACATAGCCGTAGCAGGCGTCGTCGCCATAGATGAAGAAGCGCGCGTCGGGCAAGCCGATTTTGTCGACTACGCGGCGCGAGAACAGGCCGCCCTCAAAGCACAGCTGGTTCATGGCGCGATAGCCCTCGGGGCCCAGGTCCCACTTGGCGATGGGGTTGGGGATGCCGAGCGAAAGGATGAGCTGATACTGCCAGAAGAAGGCGCCGCCATCGAAGTCTAGGCGAGAGCCCTGAATGACGTCGTAGCGATCCGTCCACTTGGCAAGGCGCTCGATGCCCTCGGGGACGACGAGCACGTCGTCGTCCATGACCCAGAACCACTGGGCGCCTAAGTCGTAGGCGCACTTGGTGCCGGCAGAGAAGCCGCCCGCGCCGCCGCCGTTTTCGAGCTGGGGCGCGTAGACGACGCGGTCGGTGCCACCCTGTGCGTCGGGCTGGCCGGTGTCGGTGCCCCACAAGTTGGCCAGGCGCTCGTTAAACGCGGAGCACATGGCCTCGGTCTCGCGCGAATTCTCGTTATCGACAATCACGATGCGCCAAGGCGCGGCCGTGAGCTCGGTCATGGAGTCGAACAGGTTGGCCAAGAGCTCCTGGCGCTTGTACGTAACGACGACGATGGCGAGCTTATCGATGGGGGCGGGAAGGGTGGAAGTCATGAACGAGAATATCCTTTCGCGTGGACCGCGTTTTGGCCCTGCGGAATAAACAACGTGCCCAATGGGACACAACTATTGTAAGCGTAGGCGGGCGCCCACGGGCAATGTTCCGCTAATCACCAAGAACGTCTGTTATAAGCCAGGTCGACGTGTGGACGTAGCGAGATCGCATGCGCGCATTGTGGTATTACATAGGTGCCGATTCCTATGGACGCGATCTTTTCTGTTTGGATGCCCTGTGAATAAAACTCGTTTAGCCTCCTTTGCCGACAGCCTTCCCGCTACGTCGCTCTTGCTGTTTTTGGTCCTTCAGCTGGTATTTGTCCTGAGCAACACCGCGGCGAATTGCCTTCCCCGGGGCGTTGTCGAGCCGCATGCGCAGGACTCGGCATCCTCTGCTCTGCTGACTGATATGTATGTCTACGACCACCGTGTATTTGCCGGTCCCGTTTGCTTTGACAACAATCGCTTTATCTTGGAGATTGCCCAGCAAAAGGATCAGGGTTCTCCGTTTAAGACGATGGCCGTTGCCGAGATCGATGATGTTGCGAAAGCCGGTGGGATTACACATCAGCAATACTATCGTTATTGGCATGGTTGGCAGCTGCTTACAAATATCTGCCTGTTTATTGGCGGTATCGACGTTGTCGTAGTGCCTGCTGCTGCCCTGGCGATCGCTGGCTCAGCTTGCGCTTATCTTGCATTGCGGAAGCGATTTTCAATGCCATTGACGCTGGGCTTCCTTGTAATCCTGCTGTTTTCGACCAATCTGTTTTTCAACGTTATCGGCGATTTGCTGCTGTGCATTTCGTTCTTTGTGGCGCTCATTATGATGTCATGTATGAGTCTTCGTTTAAGCTCGGCCTCGAGCGCGCAGACCTTTGCAAGCCGTCTCGTTCTTTGGTCGATAGCGACGGGGGCTGTGTTCTCGTTTCTTGACTTTTTGACGATTCCGGCTGCTGTTGTCGCCCTTCACTGCTTTTTCGCCTTTATCGCGCTCCCCGAGGACGAGCGCCCCAAGCGCTGCGTCGTCACGATGCTGCGGGCACTCTTTGGGTTTGGGCTTTCGTTTGTGCTTACCTGGGCGACGAAATGGGTTGTCGCTGCATTTGTATTGGGCTGGAATGAGGTCTTCTCGAACGTTCTGGGCGAGATGGGCCTTTGGTCCGCGCATGGGTCTTCGTCGCTGCTGCCCCAAGCTGATTGGCCTCAGATATTGAAGGATTTTTATTGCATGAGCCCGCAGCTGTTCGCCATCTGCTCAACTGCCGGTTATGCGATGCTCTCGAACGTTGTCTGCCTTATTTCGTTTGTTGCTGTATTGGCGATTTGGACTGGAGTGCTCGTTTGCTCGATACGGGGCGGGGCGCAAGGCGGTCGTCGTCGCGAGGTTTTGACTCAATCACTGCTTATGGTGCTGCCGCTTGTAGTCGTTCTGGGCTATTTCGTTGTTATGCATGACCATGCGATTGTTCACATTCCGGTATTTGGCTGCAAGAACTGGGCGATTGTCTTTGCGATGTTATTTGCATCGGGCGCGTGCGCGCTTCGTGGCTTGCGGGGCAGGAAGGACGCCTAGTTGCCCATGCGCGTTTTGGCAGCGGCGACCACAGCTCGGCGCACGATATCTATGATGAGCAGAGCGAACGCCAGACAGAGGCTCATAACGATTCCGAGCAGGATGGCGCCGAACGGATTGGTCGCTCCCGTCTGGACGCCGACTGCCATGGTGTAGATTGCATCGTCGAAGATGGGTCGCCAAACATTGCAGGTGAACGACTGTACGGCGTAGAAGCCCAGCGTTCCCGCGGCGAGAGATGCGATCGCCTTGTCTGCGGCCGAGGCTTCGTGGCGCGGTTGATGGAGTGCCGCGGTGGCAACGGATGCGGCGGCCAAAACGAACGATAGGGCGGAAGTGGACTTATAGGAGAGCATCCAGAGTGCGCCGTATTGGCTATTTGCCGACAACAGGAGCTCGATCGCGATGGTGGCGGCTGTGAGTCCGATCAGTACGACTTTGGATTTTTGGGTCACGGAGGTTTTATCGCAGTGCTCGAGGGCAAATCGCATCTCGCCTGCTGCAATAAACGCTACCAGATAGGTAACGGCGCTCATGAGTTTGCGCCACAGGACGACACTAGCCACTTCGCTTGCCGTGGCTGCAATGTAACAGTTGATTCCAAATGTTGCCAGCACGAGGAGTGTTACGACAAACGGAGCCCTTTTGCTGCCGATTTGCCTTCGTGCCAGCACGATGGCCGGTACGAGCAGCACGGATGCTGCGTAGACCCAGATAAACTCGATACCCAGGGTGAGCCAGCCAATCTCGTGCAGCGAGATTTCTGGCAGGGGATAGATATACATCGAGACAAGCAGGCAGACAGCGCAGTAAAACAGCGTCGGAAAGACGATCTTCCTTAAGCGGGCAAGCGATTTGCTCGTGAGGTCACGCACGGACGACCCGTTTTTGAGGGCGCGTGCAGCCGAGGGAATAAGGAAGTACCCGGAGATCATAAAGAAGACCTCGTTGGCCCAGCAGCCCAACAGATTGATGCAGCCCAAGGCGCCCGAATAGGGGAAGGCGGCGAGCGGCGCATACTCCGGCATGCCGGTGCAAACGGCCTGGAAGGTCCATTGAAACGTGTGGAATATGGCAATCCCGACGACCGCGACCAAGCGCAGCGCTTCGATGGAGGTGTTGCGTGTGGCTTTAGGCGCCATGTCTTCCTTTCGCTCCTGTTTGCCTCTACGAGCTCCATAGATTATATAAACGCCCGCGGGCGGGACGACCCTTTGATACCATTAACGACAGGTATTACCTAAGGAGCACATTTGTCTACTAACGCCTCTGGCAGCCCTGTCCTGTCGCTGCTTATCCCCATTTACAACGTTGAGCGCTATCTTCGCGAGTGCCTCGATTCGGCTATTGCGCAAACACTTAAAGACATCGAGATCATTTGTATCAACGACGGGTCCACCGACGACTCGCCAGCGATTATCCGCGAGTACATGGACCGCGACTCGCGCTTAAGGATGATTGACAAGGCCAACAGCGGCTACGGAGACTCGATGAACCGCGGGCTTGAGATGGCGCGCGGCAAGTACGTGGGCATCCTTGAATCCGATGACTTTATGGCGCCCGATGCGCTGGAAAAGCTGGTGTCCGCCGCCGAGCGTTTTGGCGCTGACTTTGCGAAGGCGAATTTTGACCTGTATTGGTCGAAGCCCGAGGAGCGCAGAGAGCTGATGGAGCTCTTTAAGCTTAAGGAGTGCAACAAGCCGGTCTGTCCGAGCGACACCGTTGATGCCTTTTCGCTTAAGCCATCGATTTGGTCTGCGGTGTATCGTCGAGAGTTCTTGAACCGCAATGACATCCGATTCTTGCCGACGCCTGGAGCTGCGTTTCAGGATGCCTCATTTACCTTTAAAGTGTTTGCCCTTGCCGATACTGCGGTTTACCTGCACGATTCGGTTCTTTCATATCGGCAGGACAACGAAGGGTCCTCAGTCAATTCGCCCAATAAGGTTCATTGCGTTAACGATGAATACGCCGAGATTCATCGCTGGATTGTCGAGGATTACGCTGAGTCGCACTCTTCGCACGATGTTGCCAAGCTGCTTAAGTTCGCAAATATCATTAAATACGATTCATATATGTGGAGTTACATTCGCCTGAATCCCAAGTTTTACGCCGAGTTTTTGGACCGTATGGCCCAGGAGTTCCGCGGAGCGCTTGAGGCCGGTGAGTTTGAACTAACGGACCTCAAGCCGTGGAAGCGAGCGAACCTGAAGGCTATTGTTGACGATCCACAAAAGTGGTTGGCTGAGTCTTCGGATTTTGCTGGTGCCGGCGCGATGGGCCGCGCGAAGCATTATGCGCGCGTCGGCGGCCCGGGCGTGGTTGCCGCATTCGTTCTGGATGCAATTAAGAAATAGGGGAGTTATGGCAAGTCCGAAGGTCTCATTCATCGTCCCCGTTTATAACACTCAGGATTTCCTGCCCCGTTGCTTTGATTCTCTTTTGGGTCAGACATACTCGGATATCGAGATTATTGTTGTAAACGATGGTTCGCCGGATGACTCCGCAGCGATTATTGGTGAGTATGCGTGCAAAGATTCTCGCATACGTGTTGTCGAGAAGCCTAACGGCGGACTTTCGTCTGCTCGTAATGCTGGCATGGATGTTGCGCATGGCGACATTGTCGATTTCGTTGATTCGGACGATTACGTCGAGCCAAATCTTGCCGAGTTCTTGGTCGATACGTTTGCTAAGGAACATCCCGAGATTGTTGTGTTTGGAGCCGAGTGCGAGCCTGCCGAGTCGGCCTCGAAGCGCATCAAGCAACTGCTTTCTCCTGAAGCGCGTGCGTTTGAGCCATTTGATTCGGGGCTACTGTTTTCTGCTAATGCACAACCCTATGTATGGCGTGCGGCATACTCTCGCGAGCTGATTGAGCGTGAATCTCTGCGTTTTGCCGAAAATGTCCGATTTGCCGAGGACGTTGTGTTCCAGTTTGAATCGTATCCGCTGTCTGCCAAGACGGTCGTCGAGCGCGACAAGTTGTACCACTACGTGATGCAGGAGAGGTCTCTGACACATGTTTTTAACGCCGGCGCCAAGCGCATGGACAAGGTCGACGCCCATTTGCTGGTGCTTCATGAAGTGCTGGAGCGCTGGGGCAAGCGAGGGCTGTTGAATCTGTGTCCCGGAGATCTTGTCACGTGGTTTTTGGATTTGGTTGTGTTCGACCTTGCGCGCTTGGATGCAGGGGATTACAGTGCGATTACTGCTCGCGTTAGGGATGAGTTCGCGGGGCATTTGGGCCAAGGCTGGACTAGTTTGCCTGCTAAGGGGGGCGTTCGTCATGTTGCACACAAACTGACGATCGGGTCGAAGATCTCAATCGTTAATGCCGCACGTCTGTATCTTGCGACCCGTGGGCTAAAAGCCTGCGTTGAGCGATTCGTTTAATTGTTTAAAAGGAGATTGTCTCAATGGGTAATTCCTATAAGTTATCTGCCGGAGAGCTTAAACAGAGATGTTTAAGCTCTTTAAGGGAAGGTGATGTTGAAGGTTTTGATAAGTATAGAGCGTTGATGGTTCCTAAAAAGATTTATAAATTCATATCTTTTAAAGGCCTTTCTGATAAAGATCTCGGTGAAAGGCTGCAAACTATTCGTGATCAACGCGTATGGTGCAATTCTGCATCGGACCAAAACGATTCGTTTGAACTCAAGGGGTTTTGTTCTGATGTTAGCAAACTGGAGCAGTCGAAAACAACTCAATTATTATCGAAAAAAATAGAGGGCTTTATTAGGGACCTTCCGGGTCGCGTTGCGATTTGTTCTTTTTCTTCCGAGGACTATTCAAATTTAAAGATGTGGTCTGATTATGGATCTGACGGGATTTGTGTTGAATACGAAGTCGTCGATCCATCACGCCTGTTTCCTGTTTTTTACGAGCCTTCTCGCATAGACTTTTCAAAAATCATTGGATATATGGCTGCTACTGCGCAAGCAGCGTATAGGGAAAAAGACGAAACAGCCATTCGCGAAATGAATGTTTATTACACCCTCTGTGCTCAAGTCTTAAATATCAAACGAGACATTTGGAGCTCTGAAAAGGAAATAAGGGCTATTGTTCCTTGCGATGGTAAAGGCTGTTGCATTGAATGTAGCAAAGTGGGTATTTCGGCTTTAAATATATATTTATCGCCAAAATATTTATCGCCAAAACACACGAAGAGTTATGAGCAGAGCGTGTGTGATGTTGCGAGAGAGGCTCACGTTGGATGTTACTCCCTTAATGCCTCGCAGGCCTCATATCTATTGAATCCAGTTAGGATCGTTGGATAAACCAATTAGTCTGGTATTAGGCCTCTGTGACGCATGCGCAATCCTAATATAAGCAGGTTCTTGAGCCAATTATTCTATCACGGCATAAAGCTCAGGAAGCTGATGGGTTGATTTCCGATCTCAGCCGAACACATTGAGCGGATAGGCCGTTCCCGCAGCTAGCCGAACGCCCCCAAGGCCCCATCTGGCCCCGGGGCGCCGTTTTCCCAGTTGAAGGAACGGTGGAGATGTGTTTCGATAGGTCCGGTGGCCATGCTTCGCCCGCCGCCCGGCACCTCTTCCCAGACTCAGCCGGACGGTCGGTCCGTCTATTCCGTTTTCGCCCTTAGGCTAGGCCAGCGGGGCATCGCCCCTCTCTGCGCGCGCCCGCTCTATGAGCTCCGGTGTTAGCGCCGGGCGATTTTAGCCGCTAATGGTCAAATAATTTTGACCATTAGCGGTCACCGAATAATGGCCACCGTGCCTCCCCGCCGCCACTACGCTGGTGGTGCCAACACGCCGGCGTTAGGAGGACCATTGAGGTGAACGAGAGACACGATGACCTACAGGAGATTATAGACGCGGCGCTCCGGGAGATGGCCGCGGAGGTGGGCGAAGGGTTCGACCCGCAGGCATGCAACCTCGCGGAGTTCTGCAGGAGGACGGGGCTCACCCGCCCCCGTGCGAGGACGGTCAGGGCCCACGGGTTCAGGGCCCTGCCCCACGGGAACAGCGGGAGGAGGGCCGCGCCGGGCGTGCTCGCCGGCCACACCGGCTTGGTGGACGACCTCCTGCGGAAGGGCGTCACCAATTCGCAGGTGATATTCGAACGGCTGCTCGGCCAGGGCTACGCCGGCGGCCTCACCACGGTGAAGACCTACATCGCCGCGCACCGGGACCTCGTGCCCGCGAAGAGGCGGCAGGCGGCCCCGCAGGGCTGCCGCGGGCGGCGCTTCAGGACGGAGCCTGGAGAGGCCTACCAGATGGACTGGGGCTTCGTCGCGGTCGAGCGCCCCGGCGGCGAGCGGGCGCGGATCGCCTGCTTCGCCATGGTCTGCCACCATTGCGGGAGCGCCCACGTCGAGTTCTTCCCGAACGCGCGCCAGGAGAACCTCCTCATCGGGATGCTGCACGCGTTCTCGGCGCTGGGCGTGCCCGCGACCGTGCTCACCGACAACATGAAGAGCGTGGTCGTTCGCCGCGATGCCGACGGCCGGCCCGTCTGGCAGGCCGACTACGCCGAGTTCAGGGGCGCCGTCGGCTTCCGCACCAGGCTGTGCAGGCCGCGCCACCCCTATACGAAGGGCAAGGTGGAGAGGCTCGTCCGCTTCGTGAAGGGGAACTTCCTCGCGGGAAGGTCCTTCACCGACCTTGACGCCCTCAACCGGGAGGCCGCCCTCTGGTGCGCCGAGCAGGGAGGCCGCTGGCGGCGCCCGGCGGCATGCGCCCCGATGCGCGAGCACGAGGCGGCGTGCTCGGCGAACACCAGGCCGCTCGAGGTTACGGCCGAGGTCGAGCGGTATCTGTGTCTGCGCCGGAAGACCTCCTTCGACGGCTTCGTGAGCTTCGAGGGGCACCGCTACGGCGTGCCCTACTGGTACGGCCGCCGCGAGTGCAGGGTGAGCCGGGAGGGGCGCGTGGTACACATATACAGCGACGACCTCTCCCGCGAGCTCGTCGCCCACGCTGTCGGCACCGGCGCCGACAGTTGGTGCGAGGGGCAGTGGGAAACATCGCCGGCGCAGCCCGAGGAGCTGCCGACCCAGCCGGTCGGGACCGTGGTCGAGCAGATCGCCCCGCCCCGGGCGAAGCCCGGTTTCGAGAGGTTCGACTTCGGGAGGGCCGAATGATGGCGGGCGCGGGGGCGAGCCCCTACGAGCTCGCGAGCGACGCCGCGTCGAGGCTCGGGATCGCCATCGGGGCGGAGGAGCTCGCGGCCCTCGCCTCGGACCTCGACCTCGGCGACGGGGAGATGGCCGCCGTGGCTGCCACCTTCTCCTACCTTGCGGAGAAGAGGAGGCTCGCCTCCATCGAGACGCTGCTGAGGCTGAGCAGGCTACCCAGGCGCGAGCCCAAGACCTTCGAGGGCTTCGACTTCTCCAGGATCCAGGGCCGGGACGCGGCCGCGCTGGGCAAGCTCCCGTCGCTGGCCGACCTCTACGCGCACCGCAACGTCGCCTTCGTCGGGCCCGGCGGCATAGGGAAGACGCACCTCGCGCAGGCCTACGGGCGCGAGTGCTGCATGCGGGGGCTCAAGACCTACTACATCAAGGCGACCGAGCTCAGGGACAGGTTCCAGAAGGCCGTCCAGCGGGGAAACACCTCGCGGGTCGTCTCCTCGCTCGTCAAGCCGTCGTGCCTCATCGTGGACGAGGTGGGAAGATGCGTCTACGACAGGCCGTGCACCGACCTGTTCTTCGATGTCGTCGACAGGCGCTACGAGAAGGAGGGGCCGAACGCGATGGTCCTCACGAGCAACATCGCCCCGAGCGGGTGGGATGAGTTCTTCACGGGCGACGACACGCTCCTCTGCGCCCTCGACAGACTGTTCGACAAGGCGTCGGTGTTCGTGATGCGGGGCCCGAGCTACCGCGGCAGGGGGCTCGACACCTACTTGGTGGAGGCCGTCCCCCAGGCGGTGAAGATGAGGGGGATCCAGCCCGAGGGGATGTAGCAAAGCGATAGGAAAGACATAGATGCGGGCGTGTTGGCTAAAATGGGTCGGCCGGGATTGGTCAATCTCGGCCGACTATATTTGGCTAAATTATTCCGACGCTAACAGTCAAGCTTTTCTTGGCTCGAAAGCTGGTTTCTAAATTTGGCTCAGATTGACCTTTAGGGGTATAGCCGGTGTTGCTCACGATGTGGACTAGATTTCCCCGACGAGCAATTTGATTTGATTGTTTGTCTGCCTGCGCCGGCTTGGTTCCCGTCCCCCCAATCTAGTAGACTTTAAACCGTTGCTAGATTAGGGGGATTTTTCTATGAGACGATTCGTGAAGCGAATTTCCGGCGCCGCCGCCGCGCTGGCGGTCGCGGCCGCCCTGGCCCTGTGCGGGCCCGCGGCCTACGCCGCCCCCGCCGCGGCGGGGGATCCGCAGGCCCTCCCCGGCGAGGCCCAGCCCGCCGACGCGGGGTCCGGCGGCGAGCCCGCCGCGAAGGCCGACGCCGCCCAGGCCGACGGTTCCCAGGCTGAGCCCGCCCAGCCCGAGGCCGCCGCGCCCGTCTCGCTCTCATACTCGGCCCACGTCTCCAATATCGGCTGGATGGGCGCCGTCGCCGGCGGCGAGACCGCCGGCACGACCGGCAGGGGGCTCCCCCTCGAGGCGCTGCGCCTCGTCCTGTCCGACGCGTCGACCGGCGAGCCCCTCGGCGAGGACGCCCTTTCCGTCGAGGCCCACGTCGCCGGCATCGGCTGGCAGCCCGCCGTCGGCAACGGCGGCACCGCCGGCACCACCGGCCAGTCCCGCGCCGTCGAGGCCCTGAGGGTCAGGCTGTCCGGGGAGCTGTCTTCCCGCTACACCGTCTGGTACCGCGTCCACTCGGCCGAGTTCGGCTGGCTGGGCTGGGCCTGCGACGGCGCCGAGGCCGGATCCGCCGGCTACGGCCGCGCCGCCCAGGCCGTCCAGGTCGCGGTCCTGCCCAAGGGCGACCCCGCCCCGGGCGACACCTCCACGCCCTTCGCCGACAGGTCCTCCGAGCCCCCCTCGGTCTCATACCGCGCCCACGTCGCCGGCATCGGCTGGCAGGGCTCCGTCTCGG